>NZ_JBITDI010000023.1:0-109216 GCF_044454005.1 Nocardia sp. NPDC051570 | reverse complement strand
CACAAACACGACATGATCACGCGGTGGCCGCCCTGCTACCAGCAGCCCCGTCCACCAGCGCTGCCGTCACCAACGAAGTCCGGCTGGAGTACTAGTTGTTGAGGGTCAGGATGTTGTTGACGCTCGAGTTGGTCGATACGGGGATCGGTTCCCGGCTGGCGTAACCAATGTCATGGCCTCATGCAGCTAGCGGGCCTTCGGCCAGTTGGTTCGTCGGAGCGGTCGTGCGCGTGCCCGAGCGCTGTGCCAGAAGAGATTTCGTGGTCGAAGGTCGCGGTGGTGTGTGGGGTCGGGAGTGGCGCGGGGGAACGTCGGGTTCGGGTCGCGACTGCTTTGGCGGCGGATAGTGGATCCCAGTCGGCGGTGGATGTGGATTGGTCGTGGGCGTCGCCTAGTACTGTGCCGGAACGGATTTCGCGGTCCAGGTCGCGGTTGAGGGCCGCTGCGGCGGCGTGTAGGCCGGAGAGCATTGCGCCCTCGACAGCGGGGCCCCAGGCGAGGGAGGCGCCGCAGAGGTACAGGCCCTCGATTTCGGTGCGGCCTCCGGGGCGTAGGGGGCTGAATTGGGTGATGGACAGTTCCAGTCCGTAGGGAGTGCCGTCGGTGGAACGGGTGTAGCGGTGGTGGGTCAGTGGGGTGGCGGCCTCGCGCCAGACGATGTGCTTCTCGATGCCCGGAATGACCTCGGCGACACGCTGAATCATGATGTTGGTGAAGGCTTCTTTGCGGCGCACGTATTCGGGATCGGTGCGGTAGCTGTCGTCCCCGGGCTCCGGCCAGGCGCGCAGGCCGCAGAATTCGGGGTCGGAGGACAGCAGCGTCATGACCTCGAGTACCGAGCATCCGGCGGGCGCGCCGCGCGGGTTGTCCGGATCCTTGATGGTGGTCACGCTGACGTAGGCGGGTAGACGTCCGCGGGCCTGTTCGAGGCGTTCGTCGATCGTCCGGCCGTGCCTGTTCTCGGCCAGATCCTCGAACAGTGACGTGACGTCCTCGGAGGTCGGCGCCGAGTAGAAGTTGGTGTTGGGGATGCGCTCGCTCAGGTCGATGTCCACGCCGAGATAGCAGTTGGAAGAACGGCTGCGACATCCGGAACCGCTTCACCCGCAGGGTCGTCAGGCCGCGCAGATGTTCGCGGCCGACCAACTCCAGGTAGGTCTTCTTGATATCGGCATTGGAGACCACGACCGGCGCACGCAGTCGGGTGCCGTCGGCCAATTCGACACCGGTGACCCGCTTGTTCTCGACCCGGATGCGCCGGACCGTGGCACGGGTGCGGATCTGCCCACCGTCCGCGACGACCACCTCGCCGAGCCGTGCCGAGTGCACCTGGCCGCCGCCCTTGGGGAACCAGGCGCCGTCGCTGAGGAAGTTCTGCAGCATGACGCGTGCACCATCACCGGCGTCCGATGCGGCGGACTGGCATAGGTGCCGTACTGGACCGCGAGCGCCACCTTCAAGCGCGGGCTCAGCCCGTGTGCGTTCAGCAGATGCGTCAGCGGCCGCATCGCCCACAGTGCGGCGGTACCGGCCTCGACCAGGAAGCGGGCATTGCCGAAAAGCGAAGCGGGCGTGCGGGAATGGTCGATGCTGCCGCCGATGCGGCGCAGAATGCCGACTACCTGCGGATCCGGCGTTCCTCCTCGGGAAAGGCCTCGATGAGGTTGGCCTGGTAGTTGTCCCAGCCAACCGGGATCTTCAGGGTCGGATCGGGAAAGACGATGGTGTCGAACCCGTCGCGATCCAGCGGCAGGAATTCGATCCTCTTGTCCAGGCCCACACCGCGCAGAATGCGGGGGATCTGCCCGGCGGGCCCACAGTCGCCCAGATAGTGCACGCCCACGTCGAACTCCCATTTGCCCGCGCGGCGGAATACACGGGTGCTGCCGCCGATCACGTCATAGGACTCGAGGACCAGGGTGCGTTTACCGCCAGCGGCGAGATATACGGCGGCGACCATGCTACCCATCCCGGAGCCGTCCACGATGGCGTCGAAATCGTTCGAGGTCCGGGTATCGGATGTGCTCACGGTGGTACTCATTTCTGGCAAAGTTGACGTAACTTGAAGTAACACTCGTTTGCACGCTAGTAGCACGATCGTTCTACCGCAACGGGTGACCGACCGAGGGAAGGAGTGCGAGATGACCGCTCGGCCGCGCGATCGGCTCATCGCGGGCGCGATCGACCTCATTCGCCGTAAGGGCGTCGCCGGGACCGGGATGACCGAGCTCGTCGAACGCAGCAGGACAGCGCGTCGGTCGATCTATCAGAACTTCCCCGGCGGCAAACAGGAGTTGGTCGAGGAGGCCGCACGCACTGCGGGGAAAGTGGTCACGGAGGCGATCTCGGCCGTCGACGATCGGGAGGGCTCGCTCGCTCGACTGGGCGCCTTCATGCAGATGTGGCGAGACATCCTGGTGGCCTCCGATTTTCAGGCGGGCTGCCCGGTCGTGGCCGCCGCTCTCGGCGGCGCGGAGGTGCCGACCGCCCCCGCGATCGCCGCCGAAACCTTCGCCGACTGGCAGCGGGAGATCACCGTCCAACTCGAGGCCGAGGGCCTCGACCCCGCCACCGCGGAAGCCACGGCCACGCTGGGTATCGCCGCGATCGAGGGCGGCGTTGTTCTGGCTATCGCGAGCCGCTCGCTGCTTCCGCTCGACCAGGTCACCGATCAACTCGGTGTCCTGCTGACCCATCAGCTCGCACGGTCGGTGAATACCCGGTCGGGCGCAACGTGATGGGATGAACCAGGATTCGTTCGGCGCGGGGACTTGCCTGGGTGTGGCTGGTCGGTGACCGTGGAGGGTATGGACGAGTTGCCCGAGGACCTGGTGGCGCTGCTGGAGGAGTACGGGCGGCATCTGCGGCTCGGGCGGAATCGATCGGCGCATACCGTGCGCGCCTATCTCGGCGATGCCCGGTCGCTGCTGCTGCATCTGTATGCGCGGGCGGCGGATTCCGGGGTGGGGGAGATCGATGTCGCGCTGCTGAGATCGTGGCTGGCCAAGCAGTCCGCGAGTGGTGTGGCGCGCACGACGATGGCGCGGCGGGCTTCCGCGGCCCGGACCTTCACCGCATGGCTCACCCGCACCGGGCGGCTCGCGGTGGATCCCGGCTCGCGGCTGGGATCGGCTCGGGCACATCGCACACTGCCCGCGGTGCTGGGACGTGAGCAGGCGCGCGAGGCCATGGCGGCGGCGGAATCCGGTGCAGCCCAGCATGATCCGATGGCGTTGCGGGATCGGCTGATCGTGGAGATGTTGTACGCCACCGGAATTCGGGTGAGTGAGCTGTGCGGACTGGATATCGACGATGTCGATCGGGAGCGGCGGCAGGTGCGGGTGCTGGGTAAGGGCAACAAGGAACGGTCGGTGCCGTTCGGGATTCCCGCCGACCAGTCCCTGGAGATGTGGCTGCGCTATGGTCGCCCGCTGCTGGTGAACCCCGAATCGGGACGGGCGCTACTGCTGGGCCGACGAGGCCGCCGGCTGGATCAGCGGCAGGCCAGAACGGTGGTGCACGAGGTGATTTCGGCGATTCCGGGCGCTCCCGATATGGGCCCGCACGGCCTGCGGCACACCGCCGCCACCCATCTGCTCGAAGGCGGCGCGGACCTGCGCATCGTGCAGGAGATCCTCGGCCATGCCAGCATGGCCACGACTCAGCTCTACACCCACGTGTCGATCGAACGGCTCAAGAAGGCCCACGAGCAGGCGCATCCCCGCGCCTGAACCGCCTACGTCGATCCCAGCTGGCCCGCGCGGAGCAAGGGTCCGGCTGCCGTATGTTCCGGTTGAAGTCGATGCTGTGGAAATGGGTCGAGCTTGCGCCTGAACTACTCGCGCTGGTCGTCGGTCGGTCTGTGTGAAGCGGGGGTGCGGCTGTCGTGTGTTCCGGTTGGAGCCGATGCGCTCGGAAATGGGTCGAGCCCGCATCTGAACTGCTCGTGCCGATCGTCGGTCGGTCTGCGTGCAGCGAGCGTGCGGCCGCCATCTGTTCCGGTTGGAGCCGATGCTGCGGAGATGAGTCGAGCTCGCGCCTGAACTGCTCGCGCCGATCCTCGGTCGGTCCGCGCGGAGCGGGGTCCGGCTGCTGTATGTTCCGGCTGGAGTCGACGCGCCTGAACCGCCCGGGGCGATCCTTGCGGTCGGTCCGCATGGAGCGAGCGTTCGGCCGCTACGTCTCAGGGCAGCCGGAAACCGATACCGCGGAAATGAGTCGCCCTTGTGCCGTTCGGCACGTACCGTCTTGATCATGACCGAGCTGACGGAATCGCTTCCGCTGCGTGCGCGGCTGCGCGCCGCGCTGTCTGTCGCCATGAAGAGGCGGGACCGTGTGGCCGCTGCTGCACTGCGTTCCGCGCTGGGAGCGATCGATAACGCCGAGGCCGTCGACGCCGCCGAGGTCAACGCCGGTGCGATCGAGACCAGTGCTGTCGGCCTGGGCGTGGCCGAGGCCCGCCGCCGTGAGCTCACCGAATCCGATATCGAGCGGATCGTCCGCGCCGAGGCGGACGAAAGGGTCACGGTCGCAAAGGAATACGATTCACTGGGCCGTGCGGACCGGGCCGACCAGCTGCGCGCCGAGGCCGCGGCTCTGATCGCTCACCTGTCGGCGAACTGACGGGCTGCCGCGCGGACGGTCGTTCATCCGGATAAGTCGGAAACGAAGCCCGCGTTGGCGCGTCCGCTCGTCGGATCCTGATGTCGTCGATCGTATGGTCGGCCGTGCGCTGTGGATCCGAGAGATCCCTCTCGGCGGTGACGATCGTCTGGCTGATCTGCTGAATCGTCGCCTGCAGTACTCCTTTGTCCCCCATGCGGTTTCACTCGCATCGCGCGAGTCGATGCCGCGGTGTCGGTGGTAGATCATGCCCTGCAAGGGATTTCGTTCGGGCCGCATCGTCCAACGTCCGGAGGGTCTCCACATGGATGACCGCGGCCGGATTGCCGAACTTCTGGAGGTCTTCGCGTGGACCGATTTGTGGCTGGGGCGTTGGATTTCCGGAGGTCTCCGTGCGGACCGATTTGCGGCTGGGGCGTTGGACTTCCGGAGGTCTCCGTGCGGACCGATCCGTGGCCGGATCGTCGAACTTCCCGAGATGTCCGCGCGGACCGATCCACGGTCGGATTGTCGAACTCCCGGAGGCGTCCGCCCAGACGACTCGTGGCCGGACCGGGTAATGGCATCCGCGACGGAAACTGGAGCCGTTCGTCCTGGCGGTTCGGCCGCCGGGCACGGTTCATACCTTCCCGGCCGTGCCTCAGGTGGGGCGGATCGTGGCGATGTACCTCCTCGCGAACCAGTGTTGGATCAGGCGGACCACCGGGCCGCCTAAGCGGGTGTACCAGGTGCCGGGGCGGGAGAAGGCGGCCACCACGCCGTGGACCGAATCGTCGGAGGGGTCGTATTCGACCAGGAACAGCTCCTCGCCGATCTCCGGATGGCCGGGGAGGGTGCCGTAGGCGAAGCCGCGGCGGTCGGGTTCGTCCACGACGTAGACGATGCGGCAGGGTGCGGTGACGCCCAACGGGCCGAGGGCGAGTCGCACCGTCAGGTGGGTGCCCGGGGCGGCGGTGGGCGTGTCGGCGCCGCGAAAGATGCCGGTGCCCTGCTGCATTCGGTATGTCAGGATCTGCGTGGCGGCCGATTCGAACAGGGCGCGGCCGGTGCCGAGACGTCGGCGCACGCGGAAATGGTGGTAGCCGGGCGGGAATTGATGAGCGGTGGCGCCGACTTCTGCATAGGAGAAGGGCGACTCCGGCTGTTCGGACATGGCTCCATCCTGCTGCGTTCGGAGATGCGAAGTAACTGGATATATCCCGAGCTATCGTCGATACTTCTTGCTAGGATCGCTTAGGTAACCCTAATTGTGGAGGTGTTTTCCTTGGCTCGCACCCGACACAGCTTTGTGGTCCGTGGCACCGAACGCCTGAGCGATCATCTGATCCGGGTCCGGCTGGGCGGCCCCGGTTTCGCGGCCTTCCAGCCCAACGGTTTCACCGATGCCTACGTCAAGCTGCTGTTTCCCGAGTCCGGCGGTGAGGTGACGCGCACCTATACGGTCCGCTCGATCGATGCCGAGGCCGAGGAGATCGCGATCGACTTCGTCTACCACGGCGACGAGGGCGTCGCCGGGCCGTGGGCCGCCGGCGCACGCCCGGGCGACACGATCGACCTGTTCGGTCCGGGCGGCGCCTATGCCCCCAGCTCCGAGGCCGACTGGCATCTGCTCGCCGGTGACGAGTCGGCACTGCCCGCCATCGCCGCCGCCTGTGCCGCCCTGCCTGCGGATGCCGTCGGCCGGGTCTTCGTCGAGATCGCCGGTCCCGCGGACGAATTGACCGTTGAGCGTCCCGCTGGCGTGGAGCTCAGCTGGATCCATCGCGGCGCCGGCGCGCAGGGAGAGGCGCTGGCCGCCGCGGTGCGCGCTGAGCCCTGGCGCGACGGGCGGGTGCACGTCTTCATCCACGGCGAGGCGCAGGCGGTGATGCACGAGCTGCGTCCCTACATCCGCAAGGAGCGCGGGGTCCCGGCGGAATTCGCCTCCATCTCCGGCTACTGGCGCCGCGGCCGCACGGAAGAGGGCTTCCGCGATTGGAAGCGCGATCTCGCCGAGCGCGAATCCGTCGGCTCCGCCGCCCGCTGACCCACGCCGATAGTCGGCCGGCCACGCCCACGGCTTGTCGGCGAGAGCCTCGATTCCGCAATCACGGCAGGGCCTCGCGGGCCGCTCGGCTGATCCGTGAGAGTCGTTGGCCCACAGCAGAAAACGATGGGGGCCCGCCGACTGCTCGGGTGATTCGTGAGAGTCGTCGGCCCGAAGCGGAAATCGGTAGGGCCCCACTGGCTGCTGTGGCGATACGCGAGAGTGTTCGGTTCGTAGCGGAGAGCGGTAGGGGCTCGCTGGCGGCTCGGGTGACTCGTGAGAATGGTTGGTCCACAACGGAAAGTAACAGGGTCCCACCGGCCGGTCGGGTGATTCGCGAGAGTCGTTGGGCCGCAGTGGGAATCCGATCGACGTCGCCGAATGGTGGATGGGTACAAGGGTGTCGGATGTCATCGGTTCGAATCCAATCGTGGTCGGGTGAGTGAGTTCTCCAGTGGTTTGAGTCGCAGTGGGGCGGTGTGGAGGAGGCCGAGCGGGTCGAGGTAGTCGTGGTCGCGGCGTAGCCCCCAGTGCAGGCAGACGTCGGGGCAGGACGGGTGGCCGGGCTCGAGGGTGCCCACCACCTCGCCGCGCAGGACCCGGCGGCCCGCGAGGACGGTCGCGCGCACCGGTTCGTAGGTGGTGCGCAGGCCGCCGGGATGGTCGATGGAGACGACCGGTTTACCGGCCACCTCGGCGGCGAAGGCCGCGATACCGTCGCCCGCGGCGAGTACGGATTGGCCTGCGGCGCCGCCGAGATCGACGCCGCGATGGCCCGGCAGCCAGTCGTGGGCGGGTTTGTCGAATCGGCGCAGCACCGGCGGGCGGGGATGCAGCGGCCAATCGAATCGGCCGACCGGTGCGGCCTCCGCCGCGGGGGCGGGCAGCACGATCGGAAGGGCGAGCCAGGTCAGCAGGATGAGGATGGGCCAGCGCATACCGTCAGCCTGCTCGTGCGGGGAGCTCGCGGGTATGGCGTCTTCGGCGAGTGTGGATAACTCGACGGTTGTGAACAGAGTGTGTTCACGTTCCGTCTCTCGATATCACCCACCGAGAGGCCGTCACCCGCGCGCTGTGACCGTCACCTCCACGACCTGCGCATCGGCCGCCGCCGCGATGGTGATCACCCGGCTGCCGGATGCCGATGTGACTCGTCCGCCCCGCACGTCGACGGTGTATCCGTGGGGATAGTGCAGGTCCGAGGTGATGATTTCGGTTGGGGCGGCACGCTTTTCGGGGCGATAGCGATAGTGGGTCTCGCCCGTCTTCGCGTCGAAGGTCAGCGACAGTGGGGTTCCGGCGGTGGCGCGAGGATAGGTGCGCACCAGTTGTCGGCCCAGGTCGCCGGTGAACGGGTCCGGATGGGCCGTGGGGCCGTCGATGCTGTTGTAATGCCACCACATCCAGCCGACGAGGTGGCGGTCGGCCCGGTCGAGGGTGCGGGCGGCGGTATCGGCTCGGGCGTCGCCGCCGAATTCGGTGACCAGGGCGGGGATTCCGGTGCGCGCGGCGACGGCCTCGTAGTTGGACCAGGTGCGATCGTGCTGCACATCGCACAGGCCGATCAGCTCGGGCGGCAGGCCGAGATAGATCGCCGCCTCGTTGAACGTGCAGTAGTCGTGGAAGGAGAACACGATCGACGGATCGGTGAGGGCGGGGGTGAGCGGCGGTTCAGCGATATGGGTCGGAATCGTCTCGTTCCACAGCACATTCGGCTCCCACAGCACCGTCGCCGCCGGATCACCCTCGCGGATGCGGCGCGTCAGCCGTTCGTGCACGCCTTGATACTGCGCGTCGAACTTGGGGCAGCCCAACGGAATACAGGTGGGATAGGCCACCCCCGGCCACGGCTCGTTGAGCACCTCGTAGCCGAGTACCGCGGGATTGCCGCGCAGTCGGGCGGCCAGCGCCGACAGGGCGTCGCCGAGCCGATCGGTCACGCCCCCGGAGTTGTTCCAGAAGTTCGTCCAGGCCAGATTCAGCGACAGCATCGTCGCGCTGTTCAGCGGCCAGCCCGGATTCGGTTCGCCCGGAAAGGGTTTCGGGTCGACGGCCCAGGCCGGGAAGCCGTTGCTGCCGAAGACGGCGCTCATCGAATCCTGATGATCGTCCAATAGCACATGAATGCCCGCCCGTCCGAGCGCGTCCACCGTCCGCGCCAGGCGCTCGATGTAATCGTGGTCTATATGCCCGCGCTCGGGCATGAGTCCGGCGAATTCGACGCCGAGCCGGACCGCGGTGAAGCCGTGCCTCGCGAGCAGCTCCGCATCGCGGGCGGTCACCGTGAGGCCATCGCCGGGCGTCACATAGGGCGCGTCCTTGTCGACGTTGTTCACCCCGTGCAGCAGCACCACCCGTCCGTATTCGTCGACGAACGACGAGCCCCGGACGGTCAGGCGGGAGATCGGCGCCGGATCGGCCGATGCGGGTTCGGTCACGGTCGTTCCGAACGCGAGTGCGACGGTCGCGGCCACGACGGCGGCCCAGCGAACGCCCGGAGTCAGTGCGCGCATTCCTCCACGGTGGGGCATGGGTGCGGAGGCTGACATATCTTCTGGACGATTGACCAACTATTGCCGGTGTGAATAGGGGTTGAACCGGGAGCGACCACCCCGTTTAGGTTCCGGCGGCCCTGGCCCGTAAACTGGTCCCGCGGTCCGCTCATCACCGGATCGACTTCGCGCGCCCGCAACTGTGGGTCGTCGGCTGGTCCCGATCGTTTCGAGCTAGTGCCGAATCGGGTCCGACTTCCCCGGGCGCCAGGGCAGGAATCGCCGATTCCTGCGTCAACCAGCAACGAAAGGTTGTTACGGAGCCATGGCTGTCGTAACTATGAAGCAGCTGCTCGACAGCGGCGCGCATTTCGGTCATCAGACCCGCCGGTGGAACCCGAAGATGAAGCGGTTCATCTTCACCGACCGCAACGGCATCTACATCATCGATCTGCAGCAGACGCTGACCTACATCGATAAGGCCTACGAGTTCGTCAAGGAGACCGTGGCCCACGGTGGCACGGTGCTCTTCGTCGGCACCAAGAAGCAGGCGCAGGAGGCCATCGCGGCCGAGGCGACCCGCGTCGGCATGCCGTATGTCAACCAGCGTTGGCTGGGTGGCATGCTCACCAACTTCTCGACCGTCCACAAGCGGCTGCAGCGCCTGAAGGAGCTGGAGTCGATGGAGCAGACCGGCGGTTTCGAGGGTCGCACCAAGAAGGAAATCCTCATGCTCACGCGTGAGAAGAACAAGCTGGAGCGCACCCTCGGCGGTATCCGCGATATGGCCAAGGTGCCCTCGGCCATCTGGGTGGTCGACACCAACAAGGAGCACATCGCCGTCGGCGAGGCCCGCAAGCTGAACATCCCGGTCGTCGCGATCCTCGACACCAACTGCGATCCGGACCTGGTCGACTACCCGATCCCGGGTAACGACGACGCCATCCGCTCGGCCGCGCTGCTGACCAAGGTCGTGGCCTCCGCCGTGGCTGAGGGCGTGCAGGCCCGTGCCGCGCGTGCGACCGGCGATGCCAAGCCCGAGGCCGGCGCCGGCGAGCCGCTCGCCGAGTGGGAGCAGGAGCTGCTCGCTCAGGCCAGCCCGAACGCCGAGGCGCCCGCCGAGGTCGTCGAGGCTGTCGAGGTGCCCGCCGAGGCTGTCGAGGTGCCCGCCGAGGTCGTCGCGGCGCCCGCCGAGGAGCCGGCCGCGGCCGAGAGCTGAGCAGTGTCCGATGGCGGCAGCGGGGCCTACGTGGTTACGCAAGCTGCCGCCTTCGGCCCTGACGCTGCTACCGCAGCCCGCGGACGTTTGTTCACTGTGCCGGCCCTTCCTGTTCGGAAGCGGTCGGCATGGTGGTGCTAGAGACCTAGAGACCAACATTCGAGGAGGCTCGCCAGGATGGCGAACTACACTGCCGCCGACGTGAAGCGGCTTCGCGAGCTCACCGGCTCCGGCATGATGGATTGCAAGAAGGCGCTGGAGGAGACCGACGGCGACTTCGACAAGGCCGTCGAGATCCTGCGCATCAAGGGCGCCAAGGACGTCGGCAAGCGCGCCGAGCGTGCGACCGCCGAGGGTCTGGTCGCCGCATCGGACGGCGTCATGTTCGAGATCAACTCCGAGACCGACTTCGTCGCCAAGAACGACGAGTTCCAGAACCTCGCCGGCGATATCGCCGAGGCCGCGGCCAAGGCCCGCCCGGCGGATCTGGACGCGCTGAAGGCGGTCGACGTCAACGGCAAGACCGCCGAGCAGGCCGTGCAGGAGCTGGCCGCTCGTATCGGCGAGAAGCTGGAACTGCGTCGCGTCGTGTCCTTCACCGGCCCGGTCGCGACCTACCTGCACAAGCGGTCCTCGGACCTGCCGCCGGCCGTCGGCGTGCTGGTCGAGTACCAGGGTGAGGGCGATAAGGCGGCCGAGGTCGCCCGCGCCGCCGCCATGCAGATCGCCGCGCTGAAGGCCCGTTACGTCACCCGTGACGAGGTCCCGGCCGACGTGGTCGAGAAGGAGCGCACCATCGCCGAGGCGACCGCCCGCGAAGAGGGCAAGCCGGAGGCCGCGCTGCCGAAGATCGTCGAGGGTCGCGTCAACGGCTTCTACAAGGACGTCGTCCTGCTGGAGCAGTCGTCGGTCACCGACAGCAAGAAGACCGTCAAGCAGCTGCTGGACGAGGCCGGTGTGACCGTGTCCCGCTTCGCTCGCTTCGAGGTCGGCCAGGCCTGATCGGCGCCTGATACATCGGAAGGGCCCCGCACACGAATTCATTGTGTGCGGGGCCCTTTCGCATATTCCGCTACCCGGTGTAGCCGGACAGCTTGTACACCGTGGCATTGCCGACCTGCTGCGGTGTGAACGTGGCCGTCACCCAGTTGGTGATGTCCGCGTGCTGGTTTCGGCCCCAGCCGCCGCCGGTACCGGGGAAGGCGCCCGGGTCCGTGCCCTTGCCGGGGGTAGCGCCCTGGCCGGTGCTGTTGCCGGGGGTAGCGCCCTGGCCGGTGCTGTTGCCGGGGGTAGCGCCTTGACCAGTGCCGTTGCCGCGCGCCGTGCCGCCGCCACCGTGCTGATCGCCGCCCCGGCCGGTGCCGGATGCGGTCGCTCCCGCGCCGCCGCCGCGACCGCCGCTCTCGACGATGTAGTACCCGACCTTGCCCGCCTTCACATCCTGTTGGAACTGCGCCAGTGTCGGGGTCGGATCGCTGCCGGAGAATCCGCCGATCGCCATGACCGCCTTATCGCTCTGCAGCTCCAGCCCGGCCGCCGCGGAGGAACCGTTGATGGCCGCCGCCCAGGTCGAATCGGTTGCCGAGAGCATCGCCGCCAGTTGCGGATTGGACTGTGTCTGGCCGAATCCGCCGAGGCCGCCGCGGTTTCCGGCCTGTGCCGGTCCCACCGTGGGACCGCCGCCCGAATGCGCGGTGCCGATAGTGGTGACCGTGTAGGCCGCCGCACCCGAGAGGCTGGCGAGCATCCCGATCGTCACCATCGCCGCGGCCACCCGTCGATCGATCCGGCCGTGCCACGGCAGCGCCAGCGCGATCGCCACGACGATCGTCACCACCAGAATCGCCCAGCGCAATTCGGGATGCCAACCGCTGTTGCGGTGCAGCAGCACGAAGCTCCACACGCCGGTGGTCGCCACCAGCGCCGCCATGCCGAGGCGGCCGAAGATGGTGTGCCGCTTGGTCCACATCTCCCAGACGCCGATCGCGAACATGCCGGCGACCGCCGGTGCGATCGACAGGCAGTAGTACGGGTGCACCATGCCGTTCATATAGCTCAGCACGCCGCCGTCGACGACGATCCAGCCGCCGAAGACGATCGCCGCCGCCCGCATCATGTCGGTGCGCGGCGCGCGTCCCCGCGATACCAGCACCAGCACCATCGCCAGCAGCGCGGCGGGCAGCAACCAGCCGATCTCATAACCGAATTCGCCGCTGAACAGCCGCTCGACGCCCCGGACCTGACCGCCGAACCCGCCGAACCCACCGCCGTGGCCGCCCGCGGGCATCGGCGTGGCGGCCGCAGGCGCGGCGGGCGTGGCGGCGTGCGGTGCCCCGCCGCCATGATTGCGGCCGAGCACACGCGCGAATCCGTTGTAGCCCAACACCAGATTCATGAAGTTGTTATCCGTCGAACCCGCCAGATAGGGCCTGCTGGAAGCGGGCCACAGCAGCGTCACGAACACGTACCAGCCGCTGGCGGCGAGCATGGCGACCAGCGCCCCGAACAGCTGGATGATCCTGGTGCGGATCGGGTTCGGCGCGGCGATCAGATAGGCCAGCCCCAGCGCGGGCAGCACCATCAGACCCTCGAGCATCTTCGCCAGGAACGCGAAACCCAGCGCCGCCCCGGCCAGCAGGATCCATTTCGTCGACGCCCGTTCGAGCGCCCGCACGGTCGCATAGGCGCCCGCCATCATCAGCAGGACCATGACCGCGTCCGGATTGTTGAATCGGAACATCAACGCCGCCACCGGGGTCAGCGCCAGCGCACCACCGGCCAGCAGCGCCGCGTTGTGGTTGCCGGTGATCCGCCGGACCGCGCCGTAGAGCAGCGCGACCGCGGCCACCGCCATCAGCGCCTGCGGGATCAGCATGCTCGCGCTGGAGAATCCGAAGATCCGGCCGGACAGGCCCATCACCCACTGCGACACCGGTGGCTTGTCGACGGTGATGAAGTTCCCGGTATCCAGCGATCCGAAGAGCAGGGCCTCCCAGCTCTTCGAACCCGCCCACGCCGCACCGGCGTAGAACTGGTTACCCATCCCGTTGATGGTGATGTTCCATAGATACATCACGGCCGTGGCGGTCAGCAGCGCGATCAGGCCGACGCGTTCGGCGATCCGGCCGCTACGATCGGCGGTCGGAGACGTCGCGGGCAGCGGCGGAATCGTGGGAGTGTCGACAAGTGATGTAGTCACGACCATAATTCAGCCCGACCTACTCCAGAGAATCCTGTGAGCGCGCGGTGAGCTTGCCGGGACAGTTGCGGACGGATCGAGCTCGAGGCGTCGATTCGGCGGGGGCCGGGTAACGGTTCGCGCCGGTCGTAGGGCAGGATGGACAGAGCTTTGTCACCGTCTCGTGTCCGTCTCGACACCGGATGGTCTTTTCGCATGTGTGTAGCCAGGCTGCCGAAGAGAATGGAGACCGATGTCGGACCCGGAACCGGCCCGTAAGGGCTATCGCCGAGTACTTCTCAAACTGGGTGGGGAGATGTTCGGTGGCGGCAAGGTCGGACTCGACCCGGACGTGGTGCAGACGGTCGCCGAGCAGATCGCCGATGTGGTCTCGACTGGTGTCCAGGTGGCGGTGGTCAACGGCGGCGGCAACTTCTTCCGCGGCGCCGAACTCGAGGAGCGCGGCCTCGACCGCGCCCGCTCGGACTACATGGGCATGCTCGGCACCGTGATGAACAGCCTTGCGCTGCAGGACTTTCTGCAGAAGCAGGGCGTGGACACCCGGGTGCAGACGGCGATCACGATGGGCCAGGTGGCCGAGCCGTACATCCCGCTGCGTGCCAAGCGTCATCTGGAGAAGGGCCGCGTGGTGATCTTCGGAGCGGGTATGGGCATGCCGTACTTCTCCACCGACACCACCGCCGCGCAGCGCGCGCTGGAGATCGGCGCCGAGGTCGTGCTCATGGCCAAGGCGGTGGACGGGGTGTACACCGCGGATCCCAAGCTCGATCCGGATGCCGAGATGTTCTCCGAGATCACGCACAAGGAGTGTCTCGAGCGGGGGCTCAAGGTCGCCGATGCCACCGCGTTCAGCCTCTGTATGGACAACCAGATGCCGATTCTGGTGTTCAATCTGTTGACGAAGGGAAATATCGCCCGCGCAGTGGCCGGCGAGAAGATCGGCACACTGGTTCGGTCCTGAACGGGCCGAACATGATGACGCTGTGGAGGAAACGGTCGTGATTGAAGAAGCTCTCTTCGACGCCGAGGAGAAGATGGAGAAGGCCGTCTCGGTGGCGAAGGACGACCTCGGTTCGATTCGAACCGGTCGCGCCAATCCGAGCATGTTCAACCGGATCGTCGTCGACTATTACGGCTCGCCGACGCCGGTCACCCAGATGTCGGGCATTACGGTGCCCGAACCGCGCATGGTCGTCATCAAGCCCTATGAGCAGGGTCAGCTGCAGGCTATCGAGACCGCGATCCGCAATTCGGATCTGGGCGTCAATCCCACCAACGACGGCAACATCATTCGCGTGATGATCCCGCAGCTGACCGAGGAGCGTCGTCGCGAGCTCGTCAAGCAGGCCAAGGGCAAGGGCGAGGATGCGAAGATCGCCATTCGCAACGTGCGTCGCAAGGTGATGGAGGAGCTGAGCCGCATCCAGAAGGACGGCGAGGCCGGCGAGGACGAAGTGGGCCGCGCCGAAAAGGAATTGGACAAGACGACCCACAAGTACGTCGGCCAGATCGACGAGTTGGTCAAGCACAAGGAATCCGAACTGCTCGAGGTCTAGGCCCGGCCGGCGCGCGCCGATCCGGGGTGACCGCTCGTGGGGGACGAAATGGATGACAAGTGAGCGACGGGACAATCGTGGCCGAACAAACCGCGGCCGGTGACACGGTGTCGGCCGGCGACGTGAACGGTGCACCCGCCGAGGAGGCACCCGAACCGCAGGCGCAGCCGAGCGGTAAGTCTTCGCGGGCCGGTCGCAACCTACCCGCGGCCCTGGCCGTGGGGTTCGCGCTGGGACTGTCGCTCATCGCGATCCTGTTGTTCGCGCCGAAGATTCTGATCGGTGTGATCGCGGTGGCCATCGCCGTCGCCACCTGGGAGGTGGCCAAGCGGCTGCGCGAGGCCGGTGTGCTGGTGCCGCGCATTCCGTTGATCGTGGGCGGGCAGGCGATCATTTGGCTGTCCTGGCCGTATGGGACCCAGGGCGTGGTGGGGGCGTTCGGGGCCACGGCACTGCTGTGCATGGCGTGGCGACTGTTCGATCATGGGCTCGGCGCGCAGCCGCGAAACTTCCTGCGCGACACGGCGATCACGGTGTTCGTCTTGTCCTGGATCCCGCTGCTGGCCTCGTTCGCGACGCTACTGCTGCTCGAGGACAAGGGCAATCTGCGGGTCCTGACGTTCATGATCCTGGTCGTCTGCTCGGATGTCGGCGGTTATGTGGCGGGGGTGCTGTTCGGCAGGCATCCGATGGTTCCGGCGATCAGTCCGAAGAAGTCGTGGGAGGGTTTCGTCGGGTCGCTGGTGTTCTGCGTGATCGGCGGTCTGCTCACGGTGACGCTGCTGCTGCAGGCGAATTCGATGATCGGCGTGCTGCTGGGCGTTGCCGTCGTGCTCGTCGCAACCTGCGGGGACCTCATCGAATCCCAGGTCAAGCGCGAACTCGGCATCAAGGATATGGGCACGCTGCTGCCCGGCCACGGCGGCATCATGGACCGCCTGGACTCGATGCTGCCCTCCGCGCTGGTCTCCTGGCTGGTGTTCACCGCGCTGCTGTAATCAGCCCTTCCGGGCCGCCCGGCGCAGCTGCAGGATGCGCCAGCCGCCGACCAGCGCCATCACCAGTGCGCCCGCGATCACCGACAGCAGGATGGTGACGCCCAGCGGCTGGGTGAAGTCCCAGAAGAACAGATGGGTCTGGACCTGATCGGAGTTCTGCAGGATGAAGATCAGCAGGACGATGCCGAGGATCGCGGCCGCGACCAGGGCGGTCCAGGTGTATCCGGCGCGGGTGCGCAGGGGACGGCTGTGTTTGGCGGGCGCCTTGGTCTGGGTCGGAGACGCCGGGACGGGTGCGCCTGTGGGGGCCGGAGGGATGGGGTCGCCGCTCGCGCGCGATACCGGATCCGGGCCCGGGGTCGGAACTGCGTCGCTGGTCATATCCCGATCATTCCCGATAGCTATGGCCAGTACACGTCTATCGCCCCATCGATCCGTGGCATGTCGTGCGATGTGACCGGGATATCGCCGCCCTCGCGCCTGGCGGCCGCGAACGGATGGGACACTGGAGAGGTTATGACGACCCCCCTGCCCCTCGTATTCGATGCCCCGCGCCGCGGCATGCCGCCGCGACACCTCGCCGACCTCGACGCGGAGGAGCGGCGCAAGGTGGTCGAGGAGCTGGGTCTGCCCAAGTTCCGCGCCGACCAGATCGCCCGGCAGTACTACGGCCGCCTGCAGGCGGATCCGGAACAGATGACCGACCTGCCCGCGCCCCTGCGCGCCAAGGTGGCCGAGGCCCTGTTCCCCCCGCTGCTGTCGGAGGTACGGCACGTGGTGTGCGACGAGGGCACCACCCGCAAGTCGCTGTGGCGGGCGGGTGACGGCACGCTGCTGGAGAGCGTGCTGATGCGCTATCCGGACCGCAACACCCTGTGCATCTCGAGCCAGGCGGGCTGCGGCATGGCATGCCCGTTCTGCGCGACCGGCCAGGGCGGACTGAACCGCAACCTCTCCACCGCCGAAATCGTCGACCAGGTCCGCGCCGCGGCCGCCGCCCTCCGCGACGGCGAGGTCGCCGGTGGCCCCGGTCGCCTGTCCAACATCGTCTTCATGGGCATGGGTGAGCCGTTGGCGAACTATAAGCGGGTGGTGAATGCGGTGCGCCGCATCACTTCTCCGGCTCCGGACGGTTTGGGTATCTCTCAGCGCAACGTCGTCGTGTCGACAGTCGGTTTGGCTCCGGCGATTCGTAAGCTGGCCGATGAGGATCTGTCGGTGACTTTGGCTGTGTCGTTGCATACTCCGGATGACGAACTGCGGGATACGTTGGTGCCGGTGAACAGCCGGTGGTCGGTAGCCGAAGTGCTCGATGCTGCAAGGTATTACGCGGATAAGTCCGGTCGTCGGGTGTCGATCGAGTACGCGTTGATTCGCGATATCAACGATCAGCCGTGGCGTGCGGATATGTTGGGTCAGAAGTTGCACAAGGCGCTTGGTTCGCGGGTGCACGTGAACCTGATTCCGTTGAATCCGACTCCGGGTTCGAAGTGGGACGCGTCGCCGAAACCTGTTGAGCGAGAGTTCGTTCGGCGGGTGGAGGCCCAGGGCGTGCCGTGCACGGTGCGTGACACTCGTGGCCAGGAGATCGCGGCGGCGTGTGGGCAGCTGGCGGCCGAAGGCTGAGCCACCGCCATCAGGTCGATTCGTCGGTACTCGATTCCAACAGAGAGTCCAGCGAACTGTATGTAATCAGCGGAATCCTGGTCTTTCCGAGTGGGGATCTCTCGTTTCTATTGTCATCGATCAATCAGGGCCGGGTGGGTGTGGATGACGCTGCCCTGTCGGTGGTGGGCGATACGCTGCTGGGACGAAGCGGAGGGAGGCGCGGCGGTTCGCCGAGCGCATTCGAGGACAGGACGGATCATGTATTCGTTTGACCGGATGGGATGTGAACGTGTCGCATTGGCAAAGGCTTTCGGCGACTCGGGCGATGGCCGCGTCGTTGAGTTGCCGATTGCCGGTCGACGGTTGATTGATGCCGTCGCCCACGGGATCCGAGCCTCATCGACTGGCATGACCAATGGATTCTGCTGCGTCGCAGATACGATCGGTTGGAGGCGGAACGAGATGAAAAGGACGAGGAGATCGTCGCCCTGAACGCCGAGCTGCTGGATCTCTACAGGAAGGTGCGCTCGTAGGCTCGGGCCGAATGCCGGTGCGCTGCAGCAGCGTCCGTGCAGTTGACCAGCTGCGGCCAGCTCTGGTCCTTTTCTTGTAAGGGTCGGCGATTCGTGGGAGTGTCGGCGGCAACAGGACCGCCACGGCATGGCAGCCTCGTCGGCACGGGTGACCGTGTCGTTTGGGGGTTATGATTGCGGTGCTGTCATCTCGACACCGACGCAGAGCAGTCCACGACCGCGTACTGCCCGGTTGAGGTCTTCTCGTCAGCTACGGCTCCATCGACGGTAATCCGGCAGGTGACGGAGGTTCCGTTGGTTTGTGCGCCGAGTCCTGCGATGGGGTAGGTGGAGGTGTTGTCGACCGTCATCGACCATGGCGCGGGGACGTCTGTGTCTTGCTGCTCTGCGGACAGCGCGTCGAAGTAGGTGACCGAGGACAGGCTGCCGTTGGACACCACTTCGTAGACGATGGTCTTGCCGGGCCCGGTCGACGGGTCCGCGGTCAGTGGCGGGATCGTGGTGCGTGTCGCGATGCCCGTTGCAGGCGCGGGGCTGTTGTGTGCCTGCAGTTCTGCGCGGGCGTCTGCCGCGCTGAGGTTGCTGCTGGTGCCGGTGACGGCCTTCGCCGCCTCGTGGCCGGCGGTGGAGACGAGGATGGCGCAGCTGCTGAACATCACCACGATGACGGCGATCAGGATCCATGGCCATATGTGACGCTTCCGCGGTTGCCCGGGGTACTGACCGGGCCGGGGATATTGGCCGGGCCGCGGGGCCTGAGGTGCAGTCATGACTGTTCGCCCGCCCTCTGTGCATCCCGAATTTCGGCCAGAGTGTTGATTCGACGCTGCAGATAACGAGTATGCGATCCGAACCACGAGGTTGCCCAGAACCATGTCACGAAAGGTGAGACGCGCACGGTCGACCCGAGGAGAATATGGGCTTGGTTAAGACGCTTGGCTGTTCGGGACAGACCGACGAGCCCGTAGATCGGGATGAGCTGCGACCACCATCTGGTCCACGTGGTGCGCTCGTTGTTGGTCATCCCGGCTAGTTCCTTGCCGATCCGGTCATACCAGACTAGGTAGTAAACGCCGAGTGTGATAGCGGTGAGCCACCACACCGTCCAGGCGCCTTGCCGTCGAGGGTGCGGGAACGGCTGTGGTGCCGTCATCGATTTCTCATTCCGCTGATGTAGACGCAAGATATGCATCTGCGCGATTGCAGCCGGACGAACGGGCTGGTAACTGCCTATCGCGGGCAGACATGGCTTGTTACCGGGTGTCCAGGACCCCTGGCGTGTCCTGACCGGACGTGCCGCGAACAGCCACCTCGGCCGATAAGCCGGCCGACGAAGACCTCTCGGTCACCCTCGCTGTCTCTCTGCACACCCCTGACGACGAACTGCGCGACACTTTGGTCCTGGTGAACAACCGCTGGCCGATCGCGGAGGTCCTCGATGCCGCCCGCTACTACGCCGACAAGTCCCGCCGCCGTGTCTCCATCGAGTACGCGCTGATCCGCGACATCAACGACCAGCCATGGCGCGCGGACATGCTCGGCCAAAAGCTGCACAAGGCGCTGGGCGAGTGCATGTCGACCTGATCCCGCTGAACCCAACCCCAGGCAGCAAATGGGACGCCAGGCCCCAAACCTGTTGAGGCCGAATTCGTTCGCCGCGTCAATGCCCGGGGCGTCCCCTGCACCGTCCGCGACACCCGCAGCCAAGAAATCGCCGCCGCCTGCGGACAACTCGCCGCCGAAGGGTAGTTACAGTCGAACCGGCGTGTTCGGCGGTCTGAGGCGAACACGCCGGTGCTTGATCGCCATCCTCGGTACAGCGCTCTACGCTCGCAGATCTCCGAGGGGTCGGTTGATGCGTTCGACTACCCAGTTCTCCCAACCATTGATCTGGTTGCCGACGCATTCTCTCAGCGCAGGTGAGGGCGCTGCGAACCTGAGGCCATTGTCGAGTTCTATGAACCCGTCGGAGGCCACCGTGGCGTGGAAGGTGCGTTGTTTTCGCGGTTGGTGGTGAACCAACCGGTCACCGGGATTGAGCTTTCCTTCGCTGATCAGCGGTGTGAGCATGCCAGTTGTCCCCGATGGTGAGCCTGCGGCCTTGTCTGGCAGCAGAATTCTGCGCAGTACATCGTTCGGCGTTGTCTCTACGAACGGTTCGGCTGCGTCAGCGAGGTACGCGAAGACATCATCGTCGACATCGATCTTCCGCAAAGCCATCTTCCACTCCTAAACTCTAGACTCGGATGATCAGAGTTTAGGAGTGTGTTGACTGAACGTCAAGCCCGTCGCTGTCGAGGAGCGGCCTGCCGGTGTGCGACAACTCCGCCAGGGACGAGCGAAATGCCTGGAGCACATCCAAACACTGCTTCCATCCGTGTGTTCGACCATGCCTGGAGTGGAGAAGGGGTGTCGGCAGCGAGGTCGAAGTAATCGCGGTGTCTCCGACGTTCACGGCGGGCAGCATGTCTGGGATGTGCGTCCAGACGAGGATTCACTGAGGCTCGGGGCGGGCGCGGTCGAGAACTTCCTCCTCGGTGAGTGCGCTGGAAGGGTGGTAGCTGAGGCACATGGGGGTCGTGATCTTGCTGAAGCCGGCACCTTCGGTTGCGCCGTAGAACCTGCCTGCGGGTAGGCGCGAGATGTCGTCGACTCGACCGCCTTTTGCTCGGGCCAATTCCTGGGCAGCCTGGATCTGCGCAGAGGCATTCAGTCTGCCGAAGAGTTGGGTTGCGGCATTGCCGGTAACCATGTTGTGCAGTGCTTTCGGCGCTTGGGTTGCGTACACGAGGCCGAGGCCGTACTTGCGGGCCTGGGTCGCGAGCTTGAGGGTGCTCTCCGTGGACGCTGTTGTACCGCGTGACGGGGCGAAGGTCTGTGCCTCATCGAGAACGAGCAGGCCGCCGAGCGGTTTGTCACCGGCGGGATTTCGCTTGATCCAGGCGAACAGCGCCAATTCGAGCTGATTGACGAAGGTCTGGCGTTGTTCGTCGGTGGGCAGCCCGATACAGCTGATCACCGAGATCCTGGCGCGTTTACCTGCGGTCGGAGTGAGCAGCTCGCCGGGGTCGAGGCGGGCGCCGACACCGCCGAACACGGGATCGTTGATCATGGCCGCGTGGAGTTCGTCGGCCATGTCTGCTGCCAGGTTGGCACCATTGCGGACAGTGCTCACCCCTTCGGGCAGATTGCCGAGCAATGCGACGAAAGCGTTGAGGTCTGAACCACCGTACCTGGCGAAAGAGGTCAGCGCCTGGGTCAGCACCGCGGTGCCTGTTCGCAGTTTTCGCGCGGTCAGGCCAGTGCGGGAGATCAGGCCGGCGACTGAGGCGTCGATAGAGGTTCGGAACTCGTCAGGATCATCGAGCACTCCGCCGAAGTCTGGGAGCGGGTTCAGTGCGAGCGGGCGGCCCGCTTCCCGCCGGGGCGTCCAGATGATCACCTCGGTGTCGGCGAAGTAGCGGTCGGCGCGGGCGGGGTCGTTGTTCCCCCAACCGTCCGGCATCGACGGCCACCGGTCGCCCAGCCGGGACAAGTCATTGTTGGTATCGATCAGAATGGATGAAACGCCATGAATCGCAACCTCTTCGACCAGGCGACGGAGCAGGACGGTCTTACCTGATCCGCTGCCCGCGAACACCGCGGTGTGCTTCCTCAGCAGTATCAACGGAATCTGGAAGCTGAGCCCGGTCTCGACGTTGCGCCCGAGCACGATCGACGGTTCGTCACGATCGGTGGAGGGCGCGGCGGATGCCGACGCCGTTGTGGAGGCGACGGTGGATCGCTCACCCTCGACTGCGGTAAACCGTTCTGCCCCAACGTCGATCAGTTGTTCTTCGCTCGCATTCGATGCTTCCGTCTCACCGGTAGAAAGCGATTCCGGCGCAACGACTCCGGCCCGATCGTCAGCGAACACTCGGCTGAACAACTGCGATCCGCTTGCCGGTCGCCGAACCGCCAGCCAGCCGAGAAATTCCGGCGCACCTTCGCTGAGCATCGTGCGCAACGCCGAGAAGGTTCGTAGATCCTCGGCTGATATCGGTAGCGCGATTCCTTGTGAGACTTCGAATTCGGCGACAGCCGCAGTCGTTACCGGACCGGTCGAGAAGGGTGCGTTGCGCAGAATGACGAGGTGCCTCTTCCTGGCCCCCGGATGGATCCCGGCCTCTAGGCAGGCCGAACGCATCCGGGTCAGTACGGCTCGGTGGTGGCTGTGGGCGATGGCACGGAAGCTCCAGTGTTCCTCATCCTCATTGGCCTCGTCGAGCGTCCGGCGTAGCCGGGCGTGCAGGGCGGGCTGGACGATCGTCGCCGGGTCGACTGTCAGTTCCTGCTCGCCTCGCCGCTCGAGCACGTAGCAGTGCAGCGCGGCGTTCAGCAGCGAGAACATCAGGGTGTCTTCGTGTCTGGGATCCATCGGTTCGATCACGTCCGCGGCGGAGCGCAGGTCGGTGAACCGCTTGTCCAGGGTTGTCAATTCAGCAGGGGCTGGTACTGCAGGGGTTGGTGCCGGCTGGTCGGATGTACCGAAATGGGCGAGCTCGCTGACCGTGTTCTCGGCCAGACACCGGCTTGCGTGCATCTCCACCAGTTGGAGCAGCCGACGTGGCGTGAAGTTGGGTACATCCGGATCGTCGAATGCTTTCGGCAGTACCGGCCATGTCGGGTACGGCGGCTCGAAACCCACCTCCCCGTAGAGGCTTCCGAGATGTCGTTCGACGATCGCGGAGGCCAGTGCCGCGGAAGGCATGGCGGTCGAGAGTCCAAGAACCTTGAAGCGGTCTTCGACTGAGTTCGTCGCACGCGTCGCGATCAGATCCCACGATTGCGGGAGGCATGCGGCGACTATCAGTGTGCGGACGGTTTCCTCACGCATCTGCATGAGACCATCGGCGAGCTGGCTCGCCAGGTTGTTCTCGTCGTCCTCGCCGGACTCGGCTATTACGGTGTCGACTTGGTCGAGTGCCAGCACGACGGGCCCGGTCAGCGCGAACAACCGGATCATGTGTTGGAATATCAACTGTGGCGCGTCGTTGCGACGACGGAATCCCCAAGCGGTGCGGTCTGATTCGTCGATGCCATCGGCAAGGGCGAGGAAGCTGTACCCGACCTCCCGCAGTTCCCGCTTGGCTTGGTAGAGCACCAATGCGCGCAGTGTGTCCTTGCACTGCAACGCTACTTGCTCGTCGAGTGCTTCGATCCGCTCGATGAATTCGTCGAGTTCTGGCCTGCGAACGGCGATCATGCCGTGCAGTCGCATTCGCAGCTCTTTCCCGCAGCCCGCGATGTCGGCGAGGGTGTTGAGCATCCGGCCGAGTTGCCCGCCGTCGGGAGCGAGCAACTGGTTGACGACACCGTGTACCGCACCGGCCCAAAATGACTGACCCACAATCAATTTGGGCATGAAGAACGAGCCACCCTGCTGCTGAACATAGTGCCGGAGCCAGCCGAGCATATGTGTCTTACCGACACCGCGCTCGCCGCTGAGCACCAGCCCACGCGGTGTGCTGTCAGGCCGACGTTCGGCAGCCTGTACTGCGCGGACGATCTCGTCCACCGCCACCGGATGCAGGCCGTCGACATGGTAGTTCAGTGGGCTCCACACTTGATCGGCGCTGAGCACGCTGCTGAACTGGATCGATGCGAGCGCGTGGTGATGTTCCTCGTTCACTGTGCGGCCTCGATGGTAAGCACATGTCGTGGCGTGCCACCCAGTACCACCGCCGCTTCCCGGTCCAGGTCTGTCAGGGTCTTCTGGTCTGCCTCGGCGCGTACATGTACGTCGCCGCGGCGGGCGAGCACCGCGAGGGCCCGGTCGACATCTTTGCGAGGTATGGCATCCAACCGTTCGCGCAGTACCGAAAGTCGCAGCGGCATGCCGATTTTGCGCGTCAGCTCCGCATAGGCTGCCTCCACCTGGCTCGCCACATCCGGCCGGAAAATGTCGGCGAGTGTCTGTCCGGAATCGTCGAGATGGCGCCGCAGACCGCCTAGCACGGAGTACAGCGCTCCGCCGGCGTAACCGGATCGAGCGGGGCGCGGGTGGGTCAACTCTTCGGCGCACCACACTGCCCCGCGGTCGGTGAGCTCGTGCACGAACGCGCGATTCACCATCGTGCTGCTGACCAGATCGAGAGCATTGAGGTGCCTGCGGTACTTGCCGTCAAGCTTGATGCCCGCGACCGCGTGTAGTTCGGCATTGGTGAGCTCACGCGCCTCGGCCATCAGGACGAGCAAGACACAACGTTCACTCGAGGTCAACCGGTCATCGAACATGTCAATCCCGTTCCGTTCCAATAGTTCACATCTGTGTTCGGTCAGCCACCGTGAATCCCGCTGCGGTGACGTTGATTCCAGCGGGGCTACCGGTGACGGTTCCTACCGCTCGGACCGTGTGTCCATTCCGGTGGGCGGTGATGGCGGCCTCGTAATTGGTACTGTCGCCGAGCGATACGTTCACCAGCCGTGTTCTTCCGGTCGCGGCACCGTCGACTACGAGCACGCCACGCACCTTGATGTGCCACCGGCCGCTACTCGGGTCGTCGGACAGACTGATGACAGGTCCTTCGACGACGCCAACCGGAGGCAGGGGTGCCGGTTCGACGCGCCTGCCTCCCCGGCGAATTCGCTCGCCTGCCCCTGGTGGAAACTGCACGGTCACGTCTCGCCTCGGCATCAGCCAGGACCAGTGGAAACCCAGTTCGAAAGCGAGAGTTTCGCCAGGACCAGCCAATTCGGCGAGAACCTCGCCCGAGGTCGGCGAGATGCCTTGACGAAGGATTTGTTCGAAGGCATCGTCGTCCGACGAGTACGCGGCATGCCGCACAGCCGTGGAGCCGTGCAGCAGACGCAACGCCGTCAGCCGTCCGAGCGGATCCGGATCGTCTGCGTCGATGGGCAGAGCGATATCGAGACCAACCACCCCCTCGCTGGGCGTCAAGAGCGAGCGTTCCAGCAAGGCCCCGACCGCGCTATCCGGGGTGTCGTGATGAGTCGAATGGGATTCGCCCGCAACCTCTTGCGCGCAGAACGTAATCAGATCGCGCACCGCGAGGATCGTGCGGGTGCCCGCCGGAAGCGTGATCGACCCGCGGTCGGCCTGCGTGCGGTAGGCGATGATGTCCACCCCCGGAGCGGTCATATCGCGCCAGACAGCGGTCGGCGACCGACCTTCCGCGTCGGCGACGCACTGCACCAGCTCGCGCAACCTGATTGTCGCGTCGGCGACACCATCGCTGGGTGGGACGAGCACGTCGAAGTCCTGCCAGGTCCACACATTCGCGGTGCGCCATTGGCCGGTGACGGCCCAGCCGTGCCCACGCAGGTATCCGGCCACATCATCGATTGTCGGCACTCGTCTCATCGGTACCGTCATCCGATCGGTAGTGAGGCGTTTTCAGTGACTAGTGCGCGCAGGCTGGTCGCAGTAAGGATGTTGCTCATCGGGATCTTCACCCGTAGTCGCCGTCGGACGTCCGGGTCAGGCAGTGTGTCGAGGCTGCTGAGCGATGTGTAGTAGCCGATATGCCGAAGCAACAACCCGGCGGTGCGCAGATCGGCATAGTGATTCGAACTGCGCGGAACATGAACGACGAACAGGTAACGCGGCACGGTGAAGCCAGGACCCGCGAGCTTGTTGAATTGTTGCTGGTTCAGCCCGTCGAAGTTGATCAGCCCGCTTCGGGTTTGGAGGGTAGAGACGGTCTTCACCTGCACATCGATCCGCGGCGAGAAACCGCGCGGGGTACGGCCCGGTAACTTGATACACAGATCGACCCCGTCCAAGTCCACGTCATCCTGTGACCAGCTCAAGCCCGCGGCTGAAGCGAGGACGCGTATGTAGTCGGCTCCGAACTTGCCTTGGTGGTTACCGGCGTCGAGTTGGTGATCACGCGCGTCGAGCACTGTGTCCCCTTCAAGCCGTAACCACCCCAACAGCGTTGACTACAACTGTAGCCATCGGTCAGTCGATCCCCTGGGGTTTCCCCCAATTGCCTTCCGGTGCAACGGATCGGCAGTGAGTGGACGGTATTCGGAGGTGTCGATCTGCAATGTCCGATTCGATGACGTTATCGGTCGCGACCAGGAAATCGCTGAGTGCAAACCGCGGTGGAACGCACCGCCTGGTCGCGACGCCTTGCTGTCTCCGTCGGCAGGTGCGGCGGATCCGTAAGTATAGTTCGCACGGAGCAATCGCTCTGTGCCGCAATGAGAACCGTGATGTCGGTGCGCTGGGCGGCAGCTTCGGGGGTTCGCATCGGCCCAGCGGTTGGAGACCCTGGCCAGTTGCAGGATATCGGCCGGAGTCGGCTCGTGATCACGTGGCTCGCGAGGTTGTCCGACGTCGGCAGGACACGCAGCCAGGATTCGATGAGCCACCACCGAGATCCCATGGCTCTCACCCTATTGATCACCACGATCCCGGTGCCCAATCCTTCAGATATGTCCGTGCGTGCTGTGACGATCAACCGTCACGTCGGACGTTGTTGGAGTTCCTTGCGTCGTTCCGTGATGAGAGCTGCCAGGTGACGAGTCGTTTCGGCATCGAAGCCGATCTCCCCGACCCGATCGATCCAGGGTTCTGATGCGTCGATGATCCGTGCCAGACTGCGATTGATGGCTCGTGTGGTGACGCCGAGGCGAATGGCTGCTTCTGCCCACCAGCGATAGGTGAGCTTCCCGTCTCGTCCGTAGAGCGACAGGGCCATGGGATCGTTCCAGCTCAGGTACGGCTGGGTGCTGAGCAGGTCGTAGGCCGGGGTGACTTCCCAGATGGCGTCGAGGTTCTGTCGGATCGACAAGTTCTTGCCATGCAGGTCGCCATTGCCGATGAGGTAACTGAATGCGGCGACTTCGAGCATCTGCAGGGTGGCGAGGGGACGTGAGCCACGGCCTTCGGTGACAGCGTCGGCGAGTCCTTTGATGGCTTCCTGCAATGTGATCCGGTACTTGGCGGCCGGGTATCGGCCGAGAACCTGGCAGGCGTCCTCCTGGGCCAAGCGGCGGATCCGGCCATTCGCGACGGCGCGGTCGAACCGATCGACAAACAGTGCCGTGCGCCCGTATCTGTCGACAGCGAGTTGATGGGAGGGAACGCGGATGCCACACGCGGCAGCCATATCGAGAAAGAAGTTCTCGTTCTCGACCAGGAGCGGATATTCGGGTGGGTTGAGTTTGAGAATGGCTGGTCCGCGCGTGCTGGAAATCGGTGTCGAGATCATTTGTGCGGAGACCTTGATCTGGATTCCGGGCAGCGCGGTGCGGTCGAGGTCGTCAGCGTCGGTGGACGTGGCGCGGGTGAACAACGCCGTGAAATCCGCACTGGTGGTGTCAGTCTGATCGAACAGGGGTTTCGGATCGATAGGAAGCGTTCCGGCGGGCAGCACCTGGACGTCGCCGATTGTGTCCGCGCCTACGGCCAGAAGAATGCTGAAGTGGTCGTCTTCACTGGTCCGTGCGGCTGTCGTGACGGCCGTCAGGCGCAGCCCCTCGGGCAGCAGACCGGCGAAGAAGGATGGGACCGATCCTCCGGTCGCCCTGAAGATCCCCGCTCGCTTCGGCAGAGTGAACGCGACGCGGGGCGCTTCGGAATCGGCGAGATATGGTTCGGCGTAGACGAATTCCACGTCGTCGCGTTCGCGGCGCAGGTATCCGGCGAGTCTGCCGGCTTTGTACACATCGGCGCCGTCGATGGTCCGGAGCTGGGCGAGATCGGCCGGAATGGTCACTGCTGCGCCTCCGCGGCTCGCAGTTCGGCAGTGCTGCCACCGCGGGTTCGCGCATCTGCCAGCGGCATGCTGACGAGTGTCAGCCCGAGGGCGTCGAGGATGCGCAAGGTGATCGCGAGGGTTGGTGACAATTGGCCAGCTTCCAAGGTGCGCACCGATGAGACGCCGACGTCGGCGAGATCGGCGAGATCGAGCTGGGTCAGTGCGAGAGCGCGTCGCCGTTCCGCCACGAAGGTGCCGAAGGAAGCGAGGGGACCCGTCTCGTTCCGCGATCGTCGTCGAGGTTTCGGTCGTGTCATCCCGCCTCCTATCGTTGCTATCACAGTGTTAAGCTGAGCAGATCGAGCTGATTACCCAGCTCAGCGTTGGGCTTGAACCATTAACAGTGCTATGGCAACGATAGCATGGGGAAGCTGCAGATCCTGGCGTCTATCAGAGCTAATCGTTGCGATCGCAGCGCTGATCCATCCCATGGACTTCTCTCGTCGGGCACCCACTATGCCGACGACGCGGCAGCGTCGGCGAAGCGGCGCGCCAACTGCGTGAAGGCGTTCGCGAGTTCCGGTGGGCCGACCACCGTGATACCGGCGTCGAATGTGCCGATGGCTGCGGCCAATCCGACCCATGACCACGATCCGAGAACGAGTCGGCAGCGGTCCGGACCGAGTTCCTCGACCACACCGTCGCGAATGAACCGTCCGACGACCGCGGCGGGCAGATCGAGGATCACCTCACCGCGGCAGGGCCATCCGCCGAGGCCGTCGGAGCCCTGGAACCTGTTCGTCACGAAGGTGGCGACATCCCCGCCCGGCAGCGGGCGCGGGGTGAAACGAGGTCCCGTCGGGATGCGCGGGGTGATTCGGTCGGCGCGGAAGATCCGCCAGTCGTCGCGGTCGAGGTCCCAGGCGACGAGATACCAGCGCCCACCGCGGACGACCAGATGATGCGGCTGCACTCGCCGCGGTGGAGTCGTGGGGGCGTCGCTTCCCGGTCCGGACGCGTAGTCGAATCGCAGCACCTCGTGGTTGTGGACCGCGCCGCTGAGTGCCGTGAGCACATGCACGTCGACCGGCGAATCCCGCAGTGCCGCAGGCATATCGATGGTGGTAATCCGCAGTGTGTCGATGCGGTGGCGCAGCCGGGTGGGCATGACCTGCCGGACGGTCTGCAGTGCGCGCGCGGCCGCCTCGGCGATCCCGGCGCCGGAGGAGGTGGCGATCTGCAGGGCGACGGCGAGCGCCACGGCCTGCTCGTCATCGAACAGCAACGGCGGCAGTTCGGTTCCCGCGCCGAGCCGATAACCCCCGTCCGGACCCTTGGCCGCGGCGATCGGATAGCCGAGCTCGCGCAGGCGGTCGATATCGCGGCGCACGGTGCGCTGGCTGATGTCCAGCCGCTCGGCCAGCAGTGCGCCGGGCCAGTCCCGGCGCGTCTGGAGCAACGAGAGCAGCGCCAGCAGTCGCGCTGAGGTTTTCGGCATATCTCCGATACTGCCTCGAGTAGCGGACACAAGCTGACCTCTTCCCTTGCGATCGTGGTCTCGTACCGGATGACGACCGAAGGGATTCGACCACCATGACCGCTTCCACCGCCTCGACCGCCGCGGGCCTGGACACCGAAAAGGCCGAGCTGCTCACCGAACTCGCGCTCGCGCGCACCGCCCTGATCAACTGCACCCGCGGACTCGGCGACGAGCAGGCGGGCGCACGCCCGACGGCCAGCACGCTGTCCGTCGGCGCCCTCGTCAAACACGTCGCCTCCACCGAGGCCGAATGGATGCGCTTCGTCGCCGGAGATCCCACGGCCATGCGCTTCGATCTGCCCGACGGCGTGACATGGGCGGATTTGGCGGCGGGCACCGCACGGCGGTATCCGCAGTGGGCGATCGACCACGAGAACGACTTTCGGATGCTGCCCGGCGACACACTCGCCGAAATCCTCGCGCGCTACGAGCGGGTGGCCGCCGACACCGAGCAGATCATCGCCGCCGCCCCCGACCTGTCGGCCACCCGTCCGCTGCCGGAGGCGCCCTGGCTGGAACCCGGTGCGGCGCGCAGCATTCGCCGGGTGCTGGTGCACGTCATCGCCGAGACGGCACAGCATGCCGGGCACGCGGATATCCTGCGTGAGTCGATCGACGGCCACAAGAACACCTGAGGATGAGAGTGCGTGAACGCGAATGTTCCGTTCGCGAACCGACACCCACCGCGTGTCGGTGCCGCCACAGGCTCGGCTCCGTAGACTCCGGGTGTGAGTGATCTTGCGGACTTCGAACGGCTGATCGCCGGCGATCAGGGACTGTGTGTCGTATCGACCCTGCGGGCGGACGGCACGATCCAGTCGTCGCTCGTCAATGCCGGGGTGCTGGCGCATCCCGAGACCGGCGCGCGCGTCGTGGGGATGGTGTTGCTCGGCGGCACGCGCAAGCTGGACAACCTGCGCGCCCGGGGGCGGATGACGGTCGTCGTCCGGGTCGGTTGGCAATGGCGCACCGTCGAGGGGTCGGTGTGGATCGTGGGCCCCGACGATCCGGTTCCCGGCATCGACGGCGAGCGGCTGCGGCTGCTGTTGCGTGAGGTGTTCACCGCGGCCGGTGGCACCCACGAGGATTGGGACGAATACGACCGGGTCATGGCCGCCGAACGGCGCACGGTCGTGCTGGTCGCGCCGGATCGGATCTACGGCAACGGCTGAGGCTTACTGGAACAGCTTGAGCAGGTTCACGATCAGGCGGTCCAGGCCGTAGGCGAACGGGATCGCGACCCACGCCCAGGCGAGGATCAGCAGCGGGATGCGGCGTGGAGCCGGGCCCTCGGGTTCGGTCACGCCGGATCTCCCTCCGCGACGACGGCCGGGATCCCGGCCGTCCGGTGATACTTCGCCGCGACCGGACGGATGAGCTCGTTCGCGACGAAGCCGATGCACAGCAGAGCGATCATGATCGCGAACGACGGCCCGTAGAGCGCGGGACCCGATTTCCCGTGCCGTGCACCGGAATCCGCGATCGCATTGACGATCAACGGTCCGGCCACGCCCGCCACCGACCAGGCCGTGAGCAGCCGGCCGTGGATGGCGCCGACCTGATAGGTCCCGAACAGATCCTTCAGATAGGCCGGGACGGTGGCGAATCCGCCGCCGTAGAAGGACAGGATCACCAGGGCCCCGAGGATGAACACCGCCTTGTCGGTCCGGCCCACCGACCAGACCAGAACATAGGCGAGCACACCGACGGCCAGATAGCCGCGATAGATGTTCTTGCGGCCGATCACATCCGATAGCGACGACCAGCCGATCCGCCCGGCCATATTGCCCGCCGACAGCACCGCGACGAAACCCGCTGCGGCGGTGGCCGATACGGGCGTCGCGGTATGCGCGAAGAAGTCGACGACCATGGGCGCGGCCTTCTCCAGAATCCCGATGCCCGCGGTCACGTTGAAGCACAACACGATCCACAGCAGCCAGAACTGCGGGGTGCGGATCGCGTCGTTGGCGGCAACCTCTTTGCCGCTCACCAGCTTTGCCGACACCGTCGGTGGCACCCAGCCGGTCGGCCGCCACCCCGGCGGCGGCACCCGTACCAGCAGCGGCCCCACCGACATGAACACCGCATAGGTCAGCCCCATGACCAGGAAGGTCGCGGCGATGCCGCCGTGGTCGTGGCCGAAATCCGACAGCAGCTCGGTGCTCCACGGCGAGGCGATCAGCGCCCCGCCGCCGAATCCCATGATCGCGAAACCCGTTGCCATACCCGGCCGATCGGGAAACCAGCGGATCAGCGTCGACACCGGCGAGATATAGCCGATCCCCAGCCCGATCCCCCCGACGAATCCGTACCCGAACACGATCAGCCAATACGCGTTCACCGCCGCCCCCAGCGCGGAGATGCCCAGCCCCGAACAGAAACACACCAGCGCCACCGTCATCGCCCACCGCGGCCCGCGACGCTCGACCACGGTCCCCCCGAACGCCGCCGACAGCCCGAGCATCACGATGGCGATCTGAAACGGCAGCGCGCTCCCGGTCCCCGAGATATGCATGGCCCCCTCGAGCGGCGCCTTGAACACACTCCACGCATACGCCTGCCCGATCGCCAGATGTATGGCCAACGCCGCGGGCGGCACCAACCACCGATTCCACCCCGGCGGCGCGATCACCCGGGAATACCCACCAGCGTCGACTGCTGCAGTCATGGCTCATCTCCACATCCAGCTGTGTGGGTGATCATAGGCGGCCGCCGCACCCGTCATCGGGATTCGGTTGGGACGGAGGTGAATTACCACGGTTGGGGGAGCCTGTCGATCGGGCCCGTAGCCTCACCGCGAAACCCTGACCGCCGGTGTGTCCCTCGGCTACCCTGGCCGCGTATCGAGATGGATCAGCCTGTCCAGCAACATAATTCAGGAGCTTCGCTAATGGTCTTGTCACGACTGCTCGGTGTGGTCACGGTCGGTGTGCTGATTGTCGGCGGGGTGGCCACCGGTACCGGGACGGCCGCCGAATATGAACAGCGGGAGGTGTTTTCGCCCGATGGGAGTATCGGGCGGGTCGTTGTGCCGGTGCAGGAGGAGGCGCCCGCGCCGCGGGCGGGGGTGCGGGCCGATGTGGTGGCCATTCAACAGACCGGGCCGTCGAGTGAGCGGTTCGATCTCGTGTTCGTGGGGGATGGGTATACCGCTGGTGAGTTGGGGCTCTATCGGCAGCATGCGATCGATCGGTGGAATGAGATCGCCGAGATCGAACCGTTCAAGTCGCATCGGCAGTCGTTCAATGTGTGGGCGGTCGAGGTCGTGTCGCCCGAATCCGGTGTGAGCAACGATCCGCGGGGGACCCATCGGAACACCGCTCTGAATATGACCTTCTGGTGTGGGGGCACCCAGCGGCTGTTGTGCGTCAACGAGACCAAGGCGTTGCAATACGCCCGGCTCGCGCCGGAGGTCGATCAGGTGATCGCGCTGGCCAACACCACCACCTACGGCGGCGCGGGCGGAACGGTGGCCACCTCGTCGGGCGGCAATGCCAGCGCGGGGCAGATCGTGCTGCACGAACTCGGGCATTCGGTCGGGGGGCTCGCCGATGAATACGACTACCCCGACGACCAGTACACCGGCAGCGAACCCAGCGAGCCCAATGCCTCGGTCTACACCGGCGACCAGATGCGGCAGCACCACACGAAGTGGTATCAGTACCTGGGCAAGCAGTCTCCCGACGGCGGCGTGGTCGGCACTTACGAAGGCGCGGTATATGCCAAACATGGTGTCTATCGCCCCACGCAGAATTCGCTGATGCGCTCACTGGGCCACCCGTTCAACCTGATCGGACTCGACGCGATGACGACCGCGATCGAACGTAAGAGCAGGGTGGCGTCGTCGAACCGCTAGCGTGGATGGGGTGGAACTCGCCGATGTGATCCTGCCCGACACCGATGCCGCCCGCGGCGCGCTGCTGGTGGCAACGGAGTACTGTTCGCCTGCGCTGCTGAATCATTCGGTGCGGTCCTATGTCTGGGCCGTCGCGCTGGCGCGCGCGGAGCGGATCGAATTCGACGCCGAGCTGCTGTATGTGGCCGCGGTGCTGCACGATATCGGGCTGGTTGCCGAATTCGACAGCCACACAGTGCCTTTCGAAGAGGCGGGCGGCCATGTCGCCCGGGTGTTCGCGGCGGGGGCCGGATGGTCGGTCCCGCGGCGGCAGCGGCTGCTGGAGATCATCGTGCGGCATATGTGGGACAAGGTCGAGGTGACCGTCGATCCGGAGGGCTATCTGCTCGAGGCCTCGACGGCGATCGACATCTCCGGGCGCGGAGTGGACCTCCTCGAACCCGGACTGCGGGCGGAGGTGCTCGCGCGATGGCCTCGGCTGGATCTGGTGGAGGAATTCGCGGGGCGCTTCGAGGATCAGGCGCGGCGTAAGCCCGGTTGCACGGCCGCCGAGGCCGTCGCGAGCGGTCTCGCCGGAGGAATTCGCCGCAATCCCCTCGACGAACCGTAGATTTTCTCCCGAATCGGGCGGTAAGGGCTTCGCCCTTTCTCTGCGCGCCAATCGGATTCGCTGCGCGATTCGCGAGTGAGACCGATCTCACAGTCCTACGATCGACGCATGTCGGACCCGTGGAGCGGATCAATGATGATCGAGGGGCGGGTGGTGCGTGCGGCATCGGGTGGGTCGCGGATCGAGTTTCGCAGTGGCCCAGGGGATCCGATGGCCGTCGCGGAACGTGTGGAGCCCGCCGCCCCGGGCCGGAGATTCCCGATGTCGCTGGGCCGCACGAAAACACGCGGCGACATCCACCTGATCACCTACAGCGACGGCTATCGCGTCCGGGTCGAATCCAGCCGCGACGCGCCGACGGTGCTGCGGACCGCCGCGGGTACCAAGATCGGCCTGATCCTGGTGACCGATACCGCGACCGCCGTCTCGATCACGGCGGGGACGCTGTGTCATTTCGTGCCCCATCCCGAGGAGCCCCGCACGCCCGAGGTGTTCCGCCTGCTGATCCTGGATCTGTTCGGCGTGGAGATGGGACGGCTGAGCCTGATCCGCACCCCGGAGGGCTGGAGCAGGCGTGGCGATGAACTCGCCGACAATCACCTGTGGTGGGACCGCACCGGAGACGCCCTACCGGCCCCGATCCTGGGCACCCGGTTGGCGATCGGTCGCCGCATCGATCGGGACGAACGCGATGCCCTGTTGGCCGCCTGCGTGGACATGGCTCTCGGCCTGCGCCCCTACATCACCGAGCTGAAGTGTCTCGACGGGTGAGCGGTGCAATACCCTGACTGGAATGAGTGGGTTTGCTCCGGATGCGCTGCGGGTGGGTTATGTGCCGGGTGTCGTCGTAACGAGGTGGGGCCGGGTCTGGGCTGAGCGTTTTCCCGACAGTCCGTTGGACCTGATCGGTGTGCCCCAGGCCGAGCAGGAGGCCGCGCTGCGCGAGGGTCGCGTCGATATGTGCTTCGTGCGGTTGCCCATCGACCGGGAGGGTATGCACGCCATCCCGCTGTATCACGAGAGCCCGGTCGTGGTGATCCCGAAGGATCATCCGATCTCCCTGTTCGAGGAGGTCGCCCTCGCCGACTTGTCCTCCGAACGCATGCAGGACGCCGCGGATATCGACGCGCTGGCCGACACCATCGAACTCGTCGCGGCGGTCGGCGGCGCGGCGATCATGCCGCATTCCCTGGCTCGCCTGCACCATCGCCGCGATCTGACGTTCCGCCGCATCACCGACGCCCCCGACACCCAGATCGCCCTGGCGTGGCCGATCGATAACGCAGGGGAGACCGTCGAGGAGTTCATCGGAATCGTCCGCGGCCGCACGGCCCGCAGCTCGCGCTCCCCGTCCGCGCGTGCGGAAACCGTTCCGCCGCAACGCAAGAACAAGCAGCCGCCCAAGAAGAAGACCCCCGCCGCGAAGAAGACACCTCCCGCGCGGATCAGGTCACCTCGTCGTCGCGGTCGGTAGCCCGCCTGAGCCGGACCTACCGGGGCTTACCCTGCAACCACCGGTCGCGGATCAGGATCGCGGCCATCAGGATCGAGATGCCGATCAGGAAGAAGTAGCCCGTATTGCCCGTACCGGAGGAGCTGCCCTGCGGCCCCTCGAACAGCATGGCCAACAGGATGACGATGACGACCCAACCGGCGACGCGGGCGGCGCGACGCGACTCGCCGCTCCAGCCCCATGCGGCGGACGGAACCTCGGCGGGGTCGACCTTGGTGACGACACCAGCGCTCTTGGCGGGTTCCAGTTCCGTGGCGGCCACGTTCGCTCCCATCGGTTCGTTCAGGTACGTACTGTCGCCAATATCGTGGCATACGACCGCCCGTCGTAGCCAGCCGACCCGCTAACCCCGGTTGCCATCGGTCCGCGACAATACGAGGGTGTCCGACATCGTGAGAGTCCTGCTGCTGGGCAGCACCGGTTCCATTGGCACGCAGGCGCTGGAGGTGATCGCGGCCGAGCCGGAGCGGTTCCAGGTCGTGGGTCTGGCCGCGCGTGGCGGTAACACCGAGCTCCTGGCCGAGCAGATGCGGGCCACCGGCACCACCAACGTCGCTGTCGCCGATCCGGCGGCCGCCGCGAAACTCGGTGTGACCCTTGCCGGTCCGGACGCCGCCACCGAACTGGTCCGGCGCACCGAGGCCGATGTGGTGCTCAACGCGCTGGTCGGCTCGCTCGGCCTGGGCCCGACGCTGGCCACGCTGCAGTCCGGTCGCCGCCTGGCCCTGGCCAATAAGGAATCGCTGGTCGCCGGCGGCTCCCTGGTGACCCGCGCGGCCACGCCCGGCCAGATCGTGCCCGTCGACTCCGAACATTCGGCGATGGCCCAATGTCTGCGTGGCGGCCGCGAATCCGAGGTGGCCCGGCTGGTGCTCACGGCCTCGGGCGGCCCGTTCCGGGGCTGGAGCACCGAGATGCTCGAATCGGTCAGCCCGGCCGAGGCCAAGGCGCATCCGACCTGGTCGATGGGTCAGATGAATACGCTGAACTCGGCGACGCTGGTGAACAAGGGCCTGGAGCTGATCGAGGCGCATATGCTGTTCGGCATCGCCTACGACGCTATCGATGTGACCGTGCACCCGCAGTCCATCGTGCATTCCATGGTCACCTTCACCGACGGTTCCACGATCGCCCAGGCCAGCCCGCCCGATATGAAGCTGCCGATCGCGCTGGCGCTGGGCTGGCCCGATCGGGTCCCCGGCGTGCTCGCGCCACTGGACTTCACCGAATCGTTCGCCTGGGAGTTCGCCCCGGTCGACAACGAGGTCTTCCCCGCGGTCGAGCTGGCCCGCGAGGCCGGTAAGGCGGGTGGATGCGTGACCGCGGTCTACAACGCCGCCAACGAAATCGCCGTGCAGGCCTTCCTCGACGGACGGCTGCGATTCCCCGATATCGTGCGCACCGTGGCAGGTGTGGTCGAGTCGGCCGACCGTTGGCGCGCCGAACCGGCTACCTTGGACGAAGTGCTCGCGGCCGATGCGTGGGCGCGGGAGCGTGCGCGGGCGCACGTTGGCTGACTGACGCAGGAGGGTTCGAGACCGTATGGGCTTCGCTATCGGATTCGTGCTGTTCGCGCTGGGCATCACGGTGTCGGTGGCACTGCACGAGTGCGGGCATATGTGGGCAGCGCAGGCCACCGGCATGAAGGTGCGGCGCTACTTCATCGGATTCGGGCCGAAGGTGTTCTCGTTCCGGCGCGGTGAGACCGAATACGGCCTCAAGGCGCTGCCTCTGGGTGGATTCTGCGATATCGCCGGAATGACCGCGCTGGATGAGATCGATCCGCGCGATCTGGACCGGGCGATGTACCGGCAGGCCACGTGGAAGCGGCTGGTCGTGATGTTCGGCGGCATCTTCATGAACTTCCTGCTCGGCTTTCTGCTGATCATGCTGATGGCCGTCGTCTGGGGTCTGCCCCGGCTGAGCGACACCCCGCCGGACACGATGATCGGGACGCCCAGCTGTGTGCCCACCGAGCAGCCGAACGGGCAGAAGGCCGTGCCGTGCACTGGAGTCGGTCCGGCCGAGGCCGCCGGACTGAAGCGCGGCGATCTGGTGACCGCGATCGCCGGCACGCCGATCAAGTCCTGGGACGACCTCCAGAAGAACACCCAGAACAAGTCCGGTCCGATCGTCTACACCGTCAAGCGGGACGGGCAGACGCTCGACTTCACGGTCGTCCCGCAGCAGACGGTCACCTACGCCGACCCGACCACCAAGAAGCTCACCGACACCCCACGGACGGTCTCCAAGGTCGGAATCGGCCAGATGCTGGCCTACGATCCGGTGAAATACAATGTCGTGTCGGCGATTCCGGCCTCGGCCTCGTTCACCGGCACCATGTTCGTCAATGTCGCCCAATCGCTCGCGCATATGCCCGCGAAGGTCGTGAGCCTCTGGCACGCCGTCACCGGCGGTCAACGCGATAGTGACACCCCCATCAGCGTCTACGGCGCCAGCCGGATCGGCGGCGAGACGGCCGAACACGGCCTGTGGAACGTCTTCGTCCTCACCCTCGCCAGCCTCAACTTCTTCCTCGGCGCCTTCAACCTGCTCCCGCTACTACCTCTGGACGGCGGCCATATCGCGGTCGTCCTCTACGAGAAGCTGCGAAACCTGTTGCGCGGCAGGCGCGGTCTCCCGCCGGGCGCCCCGGTCGACTATCTGAAGCTACTACCCGCGACGTACGTGGTCGTGGTGATCGGCGGCGCCTACACGATCCTGACTCTCGTTGCCGACGTGGTGAATCCGATCAAGCTGTTCCCCTGAGTTCGAATTCCTTGTCACCGAGGGCAATACGCGCTGGCACGACGTCATCCGTTTCCGCCGGACGGGATAGGCACCGACCCCGTTGCCGCCGTGGGTAATCCGCATAGGCGATGATCGACCCATGTCGTCCACGGACAAGCTCACTCGGGAATTCGGCAGCGACAACACCGCGGGCGCGCCGCCGCAGATCGTCGCCGCGATCGTCGCCGCGGCGGCGGGCCAGGCGCCGCCCTACGGCGCGGACAGCTGGGCCGTCAGCCTGGAACAGCGACTCGGCGAGATCTTCGACCACGAGGTGCATCTCGCGCTCGTCAGCACCGGCACCGCCGCCAACGTCACGAGCCTGGCGTGTATGACCCCGCCGTGGGGTGCGGTGCTGTGCCATCGCGACAGCCACCTGCTCAACGACGAATCCAGCGCACCCGAATTCGCCACCGCCGGAGCCAGATTCGTGCCGCTGGGCGGCGACGACACCAAGATCGATGCCGACGAGCTGGCGGCCGTGGTCGCGCGCGGGGCGGGCGATGTGCACAAGATCCAGCCCGCGGCGCTGAGCATCACTCAGGCCACCGAGACCGGCAGCGTCTACACGCTGCCCGAGATCCGCCGCCTCACCGCCCTCGCCGAGGACGCGGGCCTGCGCGTGCATATGGACGGCGCTCGATTCACCAACGCCCTGGTCGCCCTGGACTGCAGTCCGGCCGAGATGACCTGGAAATCGGGTATCGATATCCTCTCGTTCGGCACCACCAAGAACGGCACCATGACCGCCGAGGCGATCGTGCTGTTCGACCGAACCCTCGCATCCGAACTCGATTTCCGCATCAAGCGTTCGGGCCAGCTCAGCTCCAAGATGCGTTTCCAGGCCGCGCAGATCCACGCCTATCTCACCGACGATCTCTGGCTGCACAACGCCCGCCATGCCAACGCCATGGCGGCGCGCCTGCTGACCGGCCTCGCCGCCCTGCCCGAGGTCGCGATCATCGGTGCGTCACAGGCGAATATCGTGTTCTGCCGACTGCCGCTGCCCGTCGTCGAGGGTCTGCACTCCCGTGGCTTCGGCTTCCACGCCGACCGCTGGGGGCCGGGCGTCGCGCGCCTGGTCACCTCCTTCGCCACCACGACCGAGGATGTCGACGCCCTGGTGAGCGCCGTCGAGGACCTCATTCGATGAGGATCAGGTTCGATCCAGCCACTCCGACAGCAGGACTCGTTCGGCGTCGGTGAGCATCGGCAGTCTCGGTGCCGCCGCCCGGACCGCCACGGCCAGCGCGGTCGTCTCGTCGGCGGGCAGCGCCGGCGCGTCGACGAGGATCGACCGCAGCACCGCCTCGTACATCGCGTCGGCCAATTCGAGATCCCGATCCGCGGGCGGTAGGGACAAGAGGGTGAGCACCGCGCCGGTGCCCGCGGCATGGATGAGTTCGACCGCGCGGCGTTCGGTGACCCGCAGCCGACCGGTCGCCGCAACGCGCCGCACGCGTGCCCGCAGCACCTCCAATCCGGCGGCGGCCGCGGGGGAATGGGGTCGGCCGGGATCGGTGAGCAGGCCGAACAGCGTGGCATTGGTGAGGCCGAAGCCGATATGCGTATCCCACCCCGCCCGCAGATCGGCGATCGGATCGCCGAGATCCTCGGCGAGCGTCTTTCCGGCGATGTAGGCGGCGAAGACATGGTCGGCGATGGCGTCGAGCAGCGCGTCCTTGTCCTCGAAGTACCGATAGATGGTCGGCGCCTGCATGCCCGCCGCCTGCGCGACCGCGCGCACGGTGACCGCGGGCGTGCCCTGTTCGCGCAGCAGTCGCGCGGCGATCTCGACGATGGTCGCGCGCGTTGCGCTCCTAGCGGTGCTAGCTGCTGTCGTCTCCGGCATGTTGCCAATGATAACGCAGATCTGGTAGCACTGTTACTAACAACGATATTATCGTTGTTAATCGCAGCTCCGAGAGGTGGAAACATGATCATCGTTACCGGCGGTACGGGCCAGCTCGGCACCCGGGTTGTCGATCGACTGCTGACGCGGGTCCCGGCCGAACGGGTGGGCATCAGCGTTCGCGATATCGGTCGAGCCCAGGAGCAGGCCGCGCGCGGCGTGCGGGTTCGGCACGGGGACTTCTCCGATCCACGGTCCCTCGCGGTCGCGTTCGAGGGCGCGACGCAGGTGTTCATCATCTCCGCGAGCCAGACCGGTTCCTCGGCGGTCGAGCTGCATACCGCGGCGATCGATGCGGCGCGCGCGGCCGGGGCCGAACGCATCCTGTACACCAGCCATCAAGGCGCCGCCGCGGATTCGTTGTTCGCGCCGATGCCCGACCACGCCGCCACCGAGCGATATCTGGCGTCGACGGGCACGCCGTACACCGCGCTGCGCAACGGGTTCTACGCCGGTACCGTCCCGCTGCTGCTCGGCCGGGCGCTCGAGACCGGTGAACTCGTCGCCCCGGTTGACGGTCCCGTGTCCTGGACCGCGCATGCCGATCTCGCCGAGGCCGCGGCGATCATCCTCGCCGACGAGGGCCGATTCGACGGGCCCACAGCGCCTTTGGTCCCACCGCGCGCACTGGATCTCGCCGACGTCGCCGAGATCCTCGGCGATCTCACCGGCCGCACGATCCGGCGCGTCGTCGCCGACGACTCCGAATGGCTGGCCGCCCTGATCGCCGGTGGCGTACCGCAGGATCGGGCGACCCTGCTGCTCGGCATGTTCCAGGCATCGCGCCGCGGCGAATTCGCGACCACCGGAACCGATCTGGAGAAACTGCTCGAGCGCTCGGTCACACCGCTGCGCGCCCTCCTCGAAACGCTGGCCCAGCAGCGCTAGGCCGTCGCGCTATTCGGCGATGCGGTGTCCCGCATCGCGCAGCGCGACCGTGGCCTCCTCGACGCGGTGCGCGGGCACCAGCACCAGATCGGCGTGATAGGTCGAGGCGACGAATACCGGAACCCCGGCCTCGGACAGCGGTCCGATCACCGCGGCCAGCATGCCCGGCTGATGCAGGTTGTGGGCGCCGTCACTGTAGAACCCCTTCCAGATCTCGCCCTCGGCCCACGCCGGAGCCTCGCGAATCGCCGTGAGGCCCTCCGGCGCTCGCACCAGCGCGATCCACTCGTCGTCCTCGGGAAAGGTCGAATTGGGCAGATGCTCCACGACGAACTGTGACGGCACGATCCGGAGGCGCTGGCTGCTGCTCATGGCGGTCATCGTAGGCAGGGCCGCCGACAGCCTCGAAAAGGTAGTTTCGCGAACCGATCTCTGGATACCCGTAGGAGAACGCCATCTAGCCGGGCGGACATGCTCACTACAGCGGGAAGGAACCGGACATATGTTGATGCTCACCCCCACCGCCCTCGAGGCCGTTCGCACGCTGACCTCCGCGGAGGGCACACCGCAGGATGCCGGGCTGCGGATCTTCACCGACGACGGTGATCAGTCGCTGCAACTGGCGGTCGCGGCGGTGCCGGCCGAGCAGGACCAGGTCCTGTCCGCCGAAGGCTCCCGGATCTTCCTGGACGAGAAGGCCGCGGCCTTCCTGGACGACAAGATCCTCGATACCGGACTGGATTCCGACGGCCAGGGCGCATTCGTGCTCGCCCAGCAGGATCGGAGTATTGGGGAATGAGAGCGGCTCGCTATGCGGCGACCGCCCGAGCGGTGCGATCGGGCTGGGGCTTGTCGCGGTCGAGGGTTCGCATGAACAGCCGGAACATGGCCAGCTCCAGTCCGATACCGATCTCGGCGGCGTGGTAGGCGGCCAGTTCGGCGGCCAGGCAGTTGTCGACCAGGCGGGAATCGCTGAGGGTTTCGTCCAGCACCATCCCGCTCATGGCCTGATCGCGAGTCAGTGTGAACTCGGGTAACCAGCTCAGGGACCAGTGGCCTCCGCCGCTCGCCGCCGGGAGATACTGCGCGAATTCGGGAGTGATATCGCTGGTGATGAACCAGTCGGTGCTCTGCAAGGCCATTGGTCCGCTCTCGTTCGAGTCATGTATAACGCTCGCGTAACGTTACGGCTCGTGATCTGTTCGTGATGCGAATCACCAAGAACCTAAACGATTTTGAAGGCCAGGCTTAAGTCTCGACCTCGAATTCACGGTCCGACCATGGGTATTCCGCTAGAATTGCGGTGCTCTGAGCGCGTCCGAGATCTACTTCCGCTATGCAGGAGGTCGAAGATCAATGGTGACTATTCGGAACCACCGACGCCCCGCCCTCGTCGTGGCCGTCTTCGGGGCGATCGCCTCGGCCGCCGTCGCGGTCGCCCCGCCCGCCCTCGCCGCCGACACGATCGCTGTCACCGGCGTCGGTCCGGTCAACGTGGGCGTCACCTACAGCTGCGATGACCCGGCCCGGGTGGTCGCCATCGACGCGATGGCGGGCGCGCCCACCGCGGACCGTCCGGCGGCCACCGGTGTGCAGAAGGACATCACCTGCGACGGGAGTCCCCATGACACCGTGGTGGTCCTCACCGGATTGCCGCTGTCGGCGGGTCAGCAGGTGCAGATCCGGGTCGCACTGGTCGATGGCAACGAGACCGTCGTCTCCGGGCAGAACGCGCTGCTGACGCTCGGGTAGCCCGCTATTCGGTGCCGAGCTGGATCACCGTCGTCTGGTGATAGGTCTGGCCGGGATTCAGTGTGGTGGTGGGGAATTCGGGGTGATTGGGTGAGTCCGGGAAATGCTGGGTCTCCAGGGCCAGCCCCGCGCCCTGCCGATAGGCGTGTCCACTGGTTCCGGTGTACGCCCCGGTGAGGAAGTTGCCGGAGTAGAACTGGATCCCGGGTTGGGTGGTGCGCATGGTCAGCGTGCGGCCCGACGCCGGATCCTCGACCGTGGCCGCCGGTACGAGCGAGGTGTCGTCGCCACGGTTGAGCACCCAGTTCAGGTCGTAGCCTTGGCCGTTCATCAGTTGCGGATCGGCGTCGGTGATGCGGGCGCCGATCGCGGTCGGGGTGGTGAAGTCCATCGGCGTGCCCTTCACCTCGGCGAGTTGACCGGTGGGAATCTGGGTGGCGTCGGTGGGGGTGTAGCGGTCGGCGTTCAGGGTGAGCTTTTCGTCGTAGATGCCCAGGCCAGATTCGCCGGAGAGATTCCAGTACGTGTGGTTGGTCAGATTCACCACCGTCGGCGCGTCGGTGGTCGCGCCGTAGTCGATCGTCAGCCGATCATCGCGATCGAGGGTGTAGGTGACCGTCGCGGTGAGTGTTCCGGGATAACCCATTTCGCCCGCGGGACTCAGATACCGCAGCCGCAGCCCGACCGTATCCGCTCCGTTCTGCGGGGTCGCCTGCCATACCTTCTGATCGAAGCCGGAGGTTCCGCCGTGCAGGCTGTTGCCGTTGTTGTTCACCGGAACATGGAACGCCGCACCGTCGATCGTGAAGGCGCCCTTGGCGATCCGGTTCGCATAGCGGCCGACGATCGCGCCGAAATACGGTTTACTCGCAAAGCCATTGCTGGCCAGATATCCGTCCAGGGTCGGAAATCCGAGCACCACATTGTCGGCGTGACCCCGCCGATCGGGCGCCTCGAGGGATTGAATGATGCCGCCGTAGTCGAGAATCCGCACCCGCAGCCCGCCGTTGGCCAGCGTGTAGCGGCTGACCGGGGTCCCGTTCACCTGGCCGAACGGTTCACTGGTGATCGTCGGCGCCGCCTGCGGTGCGGAGGTGGGGCCGCTGCTCTGCGCGGGCTGGGTGGTCGCGGTGTTGCCGCAGGCCGCCACGCTCGCCACGCCGATGAGCGCACATATCCGGAGAAAGCTGTTGCCGCGCATGGCACCTCCCTGCATCCGCCCCGACGATGTCATTATCGGCGCGGCACTCGGCGGATGTCCGGCGAATCGCCCAGCCGTCACCGGCCCGCACCGGTCGATCCGATCACCACCCCACCTCGCCCGCGGCGTGTCGGTCGGCGCCGCCGCCCGCGCGGTCGAATACCGCAAAACCGGCGCCTTCAGCGCCGCGTTCCACCGGCTACCGGCCAATCCCCGAGTATCCATCACACGAATTCACCGTCCCGCGACGATCCGGCCGCGGCTCACCGCGCCGGAAATCCTCCCCACGGATGCCGGGCAGGGGATGATCAAGTCGGTGGCGGACATCCTGACCGTCACGATTCGACTACCTCGCAGGAAGCGGTGTGGGCATGGCCGACAGGCAAAGCGGGATTGTGAAATGGTTCAACGAGGAGAAGGGGTTCGGTTTCATCACCCCCGATCGCGGAGGAGACGACCTGTTCGTGCACTTCAGGGCGATCAGGAGCAGCGGCTTCAAGAGCCTCAAAGAGGGCCAGAAGGTGACGTTCGTCGCCGTTCAAGGTCAAAAGGGTATGCAGGCCGACGAGGTCGACCCGGAGTAGTAGGGGTAAGCCCGAATTCCCTGGTCGCAGAGGGGCCGCGCAGCAGTGGAAGCCTCGCCTGATCGCAGGCGCAGGCTTCGCGGCTGCGTAAGGCCCTGCGAGAGTGGGGGAGATGTTGAATCACCGCGGCCCTCGACCGCATCGACGATCCGTATCTGCTCGAATTGCTCGCAGACATCCATGCCGTGCTAACGATCGGTATCCGGCCCGGCGGGCAGGGGCGGGCGCGGCGGCTGCGGTTCGTCGGCGAAGACCCGTCTCATCTCCGGTAGCCGGGCCGGGTGCCGCATGGACAGATAACCCAGCACGGCGAGTCCGATCAGATACCAGACTCCGATGACCAGGCCCGCCTTGCTCGACGGGTAGGTCAGTGGCGTGACGAACTTCAGCGCCGAGGAGCCGATGCCCAGCGCGGTGAGCCAGGCGGGGATGAATGCCGCGATGCCGAGGATCGGAATCACCAGGTGCAGTAGCCAATTGAATTCCGAACGCTGGCGGCGCAGGTAGAACATCGTGCACGACAGGTTGAACACCATGTAGACGGCGATCATCACCCCCGACAGGATCGTGGCGAGGAATACGAAGGCCGCGGTCGGGCCGAAATGGATGCCGATCGGCAGGCCGATGGCGAGCGTCAGCACCAACTGGACGAGCACGCCGATATGCGGCGAATTCCATCGCGGATGGGTGCGCGACAGCGCGGCGGGCAGCAGCCCGATCCGGGACATGGCGTACCAGGTGCGGGTCGTCGCCAGGGTGCCCGCATTGCCGTTGGCGAATGTCGAATTCAGAATCGCGAAAAACGCCACCACCCAGCCGATTCCCCATACATCGCGGGCCAGTGTGATCCACGGGCTCCCGCTGCCGCCGAGTCCTCCGAAGGTCGCATAGCGCTGCGGCCCGAAGTACACATCGCCCGCATAGGTGGTGAAGACATAGAACAGGCCGATCACACAGCAGGACGCCACGACCGCGATCGGAATGGTGCGGCGCGGATTACGGGCCTCCTCGGCCAGCGGCGCCGAGGCCTCGAAGCCGATGAACGCGAGAACGGTGTAGATCGACGCCGCGGCGACACCGGAAAACCCGTGATACCCCGGGACCGTCGCGAAACGCAGCGTGAATACGGCCCCGGTGTTCCCCGGCCCCGCCTTGATCACGAGCCATGCCGCCAGCACGACGAATACGAGAATCTCGAACAGGCCCAGCACGGTCCCCACCTGCGCGCTGACCCGCACGCCGCGATAGTTCAGCAGCGCGATCAGAATGGCTGCCACGATCATGACGACGATCCAGGTGGTCGTGAACGGCCAATCGAATTCGTCGTGCATCACCGAACCCACGAGATAGCCGACCAGAACCGTGGTCGTCGGGCCGAGTAACGCCTCCACGAGCGCATACCCCCAGCCGACCAGGAATCCGATCGTCGGATGCAATGCCTCGGCCGGATAGGTGTAGATACTGCCCGCCGACGGCAGATGTTTGGCGAGCTGCCCGATCGAACTCGCGACCAGCAGGCAGGCCACCAACGCGAGCAGCACGGCGAGCGGCAGCGCGCCACCGGCATAGCCCGCGCCCACCGCGATCGATAACGCGACCGCACCCGCGGGCGCCATCGAGGTCACCGATTGGAACAACACCTCGCGCAGCCCGATCGCGCCGCGCGCCAGACCTGAGCCTCCGGTGGAATCGGCGGTTGCCATAACCCGCCCTCCTTTGTCTCCCGACTACGAGCATGCGGGGTTTCCGCCTCGCGCACAGCCGGATCGCCGTTTTGAGACATTTGTTCCGGTGAGATCGGACAATACTGAGATATGTCCGTCGACATCCGATCCCTGGCCTCGAGCTTCGCCTCCTACAGCGCGACCCTGTCCGGGACCGTCGGGCTCGCCTACGCCCCGGTCGGCGGAGATCGCGCCGTCACGCTCGGCGAATGGACCGGCGGCGTCGCCTGGTCGACCAGTAAGGTGCCCCTCGCGATCGCCGCGCTGCGGGCGGCCCCGGAATCCGCGAAAACCCTTGTGGTCCCGGCGATCACCCGCTCCGACAATGCCGCGGCCGAGCGACTGTGGTCGCTGCTGGGCCCCCCGGCCGACGCGGCCGAGGCGACGGAGGCCGTGCTGCGCGACGGCGGCGACACCGTCACGCGGGTGCAGTCGCGCCGGGTCCGGCCGGAGTACACGCCCTTCGGTCAGACCGAATGGACTGCCGCACAACAGGTCCTGTTCACCGCGCACCTGCCGGGCATCGAGGTCGGTCCCGATGTCCTGGCGCTGATGCGAACGCTCCATCCCGAACACCGATGGGGTCTGGCGCGGCTGCCCGGGACGGCCGCCAAGGGCGGCTGGGGACCTGACGAACAAGGCAATCTGATCCGGCAGCTGGGCGTGATACCCAATGAATCGGGCTGGACCGCAGTGGTATTGGGCGCGCAACCATCCTCGGGCGCCTTCGCCGACGGGATCGTCCTGCTCGACCGGCTCGCGCGCTGGGTCGGCAGTCACCTCCGGCGACTCCCCGCCGGACGATATCCGCGGTGATCAGGCCCGATGGAGGTAAGGTGGGATCGGAGCCGGATTCGCGGAAACCTCGACCCGAACGGATAACGCCATGGGCTCTCTCCCTCGCCGAGCCATCCGTCCCGGTGTGCTGCTGTGGGCGCTGAGTATCGTTGCCGCACTGCCCATCCCGGCCCGCGCCGATGCATCCGAACCACCCAGCGCCTATGTCGACGTCGCCGCGGCCACGGTATGGACCGCACCGGACAGCCCCCGTCCGGTCGACCAGCCTGCCCTGACCAATCCGGTCGACATCCCGCGCTGGATCGCCGATATGACACCGGCGCAGCAGGAAGCCCTCACCTCCAGCAATCTCACCCAGACACAGGCGCTCTACGGCGACCGTGTGTATGTCCTACGACAGCAAGGGGATTGGTCCGAGGTGGTGGTGCCCGGGCAACCCACACCGAAGAATCCGCTCGGCTATCCCGGCTGGATCCCCACGGTTCAGCTGGCCACCAGCCCGGAGTTCGCCGCCCTGAAGGCCACCGCCCCCTTCGCGCTCGTCGCCCGCACCCCGACCGCCTGGCTGTTCGACGACCCCGCTCTCGGCGGCCGGAACATCGAAATCAGCGCCAACACAAGACTTCCCGTGCTGGACCGCGTGGGCGACGCGATCGCGGTCGCCACGCCGCACGGCGGCCCGAAATGGCTGGACGCCCACAGCGCCGACGTCTACGCGAAGGACACCGACATCCCCTATCCCGCGGCCGCCGATCTGGTGCGTTTCGCGACCATGTTCATCGACCGTCCCTACCTGTGGGGCGGCCGCGCCGCCTTCGGCTTCGACTGCTCCGGCTTCACCTCGACCATCTATCAGGTCCACGGGATCACCCTGTCCCGAGACGCCGGCCCCCAGGCCACCGACGGCCGCGGCCGCGCGGTCGACAGCAAGGACCTACAACCCGGCGACCTGCTGTTCTACGCCAGCAACACCCACGACCCCGACTCGATCTACCACGTGGCCATGGCCATCGGGGACGGCCGGATGATCGAGGCGTTCGACTCCACCGCACCCGTCCGCATCACCCCGCTGCGGTTCGGCCCGGACTATTGGGGCGCGGAACGATACCTGCGCGCCTGAGGCGGCCCGGCTTCGCGCCCGCTACGCCCTCGGGCGGTCCAGGCGGAAATGCCTACTGCGACGGGCACTTCCGTCGCGCCGGATACGAACGTCGGGGTGTACGCCGAGATCCGTGGCGCCGAGCTTACGAATTGCGGCCGCCGAGCGGTGGTTTCGTTCATCGGTCTGGAGCCGGATCCATGCCGCGCCCCGAGCGAACACCTCCTCGATCAGCATCCGCTTGGCCCGCGCGTTGATCCCGCTACCCCATACGGCGGGGTCGAATTGCGTTCCGCCGATCTCGACACCGTCGGGGGCGGACGGCACCCAGAGGATCGATGTCCGGCCCACCACCACCTCGGCCCGCCGCACAACGAACGTGAGACGTTGTCCATCAGCCACTTTCGCCCGCACATCCGCATCGAGCTCGCCGAAATCCCCGGGCACTCGGCCGGGGAGATGCTCCCACGCGCGCTCATCGCGCACCGCATCGAACAGCTGCGGAGCATCGACAGCGCGATACAACCGCAAGGACACCTCGCCGTCGTCGAGGCGGTCGGCAGATATGTGCATCGGCCAGATCATGCTGTGCATCCCTCTGTCCTACCTCAGGATTCGGCGCGGGGCAGAGCGTCAGGACGCGACCGGCAGGTGCAGACTGGCCAGTAGTTCGGTCACGCGGCCGCCGATATCGTCGCGGATCGGTCGAACCTCGGCCACCGGCAGCCCGGCCGGATCGTCCACGATCCAGTCCTCGTGCCGGATGCCGGGCACCAGCGGGCAGACATCGCCGCATCCCATGGTCACGATGACGTCGGCGGCGCGGATGATCTCATCGGTCCAGGTCTTGGGAAACTCGTGGGAGATGTCGATTCCTATCTCGGCCATGGCCGCGACCGCCGCGCGGTTCAGGGCGCCGCTCGGCTCCGATCCGCCCGACCAGCCCAGCGCGCGTCCGTGCGCGTACTGCTCGAAGAAACCCAGCGCTATCTGCGAACGCCCGGCATTGAACGTGCACAGGAACAGCACCACCGGGATCGCATGCTCGATGCGGCCCTCCACCTTGGCCCGGGCGTGCAGCCGCTGCCGCGCGAAGCGCTCGGCCAATAGCGGCAAATACAGATCCACCGACGCTCGCGCGCCGATCTCGTCGTAGGAGTCGTGGAGGAAGTCGTGAATCGTATTGGCGTCGAAGAGGATGGTGAATTCGCGGTGCAGCCGCCGTTCGGCATGAGCGAGTGCGGTGGCATGCACGATGTCGAGGAGTCGGTAGGCCGGAGTGATCTCGGCGTACCCGGCCCGGTTCGACCGCTCGGGCATAGACACGGTAGTCAGCGTGACACCCGCATCGCTCCACGGCAACCGAACTGGGGATGAACCGATTCGAACCCGTAGGCCACAACCCGGCAACCCGCCGAAAACACGCCTCGATGAGCAGCGTGTCGCGACAAACGTTAGCGCAGCAAACCGTTCGCCGACGCGATCCGAGTTCGACGCTGTCGAGCATCCGCGGCCAGAGCGTGCAGATGCCCGCGCCGATCACCGACGCCTTCGACGCCGTGCTGACCGTCCCGGCCATCACCACGAGGGTCGACTTGTCCCTCGGCCGACCTACCCGGCGAGCGTAGCGCCGGACGATCATGTGCCCGCAGGTCGCCCACGTGAATTACTGTGTCGGCGTGGGGTTTATCGAATACGGTCCAGGTGATGTCGTCTACTTCCCGGAGGGTCCGTTCAGCGGTATCTGCGGCGTCGTCCGGGAGGTGGACGCCCGCAGATCCCGGCTACGCATCGACTTCAGCGAGGGCCTCGTGCACCGCGAGGGCGGCGTACTCCGCGAGCGGCGGCACAGCCTGACCGTCGGATTCGACGAGGTCGAATTGATCTAGGCAATCGTCATTTCGGTCGCGCCTGCCGTACGGCGGTGGCAGCGGCGTCGTGACCGCTCTCGGTCAATCCGGAAATCACACCGTCGATATCGGCCGCGGACCGATTCTGGCTGAGCTTGTACTTGGCTTCCACACGGGTGATCATCAGCTCGATGCCGACGATGGCGCGCAGTTGGCCGGCGATGAACTGCGGCGGTGCGTCATCGACGGACCATGGGGACGGGCGCCCGCCCTCATAGCGTTCGGTCAGCTCGCGGATCAGCTGTTCGACCCAGACCGGATCATCATGAACGACGAGCCGCCCGTAGACATGCGCCGTCACGTAGTTCCAGGTGGGCACCACACGTCCATGCTCGGCCTTGGTCGCATACCAGGACGGGGAGATATACGCGTCCGGACCTCGCACGATGACGAGCGCCTCGCCGACCACAGGCTGTCGCCACTGATCATTGTTACGCGCGAGATGCCCACGCAGAGTCCCGGCCTCGGCGTCGTACACGAACGGCAACATGGTGGCGACCAGCCCACCCGACGTCGCGGTGATCAGATCGGCGGCGCCGTGCCGAGCCAGCAGATCATCGACTGCCTGCTCGTCGGCGGTGAAATGTGCGGGGACGTACATGTATCCACTGTTATCGGTACGGATTGATCCACGCCAGAGCCACTTCGAACACAGTGGTCGTCACGGAATCAGGGCGTACACCTTCACGATGAACCCGTCCTCGGCCGAGCCGTAGGGGTCGGCGATGTAGAAACCGCGGCGGGACAAGGACTCTCGCTCGCGCGGGATGGGCGTCCTCGAGCCGGATGCGATATTCGACAGCACCCGCTGGTCGTAGTTGGCCCTGACATCCGACAGCACGCTGAACCGGATCGCTTCGCTGTGGGGTTCGGTCCGCCAGACGAGTTCGCGCGCCCCCTCCGGAATATCGGCCAGCGAGAAGTTCACACTCGACCGATCCTTCTGTCTCGACCGGGTATGGCCATCCGACCGGACCTCGGCGACCAGGACCTCAGCCATCCTGTGCTCCTTCATGTGCCGCGGATTGTCCCGCCCCCTCGACTTTACCAACGGGCCTGGGCGCGGCCTCCGAACACACTGTGACGTACCAGTGTTCGTGCTACCGGTGCTGATCACCGTCGGCGCCGGGGCCCTCGCCCGCACCCGGTCCGATCCTGCGCGGTCTGGCCCTCCGCCGAATGCCGGCGGACGGGGCATCGTCACCCGCTCGCTTCCGCCGCACCGCGCCGAGATCGACCACACTCGCGTCACGCCCCTCGCTGCCCGGAGCCTCCTCCGGCGCGGGATGCCGCACCGGACCGGGACCGACCGGCCACCACCCTGTCTCACGCTGCAGTTCCGATCGCAGCACGGGCCTGGTCGGCGCGTGATCGGAGCCGCCTTCCGAGCGCCAAGTCTTGTGCGGACGCTCGCTGACTTCTTCCGTCAACCGCCGCGGGCGACGCGGCAGCCGGGTGGGTCCCGTTATGCCGTCACTCGCCTCGGGGGAACCATCGAACCCGTTCCCACCCGGTCCCGGCGACGATCCCCGCCCTGGCACTTCCCGCTCCGACATCGAGCTAGCTGCCGGCCGGGGCCGTGACATCCGCCGGCATTGCCACCGTCGGTACCCTGCACTTCTTCCTGATTGCGTCGCTCACACCCGTATTCTCCCTTGAGACCGCCACACCCGTTCCGGCGCTCCCATCCTTGCGGATACGGGAGCGATCATCGGCATATCGAGCACCATGTCGGTCTCCGTCTCATCGACCCGACCCGGCGCAACGGTAGCGCGCCGGATCCATGGAGCGGAGCCCTGAATTCCTGGGCCGATCAGCTGGCCCCGGCGGCGGCATAGCTGGCGGAGATCAGAAGTTCGCAGTCGCGCCCGGGCCCGGCGGGGAACGGGAAGAGCCCGCGGGTATAGCCGAAGGCGATGCCATGGCGCGGATCGGCGAATGCCTGTTGACCGCCCGCACCGCTATGCCCGAATGAGCCCTGTCCCAGCGCCGGGTAGTACTCGGAGGTGGCATGGAAACCGGCCGTGAATGCCTTCCTGCCCCGATTCACGAGATCGTAACCGCTGGAATGGATCTGGCCCACCGCGGCGACAGTCTCCGAATCCAGCAGCGGCGCCAGGCCGTCCAGCGGGCCGATCGCCGCGGCGTACATGCGCGCCAGTCCGTCGGCCGAGGCGACACCGCCGAACGATGCGGGCCCCTGTTCGCGGATCACCTCGAGATTCGGCAGCTCCCACACCTGCGGGCCCTGCGGATTGTTTCGATTGAATGCGATGCCGGACAAGCTGTTCGGGCCGGCGGCCGCCTCGGCCGGTCCACAGATCCACGACGCGTTCACCGTGCCGATAGACCACCACCTGCGCGGAGTAGTCCGCGCCTTCCGTCGCCGTGAGCGCGGCGAATGTGTCTCGCACCGACTCGAATCCGTCGGCCACTGTGCCCTGAGCTGCGTTCTCGATCATGAGAGGAAGTCTACGTCCATTAGTGACCATTGGTCACTAATAAGGTTCGTATAGTCGTCACCATGTCTGATGCTGCGGCGACCCGACGAGGCCGTGGACGCCCCGCCCAGATCGACCGGGAGCGGATCCTCGAGGCCGCCATCTCCTCCGGGAACCTCGACACGCTGACCATGCGTGAACTCGCGGCGCGTCTGGCGGTCACCCACGGCGCCCTCTATCGCTGGGTGAAGAACCGCGAGGAACTGATCGATCTCATCAGCGATGTTGTCGTGGAACGGATTCTGTCCTCGGAGGGCCCCGGCAACGATTCCTGGCGACCCTGGCTCGTGCGTCTCGGCTGGGCCATGCACGATCAGTTCCTCGCGGTGCCGGGCTATGCCACCCATCTGTCCCGGCCACACCGCCACAACGCCCACGCCTTCGAGCGATTGCGCGCGGCGATCATCACCGCATTCACCACTGCCGGAGTCGAATCCGACCTGGCCGAGCAGAGTTACTACATCTTCCTCACCTCGGTCGTCGGCTGGCTCGCGGTCCAGGATGGTCACCTGCACTTCAGCGGTAACGCCCCTCGGTTCGAGCTGTTCCTCGATACGCTCCTGCGCGGCCTACCGGCCCGCGAGCCCGGCGCCCTCCGGCCGTGAAACGCTATGCGCCATACCGGAATGCGCAGGAAGCACGCCGATGCCGTCAGGGCGTGGAAGGCGTCGATGCCGAATTGGTGTGTGGGCATGCCCAATCGGAGCAGGCGCGGATTGACGGTGGCCTGGATCTCGTCGACGAACGGCCGCAACGTGGTGTCGTAGTTCGCCAGAGCGCCGGGCAGATCATGGGGCCGTCGATTGATCTCACCAGCCAGGACGTAGGCGCCGACCAGAGCGCCGGAGACGCCCATACCGCTGTAGGGGGAGGCGCAGTGCGCGGCATCGCCGACCAGGACCACGCGCCCCTCGGCCCACGTATCCGTCCGCACCTGCAGGACCTCCTGGGAGTAGAAGCTCTCGGTCGTCCGCATGCCGTCGAGGAATCTGTCGGTCTGCCATCCCGCGTCGAGGAATCTCTCGGTCCAGAACCGCTGCTGATGCGCCGCGACGGCGCCGGGCTGCACGCCGGAACTCGACCTGCGGCAACCGATCTCGATCGTCTCGGCCACAAGGTGGCATTCCTGATCGCGTCCGGCCTGCCCGAGCGCGATGCGCAGCTGGCGATGCTGGCCGCGGGCCGCTTCACGGTCGGCGCCGTGCTGGAAGAACAGGCCGACCTCGGCGTGGACCATGCGGTGGACATCCCGCGGATAGATCACGAGACGGCGTTCGAGGCGGGACTGGCGTTCATCGTGGACGGTGTGGCGCATCGCGTCGAGCACGATTCACCGGGCCGGGCCTGATTCCGCGACTCGACCCGTCGAAGTGCGGCAGAGTAAGCGGAATGGACCGTTTTCTGCGAGGACGTGCCCGCCTCTCGGCCGTCGCGGCCGCATTCCTGTTGCTCATCGCGTTCGTCGCCACCCAGGGATGCTCCGATCCGAGCACCGCGAATCCCGCAGTGTGGCAGACACTTCCGCCACTGGGCCCGGCGCCGGCGGCAGGGAAGACCGGGTACGCGCCCGTCGACGGGATCCGCATGTACTACGCCGAATACGGTCAGGGGCGGCCCGTCCTATTGCTGCACGGCGGCCTGGCCAACTCCGAATACTGGAACTATCAGGTCCCCGCATTGGTGCGGGCCGGATATCGGGTCATCGTCGCCGACAGCCGAGGCCACGGGCGCAGCACCCGGACCGCCGAGCCGTACAGCTACGACCTCATGTCCGCCGATGTGCTCGCCCTGATGGACTACCTCGGACTGCCGAAGGCCGATCTCGTCGGCTGGAGCGACGGCGGCATCATCGGCCTGGACATCGCCATCAATCACCCCGACCGCCTCGGCAAGCTGTTCACCTACGGCGCCAACTCCGATCCCTCCGGCCTGACCCCGCACGGCACCGACAATCCGAACTTCGCCCGCTACATCGCCCGCGCCCGCACCGAATACCAAACCCTTTCTCCCACACCGGATCAGTACAACGAGTTCGTCGCCCAGATCACGCATATGTGGGATACCCAGCCCAATGACACCGCCGCTCAACTGCAGACCATCGCGGTGCCGACCACCATCGCCGACGGTGAGCACGACGAGGTGATCCAACGCTCGCACACCGAGTATCTGGCCCACACGATCCCGCATGCCGACCTCCGAATCCTGCCCGGTGTCAGCCATTTCGGCATGCTGCAGAACCCCGACGAGTTCAACCGAGCGGTACTCGACTGCCTGAGCCGTCCGTGAATCCGGCCCGAGCTGCAAATACCGACGGCGACTTCAGAGCTCGCAATACATGACATACAGCCCGACCCGGCCGAGTCAGGTCAGCCCACTCCTCCCGTAGTTGTGCCGGGGCCGAAATCAGTGGGCGACAATCAATGTGCTGATCATCTCGGCAATCCGGCCATGCGATGCTGCGTCCAGATGCACCCCGTCCGCCCCGACCGAACCCACGGCGCCCGCGTCGGCGAACAGCAGCCCCTGGGCCTCTGCGAATTCCCGGTATGCCGCCGCCAGACCCCGAGACTTGGCAACCGATATCAGGTCGTACTCGTCACTCGATTCCGCGAACCGCGCCGCCCGGTCGTCGACCGGAACCGGTGTTACCACAACGATTGTCGGCACGTGCCCGTCCCGCCCGTAGGCGACGGACCGAATATCATCGACCAGCCCGCCCAACGCCTCCGCGATTCGCTCGACGGGCCGATCGAACCGGGCCTTCACGTCATTGGTCCCGAGCATGAGCACGATGATGTCGAGGGGGCAGTGGCTGAGCAGACACGGCGTCAGATAGGCACGTCCATTGCCGCCCGGCCGATCGGCTTGATCGAGATCGGTGGTGCGGCCGCCCAATCCCTCCTCGATCACGTCGTAGTCGTCGCCCAGGCGTTGCTGGAGTTGTCCGGTCCAGCGGATATCGATCGGCCACCGCGTGGTGTCATCGGGTTGCGCTCCATGGGTATTGGAATCGCCGTAACAGAGCACACGGGTCGCATTCGGATTGATCAGCACCGAACCGATGGTAGAACCTCGACGCGGTCCCACTGTTGGATCGCCGAGACCCTATGTGGTTGTGCCCAACACGGGGTTCGTCCGGTCACCGCATCGAGGTTTGGTTCACACCCGATTCGACGGGCTTAGTCTCCGGAGAAACAGTCACCACGCCGAGGGAGATGCCATGTCCACCACGCTGGCCCGCACCGCGAAAACCCATGCGCCGTGCGGCAGGATCGTCGATCTGGAGTGTTTCGAGGACGACGATGGATTCGGCATGATCAGCCATATCGAACGATACGGATGCGGATGCCGGTCCGTCCGCCACGATTATCACGACGGTAGCGTCGGCGAGCGCACCATCCGGCACGACGGCAGGGAGCTTCCGCCCACGGTGCTCCCGGACCAAGGCTGCTGATATCGGCTGATATCGGCGGCTCGAGGTAAGCGAGGGTGAACAGCAGGCTGCTGTGACATCCGGTCGGTGTGCCGGGTACCGCTGAACCTGAACGGTCGAGACCATTCCCTCGAACCGCACCGAACGGTACGGTCGTAAGTGCCGACAGCGATTGGGGGACAACGATGCTCGACGCCGAGGACCATTGGATCGAGGGTGTGCGTTGCGCGGTCTATGACAGCGGCCCCGACGAATGCGCCGAGGCGGTGGTATTCGTCCACGGCAATCCCGGCCCCATGGACGACTGGGCGGAACTGGCGCCGAAGATCGCCGGATTCGCGCGCGTCATCGCCATGGATATGCCAGGTTTCGGACGGGCGCAGCGCCCACGCGCCTTCGATCACAGCGTCGTCGGCCAAGCCCGATACCTCGGCCTGCTGCTCGACCGCCTCGGTGTCGAGCGGGCGCATCTGGTCCTGCACGACTTCGGCGGACCGTGGGGATTGCGCTGGATGCTGGACCATCCCGAGCGCTCGGCCAGCCTCACACTGATCAACTGCGGCGTCCTCGACGGCTACCGCTGGCACCGATACGCCAAGATCTGGCAGACGCCGATACTCGGGGAACTGTTCCAGATCGTGAGCAACCCGCGCGTCATGCACGCCGCACTCAACCACGACAACCCGAAACCGTTGCCCCGCACGTATATCGACCGGATCGACGGCTACGCGGACCGGGGTCATAAGCGGGCCGTGCTCCGGACGTACCGCAGTTCTCGCGATCCGGCCGGCGCGTTCCCGGAAATGCGCCTCGGCATGACGGCCGATGATCTACCGACGTGCGTGATCTGGGGTGACGGCGATCCGTACGTTCCGGTGCGGTTCGCCGCAGAGCAACGAAACTACTTCCCCGGGGCCGAGATTCATATCCTCGAAGGCCTGGGCCATTGGCCGTTCATCGACGATCCGCAGGCAGTGCTCACACCGCTGAAAGACTTCTTGCGCAGGCACATTCGAGTCGGGTGATCGATCGTTCAATACAGCAGGTTCGCGCGGAAGTCCGGGATCTGGCCGTTCTCGACCTGTGTGCGCCAGGTGTCCAGTTTGCCGTCCTCCATCTCCCAGAACTTCCGGCACAACTCGAAGTACTCCAGGACAACCCGGCGCCTGCCCTTGTCGAGAAGGTCCTTGGCCAAGCTCATGTTCGGGCCGAACGAATCCAGTTGCGGGGAGCCCGGTGTCGCGCCCGCTGCGAGCAGATAACGCTCGGCGTCGTCGAGGCGGCCCTCGCGAGCGGCGATGCGTCCGAGGACCATATTGCCGTCGTGCAGGGCGTTGCCGTAGTTCCAATCGCTCGGATAGGTCGGTGCCAGAGCCAGTAACTCCTGCGCGTAGCGTCGGGCGTCCTCGATCTGCCCGGCATTGAAGCTGTCCTTGGCCAGGTCAGGCAGATCGTAGAACCGGTCGAGTGCAGAGTGTGCGGAATCCGGTTCGCCCTGTGTAATCGCCAGTGTCAGTGCCGTGGCGATCTCGGGCCGGACGGATACGAATACGACGGCTGCGACCAGCCCTCCTATGACCAGTGCCGTTGCCGCATGTGCGACAACCTTTCGCGGTCGAAGTCGCCGGACGGTTGGGTGCTGCTCACTCATAACGCCTCATACACTCGGACAACAGGTTTCGGTCCGCTGGGATATCCGCGCCGGGCACGCTACCGCGTTCGGCAACGGCCAGGGCGCGGCGAAGGGCGTGTTCTCAATCGTTCACCTTGGTGAATTCCTTCATCGACCCGTCAGGCGCCGCCCGGGAGGCGACGGCGGCCGGTGTGCAGTTCGTCGATCAAATCCTCATAGGCGACGGCCAATTCGGCCAGATGTCCCCAGGTGTTGCCGAGGTCGGGGGCGGGGGAGCCGGAGAGGGCGGCATAGGCGAGGGCGGTGAAGCGGGCCATGCGGTCGATCACCGCGCCGATGGTTTCGGTGTGGATGCGGGCCGCGCCGTGGGCGGGCGGCAGGGACCGGACGGCGCACCGGTCGATTTCGGTCATCAGGTGGGCGCGTTGGGTTTTCAATTCGGGAATTCCGGGATGAGGGGCGGTCAAATGCCTTTCGTGAATGCCGGTGAGGGCGTGGGCGGCTCGCAGGATCGGATGGGTGTCGTAGTCGACCCCTCGGCAGGCGTTCAGGAGTTGGGCTTTAGTGGGTAGCGGGTTCATGAGCAGCACGAGTTCCCCCGATCTCTCGTCGAATTGTCTTGTGGCGGTGAGTGAGTGGTGTGGCGTTCACGGATATCGGCGTAGGTACAGTGATACCCTTTTCGCGAGCAGGGTGGAAGCTTTCGGCGCGATCGGTCATTGGTTCCAAGAAGGCCTATTCCAAATCGGCATACCACTAGTTAGCGAGGCGAAGCAATGAGTGGTTCGACTCTTGCCAGCAGGGTGCTCGGACGGCAACTGCAGAAGTTCCGCGAGCGTGCTGGGCTCTCTCAGAACGTCATGGCCAGAGCTGCGGAGACCTCGCCGCAGACCTACGGTCGGCTGGAGGACGGGGTGAAACACAATGTCCCCAGCATGATGATCAATGCCCTCTGCGACAGGCTGCGGGTGAGTGACAGCGAGCGACGATTCCTGCTGTCGCTCGGGGAGGAAGTCCGGCACGTGCACAAGTTCGGAGGGAAGTGGTGGCGTGCGGACATCGACGAGATCTCATCGGAGTTCGATCACTATATGTGCTTGCATGATTCGGCGCGACGTCTGACGACATGGAGTCTCAACCTCGTACCAGGCCTCCTGCAAACGGCCGGGTATCGCCGGGAAATCGCATGGGCCGAGAACCCATTGTGGACTCCCGAGCAAGTCGATCACTGCCTAAGCCTGATGACTCGTCGTCAGGAGCGGCTGACAGACTCGAGTTTTGAGGTCGAGGCCATACTGTCCGAGATGATCCTGCGCCAGATGATCGGCAGCACGAGCGTTATGGCCGATCAGCTGCTGCACCTTGTCGAGCTTGGTGACCGGCCTAATGTCACAATCCGAGTCGCTCCGTTCGGGGTCGCTAACGCTATCGGCCCGGTCGCCGGTTCGTTCGTCTGGATGGATTTCTCTCAACTCCCATCCACGAAACTCCAAGAGCCTCCGGCAGTGTACGTGGAGGAGTATGTGGGTCGACTGTATCTGGAGCGGCGCGAGGAGATCGCACCATATCGAGATGCGCTGACCCGGATTCGGCGCATCGCATTGAACACCGATGAGACCAGGAATCTGATACTTGCGATCGCAAGGGAGTATTCCGAGTGATCAGCGATCTATCGTCGGCGAGATGGTTCAAGTCCAGCCGAAGTCAAGGCGATGGCGACTGTGTCGAGATCGCCCACCTCGACGGCGGCATGGTCGGCATCCGCGACTCGAAGAACCCCACCGGCCCCGCACTCGTCTTCGCGCCGGGGGAGTGGGACGCATTCACCGCCACCGTCAGAGACGGAGAGTTCGACCGAATCTAGCCCTCACGCAACAACATTCGGCACAGATGATCGGCCTGCCGAGTGGTCTCCGGCTGACGGTACTTCGGCGTCAACGCGAGAACCTCGGCACAGGCCGTATCCAGATCGATCCGATGCCCGACCGAGACGAACACCGGCTTGACCCCGGGCTGCGTGCGCACGGCGCGACCGACGACCTCCCCGTCGAGGGTGATATCGCCGAATTCGCCTCGCGCACGGCCCGGTTCGTCGTAGTCACCCCACACGGTCTTGGCAACTCCGATGCTCGGAAGCCCGGTCAGCAGCCCCAGATGACAGGCCAGCCCGAACCGTCGAGGATGAGCGATCCCCTGACCGTCGCACACCAGCAGATCCGGTGTGGTCCCCAGCTTCTCGAGCGCCGCAATGGTGGTAGGCAACTCCCGAAACGCCAACAATCCCGGCACATACGGAAACTCGACCCGCCCCCGCGCACTCGCGCTGTCCACCACCCGAAGCGTCGCCACCTCCAAAACCACTACCGCCGCAACGACATTCCCAAGATCGTCATAGGCGGAATCGACCCCAGCCACAGTCCGCACCTCCGCCGCACCCACCCCCTGCAGTTCCACCAGCCCCCGCAACCGCTCCTGCAACGCCTCCGCCGCCGCCACCTCACCCGGCAGCTCCAACTCCATCGCCAATCGCATCAAAGCACCGTACCGTCACCCCACCCGCCCCCTCACCGCCCGCGACGATCGTTTCGTGCTCCTCGAGTCCGGTCGGCCACCAGGTCGGCGCGCCGAAGTGTCGAGAACCCTTCGGACGCAACGCATTCTGTGCCACACGTCACATTCGATTGAGCTGCAGTGAACTCGGCCTCCGGAGCTAATGTCATTCCGGACGGAACGAACCGTCGAGGCCGTCCATCTTGGATAGGGGACGTCCTGCGCGTAATACGAGGCACGGCGGGTAACAGTTACGCGTATGAACACCATCAATCAGATGTCTGCGATACAAGGAGATTCTGAAGACCATGCCTAGCGAAAACTCAGTGGGCAAGACTTATAAACCCGCAAAATTTATGCGGCGTCCGCTGACAGGGCGAAACCAAGAGGAACTTGGGATTCCCGCCAAGGCCGATTCTCTCCTGGCTTGGGAAGATAAGACGTGGAGATCGGGATACAAGGTACTGGACTACGTCAAGGCAAAAGCCCAGAAGAAAACAAAAGATGGGCAGGATCGATGGATCACCCCTACCGGGTTTTCCCTGAACAAGCAGCGATATGGCGCTTTTCCTCAGGAGGAGAAGACGGCACATCAACGCGGGTGGTATGCCTACATGAATGTGGGCATACCGCTTATCGAAGAGCGCGGTGATATTGTACAGCCTCCGCCGGATGTGATCTCTCAGCAGGCGTACGTCAATCGAACCGACCCCGCTGTTCCTGTGCAGTGGACCAACACTGTCGAGTTCTCGATTTCGAATACAATCAGCTGGTCGCTCGAGGGGCAGGTACAGCTCACCTTCGGAGCAAAAGGCGCCGCAGAACTGCAGGCGCAACTGCAGCAGAGCCTCGCGCTGAAGACGTCGCGCACCGATATCAACCACAACCACAAAGACGACATCGGCACCGAGACGCAGAATCAGACCGAGCAGACCAAGACCGACACGGCGACCGGCACCGCCACGGGGACCGGAGAGCTGTCCGCTCAGTTGATGCTCGGGATCACGGCATCTGTCAGTGGTTCGTTGACGACCGAGTGGAAACAGACGTCATCGCTCAGTGGGACTATGCCTGTTCAGTCCCGGGCAGTCGTCAGAGCCACGCAACGACGTCAGGTGAAGAGGTTCGACTACGAAATCCCCGTCGTCTTCGGCGGCTATGTCGCCTTGTATTATCCCGAGCCGGTAGATTTTACGAGCCTTGTGGCGCCTGCGAATATGGATCTGACGGAACGGACTCGCGTACAGAATCAGAATCCGAAAGCGAACGCCGCACAGCCGCCGCAATACACTCAAGTAATTGTGCATCCCATCGATATTCTCGGCTTGATCCGGGACGGTGAGAATTTCACGCAAAAGGGGGTGGCCGAGGTTGTTTCAACCCTCACCGGGGAGCATGATGTATTCGAAGTTGAACAACTTCAGGCTGGAAGTCGTTACAAGGATGGCGTGGAGGCGCCTTTTTATAAGTCCTGATTTTACGTCCGCCGAGGTGACCAGAAAGGAAGCCCATGTCTTATAAGAACGCCTTCACCGGTGGCTCGGGTGCAGCCGAGTCTGCCGAACATTCCGCTCGACAGATCTACGAAAAGATTCCCGGCGCTTGGCCCGAACGGAAAGGGGTCGATCCGGAGCTCTATGACGATATTCCCGACGCACCGCGTGATCCGAAGATCGTGAACGAGATGTCGCCGGGGGCGCTCAATATTGTCGGTAACGTCCTGACCCCCCTGTTCCAGAATTTCCAGACGGTAGCCGCCGACCAGCTCAGAGTCAGCGAAAACCCCGCATCGACATCGACTATGGCGTCGTCGACCCAGGCGGAGACCTCCAAGAATATGAAGGCAGAGGTCAACAACAAAGATAAGGCTTGATGAGCATCCGGGAACTTCGGTCATGCCCGGGTGAGTCGGCGTGACCCAAGTTCCCGGACGCTCTCTTACGCCATGAGCGCCGGGCCGCACCCGGGCCACCGCCGCCCTGTGAATCGGCGACCGCTCCCTAGACGCGCAGACACCCGCAGAACACGCCACCGCAGGGCTCCCCGATCTCGCTGCCATAGACCTCGTAATGGGCCACCGCTCCGACGATCTGCCGAGCAAGGCCGGGGTCCATCAGCGGCGCAGTGCGATCGGCAGCACTCGCCCACTCGCGCGGTGTGCCCTGCAGATCGAATCTCCTGACACCCTCGACGAACAGAGTCCACAGCGGATGGTCCGGAAAGTTGTTGAGCCGCAGGACCCATCGCCGACCACCGACGACGGCGGCCATAGGGAAGTACAAATCACCGGTCTGCTGCCAGTAGGGCCGGACATCCAGTTCGGGGCGTGGCGCGTCGAGGGAATCGGCGATGTCCGAACGTGTAATCACATCGACAGTATCGTCCACGCGGCGACGGCGACATCACGCCGCGGGCCGGTATCGGGCCGACCCGAGATCGGCCGCCCGGTGAATGGGTTCGCGATTGCCGTCCGCCGCAGGAGTTCCCGACGAGGTGCGAATAGCTGTGGGCCGCAGCTTATCTCGCTCCCGCGACCGCCTGCGCCGCAGACTCGCCGCGCAGGCCGATGCCGGTATCGAATGCTCAACCGGCCCAGATGATCTCGCCGATTGATCGTCGACTGTTCACGCCTGCCGATATTCAGCCGAACCATCGGGTGAGAGCGGTCTCGAGTGGCTCTTCGTCGGTGGCGGACCAGGCGATGTAGCCGTCGGGTCGGATCAGGACGGTGGTGGAGTCCGCATCGGCTTTCGCGGTGACGTGGTCGAGTCGGTCGGACCAGCGGTCGATCGATCTCGGTGTGTCGTCGAGGGATAGCAGCAGGCCGCGGCCGGAGTGCATCAGCCGGCTGACTCGGGTCGGGCCGTCGGGGGTGGTCAGGTCGAGGTCGATCATGCGCGGGCCGAGTCCGGGGTATTGGGTGTCCAGGCCCGACATCATGCCCGAGATGAAGTGGTTGGCCTCGGGCAGCCGGAGCAGGTCGGTGAAGAGGTCGCGGACCGTGGCGAGGTTCTCGTCCCGGATCGGGTTCAGGATCACGCTTTGCGCACGGGTGGTGCGCAGTACCCGCGCGGCGACGGGATGGCGCTCGGTGTGATAGCTGTCGAGCAATCCCTCGGGTGCCCAATCATGCACCGCCGCAGCGAGTTTCCAGCCCAGATTGACGGCGTCCTGGATGCCGAGGTTCACGCCCTGGCCGCCGATCGGCAGGTGGATGTGGGCCGCGTCCCCGGCGAAGAACACTCTCCCTTCGCGATAGCGCTCGACCTGCCGGGCGGCGTCACTGAATCGGGACGCCTCGCGCAACTCGCCCAACGTCGTCTCGGGTCCGTACACCGCTCGCAGCGCCTCGTCGACTTCCTCGGCCGTGACGGGTGTTTCGCGAGCGGGTCTGTCATCGGAGAGCTTGCCGAATACCAACCGATACAGCTCACCCTCGATGGGATGCAGGATGGTGAAGAATCCGCCCCCGGAGTTGAAGTATCGACTGAAGTGTTCGGACGTGCTGGGGACCGTGGCGGATCGGGACGCGAGGGTGAGGTCCGCGACCACCGAGGACCTCGTGCCCGCGGTGCCGGGGAAGGGGACGCCCAGCAGTTTGCGCACCGTGCTGTGGCCGCCGTCGCATGCGACGAGATAGCTGCCGTGAATGTCCCCGACCGTGACCCCGTCGGACTCCGATTCGATTGCCGAGACCTCGAATCCGCGCAGCACCGGCACGCCCCGATCGACGAGGCGCTGTTCGAGGAGGGCCTCCAATCGGGCCTGCGGGATGGCGACCGGATACGGGTGGCGGGTCCGCCACGGGCGGCAGTCCAACTCGACCGGAAGTCCAGCGAAATGGCCACCGAACTCGCCGCGGGGCAGCACGCGGTCGAGCAACGGATCCAGCAATCCACGCAGGTCGAGTATCTCCGCGGTGCGCGGTTGCAGCCCGCCCGCCCGGGACTGTGCACTCCGCGTGCGCTGCTTCTCCAGCACCACGACCGGAACTCCGGCCAGCGTGAGCTCATTGGCCAGCATCAACCCGGTCGGGCCCGCCCCGACCACGATCACTTCGGTCCGCACGTCATCCTCCAAAAGTAGACTTGATGCAAGAATACACCCGGTCTACCGATCCGGTATGGTGAAAACATGTCCGAACCAACGGGATTGCGAGAACTCAAGAAGGTGCGCCTTCGCGAGACGATCGCGGCCACGGCGATCCGCATGTTCCTCGAATCGGGGTTCGACCAGGTCTCGATCACCGATATCGCGCGCGAGGCGGAGGTCTCCCGACGAACCCTGTTCGCGTACTTCCCGACGAAGGAAGACCTTGTCCTGCAACGGTTCGCCGACCACGAGGACGAAGCGGCCAGAACGGTCAGGGCCGGGCGCACCGATCAACCACCGCTGGACAGGCTCCGAGAAGCACAACTGGACGCACTGCGCCGCCGCGACCCGAACACCGGCCTCAACGACGCCCCCGAGATCATGGCCTTCCTCCAATTGGTCTTCGGCACAGAAACTTTGGCGGCAAGACTGATGCGCTACACCTCACGCGGAGTAGCCGCACTGGCAGCTGCGCTGCACGAGAACGGTTTCGACCCACTCACCGCACGCCTCACCGCAGCCCAGGTGATCGTGCTAGAGCGCGAACTCGCCTTGATGAACCACGAAAGCCTCGTCAACGGCGAGTCCGCAGCCGACCGCTACCCGGAAGCGGTCCGAGCCACCAATCGCGCGTTCGATCTCCTGCAGGCCGCGGATCTCAGGTCGAACCTCGAAGGACTTACGGAGCCGACCGAGTAGCGTTCGATACCGGCGCCCGGTCCAGCCATGTCGCGAACGCGTCGAAGGTGAACGGGCGGCCGAGGAATGCGGCCACCAGATCGGCTGCGTCACGGGATCCGCCGGGGGCGAGGATTCGATCGCGGTATCGGTGTGCCACCGAGGGATCGAACAGGTCACCGATATCGAAGGCCGAGAACAGATCCTTCGCGATGACCAGACTCCACAAGTAGGTGTAGTACGCGGAGGTATAGCCCGCGAGATGTCCGAACGCAGTCTGGAAATGGGTGCCCGGCAATCCGGCGATCCGACTGTGGCGCTCCATGATGTCGAAGACCGCTTCGGTCTGGTCGGCGGGCCGGTCGCGGTGCAGCAGATACGACATCGCGGTGTAGCCGACCTGGGTCAGGACCGAAATCCCCTTGCCGAAGTCCTGCGCCGCCCGCATCCGTCGCACCAGCTCGGCGGGGATGGCGGTCCCGGTCTCGTCGACGGCGAACGTGCCCAGAATCGTTGCGTCCCATGCCCATTCCTCGAGCAGCTGTGACGGCGCCTCGACGAAGTCCCATTCGGTGGCCACTCCGGAGAACCGCGCCCAGTCCTGCCGCCCGCCGAGCACATGATGGATCAGGTGCCCGAATTCGTGGAACAGCGTGACGACGTGCTGGTGTTCCATCAGCCCCCGGGAGAAGTTGCACACCAGCACTCCCTCGGGCAGCAGCCGATCGGTGATCCCACCGACGAGGTCGAACTGCGCGGCGTGTTTGTATTTGCCTTCGCGTGGATGAAGGTCGAGATAGATCCGTCCGCGTCGTTCGCCGTCGGCGTAGACGTCGTAGGCGGTGACCTCCTCATGCCAGCGCGGCACATCGACCGGCCGGTACTCCAGCCCGAACAGCCGGCCGGTGATCTCGAGCAGACCGGCCCGCACCCGGGTGAAGTCGAAGTATCGGCGTACCTGTCGAGCGTCGACGTCGTACTGTTCGCGCCGGATCAGCTCGGTGTAGTAACCGACCTCGGAGCGATCGACAGTGGTGGCGGTGGGTTCGTCCTCCCGTCGTCGCGCGAGCAATGCGTCGAGGTCGCGGCGGCTCGCGGCATCGGCGGCGGTCGAGATCCGCTCGATGAACTCGGCGATGGCGTCGCCGGTGCCGATCATCTTGACGTCCGCGTCGTAGTCGGGCCAGCTGTCGTAGCCGAGGAGTCGGGCCTTCTCGTCACGAAGGTCGAACATCTCGTGCAGGACAGCGTCATTGGCCGGCCATCCCCGGGTCTCGAACTCGACCGTGAGGTCGCGGCGGGCCTCGGCGTCTCGGGCGTAGGTGCGCAGCGGGAGGTAGTCCGGGTAGTCGGTGGTGATCGTGACCAATCCGTCCTCGGCGGGTGGATGCGCGGCGATGAAGTCGGCGGGCAGCCCCTCGAGTCGCTCAGGGGTGAGCCGTATCGCGCGAACGTCGTCCCGGATGGCCCGGCCGAAGTCCTGGTCGAGCAGGGTCAGCCGCTCCGAGATCTCCCGCAGCCGGGCTCGGGTCCGGTCGTCGCGGTCCACACCACCACGTCGGAAATCGCGCAGCACGTGCTCGCGCATTCGCGAGGCCGCCTCATCCAGGCCCGCCGACTCGGTGGCCGCGACGATGTCGTAGAGCACGCGGTCGAGATCGTGATCGGTCCTGACCCGATCGACCTGCTGGACAAGCTCTTCGGCGAGCCGGCGCACGTCGGGCTCGGGGTGGACCTGGACGACCAACGCGGCGGCCAATTCGGCACCGCGCAACGCGATGTCGGCATCGTTCCACAGGCCGAGCACCGCAGCGGTGTCGCGGGGAGTGTCGTCTTTGAGCAGCTCCAGCGTCTCCGCCGAGGTCCGCAGGTTGCCGCGCACGTGACCGGAGAGCCAGTCGGACCAGTCGGCTGACGGCAGAACAAGTGGTTCGAGGGCCATTCCTAGACAGTAACGGCCGCCTCCATGCTTGCCCAGCGAATCTCGGCGAGCCTGCGGAAGCGTCACTGCCGCTGACGATTCGGACGTGTCAGGTTGGGCTACGATACTCAAATGTCGGTGACGCCAATGGTTTTGGCTTCTGACTCGAGGCCCACACTGTCAAACGGAAGCCCAATTCCGTTGCCTCCGGGTTGAAGTCCGGAGGGTGGGGAGGCGCGTTGGAAATGAAAGGATCTCGATGACGCATGCGTTGATCATCGGTGGTGGCATCGCCGGTACCGCGACCGCGATGGCTCTGCGGAAAGCTGGCATTTCATCGACCGTCTATGAGGCATATCCGACCGGTGGCGACGATATCGGCGCCTTCTTGATGATCATGCACAACGGGATGGACGCGCTGCGGGCGATCGCGGCGGACGAACCGGTCGTGGCCGCCTCGTTCCGCACCGACAACGCCGAATACCTGGACGGCGCGGGCAATGTGTTCTCCTGCGGGCCATTCGGACCCGGCCACCCAGACCCTGTCGGCCCGCGAACTCTCACCCGCGCCGATCTCTACCGCACGCTGCACAGTGAGTTGCGACATCGCGGCGGCCGGATCGAGCACGGAAAACGTCTGGTCAGCGCCGCCACGAGAGCCGACGGTCGAGTGGTAGCGGAATTCGATGACGGCACCCACGCCGAGGGTGACCTGCTGATCGGCGCCGACGGAATCCACTCCGTCACACGATCACTGATCGACCCATCCGCGCCGACCCCGCGCTACACCGGGCTCAATATCGCCTACGGATACACCGATGCGGCGGATATTCCCTTGTCGCCGGACACTTTCCGCATGATTCGCGGCGGCAGCGGGTTCGGCCACACGACCTCACCGGAAGGCATCACGTTCTGGGTAGTGCACCTTCCGGGCGCGCCCCTCGGTAAGGCCGAGATCGCGGCGACAACTGCGGCGCAGTGGCGAGAGCGGGCGACCAAGCTGTTCGCGGATGACGCGGAAACGACAGCAATGCGCATCATCAACTCGACGACGGACGAGATCATGGTCAGCGCCGTCCACGAGATCTCCTCGCTGCCGCATTGGCATCGCGACTCGATGGTCCTCGTCGGCGACGCCGCACACGCCGCATCTCCCCTCGAAGGTCAAGGCGCCTCAACGGCATTGGAAGACAGCGTGATCCTCGCCCAATGCCTCCGCGATCTCCCCACCCTCTCGGAAGCGTTCAGTGCGTATGAGCGCATCCGTCGGTCGCGCGTCGAGCGTCTGGTGGTCTTCAGCGGCCGGGCAGCGACCATGGCGGAAGCCAAGGAAAAGGCGCGCCCCGAGCGGCGGTCATGGCTGTTGGACCATCACATCGACTGGGATACACCGATCACCGACAGCGCCCGATCCCTACCGTGATGCGTGCGAATAGCGCGGCGATGTTGCGCGTGCTGCTTGCAGAGCAATGCGGTCTGCTCGTCCTGGGTCGGCTGTGTCGATAGCGTCGTGTCGACAGGGCGATGGGGCGAGGAAGGTCGACATCATGCGGGACATTCGGCACAACCGCTCCTGCGGGCGCCGCCTGGCGCGAAATGTCCTGGCGGCCGGTGGTTGTCGGGATGATGCCGTATTCGCGGTGCACCGGCACTGTGATGTCTCGTTGCTGCGGGCGCATCGCATCGTCAACGGACACACGCTGACCGAAGCGGTCGAGCTGTTGAGGGAGATCCTGCGGTCGCGAGGAATGCCGTCCGAAGGGCTTGCGCATCAACAGCTCTCGCGGTGGGAGACCGGTCGAGATGTGCCCACACCGCACTACCGCGACGCACTGTGCGTCCTGTATCGGACCAGGCCTGACCGGCTCGGCCTCGGTCACGACTACTCTGATATGTCAGCCGCGCTCTACTCCGCGGAAACCGTTGAGCGCAGCGAATTTCCGCACCCCGAGAACGGCGCGGGGTCTGATGTGGATGTTCTCGAAGAACTCACCGAGCAAGCCGGATATCTCGTCTATACCGTGGCTCCGGCCGAATTCATCCCGGCTCGCCTGACGGACATCGCGCGCATCCAAGCGCAGTTGCTGGTGGCACGATCACCGAGTGTCCGCAGGCGGCTTTACCGCGTATTCGCCAAGAACGCCGGGTTCATCGGTAACCGGATCATCGATGTGGCGGGCCTGGACGATTCCCTCGAATGGCTCGGTATCGCCCGACGAGCCAGCAGGTTGGCGGGCGACGCCAGCGTCGAGGCATGGATTGCCGGACATATCTGCACCGCATGTGCTTGGTACAGCCGAGCTTTCAGCTCCAGCCTTGCAGCCGCGCACATGGCCCAGTCGGTCGGAGGTGGTCGACCGAACGCTGCAGCGGTGTTCGGCCACCTTGCCGAGGCGTGGATCCACGCCAGAATGGATTGCCCCCGAGAGACTTTGGCGGCTATCGGTCAGGCCGATCGAATGTTCGCCACGCTGCCGGAGACCGAGAGGGTGGCCGACGGCTGCCACATCGTCGAGTACTTTCTGCGCTGGCATCAATCCGGCGCCCTGACCGCGATCGGTGCGAGAGCCGACGCCGAAGCGCTCCGCGCGCGAGCGCTCGAGCTGCCCTCGAGTCACCTGGACCCGGTCGGGCGAGCAGTCCTGCATTTGGATGCGGCTGCCTCGAAAATCGAAGAACGAGAGTTGGAGTGGGGCTGCCGGATCATCACCGAGGTGTGGGCGCGTACACCGCCGGAGTATCGAGTCGGACAGATCCCGCGCCGCGCCTGGCAGATTCTCGACAGCATCAGCCCTGCCGAGGCCACCCGTAGTGAGGTTCGAGACGTGCGAGACCTGCTCGAGACGGCAGGTGGCTGGAAATGAAGTCACGCCAGCGGGTTACGGCGTCCGGTCCGGTTTCGACTGGACGAACCGGGAGATCGCATTGCATGATCGGCCGATGTCCGACCCGCACACCATCGTCGAGCGCCAACTCGCCGCGTACAACAGCCATGATCTCGACGCCTTCGCGGCGACCTACTCCTCCGACGTGCGCATCAATCGCCGTGACGGCAGCCACATCATCGGCCGTGATGCCCTGCGGGAGACCTATGCCGACCAGTTCGCGCGGCGCCGGTGCCGGGCCGAGATCGTCGGACGCCTCATCGAGGGGGATTGGGTGGTCGACCACGAGATCGCCCATGGCCTGTCCGACGCCCCCGTGCGGGTGCTGGTCGCCTACCGGGTCCGCGACGGCCTGATCGACCGAGTCGATTTTCTCGGCTGAGACCCGAACACGCCGGTACGACCGGCTGGCCACACGCCACGATCCGAGCACGCCGCTGGCGAGGTAATCGCCGCTGCCGGTGCGACTTTCGGTTGCCACCGCGCCGCAGCGCATCCGTAACCGCATGTCACGCTGACGGCGAGGTCAACTCGGCTGCCGAGCCGCGTCAGATCCGACCGGGCGGTGACGCGGACTCGATGACATCGACCTGCACCGGCACCACTCCCGCGTCGATCATGTCGATCTGCCGAGCGGCAGCTTCGATGAGATCGATGATCCGCCCCGCCACGAACGGACCCCGGTCATTGATACGCACCTCGGCGGTCAATCCATTGTCGCGGTTGGTCACTCGCACCGTGGTGCCGAACGGCAGAGTCGGATGCGCCGCGGTCATCCCGGTCGGATCGCACACCTCTCCCGACGCCGTCCGCGGTCCGTTCGGATCACAGGTGTACCAACTCGCCAACCCCACCTCGGTCACAGCCACCCACGATACCCATATCGCTGCACGTCACGACCCAACTCTGCGGAGAACGTCCGCTACCCCGGTCAGACGATGCGTCCGCTGTGGACGCGATGGGTGATCAGCAGTTCGGTGGGATGCTGAGTTTGTGGTGGAACAGGTTGGCAGGGTCGTATTTTCGTTTGAGTTCTGACAGGCGGGCCAGGTGATTGCCCCAGTAGGCGGTCGAGATGTCCTCGGAGGTGGCGTTTTCGGCCATATCATCGTCGCCGATGTAGCCGCCGGCGCTGTAGGGGCGGAAGACGTTGTAGGCCTCGTTCAGCCAGATGTCGTTGGCTCGGCCGGCCTGGATGAGGCTGTCTTCATCGGGGAAGTCCGCGAGCTCGAACCAGCTGGACATGCCCATCGCCCAGGTGGCGCCGCGGACCGGGATCGCGGTGGCCGCCAGCAGGGGGCCGTCGTCGGGGTTCAGGCTGACCAGCTGGATTCTGCTGCCGGTCAACGGTTGTCGGGCGACGACCTCGGCGAGGTGGTTGATGCATTCGGCGTTGAGCGGTTCGGTGATGAATCCTGCGCGGATAGTCATGTAGCGCAGGTGTTCGTCGTGTTCGCGTTCGATGGCGTTCAGATCGCTGTACCAGGGCGCCGAAGTTTGGGTCAGGCCGAAGTCGCGCACCGATTCCAGGAATGTGACCGCCTCGACCTGCTTGTCGGTGGACGGCGGCAATGCGGCTTCCAGGTCGGCGAGCACGGCGTCGCGGTCGGTTTCGGTATCGGTCAGAACGGCACCGACGAATTCCACCTCGCCGAGCCAGATACAGATCCACGGGTTGGCGGTGCGTGGCATCGACAGCGCGTAGTTCTGTAACAGGGTGAAATGCTCGGCGAAGTCGATGTCGGAGCGTTTCCACTTGTAGGAGAACCGTGCCACCGCTCGTGGGGCCTTCGTCAGTTTGATCTTCGCTTGGGTGATGATGCCGAAGGAGCCGGTGCCGTTGCCGCGGATGGCCCAGAAAAGATCGGGATTGGTGTTCTTGTCGGCCACTCGCAGTTCACCGTCGGCGGTGACGATCTCGACTTGCAGGATCTGGTCGGTGAGGATGCCGGCGGTGCGGGAGTAGTGGCCGTAGCCGCCGCATTGCAGCTGACCGCCGATCCCGACGGCGACGCAGCTGCCCGCGGGCACCATGAACCCGCCCTGGTTGAACGCCTCCCGATACAGGTCGCCGAGCAGAACGCCGCCTCCGACGATCGCGACCTGCTCATCGGACCGGATCTCGATCTCGTTGAATTTCACCATGTCGATGACCAGGGCCTTGTCGTCCTCGCCGCCGAGACTCAACCCCTCGAACGAGTGCCCGCCCGAACGGGCCACTACCCGCGCGTCGGCACTTCCGCGTACGCAGTCGAGCACGGTGCGTATCTCTTGGACGCTCGTCGGCCGCACGATGCCCAGCGGCCGATAGCGGTTCCGTATGTTCCAGGTGGCCCGGGCGCGGTCGAAGTCGGGATCGCCGGGAAAACTCATCCACGTCGTCGGCAGCTTGCCCCGAAGAAGTGTTCGGATCTCGGTCACGAGCTCACCTCCTCTCGTCGGTGATACTCCCGTTCTTACCGCCAACAATGCAGGCCGATCGGCGTCGGGCCCTTCAGCTTGCAGCGCGTGTCGCAATAGCGGCAGATCGTGATCGCGACAAGATGCTGACCACGATGGAGACCTCCTCGCCCGCGCCACCGGCCGATCCGCAGGTCACCGCCGTCGACATCACCACCGGCGCGCTGCACGAGTGGACACGCGACGGCGCGGCGGCACTACCCGAAGCCATGGCAGCCAGCACCGCGGTGCCCGGCGTACTCCCCCCGATTCCCATCGACGGCCACTCCTGTATCGACGGCGGCATCGGTTCGTCGATCAACGCCCGCCTGGCCGCCGACGCGGACCTGGTCACCATCATCGAATCCATGACCGACGAATTCTCGCGCCTGCCCACCGACCAGGAAACATCCGTTATGCCGCATATCGCGCGATCCGGGTGGCCGCGTGGCGTTCCCGAAAGATCAACTGATGGAGATCATCTCGCGCCCGAGCCCACGCGAGTGGCGCCCATGAGCGTGCGTCACGGCTGATGGTCGTGCCAGTTGTTCACCGTGATACCGCGTGGGCCGAGGTCGCGCGCCAGACCGCGGACCAGCCCCTGCAGCGCGGCCTTGGCTGCTTATGGTGTGTTGGGCAGCCGTGCTGGATGTCATACCGGCGGACATGCCCGCCGTCACTCATCGGTCTCCACGCTCCGGATCACGCGAGGCTGATCACATCCGGTGGTCGGTCCGATCATGCTGAAACAGCCCCGTGTGCACGGAGTTGCGCGTAATCTGTTGTCCGGCAAGGGATCGCGCATCGAGGTGGGCGCCGATCTCGCCGAAGGGTACGTCGGCGATCATCGCGTAGCTGATGTGCCAACAGATCTGATCGCCAGTATTCGATGACCGATCCAAGTGCTTCAAGCCAGGCAGACCGCCGATCGATCTCTCGGAGGTGTTGGATGACGAGCGCCACCCAGAACCCGAACGATAAGACGCTCGACTGAGCGGTCTTTCGACTCACCCAGTACAGGGCGCGCAACGTGTCGTAATTCGGTGCCGACCGGAGCGCGGCTTGCTCTGCTTCCAAACGCTCCGCTAACTGTAACTTGGTGGTGGCCAACGCATTCCCGATATCAGGCGACTCTCCCCAAAAGCCACCTCGAGACTTATCGGACCGCCGTACAACCAGGAAATGGCCGACAACGACACGCCGTGGACGTTGGCGCGGAATTCCTCAACTAGTGAATTTGCTCGTCTCAGTACCGGGCTTCGTACGTTCGTTAAGGTAATGCGATAGGAACGGGTCGAAGATGTCTCATAACATTTCATTCCGGGCAAGAATTGTTGGAGTGGCGGTCGCAACCAGTGCCTCGGCCTGCATGCTACCGATCTTCCTCGCCACCGGCGCCCAGGCAGACACAACTCCCGCCGCGAACACCACCGTCACCCAACCCGCAAACCCCCGGGAACCCAACGGGATCGAGCCCGTCAAGCCGACCGGCAGCCGGGCGACGGCAGCCGACCGGACCCCGATCCTCGCACCGAATCAGGCACCGGGCACGGACGACGCCGCAGCCCCCCAGGGCCTCACCGACACCGCCCTCACGTTGAACCCCAACCTGCTCAGCTCAGGCCTGGACCTGATGATGTCCGCGATTGAGCTCCCACCCCACATCATCGCCAAGTTCATCGTCCCGCCGGATCAGTGGTACGGCTTCGACCAGGTAATCAGCCACGAGAGCGGTTGGAATACGTTCGCGGTCAACCCCAGCTCGGGCGCCTACGGCCTGGGCCAGGCCCTCCCCGCCACGAAGATGTTCACCCAGGGGTGGGACTGGCCGATCAACCCGGTTACTCAGCTCCTCTGGACCTACGACTACATGTGCCAGCGCTACGGCAGCCCCAACGCGGCCTGGGCGTTCTGGCAGGTGCATCACTGGTATTAGCGGTATCAGGGGGACAGCTGACACCAGTCGGCGCCCAACAGACCGATTACCACGCCCGCTCGTCGGCTAAGAGCGGACGTACTGCGCCGCAGTCGATCTCGTTATACGGAACGCCCGCTCCGCGGCAGAGCGGACGTTCCGCCCGCGCCAGGATCTGAGGTGCTAAGTCAGATTCAGAACTCGACCCAGAACGCGAACTCATTCGTCTCGCCCTCAATCTGATCCCAGGAATAGCTGAGGACCTCCGGGACCGTCACTGTTGTTCCGATGTCTGCCTGACTGACTCGGTACTGCCGTGCGTCCTGCCCTTCCCTCACAAGGTCAACCTCCGCACCCCCGGTCCTCATCGGTGAGCAGAGCGGTCGAAAGACCACGACACCGACCGTCTGCGGTCTGAACGACAAACTCGCAGAGGCATAGGGCCATTGGCGCGTCAGCACGCACCGACCCGTGACGATGTGACGGCCCTCGGCGTCGCCGTAAGTGAATCCTTCGGCAGAGGCCAACTCACCGTCCTGGTTGAGCAACCTGATATCTGTGATCTGCATTGACACTCCCCTCATGCGCTGATGCACGGCATATCGCTAACACGCTGCAACCAAGGTAACGCGGGATGGATGCCCAAGTACGGCAACGCAATACGACGAAGAAGAAGCTGCGCTCGGGTAGTAGCGGATGCTCTCCGAAGCGTTCGGCCAACCGCTCGATCCTGGTCGGCCGAACGGCCCGCCACGCGGCATTATCGGATACTATCGTCGAGTGTAGTCAGCTCCTGGTGTTTTTGCGCTGGTTGGCATTGAAGCGCGCCTTCTTCTGACGATTCCCGCACGTGTTCATGTCACACCATTTGCGGGTGCGACTTTGACTAGTGTCGAAGAAGGCGGCTTGGCAGGTTGGCGATGCGCACAAGGCCAATTTTCCGTCTCGTTCGCTTGCGATGATGCTGATCGCGTCGGCGGCGATCACGCTTAGCGCATCTTCTACGCAGGAAGCCGAGCTAAGTCGCCATTGACGATTGCCCTCGGGCGTCAGGATAGCCGCGGCCCGACCCTGAATGCTGCAGTCATTGATGACTTGGACAGCAGACGCAGGGAGAGCGTCTTGGATCGCGGCCGCTGTCGCGGCGGCGTGAATTGATTCCCTCAGTTCCCAAGCGAGTTCGAGCTGGGAGGTGGTGCAGGACTCCACGGCAAGGCCGTTCACTGCCAGCCAGTCGACGAGTCGCTGCGGCGTGGGAATGCGCTCCACAGCGTCGCCACGACGCTCCGACAGAGTCCCCGTGAAGCTGGTCGCTAGCACGTTACCAGGGCGAAAGTCAGGGAACTCGGCACGCATAGAACCACCTTAGCTGGTTGCACGCTGACATCGAGACATGTTAGAACCGTCTTAGCCGGTTCGCGATAGGTCGTAGCCGGTTCCGCGATGATGAGGAGATCTCATGCCCCGTCCAACCAGCGACGTGCAAGCATTCGAAGCCCACGCCACTGACGCTGACCTGGACGATCTGCGCACGCGACTGGCCGCGGCGCGGCTACCGGAGGCCGAGACGGTCTGTCGCGCCGCGCCCGACCCTCGCCGATGGGAACAGGGCGTTCCTCTCGCCGACCTCGTCGATGTCGTGAACTACTGGCGCACCGGGTACAAGTGGCGGTCGTTCGAAGAGCGCCTCAACCGCATCGGCCAGTTCCGCACGACCATTGACGATCTGGGAATCCACTTCCTGCACCGCCGATCCGCGCGCGCAGATGCCACTCCTCTGATCTTGACGCACGGCTGGCCAGACAGCATTGCTCGGTTCATCGATGTAGTAGACGAGCTGGCAGATCCGAAAGATGCAGACGCGCCGGCGTTCCACGTCGTGGTCCCGTCGCTACCAGGCTTTGGTTACAGCGACAAGCCGGCCACCACCGGGTGGGGAACCGAAAAGATCGCGGCCGCATGGGTGGAACTGATGGGAAGGCTCGGCTACAGCAAGTTCGCAGCCCACGGCGGCGACTGGGGAGGCAATATCACCACGGTTCTCGGCGGCAGGTTCTCGGCGCACGTTCTCGGCATCCACACAACGTTCGCGGAGGGACCGCCCGGTTTGACAACGGACGGGCTGACGGCGGTCGAGCGCAGATGGACCGAGGAAACCCGCGATTTCTGGCGCCACCGCGCGGCGTACGCGAAGCAGCAGGCGACCCGACCGCAGACCATCGGCTACTCGCTCGTCGACTCACCGGTCGGGCTTCTTGCCTGGATCCTCGATAAGTTCGCCGAGTGGACAGACACCGAAGACAGCCCGTTCGAGAGGATTTCCATAGACCGCGTTCTCGATGACGTCACCCTGTATTGGCTGACGCGGACCGGCGCATCGTCGGCCCGCATTTACTACGAAAGCCACAACTCGCTCGACCCCGAACTTCGGGTCGACGTCCCGTCAGCACTCACTATGTATCCCCGCGACATCGAGAAGTGCCCGCGCCCCTGGGCACAGGAGCGGTACCGACAGATCGTCCGATGGAGGTCGCCCGAAACCGGGGGACATTTCCCGTCGCTGGAGGTTCCCGAGTATTTCGTCAAGGACCTGCAAGAAGGCCTCGCGGCAGTGCTGGCCGCTAATCGGTGAACGCGGCTGGGTGCCGGGACTCGGAATTACAGTAACAACATCACGTATGAGGTGGCATTCAGCCCGGACGGCACCCTGGTAGCCGCCAACAGCCCCGGCGACCACATTGTGCAGTTCTTGGATGCGCGAACACATGAACAGCTGCAGCCCGTCCACGACGACACCAACATGTTGTACTCGATAGCGTTCAGCCCGGACAGCACGTTGCTCGTCACCGCCCGTAGCGACGGTAGTGTGCGGTTGTGGAATGTCCATGCCCGCCAACCCGACGGACAGCCCCTCCTTATCAACCATAGCGGCGAAACTGTCGGGTCGGTGACGTTCAGCCCGGACGGCACACGGCTGGCCGTCGGCAGTGCCGACACGGTGCAATTGTGGGATATCGGTACTCGCCAACCTGCCGGACCACCCCTCACCGGCCACACCAGCACGGTGCGGGCGGTGGCCTTCAGCCCGAACGGGGCACTACTGGCCTCCACTGGTGAAGATCGAACTATCCGACTGTGGGATGTGCATAGACATCAACCTGCCGGCCAACCCCTCACCGGCCACACCGACAAGGTTGAGTCAGTGGCATTCAGCCCGGACGGCACGCTGCTGGCCACCGGCAGTGCCGACAAGACCGTGCGGTTGTGGAACGCACCGTAACGCCACCTCAAACTGGTCGTTGACGTCACACCGTGCAGAAAACACACCGTATCGGCATTATCGCGCAGTGCCGACGGCTGCACGCTGCCCGAGATGATCTCTGTCCGTTGATCTTCAAGGTCGTCGCGCAGCCGATTCGAACCGCGCGGGTCGCGGCAATACCGGAGACTTGTACAGCCCGGTCGACGCGGTGGCACCGTCACTCGCGCAGCAGATCGAGCACCTTGGTTTCGTTGAGATCGCCATGACCGGCCTCGACCAACCGCCCGAAAATCCCGTACGCGGCGTGGCCCAGGGTGGCAGGCGCGTTCAGGGAATCGGCCTGCTCGACACCAATACGGGTGTCCTTCAGGCGCAGGGCGGCTGTGAACGCGATGTCGCGATCATGAATCCCGTCCAGCATCAATCGACCGACGCGGACCACCGTGGGGCTGGCAGCGCCACCGCGGGAAAGGGTATCCACGACGGCCGCCAAGTCGAGCCCGGCGAGCTCGGCGGTACGCAAGGCCTCGGCAGTAGACGCGATCTGGATCGAGCCGAGCAGGTTTTGCAGCAGCTTGTATGCGGTGCCCGCGCCGATCTCACCGAAGCGAATGATATTGGTGCACAACGGATCCAAGAGTGGACGTGCGGCATCGAGATGATCTCGATTGGCACCGACGAACAGGGTCAACTGACCAGCGGCAGCAGCATCGGGTAGCCCGGTCACAGGCGAGTCTATATACCGAAATCCTTGCGTGTCAGCATGTTTCGCCAGCTCCAGCACCCACGGCCGGGAAAGCGTAGAGCACTCGACTGCGAACGCACCAGCAGCGACATCGGCAGCCAGAGCACCGTTGTCCCCCAGCCATACCGCTCGCGAGGCGACGTCGTCGGCCACCATCGCAATGATTGCATCCGCTCGCTCCGCTGCTGCGCGTGGCGTGGCCGCGAGGACCGCTCCGGCCGACACGAACCCCGCCGCTTTCTCGGGCGAGCGGTTGAACACGGCCACCTTGTGCCCAGCGGCCACCATCCGTGCCGCCATTCCCGACCCCATCCGGCCCAAACCAAGAAAAGCAATCTTCGCCACTTCAGGCACCCTACCGTCTGGTACTCATCGGGAGAGTCTCGCCATCGAGACCGACAACCCCAACCGGATCCTGTTCAGCGACAGGCCAACTCCGGGAGGAATGAGACCGAAAACGGAGAAGTAACTCGAGGTTAATCGGAGATGATCAACTGCCCGGTAATCGCCATTACAGGGCGTTCCTGGTGTGGGGTGGTGTGCTGCCGCAGGTTCGGGTCGGAGGGCGAGGTGGGCTGGCCGCCGAGGTGGGAACGCGAGTTCAGGCGAGGTGAACATTGAGTACGAGCACGACTGATGTCGCGATCGAGAACGCGAGGAAGACTATGGCTCCCAGCATGTTCCGGTCGCCGCTGCGGATGTGGGCGAGGATCGCGCCGCCGAAGTAGAGCACCAGCCCGATTGCGGCGGCGATCGCGAAGGGCGGGAACCAGATGCCCCCGATGAGACCGAGCGTCGCGGCGATCTGCAGGCTCCCGAGCATGGTGAGCTGGGAAGTGGTGAGGTGGACCGCTTCGGCGAATTGGCGTATCCACGCGGGGCGGACGAACTTCATCACGCCGGACTGGAGCATCGCCAGAGCGAGCAGGACGGACAGGATCAGGGCTGCGATGTGCATGATGGCAACGCTAGGAATCCGATAGGTACCCTTTGGTAACCTTCGGACCGTGAGCTCTTCTGCCGGAATCATGTTCATGTCCGACTGTCCTGCGCGCACGGCACTCGAGATCGTCGCGAACAAGTGGTCCGTAGTCACCTTGTACGCGCTCGAGGACGGCCCCAAGCGGCACAGTGAACTTGTGGCTCTGTCCGGCGGGATCTCCCGGAAAGTGCTCACCCAGACCCTCCGCCGCCTGCAGAGCAACGGCCTCATCGATCGACAGCGGTACGCCGAAGCGCCCCCACGGGTGGAATACAGCCTGACCCCGCTCGGCCGGACTCTGCAGGAGCCGATAGCGATGCTGACGGAGTGGGCGCAGGTGCACGGAGAAGCACTCGTCGATTTCCAGGAATCGACAGCCGCGAACCAGACGCACTAGGTTCCGCACAGCCCACACCGTCGGAGAGTGCGGTGCCAAAGCATAAGGAACCGACTTCCGACCGTCGCTAGAGCGGACGTTCTGCGCCGCAGTCGATCTCGTCCCACAGAACGCTCGCACTGGCCGGGTAGGCCGAGCGCATTACTGCGCCCGGCCCCCCTCAGAACCGGACGTGCACATTGCTATGCATCCGGCTCAAGCAAGCCCGTGGGGGTCAGGTACCGTCGTCGCCGTGCGCGTCCTGACTGCCCGCTAATCCTGCAGCGACGCAATCGAAGACGTTGCCCTCTGGTCCGTTCACCGGGTATCCGGCGTCTAACTTGCCCGTCGGTTCCAGCGTCTTGGCCACCCTTTTCCTCCACAGGCTCACCTGGCCCGCGTCAGCACCCTTTCGGGTCCGGGCACGCAGTCCCGTATCCGGCTGGTTATCCGTGACGAACTGGCGGAGGGGCCAGCTGTGTCTGTCGCGGTTTCCCATTGCCTTTCGGCCACCGGCATTCGCTTCTCGGGCCATCCCAATCCCGCTCGGGGAGTTCAGCTTTCCTCACAGTCGACCTACCGGACAGCGAACTTCGTCCGGACCCCGTCGGGGTTACCACGTTCCACACGCGCGAGATACGACCGGGGAGGGTGCCTCCTCTATCCCGGGGACGGCGGTGCTCTCCCGGTCGAGTGCCGTCCTCGACCGGCGCCTGCCGCATTTCAACGGCCAGTCCCTACCCCCTGTCAACCGCAATCCATCGAACAGGGTCCTCTTTACGAGACATCAACGAAGGTTCACGCGATTCACCCGCCCGGCCTGCCCCTGACCCGTGGCCCCCGGATGGAACAGGGACCCTTCGGCGTTCCTCTGAGCTTCGCACCCTGCCGTCACCAGCAACGCACGTCAGAGCGGGGCCGGGCCTCGAGCACGAGCCCGGAACTCACACAGCCGAAACCAGTTTCGGCCCTCCTATCTGCGAGTTCACTCGCATCGTGCGACATCGTGTCGCAACGGCAGTAGTGGACGTTCCGTGAGATCGTTCAGCTACCAACGGCTGCGGCTCGCTTGAACGCCCGCACGGCGGCAATCGAGTGCGTTGGATGCACTGCGACGGGAGCTACGAGAAGGCAGCATCACCGACAAGGAAATCGCCTGAGCCGACCGCCGAACCACGATCGAACACGTTCGAAGCAGCGTGTATCAAAGCCCTTTCAGTACACGATCAAGTGCCGCCCGGCCCGCAGGTCCCCAGTGCGGCTTGCCGCCGGGGAGGCCCCGATCTCCGTTCTGCCCCATGAGCATCAGAAAGAGACTCTTCATAGCAGCCAGCCCGCGGGCGCGCCGGATCGCCGCCTCATCTGCTTGCGCGTACATCTCGAAGAACCGCGAGGCCGTATCCGCGGGTAGCAGCACCCATGCGGCGGCGAGGTCCCACGCCGGATCGCCAGCGAACATGTCACCGAAATCGACGATGCCCGAGAGCATTCCGTCCGAGACGACGACGTTCGCAGGATGGAGGTCGCCGTGCACCCACACCGGCGGCCCCTCCCACGGCTGCGCCGCTGCGGCGTCGGCCCAGACAGCCCGGACGTCGGCAGCGATGTCGTCGGGAGCAACGGCCTGCAAGAATTTCTCGAAGCCGTCCGTGCAGTTCCTGGGATGGGCGCCGCGGTCTTCAGCGATCGGTGCCTCGGCGGGTGCCTCCACATGGAGCGCCCGGAGGAAGCCCGCCAGCGTGTCGGCCGCGTGGGCGCCGCGGCTGATCGTGCCGTGGTCCAGCGGCTCACCGGGAACCCACGTCATCACGGTCCAGTGCTTGGGGAACCGCTCGGACGGTTCGCCGAACCGCACCGGGGTCGGCACCGGGAGCGGCAGGCGCGGGGCCAACACGGGTAGCCACCGCCGCTCCCCGAGCTGACGTTCCGGGGTGGAATCCATGCGCTGCATGCGCACGGCCAACCCGTCCCCAAGACGCCACATTTGATTCCCCCAGCCGCCCGCCACCTCGCGGATGGTCAGCTCTGCAAGGTCTGGATGTTGCTCCTGCAGCAGGTCGCGGACCAGGTCTGCGGTGATCTCGATCTCGCTGTCAGCCATACGAAGTCAGGGTACTGAGGCAGGATACGAAATGGCGGATCAGCGGCTTGCGATGGAACGGCCCTGAAGGTCAGTGCGTTCGAGCGTCGGTGCATCGCGGTCGTGACCGCGCGGCAGGGCATCGGTCCAGGGAGTTGAAATTGGCTCGCGACAGGCGATGTGGTTGTGTTCGAGCATGGGAACATGATCGAAACGACAGCGGTGTCGGGAGTGGCTACGGTCGCGAGGGGAACAGCGCCGACTCTGGGCCCGAACATGATGTATCCGATATCGCGGGGGCAACGATGATCGTCATCGCCCATGTCAGCGATCTGCACCTGGACACCGGCCCGCGGGCCACGCGGCGTGCCGAGCGGGTCCTGAACTACCTGCGCGGCATGGCTGACCAACTCGACGCGGTGCTGGTCACCGGTGATATCGCCGACCACGGCGCGGCTGTCGAATATGACCAGGCACGGGCGGTGCTGGACCTGCCGTGTCCGGTACTGGTCCTGCCCGGCAATCACGACACCCGCTCCGCGTTCCGGGTAGGTCTACTCAGCGAGAGCGGTTCCGAGGACGAGGTGAACCGCGTCGTCCGCATACCCGGCGCGGTCTTCATGCTGTGCGACTCCACGATTCCCGGCAGCGACGAGGGCATGTTGAGCGACCGGACACTGATGTGGCTGGACGAGGCGCTCGCCACGGAGACCGACGGCCTGCCGGTGTTCGTGTGCTTCCACCACCCTCCCGTGGAACTGCACACCCCCTTCGTGGACCGGGTTCGCCAATTCGGTGAACAGCGCCTTGCCGAGCTGTTGACCCGTCATCGGCAGGTCGTCGCGGTGCTGTGTGGACATGCCCATGTCGCCGCCACCACGATTTTCGCCGGGCTCCCGTTGTGCGTGGGCCCCGGTGTGGTCTCGACCGTCCCGCTGCCCTGCGAAGGCCGCGCCGAGGTCGACTACGACCTTGCCCCGGGACTGGCCTTTCACATCCTCGACGACCAGCACCGCCTGGTCACGCACTTCCGGGCGCTCGACTAGCCGGTGCCGTGTTCCTCGGATGCTCGGACAGCCGCTGGTAGACATCCGCACATCGGCTACTGGGCGTTCGGACCCCCGGATGCGTTTGTAACCGTGCCGAGCATGACGGGTCGTCGCGCCTCTGCCTTGACTCGAGCGTCGATGTCTTCGCTGGTCAGGTCCGTATAGTTTTGCGTGTCATAGAGATCGTCGTCGCTCAGAGGTTTTGCCGGGTGAGAGCGCTGCGGACGTGCTCGCGGAACCAGCGGTGCGCCTGATCGGCGTCCTGCCTGGGATGCCAGGCCATCCCGATCTCGATGGGCGGCAGGGCAAGTGGGATGGGAAAGGTGCGTAGCCCGAGCGCGGTGACGGCGTCGGTCAGGCCGCCGCCGGGGGTCATGCAGACCAGGTCGGTTGTTTTGACCAGCATCATCGCACCGAGGTGACTGGGTACGACGACCGCGACGTTTCGCCGCAGGCCCTGTTTGGCCAGCTCGGCATCGATCGGGCCGTGGCGCTTGGCGGTGCGGGAGATGCTGATGTGGTCGGCGGCGGCGAATCCGCGGGCGTCGATGGGGTTGTCGAGCAGTGGGTGATCGCTCCTGGCCACACCGAGTGGCGGCACGGTCGTCAAGTGTTCGGTACGGGTCTCCGGATCGAGGTGGTCCAGCACCCCCACCTCGATATCCACCACACCTTGCCGGAGGGCGGGGGTGTCCTCGAAGGATTCGGCGAGGAATACGACACCGACCCCGGGAGCCTGGGAGTGCAGTCGACCGATCAACTGCGCGGCCAGGCCTGCGAGGAGGAACTCGCTGATCTGTACGGTGAATGTTCGCTGCAGCGTGGCGATGTCGAGGCCGCCCGAAGGCGCGAGGACCGTCTCGGAACGCTCGATGAGCGCGCGCACCTCCGCCCGGAGTTCGAGGGCTCGGGGGGTGGGTGTCATCTCCTGCCCGGCACGGACGAGGAGCGGGTCACCGACGATCCTGCGGAGGCTGGCGAGTTTACGGCTCATCGCGGCGGGCGAGGTTTTGAGCCGGTCGGCGGCCTTGGTCACGCTGGTCTCCTGGAGCAGCGCGTCGAGCGCAGCGAGCAGGTTCAGGTCCACGGCAGCTCCCCGAGATTATTGCTCAGAACGGAATTATTGCGTGCCGATCTTTGCATTGCTGACACGGTATCCCGCGTCGAGGCTGGAAGTGACCGCGATACGCGGCAACGCAATTCACCGAGATCGGCAGCATTGGGAGAGTGTCGTGCGAAACAAGAACGTTTTGATCTCCGGAGCAAGTGTGGCGGGGCTGGCGCTGGCTTACTGGTTGCAGCGCGCGGGTTTTCATACGACAGTCGTGGAGCGGGCGCCCGGCCTGCGCCGGGGCGGGCAGGCCATCGACATCCGTGGCACGGCGTTACACGTCGTGGAACGGATGGGGCTGCTCGATGAGATCCGGGCCGCGACGACCGACGTGCGCGGAATGTCGTTCGTGGACAGTCGGGGTGTGGAGTTGACCAGGACCACCGAGTCCACTCTGACCAGCGGATTGATCGGCACCGACGACGTCGAGATCATGCGCGATGACCTGACGACCCTGTTGTTCGACCCGAGCCGCGCCGAGACCGAGTATGTGTTCGGCGATTCCATCACCTCGATCACGCAGGACGACCACGGTGTCGAGGTCGACTTCGAGCACACCGGTCGGCGTCGTTTCGACCTGGTGATCGGCGCGGACGGCCTGCACTCCGGCGTGCGCAGGCTGGTCTTCGGCCCGGAGTCGGAGTGCATCCACTTCCTCGGTATGTATCTCGCGATCTTCAGTGTGGAGAACTATCTCGGCCTCGACCGTTGGCAGGTGTACCACACCACTGATGACGCGCTGATCGGCGTCTACAGCGTGCGGCGGAACGCCGAAGCACGGGTGATGCTGCGGTTCGGGTCCGAGGAACTCGCCGTCGACCATCGGGATCTCGACCAGCAGAAGACCATCATCGCCGAGCGCTACGCCGATGTCGGCTGGGAAACGCCCCGGCTGCTGGCGAGTATGTGGGACGCGCCGGACTTCTACTTCGACCCGATGAGCCAGGCCTGCCTCGATCGCTGGTCGAACGGGCGGGTCGCGCTCGTCGGCGACGCGGGTTACTGCGCTTCACCGCGCGGTGGCATGGGCACCAGCATGGCCCTCGTCGGAACCTACGTGCTCGCAGGCGAACTCGCGAACAACTCCGGCGACCACCGGGTAGCTTTCGAACGCTACCAGCAGGCGATGGCAGGCTACGTCCACGAAGTCCACCAGCTCGCGCAGGACAAGGCCCTCGACAGAACGGTCCCGCCCGCCATCCTCGCTCACGCGGCCAACGCCGTCACACTCGAGGACTATCCCGTCTATTGCTGACACCGCCGAGCCGCGTACGGCTGTCCGCTACTCGGGATGTCCTGCGCCGCGGGACATCCCGACGCGAAATGGACTCGGCGACAGCGGATCACGACGACAGGACTACCGGCAACGGTCACACCACGGGAATCCCGCAGGGACAGTGCGAGTCTGGTGATGATGCTCGCCACGATCTCTTTCTCTCGGCGAGTGGGTGGGTGACGGGTGCGGGCACTGCGCATTCGTTTCCCATGTGAAACCTTCGAGGTGGACAAAATCACCTACGTCGACAACGGAATGGATTGGACGAGATCGACTGGCGGCCAACGGCTACGGCTCGCTCGAACGACCTGCACGCGGCAGAGTAGTGCGTTCGATGTCTTGCCCTCGGCGCGTGGTGATCTGAACCCTCGTAAGGTTCTCGAATCATGAGGGTACGCATCCAGGCCGGGGACAAACCGATCACAGTCACCTACGAGATCCAGGGCGATGAGCATCAACTCGCGGCCGGCGACCACGTGATCGTGGAGTACGACAATACTTTCGGCTATGCCGATGACGTACACATCGAACATGCCGACAATGGTGTCGTCATCTACATTCCGACGGGGGATTGGCGTGTGTGGTCGTCAGCCGGAATCGATATCTCGCCGTGAGAACTCATCCTGAATTCGGCATGCGCGTGCATCCCCTGGCCGAGCTGATCTCCGTCAGCGGGGCGAACCGGTCAGTGTGGCAAGCCATTCGTGTTGTGGGTGGATGCGGGTGAGCCATGCCGACAGTCGCTCGACACGGTGGGTGGGGAGAAGCGGCACCACTCGCGCGAAGTCGGCGTCGTCTTTCGCGCGATGTGCTTTGGCTTTGAAAAGCAGTGCCACCTCCGGGATAGCGTACGGGATTGCGGCGTCTCCGATCTCGACCAGTTCCGCATAAGGCAGGGTGATAGAACGATCCCGGCGACAGATCCACCTGTCGCCGTCGTGTGGTTCACGGAAGACGCCGAGGTGGGGAGCCGTGAATGCCGCAGCGGACCGCGGGGTACGTCGCAGTCGGACCGCGATCGAGGACGCGCTGATCGCGGTCGTCCTGGACAAGGGGGTACCACGCTGTCACCGTGCGCGAGATCATCGCCGGGCCGACATCAGCCGTTCCACCTTCTACCGAACCACCGAGCAGCCGGTTCGTAACATCAAGGGCCATCGAATCCCTGTGCTCTCGATCCGGCTCCTCCGAGAACAAGGTTAGATGCGACAAGCTCACGCTGGAATGACTGTTCGGTATCGTATCGATGTTCATCGTTGGGATAGTCCCTGCGGCAGTGGTCGGTGCCGCGTGACCGGTGATCGTGCCGATCAGGATCTGCCTTGTTCGCGACGCTCTGCTATAGCCGCTGAGTGGGTGTGACTGATCACCGTATTTGCCACTGGCTTTCATCGATTTGTCACCAATCGCGATCTGCACGACAGGAATTGTCGTGACGACCGTCTACGTCTGCCTCGCTGCCGTAGCCGTACAACTGAGTGACCAGCGGAGTTCGGGTTCATAATCGTGACGACGCGGCTCGGTTCGTCAACGGACGAAAGTCGATACCGTCGGAAACGGCAGATCCAGCGGCATGCCGTCGAAACTTCCGGAGAAGGCGTTCTGGAGATGCTGGATGGTCGACACCGATCCGGGAACGTCGGTGTGGCCTTTGGACATGGTGGTCATGAAGTCTGCACCGGGCCCCGCGGCATCGAAAGCGTGCGGCTCGGTGACCGTGAAGGTCAACTTCTCGCCACCGCAGCCGGTAGTAATCCGCTTCGGATAGCGGAAGGTGCCGGTATGGGGCGAGAAGCGGTCGCTCGGATAGTCGCTCATATCCTGGTACTCATAAAAATCGGGTACGCACATGGTGCGCTGACCATCGGCCGCCGTGTGCGCGAATATGCCGGTCAAGGAGCCGTCGTTCTGGTGGATCAGAAACACCTGATCGGAAGAACCGTCGGGGTTTCCACCCTGGAGGTAGTCATAGCCGTTGTTGTGGCCGGGGCCGAGCACCCAGAATCCCGGGCTCAGTTGCCCATTAGGTGACACGCCGAATCGGAGATTCTCGAAGATTCCGCTCGTTCCGCCCTGGGACATGCGCTCCTGCTCACCGGCCCAGTCGTGGATCTGTTGAGGTGCGTCCATGCTGGGAAACTTGATGGTGCCGTTCACCTTGGCCGTTCCGATTCCGGATGCCCAGAAGACCTTTTCCCCGTCCCAGGTGAGGGGATCCATCTTCGCACCGGGATGCCAGTTGCTGTAGTAAACGTCGACGAAGGTGTCGGCGGCAGGCATGTGAACCTGAAGGTGCCAGGCGTCGGCCTGCTGATCGTAGGCGAAATCGAGGTCGTTGCTGTGGAGCGCGGGCATCTGCGGCGGGAGGGTGCGGGTGACAGGTGCCGACGGGATGTTCCACTGATGTATGAAGTGGCCGTCCGGGTCTTCGGTCCGGAAGCTCATGACAGGCACCATGTATTCGTTGAAGGTCATCTGGAAGATTCCGGGACCCTCTGGGTTCAGCATCGAGAACCATTGGAAATCGATCCCAGCCGGGACAGGTTTCGTCATGTCGTAGACCGTCGCGTCGCCGAGTATCACATCGGGATCGGGCGGCAAGCCCGGCGCTGGCTCGGCACTCGCGGATGTCGGCACCACCACAGCAGCGGCGCCGAGCACACCGGCCGTCATCACCAGGGCCTTCCGAAGCAGCGACTCCATATCCAACCCCTTCCTGACCGTCAACTCCCGGGCGGCACCGAGGAAGTGCCGCTTGCAGAACCGCACCAGCACAGAACTGACCAGACAATAACCGGCTATCGAAAGAGCAAGGACGCCGTCACTCCGGTTGGCGACAGATGTCATGAACACGTCACAAATACAAGTGATCAGCGACAGATTCGCACCAACTCCCCGATCTCGACCAAGACTTCAGAACTACTTGACGGCGACGAGGTCGACCAACTGGATGTTGGGGGGCGTGGCCAGCAGGTCGTCGGCGACCTTGCCGAGTTCTACGGGAATCTGCCCGTTCAGGTGCGCTTGGCGGCCGCTCTCGGCGGCGAAGGTGTCGAAGATCCCGTAGGTCGTCTCGTTCACCTTGAACGCATACCACGTGACGGTGTCGGTCTCAGCCACCGCGAGTGCGCGGCCTGCCTCGAGAAACGCGGCGAGTTCGTCCCCCTTGCCGGGCTTGGCCTCGAGCAGAGCGAGGATTCCGAAGTTGAGAGTCATTTCCAGGTCCTTTCGAATCGGTACTTCAGAAGCCTATGACCTGGCCTTACGCGTTCGGGAGTGGCGGATGCGCCGTTCTTGTTATCATTTCCGACATGCGAATCGCGGTGGTGGCGCTCGACGGCGTCTTCGATTCGGGGCTGGCCGTCGTCCTGGACGTTCTCGAGACGGCAAACGCATTGCGTGACAACGTCGCTGGCACTCCCCCGCCGTTCGACATCGTCGTCGCCGGACTGGCCGCCACCGCACGCACCGGGCATCGGCTCGAGATTCAGACCGTTCCACTGGATGACCTGCCGAACACCCCCGAACTCGCCGTGCTACCCGCCCTGGCGGCGACACCGCCGTCCAGGATCATCGAATCCGTCCGCGAACACCCTGTGCTGGAATGGATCCCGGCATGGCACGATGCGGGCGTCCGTCTCACCGCCGCCTGCACCGGCACATTCCTACTCGCGGAATCGGGCGTGCTGGACGGCCGGACCGCGACGACGAGCTGGTGGCTGGGGCCCGTCTTCCGCGGTCGATACCCCGCGGTGAAGCTCGACGACAGCAGAACCCTGGCCCAGGACGGCCGAATCACCACCGCCGGCGCGGCTTTCGCGCATATCGACCTCGCCCTCTCGATCGTGCAACGGCGCAGCCCCGCGCTGGCCGATCTGGTCGCACGATTCCTGGTCACCGGCGATCGCCCGTCACAGGCGGCGTTCGCGGTGCCCTCGATGCTGGTCGCGAGCGACCCGACGCTGGTCGCGTTCGAACGGTGGGTCCGCGACCACATCGCCGAACCGCTCCAAATCGCACAGGTGGCCGACAAACTCGGCGTCAGCGAACGAACACTGCAACGCGCAACCGCCGTCACACTCGGAATGTCCCCTCTGGAATTCATCCAGGAGATCCGCCTCGACCAGGCCGCATACCTGCTGCGGACGACGAACCGCACCGCCGCCTCGGTAGCCGCAGCCGTCGGCTACCAGAACGTCAGCACCTTACGCACCCTCGTCCGCCGCCGCCGAGGCGTCACCCTCACCGCCTTCCGCGGATACCACGTAGAATCCATCACCAGAAAGGTGCCTTTCGAACGCGAGAATTCAACCTTCAGCAAGTCGAACTATCGCAGGTAGCAGGCATCTTTCGCCATTCCGGCGGCGCATCAGCCCGGGCAACACGATTGATCGAGGTTAGGTTTCAGACTTCGTTTCATGCATGAATCCGCTGAAGCGATCCGAGAGCTCCTCGATCGCTACACCGAACTCTGGATACAGCATGAGATGCAGGAGTGGGGGCAGTTGTTCACCGAGGATTGCGACTTCATCACGCACCGTGGCCTGTGGTCGCGATCGCGCGAGGACAACGTGCGCGGACATGAAGATGTCCCGGATTCTGTTCTCGCGCAGAAGAAGAACTACAGCCAGACGATTCTCGACGTTCAGTCGATCGCTGCCGGAGTGGTGCTCGTGCACACACAGTGGGCATGGGCTGACCACGTCTTGCCCGGCGCTGACGCCGGCGAGGACCGTCGCGGTCTCATCACTCTGGTACTCGTCGAGCGGGCGGGTCGCTGGTTGATCCGGGCGGCGCACAATACGCGGCTCAACAGCCTCGACAACTTCACCTCGGTCACTTCATAACGCCGCAAGGTTCCGATCGCCCAGGTCGGCGGTTGCAGTGCGGGGCCTACGTGGACGCTCGCGCATCGGCAATTCCGGACGTTCTGCGCCGCAGTCGATCTCGCCCTGCCGAACGCCCGCGCAGCGGCAGAAGCGGACGTTCGCAAGACGGGGCCCGGTTGACCGTTGGTCGTGGTCGCCCTAGCGCGTGGTTGTACCAATTGCGCGTGTTCGTGCGAGGTCCGCGCCGCTATCGTCCCCGGGCGCGCCGGCACAGCTCATTGATTGCTGTTTGATAACCAGATGGCGCGTTAATCGCATCGGCCTTCGGCGATACCTTAGCTTCGGGTGGACCTGTGTTATCCGATCCATTCACTGCACCGACCGCGACAACTTCACCCGCTGCGGGAACTCTCGTATTCCCGGCGTATACGAAAGCCCTATCCCTACACATGGTTAGGACGACGCAATGCGCGCACCCGGACTCGGCAGGATCGCCCTCGCGACCGTACTTATCGGCGCCGTGATGATGACAGCCGCCCCGGCGGCCACGGCCGAATCCGGCCCGCCCGGTGAACTGTGGATTCCCGAGACGGGCAGCGACACCGTCGCCGTCATGGACACCGCCACCGATACCATCACCCGTAGATACCCGATCAACGCAGCGATCGGCCCCGCTACTCCGTTGATAGTGACGGCGAGCCCGGACGGCTCCAAAGTGTATGTGGTCAATTACACCGCGCTCGCCACGCCGTCGATCGGAATCATCGACCGGCGCAACGGAACCACCCGGATAATGCCGGTCGATTTCTTTCCGAGCAGCGCCCTGGTCTCGGCCGACGGCAAGGAACTCTATATAGGGCAAAAATGTTTGCCATTCTGTTTTGGTGCGCGTGGGTTCGACGTGCTGGTGCTCGATATCGCCACCGACACTATTGTGCGGCGGCTGACCCCCGAGGGACCTGCCATCAATGCGAACCTCGGGCCCGACGGCCTACTCTACAACGGCTTCCTCGACGGGATCAGCGCTATGGATCCAGTGACCGGTGCGGTTGTCAAACCGAAGCTCAAGCTCAATGATAAAGATGCGGCCTCCGTGGCCACCCATGACGGCTCCTTTGCCGCCTTCACCCATGACGGAACCAAGATGTACGTCTTCTCTCAAACCGAAATCCACGTCATCGACGTCGAGCGCTGGACCGTCACCAAGTCCTTCAAGAACGGGCCGTTCACCGGGGTGATCTCGCCGGACGGCAGCAAGCTGTACGTGACTCAGATCGGCAACGGCACCACCGGTGTCATGGTGTTCGACACCGGTGACGAACACCTGCTGGGAACTATTCCGGCCGAGGGACAGGTCATCGGAATGACGTTCAGCGGCGACGGCTCTCGCGGCTACATCAGCGATAGCGGGCCGACGACGCGAAGTAATCTGGGCGGCTCCTATGGCCTCGATCTCTTCTTCGCTGGCATCGATGTGCGTCCGCCCGCCTACGGGCCGGGGCGGATCATCACCTTCGACCCGGCCACCGACCAGGTCCTCTCGTCCGCGCCTACCGCGGTGGCTCCGGCCATCCCGATCTGGCTGCCGAATCTCTGACGGCGATCGGCTATTCCGGTGCACGCACTGTGGTGTCCAGGCATTCACCTACTCAACTATCCATAAACACCAGGCCAACGACCACTCGAGGACAATCCCGGAGCTCTGCGAGATTGCAGCAACCTGGACGCGAGCAGCCACATGCACCACACAATCTGAACTGTTCACCAGATCATCCGCTCGAGGATACGGGCCGCTCAGGCAACAAGTTTCATTGACGCACGATAATCGGCTACTTGTGCGCGCGTTGGGAAGTGCTGTCAGCCAACCTGTTTGGACGGGTGACCAACGCGCGCTCCGCGGCAGGAGCGGATGTCGGCCGGCATTGGTTCTTTGCTCTTGATGGACATGGTATTCGACCGTCTGCCGCTAGGGTTGACTGTGTGAGGGCGGATGAGGACTTCCCTGAAGACTGGGGGCGAACCCTCGTCGGCGAGGTCGAGAGGGACGAAGACGAGTGGCTTTTCTCGGATTGGCGTGCGGTGGTGTATCCCGGAGAAACCGAGGGCCGCTATGGCCACCACAAGGAGGCTGCCGGCCGCGATGAGCTACGGCGGGGACTGGTACGACCTGACGGAGCAAGCTGAAGACGAGTACCCCACGGGTCGGCGAGTGGAGCCCGTCCGCGCCTCGACAGCCAGGCTGCTGCGAGTGATTCACGAGAACGATCTCGTTACTGTCCGTGAACAACTCAGCGCCGGAGCCGATCCCAATGCCGGTGAGGGCCCCGGCGGTGTCCACCTCAGCTTCTGCGAACCCCGCGCACCGACAGCCCTGGGGAACGCGTATTCACCCGAAATCGTGGCGGCACTGTTGGCCGCGGGTGCCAGACGCGCAGTCTCGAAACCCTGCCAACCGACATGATCTGCATATCGTCCCTTCAGAACTCCGCGCCGGCCAGTTTCGGCACGCGCCGGTCGCCGGCCGTTACGTCGGCGCGGGAAGCGGCATGGACAGTGGTCAGCGCTGCGGGCTGCCGGACTCCAATTGCGAAGTCGGACTGTGCTTTCGTCCCAAAAGGCGCTCCGACACGTTCGGTCCCGATCATCCGCTTGGCGGGCGAACCTCTGGGTGTGTGTGAGCCCTCCGCCCGTGCTCCTGTTGGCGAATTGCCATGCGTCAGAAGAACGGGGAACAGCGTCGTCCAGGACGAGACGATGGCAGCGATCGCTGAGGCTATGACGTTGATGCACGGGACTGCCACGGTGTCAGCAGAATCGGCCGAGCGGGTGGAGCGGACAGCTTTCCTGGGTACATTGGTGAGTGTGCAGATCGGGCCGGGTGATGGCGGGCGCGCAGTGCACCGCGGACGGCGTCGCTCGGTCCGACCGAGCAGTTGTTCCAGGCCCGCACACATCATCGGGTGCTCAGCGATACCAGCACCACGAACCGTTCCTGCTCGTCATCAACGCACATGACGCGTTGGACACCTTCACAGAGGTGAGTTAGTCGTGAACTGCCAGCCGCCCGGCCCGCGCCTGCCGATGACCGTTCAGACTCCGCTGTTCTCGATGTTCCGGCACCGCTGGCTTCCCCACCTCGCGCGGCGGCACGGCCCGGTTATCCACCTCAGGGTCTCCCCGGAGCTCGACGTGGCGGTGCTGTCCGACGTCGACCAGATCCGCTCCGTGTTCCTCGGCTCCACCAGCACCTTCCATGCCGGTGAGGCCAACACAGTCTTCGAGCCGGCGATGGGGGAGCATTCCGTGCTGAGCACCGACGAGGACGCTCACCTGCGCCTGCGCAAACAGCTGATACCGGCCTTCCGGGGCTCAGCCCTGCACGACTACCAGGACATGATCACCACGTTGGTGGCCGAGGAGGTCGAGCGCTGGCCGGTCGGCACACCGTTCAGCTCGCTCGAGCGGATGAACGCGGTCACGCTGGAGATCATCCTTCGCGTGATGTTCGGAGTCGAGGCCGGACACCGGCTGGACGAGCTGCGCGCTCGGCTGAACAAGGTGCTGGAGATCAGTGCGGCGGAGCTTCTCGCGGAGAACCGGCCGTGGCTGCAACGGTTCGGCCACTGGCGGCGGGCGGCGGCGAACAAGCAGCGGGTGGATGAGCTGCTGTATGCCGAGATCGCCGACCGCCGCCTGGCCGGTGACCTCGGCCTCCGGCGCGATGTGCTGTCCAGGCTGCTCACCGTGTCCTCGACGGCGCAACGCCCGTCCGACACCGAGCTGCACGACCACCTGGTCACCCTGCTGTTCGCCGGCCACGAGACGATCGCCACCGCGCTCGCTTGGTCCTTCCACGAGCTGGCGCGACACCCGGCGATCCTGGATGCGGCCGTCCGTTCCGCCGTGGCCGGCGAGGACAGATACCTGGAGGCCGTGGTCAAGGAGGTGCTACGGCTGCGGCCGGTGATCGTCGAGGTGACCCGCAGACTGACCGAGGACACCGAGGTCGGTGGTTACCGGATCCCGGCCGGGTGGACCGTCATGCCCTCGATCGTGCTGGTGCACCAGGATCCGGTGCACTTCGCCGAGCCGGCCGAGTTCCGGCCGGAGCGCTTTCTGGAGAGCAGTCCGCCCGCCGGCAGCTGGCTGCCGTTCGGCGGCGGTGTCCGACGCTGCCTCGGGGCCGGATTCGCCGTGCAGCAGGGTGTCATCGTGTTGCGGGAGGTGCTGTCACGTTTCCGGATCGAACCCGCCAGCGCCCGGCCCGAACAGCCTCGACTCCAACACCTCACACTGGTGCCCAGCCGGGGAGCCCGGATTGTGGTGCGTCCCCGGATCGGGGCATAGCTTGGTCATCGGCGTCGTCAACTCCGCGATCCCGGGCACGCCGAGCGTGATCGACAACCGTAATCGGCAGTTGCGGACGTTCCGTGAGATCGCTTGGCTACCAACGGCTGCGGCTCGCCTGAACGCCCGCGCGGCGGCATGAGCGTGCGTTGCTAGCCGTGACAATAGACCCGAACAAGCACTGTGTCTTCGGGCAGTGTCTCCAGGTAGTGTTCGTTGCCGCCGGGTGGTATCGGGCAGTCGGGCTCGTCTTCGTAGGACGTGTTCTCGTCCCAATCTTTATGTCGGCAGATGCCGCTCGGCATGTGCGTGCGTTGGGAAGCTGTGCTGGCCAACCGATCTGGTCGGCGGTCCCCAGCCGACTACCGCTGTGCCTTATCGAATTTCCACAGCTGCACCGTCGTGTCCTGGCTGCCGGCCGCGAGCGCGGTGCCGTCGGGGCTGAACGCGATCGACAGCACCGGGGCGGTATTGCCGATGAGCGGTTGGCCGACGGGCTGGCGGGTCCGCATGTTCCATATCGTGACGGTGTTTGTGGTTCCGGCGGCCAGCAGGGTGCCGTCGGGGCTGAACGCGACCGGTATCAGCCCACCGTCGACGTGGAAGGGTTGTCCGTCGGGTTGACGGGTCCGTACGTTCCACAATCGCACCGTGCGTTCGGGGCTGCCGGTTGCCAGCAAGGTGCTGTCGGGGTTGAACGCAGCCGATGCGGCCACGCCGGCGTGGCCGATGAAGGGTGCTCCGTCGGGCTGGCGGGTATGTGCGTTCCATACCCACACCGCGTTACCGTTACCGGCAGCGACCAGTCGGGTCCCGTCCGGGCTGAACGTCACCGACCGGACACCGGTGTTGTCGTCGACCGCGGGACTCAGTTGTCCGTCGAGTTGGCGAGTGGCCATGTTCCATAACCGCACCGTCTCGCCCGCGCCGCTGCCGCCAGAGGCCAGACATGTGCCGTCGGGGCTGAACGTCACCGAGTTCACGAAGCCGGTGTGGCCGGTGAGCGGTGGTCCGTCGAGTTGCCGTGTGCGCATGTTCCACAGCCGCACGGTCCCGTCGAAGCTGCCGGTCGCCAGCAGAGTGCCGTTCGGGCTGAACGCCACCGAGCGCACCAGATCGGTGTGGCCGGTGAGTGGCGGTCCGTCGGGTTGCCGGGTCCGCATGTTCCACAACCGGACTGTCCTGTCGAAGTGGCCGGTTGCCAGTAGGGTGCCGTCCGGGCTGAACGCCACCGAGAAGACCTCGCCGGCATGAGCAGTGAGGGAGCCGTCCGGGATCGGCGGTTGCGGGGTTGCGGTGACAGGGGATTCGGAGGATTTGTGTGCGCGAAGTCCCACGATGCCACCGCCGACAGCGATGAGTGGCACGGCGACGATTCCACCGGCCAGCAGTCGGCGGCGGCTGAGTCGACTCGGCGGATTCGACGGTGCCTGTGCGGCGGGGGATATGCCGGCGCCGGCACGCACAACTGTCGTGGCGGCGGGGTGCGAATTGTCGGACGCGACGGTCGGCGACGCAGCGGTTTCTGCTCGCCGCCGGTAACGATCGGTCACCAGCGTCGCGCTGAGGACTTCGGCTGCGGCGTCGACCATTTCGGTGCAGGTGCTGTAACGGTCTGCGGGGTGTTTGGCCATCGCGGTCGCGATCACCATGTCCAGTGCGGTGGACAGGTGCGGTCGCAGACGGCTGGGTGCCGGTGGCGGATCGGTGAGGTGGGCAGCCATGACGGCGGCGTGGTGGGGTCGAGGGAACGGAGGTTGTCCGGTGAGTAACTGGTAGAAGGTGCAGCCGAGGGAGTAGATGTCGGCACGACGGTCGGTGGGGTGGTCGGTGAATCGCTCAGGGGCGGCGTAGGGCAAGGAGGCGTAGACGCTGGACAGGGTGGCGGTATCGTCCAGGGTGCGGGCGATGCCGAAGTCGGTCAGCAGGACTCGTTCCCTGTCGTGGGGGTGGTGTTGGACCAGTAGATTGGCAGGTTTGACATCGCGGTGCAGTACGCCGTGATCGTGGGCGAAATCCAGGGCGTGTGCGGCATCGGTGAGCAACCGCACTACTCGCTCCGCCGACAACCCCTGGGGCTCGATGGCCAGCAGTGCGTTCGTATCGCCGCCATCGATGTATTGCATCGACAGCCACAGCGCGGGGTCGTCGGGTGCGCTGCGGTCGTGGACGGGAACGATATTCGGGTGCTGCAGGCGAGCGGCGAGCGCTGTCTCACGGTCGAACGCGATGCGTGCTTTCGGGTCGGAGGCGTAGGCGTCGTGGAGAACCTTCAGTGCGACAAGGCGTTCCAGCCGCGGATGCTGTGCGAGGTACACCGCACCCATACCACCGGTGCCGAGAAGGCGCTCGATGGCGAATCCTGCGAAAACCGTCCCCGCCTGCAGAACCACCGTCGACTCCTGTTCGCACCCCGGACACGCATGCATCCGTGTGGAAGCAATGCGGGCCAAGGCGAATCTAACGCATCGGGCAGCCGGCCGCGACCGGCGCCGTGTCGCGCCATTGGAACCGGCAAGCAACCTCGGTGCGAGATGCGGATTGTTGATTGCTGTTCGATAACCAGATGACGTTTTCGTTAGCTGAGGCCGTTGTTGATCACCTAATCTCGGAAGGTCGGGTGTTATCCAGGTCATGCGCGCCTGTCGACACCGGCTAGCGGATCTCAGGGCCCAGGATCGCTTCGGTCGAAGGGAGTCTCCCATGTTCGACGGCACCGCCGCCCCGTCATGGCGCCGCCCGGCCCTCATCGCGATCCTCATCGCCGCGTTCATCGGCCAGAACTCCATCGGGGTGCCCTACGTGCGCCGGAACGGGCCGAAGTCGGCGCTCGACTTTATCTCCGGCGATATCCTCACAACGGTCCCCGGCCGTTTCGCCGTCGTCGATCTGGCCTTCGTGGTGTTCGCCTTCCATGCATGGGCATTCGGCGAGGCCCGCCAACTCGGCATTGTTCGTTGGTGGGCTGTCTCGTTCGTGCTCTCATTTGCGGTCGGAATCGGTACGGCGATCCCGTTCTTCCTCCTGGTCCGCGACTTCACGATGGGCAGCAGACGGCTGGAACCGGATCGCGCCTGAGTTCCCCCCAGCCCCGCCCGCAACCTGACGAACCTGTCTCGGAATGTCCGACATCGGCATTTCGGCGCGAATACGTTGCCGCGCAACCGATCAGCGCCGGTCGGTACCGGGAGATGTTGTCGGGCTACGCGGGTTCGGTGCGGTAGATGTCTCCCGCGTCGGGCACCGTGGCAACGCCCAGCTCCTTCGCCACGCTCGACACCGCGTGGGCCGCGACGGACGGATCGTGGCGGCCGTCGGTGGTGAAATGCGTTGCTATGTAACGGTCGTAGTACGCGCGGGCGTCGGTCGGGGTGAGACTTGGGATGAGGGCGTTGAGGTATCGGGCGGCGAGGTCGGGCTCGTCATGGATCGTGTGCAGGGCTCGGCGGGTGGCCCGCACCAGGGCCAGTACCGCCGGATCGTTCGGTGCGATATGCGTGGGGTCCACGGCGACGCCCACGGTGGGGATCCGGAAATCGTCCCCGACGAAGGCCAGCAGCCGCAGGCCGTTCTGCTGGGCCGTGACCTCGGGCGCCAGGGTGCTGCCCACGAACGCCGCGTCCAGCGAGCCCTCGGCGAGTCGGCGGAGGTGGTGACTGTAGTCGCCCGGTGCCATGACGACCGACTCGATGTCGTTGTCCGGGTCGAGCCCGTATTTCCTGAGCACGATGCGGGAGAAGCATCCGGGCGCGGTCCTCGGTGCGTGGATGCCGATCCGGCGGCCCTTCAACTCCTCGACCGAGGTGTAGGCCTCGCGGGCGAGCAACCAGAACATGGGCCGATCGGTGTTGACGCACAACACCGTCCACGGAATGCCGTCGGTCACGCGCGAGAGCACCGCGCGGCCCAGTCCGATGGTGGCGGTCCGGCGAACCCGTTCACCGTCCCAGAGACACCCGTCGCGGAGGGCGACGTGCACTCCCTCCTGCCAGTAGTAGTCCTGCTGATCGGCGACGTAGGCGACCAGTTCCTCGTGGATACCCTGTCCGACATAGGTCAGATCGATGGTGTGCATGCGGAGCCTCCTTGCCGGGATACGTCAATCCATGGCCAGTCCGCCGTTGACCGGTGCTGTTGTGCCCGTGATGAATCCGCTGTCGTCGCCGGCGTAGAACGCGACGGCCCGGGCCACATCGTCGGGGGTCGCGATCCGGCCCAAGGCCGTCTGGGCGGCTTGGCGGCGCTGCTGTTCCTGATCGAGGGCGGCATTGGCGGTGATGGTCTCGCCCACCGGTCCCGGAGCCACGACGTTGACCGTGATCCCATGTGGCCCAAGCTCTTGCGCGACGTAGCGGGCGAACTGGCTCAGGGCCGCCTTCGAGGTGCCGAGTGCGATCATGCCTTCGCGCGGCTGCCGGCTCAGCACGGTGCCGAGATAGACGATTCGTCCGTAGCCGCCCTTGGTCATATCGGGGACAACGGCTTTCGTCATCAGGAAGGCCGCTCGCATCTCCTGGTCCAGCTTGCCGCCCAGTTCATCCCAGGAGATCTCGTCGAACGACTTGATGGCGTACGGGATCAGGGCGTTGTGGACCAGCACCTCCACCTCGCCCAGGGCGGACCGGATCTGCTCGACCATGCCCAGTACGGCGGATTCGTCACGCACATCGGCTCGTACGGCGATCGCCCGGCCGCCGGCGGAGGAGATCGATGCGACCACGCCGTCGGCCTCGTCGCGACTGCTGCGGTAGTTGACGACCACGCGCATGCCCCGCGCCGCCAGCAACCGGGCCACGGCCGCGCCGATCCCCCTGCTCGCGCCGGTGATGAGGGCGACTCTGCCGTCCTGTCGAACGTTCGTCATCTCTGCCTCGGGGAATTCGCTCGATAGCTCAGCGCGACCCTAGCCGGTCACGGAAACGGTTGGTGCCCGCCGTGACTGGGACTGTACTCCGATATCCATTGTCCGAGATAGGGTTTCGATCTGCCCGGCGGTACCGCAACCTGATTGCCGACCCGGACACCATCATTCAGATGGTGATGACCATGCGGTAGCGTGCTCGTCCTTGCTCCATCGCGGCATAGGCCTCGGCGGCCTCCGTCAGCGCCCGTTCCTCGATCCGAGCACGCACGCCCGACAGGACCGCGAACCGCATCGTCTCCTCGACATCGCGAGCGGTGCCCGACGCGTGGCCGGTGACGCTGATCCCGGGAGTGATCAGCTGCATCGGACTGATCGGTATCGGCTCGCCCGTGACGCCGACGGCCACCAGTTCACCGCGCGGCAACAGCCCACCGACCGTTTGTCCCATCGCTTGCGCATTGCCCGCGGTCGCCAGGACGACCGATACGCCACCGAGCGCCCGCAGCGCCTCGCTGACATCACCGTCGGTCGAATCGATGTAGTGATGTGCGCCGAGTTGTCTTGCGTCCTCGGCCTTCTCGGCGCCACGGGCGATGGCGATCGTCTCGAAGCCCATCGCCCGGGCGAATTGCACGCCGAGGTGGCCGAGGCCGCCGATCCCGAGAATGGCGATGCGCTCGCCGGGCATCGCCCGGGTTTTCCGCAGCGCGTCGTAGGTGGTGACGCCGGCGCAGCTCATCGGGGCGGCCTCGGCGAAGGACAGCTCCCGCGGAATCCGGGCCAGCGCGGTGACCGGGACCGTCACCGATTCGGCGTATCCGCCGGGGTACTGCCAGCTCGGCACCCGCAACTTCGCGCAATGGATGAGGTCGCCCTTCCGGCAGGAGACACACCGGTTGCAGTTCCCACCGAACCAGCCCACCGCGACGCGGTCACCGAGGGCGTAGTTGTCGACACCCTCGCCCAATTCGGCGATCGTTCCGGCGATTTCGTGCCCGGGTGTCATCGGCCAGGACATCTCCGGGAACGCGCCGTGGACGAACGCGCGGTCGGTGCCGCAGACCCCGCATGCGGAGACGGCCAGCCGCACATGGTCGCGCGGCGGGGAGATCGTGTCGACATCAACGAGTTTCAACGCTTCGCCGGCGGACTGAACGTGAACAGCCTGATGAGTAGGCATCTGCATCCTCGAGCCGTGAGTGTGGCGGTGACGGGATCAAGCACCTGGCGATTCCATTGTGCTCGCGCATCGGGTGATTACATGGCGTAATCACCGCGGCGACCGCGAGGCAGGCGCCGGGAAAGAAGGTGAAGTCAGCGGTTATTCACCGAGGACCGCCGTGCGGCCGGAATCGACGACATGGCCCATGTGCTACAACGACTCGACCAGCTCGTCATCGCCACCGACGAGCGCGGCGAGGCACGGAGGATCTGCATGACCATCTACGGCAAGGTTGTCGCCATCACCGGCGCCAGCAGCGGAATCGGTGAGGCGACGGCTCGTCACCTCGCCGCACTCGGCGCGGCCGTCGTCCTCGGCGCCCGCCGCGCCGACCGGCTCGACCGGTTGGTGGCCGAAATCGAAGCCGCCGGTGGCCGGGCAGCCGCCACGCGTGTGGATGTCACCGATCCCGACGATCTCCGCTCGCTCGTCACCGTCGCCGTCGAGCGCTTCGGCCGCCTGGACGTGTTGGTGGGCAACGCCGGGGTCAGCAGGATCAGCTCCATTGCGGATCTGGATGTCGAGGGTTGGTCGGCGATGGTCGATGTGAACGTCAAGGGGATTCTGCACGGGATCGCCGCGGCGCTGCCGGTGTTCCGCCGTCAGGGCAGTGGTCACCTCGTCACCGTCGTCTCGACCTCCGGCCTGAAGATCGTGCCCACGCAAGCGGTGTATGCCGGGACGAAGAACGCGGTGCGCACTCTGCTGGAGGGCCTGCGGCAGGAGAGCACCGACGGGGTGCTGCGGACGACGTCGATCTCCCCGGGCTATGTGCGCACCGAGCTGATCGACAACGCCGTCGACGATCCGGCCGTGCGCGAACAGGCCCGGCAGAACATGGCCGAGCTCGGTATCGATCCCCTCGCGGTGGCTCGTGCGATCGCGTTCGTGATCGACCAACCCGACGACGTCGAAATCGGGGATCTCACTATTCGGCCGACTCGCCAGGGCTGAGTGGCCGCTGTGCTTCAGCGATTCTGGACGAATGCGTCGAGGAGTTTGCGGCACAGATCGGCGAAGCGGTGCCGAGCCGTGATCTGATCGTCGGACAGGCCGTCGGTGGAAGCCGGTGAGTAGTTGACCAGGTGGATATCCTGATCCGGGGTCGCACCCAGGAAGTCCAGCAGCGCGGCGCCCTTGTTGCCGCCCTCCGGAATCCCCATATCCACCGACACCAGAGATCTGGCGTCGGTGACGGCCGCGGCGAGCACATCCGGTGCGATTCGGCCCTGCAACTGCTGCGGCGCGGTCCCACGCTTGCGATCCTCGCTGACCGCGTCCGGACTCTTCACCGCCTGCCCGTCCGCCTGCGCCTGCAGCAGCGGCACCAGATCGGTCCGATCCGCCCAGCCGTCCGGAATCATGCTGAACACCACGGATATCGGCGCGGCCGCAGGAGGCTCGGCCGTGGCAACGGCGCCGAACACGGTGGTGGCCAGGACAAGTCCGGCCACCGACACCCCCGTCACCGCGAATCGTCTTGCCGCCCCGAGCTTTCGCATAAACCGTGCCTCCTGATCCGAGCCGAACGACCGCCGTCGACGGCCAACCGTACGCTGTCGATTCCGTCCGCGGCTCGTTCGACAAGGTGCGCTTCACGAGGGTTAAGCACACCCTTAAGGCGCAGTCAGCTTGCCATTCGGACCTGTTGATCACCGTTCCTTCCTTGTATCGTGCACATCCAGCGAACAGTGTTCGCGCGGCCGCACGGCTCCCGCCCGGTCCGGCTGACCGGAGGCGCTGCGCGGGGCTGGCCTGGCCGCTCGCTACCTTGGACCCCGGCCGGTCGTCGCCGGTTCTCGTGTCGCCCCACTCACAGGGCGTGTCCCAGCCAGGCACCACTAGACTCGGGGCGAACGGGCAGCACGCAGACGAAAGCGAAAGTAGGCAGCCGAACGTGAGTGCCATTGCATTGGGGATCCCGTCCACACCGGTGGCGGTCCTCGCGCCTCGACGCAAGACTCGCCAGTTGATGGTGGGCAAGGTCGGGGTCGGCAGTGATTTCCCGGTTTCGGTTCAGTCGATGACGACGACCAAGACGCATGATGTGAACTCGACCCTGCAGCAGATCGCGGAGTTGACCGCGTCGGGCTGCGACATCGTCCGGGTCGCCTGCCCCCGGCAGGAGGATGCGGACGCGCTCGCCACGATCGCGAAGAAGTCACCGATCCCGGTGATCGCCGATATCCATTTCCAGCCGCGCTACATCTTCGCCGCGATCGATGCGGGATGTGCTGCGGTGCGGGTGAATCCGGGCAATATCAAGGAATTCGACGGCCGGGTCAAGGAGGTCGCGAAGGCGGCCGGGGCCGCGGGCATCCCGATCCGGATCGGTGTCAACGCCGGGTCGTTGGACAAGCGGATGATGGAGAAGTACGGCAAGGCCACCCCCGAGGCCCTGGTCGAGTCGGCCCTCTGGGAGGCGGGTCTGTTCGAGGAGCACGGGTTCGGCGATATCAAGATCTCGGTCAAGCACAACGACCCGGTGGTGATGGTCGAGGCGTACCGGCAGTTGGCGGCGAAGTCCGATTACCCGCTGCATCTGGGCGTGACCGAGGCGGGTCCGGCGTTCCAGGGCACGATCAAGTCCGCGGTCGCGTTCGGCGCCCTGCTCAGCGAGGGCATCGGTGACACGATCCGGGTGTCGTTGTCCGCGCCGCCGGTCGAAGAGGTCAAGGTCGGTAACCAGATTCTGCAGTCGCTGAATCTGCGGCCGCGGAAGTTGGAGATCGTGTCGTGTCCGTCGTGCGGGCGCGCGCAGGTCGATGTGTACACCCTCGCCAACGAGGTCTCCGCCGGGCTGGAAGGCATGGAAGTGCCGTTGCGGGTGGCCGTGATGGGGTGTGTCGTGAACGGTCCTGGTGAGGCGCGTGAGGCCGATCTCGGTGTCGCCTCGGGTAACGGCAAGGGCCAGATCTTCGTGAAGGGCGAGGTCATCAAGACCGTGCCCGAACATCTGATCGTGGAAACCCTCATCGAGGAAGCGATGAGACTGGCGGAAGGGATGACCGACGACGCAGCTACCGGTGAACCGGTCGTCACGGTCGGGTAGACCCCGGCTGTCCAAAAACCAGCACGTTCACATCGTTCGTGGCACGCTGTGAACGTGCGGAGTGTGCTGGAGCCGAGCCGCCGGACCCGAATCTCCGGGGCTCGTCAGCTTGCGAATCGCGATCTGGCCCAGGTGCTGCGAGTTCTGGACACCGACCCAGTGGCGAGCTGTATGGTTGCCGCCCGTTTGCAGGAGTACGGCCTCGACGGCCGCGGCGGTCACGGTGAATTGTGGAGCCGTGGCGGACCCGGGTCCTCGATGTGCTTCTCCGGGGCCAACCTCGTTCCGCTGCGCGGCGGGCAGGAGGATCTCAAGGCGTTCGCCGACCGCGCGGCGCGTTGGCCGCGGCTGTGCTCGTCGGTTGTGGGCCGTCAGGAACTGGCCCTGCCGCTGTGGGAGCTGCTCGTCGGTCAGTGGGGTCCGGCGCGCGATCTGCGCGCGGATCAGCCGCTGCTCGCGCTCGAGGGTCCCGCGCTCGCCGCGCCCGATGCGCAGGTGCGCCGGGTGCGTCCCGATGAGTTGGATCGCTATCTGGTCGCCGCGGTCGCGATGTTCACCGAGGAGATCGGTGTCGATCCGCGCAGCGGTGACGGTGGCCGGGGCTATCGGCGCCGGGTGGCGAGCCTGATCCAGGCAGGGCGGGCGTGGGCCCGGTTCGAGGACGGTCAGGTCGTGTACAAGGCGGAGGTGGGTGCGCTGTCGCGGCGCACCGGGCAGATCCAGGGTGTGTGGGTGCATCCCGAATGGCGCGGACGAGGTTTGGGCGCCTCCGGCACCGCCGCGATCGCGAATACCGTGGTGGCCTCCGGCCGCACCGCGAGCCTGTACGTCAACTCCTACAACGAGGTTGCCCGCCGCGCCTACGCGCGGGTCGGCTTCCGTCAGATAGCCACATTCGCCACGGTTCTGGTCGACTGACGCGAGTGTCGCCCCGTTTGCGGGGCATTGTCTGACTACCATCTGTGCCGTGCCAGCCCGTGCCGCCTCCCTCCGCGCGTCGCGACGGCCCGTGCCCCGGCGCCAGGCGCCGCGGCAAGGGGGAGGTGGGCGATGGTGGTTTTCTCTTGGGCCGCAGGGGGAGTCGTGGGTGGGTGCGGCGCGGCGGCGAGGGTTGAGGGGTTTGTCGGTTTTGCCGGTTGCGGTGTTGGTTGTCGCTGCGGGTGGATGTTCCGGGGAGTCGCAGGGGCCGTTGCCGGTGGCGGAGAAGTTCGTGGGGGCGTTCGGGCGCCATGATGTGGCGGGGGCGGCGGGGTTGACCAATCAGCCCGAGAAGGCCGGGGCGGCATTGGGTTCGGCGTGGGACAAGTTGCAGGCGGAGCGGTTGAATGCACGGGTGGGGGCGGCTCGGGTTACGGGGGATACGGCGACTGTCGAATACACCTATCAGTGGCGGTTGCCGAAGAATCGGAGTTGGACGTATTCGGGCCAGTTGCAGATGGGGCGCAGCGAGGGGCGCTGGCAGGTGCGGTGGAGTTCGGCCGATATTCATCCCAAGCTCGGCAACACCCAGACGATGGAGCTGCGGGCCACCCCCGCGCCGCGGGCCCGGGTGAACGAGCGGGCGGGCAGCGATGTGTTGATTCCCGGTGTGGTGCACCGGATTTCGCTCACCGCATCCGAGTCGAGCGATCCGGTCGGGGTGGCCGCGGAGCTCGCGGGAGCGCTGGGCCGTTTCGATGCCAAACTCACCCCCGAGTCGATCCTCGACGCCGCACGCGCCGCCTCCGGCGCGTATCCCGTTGCGGTGCTGGCGGATTGGGAATTCGATCAGCTCAATCCCGATCTGTTCGACCTGCCGGGAGTGAGCGTCGACAAGCAGTGGGATCTGGTGGTCACCGACCGCAACTTCGCGCCGGACCTGATGACCCAGGTGCGTCGGACCGTCATCGATGAGGTGGACGGTAAGGCCGGGTGGAGCGTGGTCACCGTCAATGCCAACGGTGCGGATACCGATGTGCTGAAAGAGGTTGCGCCGCAACCCGCTCCATCGTTCTCGTTGAGTATCGATCGGAGCGTGCAGAATGCCGCGCAGCGGTCCGTCGACGGTCGATCCGAACAGGCCGTGATGGTCGTGCTGCAGCCCTCGACCGGTGGCATCCTTGCGGTCGCGCAGAATCGGGCGGCCGATGCCGACGGTCCGGTGGCCACCTCGGGTCTGTATCCGCCGGGCTCGATCTTCAAGACCGTGACCGCCGCCGCCGCGATGACGGCCGGGATCGCCACACCCGACAGCGTGGTGCCGTGCCCGAGCACCATCGTCATCGGCGACCGTACGATCCCCAACTTCAACCGGTTCACCATCGGCAATGCGAAGCTGTCCCAGGACTACGAACGCTCCTGCAATACCGCCTTCGCCAAGCTGGCCAGCCAGCTGCGGCCCGACGCCCTGACCGTCGCCGCCGCGAAATTCGGTGTGGGCCCGGACTACACCGTGGCCGGACTACCCACCGTCTCCGGATCCGTGCCCGTCGCACAGGATCTCGCGCTGCGCACCGAGAACGGCATCGGGCAGGGCACGGTGCTGGTGAGCCCGTTCGGGATGGCGCTGGTCGCGGCGACGGTCGCACGCGGTTCGGCGCCGACGCCGTATCTGATCTCCGGACATCCGACCAGCGTCGACGGCGATCGCCCCGCCCTGCCCACATCCGTGGTGAACGGGCTGCGGTCGATGATGCGCAAGGTGGTGACCGGCGGGACCGCCGAGCGGATCGCCGATCAGGGCGAGGTATACGGCAAGACGGGGGAGGCCGAGGTGGACGGGGGATCGCATTCCTGGTTCATCGGCTACCGCGGCGATCTCGCGTGGGCGACGCTGGTGGTGCGGGGCGGCAGTTCGGATAATGCGGTCGCCCTGACGCGGGACATGCTGATGACGTTGCCGCCGGGGAAGTTCTGAACAAGGGCGATCCCGGCGAAAAGCCTTCCGGGACCTAGGGGTGGTTCAGGTCTCCGGGACCTAGGGGTGGTTCAGGTCTCCGGGACCTACGGGTGGTTCAGGTCTCCGGGACCTAGGTGGTTCAGGTCGGCGGGCTTTTGCCGGGATCGAGGGGTTCGCATGTGCCGGGTGGCCCGGCGGTCTCGCATTCGGTGCGATCAGGGTGAGTTGGTCCCGTTGGTGGATGCCGAACGGGTATGGGGGACAGGGCCGGACATTTCGGCGGAGGACGCGTCTCCGAGCAATTCGACGACGCCCGCCCCGGCCAGGATCATGCCCACGGTGACCAGGGCCAATGTCGAACGCTTCATGGTCTTCTCCCTTGTGGGTGAGTGAGATCGAAGGCTCGAACGAACGATTCGCCGACTGTTCGCCGACTCGAAAACGGTAGACCGAGAACCTGGGAAGATTCAACCCCCAACTTTGCCAACCGGGCAAATGTGAGGAATGTCCGACCAGCTCAGGGCCGATTCACCGATCCTGTTCGGCGCGATGAAGGCTCGCGGCCAGGTGATGCTGCTCGGGTAGCCCGACGGCTGCCATCCGCAGTCTGTAGTCGATCGTATCGCCGGACAGCCGCAGTGAGCGGCCCAGTGCGGTGACCAGTTTGGCCGAGGTGGTGCGGCCGATCTGGGTGGAGCCCAGCTCCATTCGCAGGTCGCCGTCGGCGACGTCGAGGGTGCCCTCGCAGATCTCGGTGATTCCGGTGGGATGGGCCAGGATCAGCTCGATGCGATCGGGACCGGCGCATCGTAGGTACCCGGTCTCGGCGTGCAGGGGGCGGCCGTCCTCGGCGTGGCGAGTGCGCTGGCGGTAGGTGAGGAACGGGCGGCCGACGTGCCCGAAGTGGATCTCCTCGTGATAGTCGAAGGAGTCGATGGTCGGGTATTCGCCATGCCCGGACCCACGCCAGGTGCCCAATAGCGGGGCCAGGCGAGCGATATCGGGGTGGGGCGCGACAGGAGGCTGGGCATCGAGCACGGCGGACAGCATAGTTGCCGCCCGACTGTTCGGTGCGCTGACGGCGCGCGGAGTTCCCCCGAATCGGGGCAGGGGGACTTGACGGCTCGCGGCACGGGTGCGCATCCGCCGATTCTCGCGATGTGTCTGTTGAGATTGCTTCAGGGAGGTGACGGTGACGACGATCGAGGCGCCCAGGCGGCGAGTGGTGTTGCAGGGGTGGGTGCTTGCGCTGCGGTTGATTCGGCCCTCGATGCGTAATGGGGAGGTGGTGACGGCCGTGCTCGCGCCGACCGTGTTCACCCTCGGGTTCTATGTGCCGCTGAATCGGGTGATGAGCTTCGTCGGGTACGGGCTGAGCAGTTATGCGCAGTTCCTGATGCCGATGATCGTCATGCAGGCGGTGTCGTTCTGCGGGACGGCCGCGGCGTTCCGGGCGGCCGCCGACGCCCGTGATGGGCTCGATGCCCGGTTCGCGACCATGCCGATGCCGTCGGTGACGCCGCTGCTCGCCCGCACCGTCGCCATGGGATACCGGATCGTGCTGTCGCTGCTGACCGCGCTCGTCTGCGGGCATGTGATCGGGTTCCGATTCTATGGAAGCTGGTGGCATACACTCGGTTTCGTCGCTTTCGCGCTGCTGGTCGGGGTGCTGATCGGCCTGGTCGGCGATCTGCTCGGCACGCTGTCGAAGAGTCCGGAGGCGACCACGCAGGCGCTCGTGCTGCCTCAGTTGATTCTCGGCATGGTGTCCAGCGGTTTGGTGCCCGCGAGCCAATTCCCGCACTGGATACAGGGATTCGCCCGCGATCAGCCGATCTCGCAGTTCGTCTTTACTCTGCGCGCACTGGCCGGTGACCGCTCGGGCCGGGCGGGCGCGGTGAGCTGGGCGGTGCTGGGTCCCGGAATCGGGTGGGCGGCGGCCGGATCGCTGATCTTCGGCGGTGCGGCCGTGCTGGTGGCCCTGCGGAGGCAGCGATGACCATGGAACTGCCGGTCGTGCTCGGCCGGACCGAGTCCTGGCGATACGCGCTGTCGCAGACGGTAATTCAGACCCGGCGGCTGTTGTTGCGGTGGCGGCGCGACCCCTTGACGATGGCGGAGTCGCTGGTGTTCCCGGCGGGGTTGCTGATCGTGCTGAATACCGTTCTGGGACGGCAGATCTCGGCCTTCTCGGGGGTCAGTGCGCTGTACGGATCGGTGCCGATGGTGACGCTGGTCTCGGCGATGTCGGGCTCGCTGGCCGGGGCCATCACACTGGGTCGCGAGCGCGACGCGGGACTGTTGGCCCGGTTGTGGGTGTTGCCGGTGCATCGGGTCTCGGGTCCCGCGGCGCGGGTGCTCGCCGAAGGGGTGCGCATCCTGACCTGCACCGTGGTGCTGTTCGGAGTGGGGGTAGCGCTGGGATTTCGTTTCCGGCAGGGTATTCCGGCCGCGGTCGGGCTGGTGTGCGTGCCGGTCGTCTATGGGCTCGGCTTTGCCACGCTGGTTACCGCTGTTGCGGTGTATACCTCCAAACCGGCTCTGGTGGAGGCGATTTCGCTGGGGTCGTCGCTGTTGATGTTCTTCTCGACTGGGTTTGTGCCGTTGGCGGCCTATCCTGCGTGGGCGACACCGATTGTGGCGCATCAGCCTATGAGTCAGGCGATCGATGCTATGCGGGGGCTGTCGTTGGGCGGGCCGGTTCGTGATCCGGTGATGGCGACATTGGCTTGGTCGATTGGGGCGATCGTGGTTTGTGCGGGGCCGGCGCTGGTCGGTTATCGGCGGGCCAGCCGGCGTTAGATTAGTGGTTGTTTTGCTTCGCTTCGCGTCGGCGGATCACAGGGGGTGTCGTTGGCTGTGTTTGTTGGCCTCCGCTTCGCTCCGGCGGGCTCGCGGCCCTGAGTCTCGCCGTTCAGCGCTCGAGACTCGCGCTTCGCGCATGCGCTTCGAGCG
>NZ_JBITDI010000022.1:0-121797 GCF_044454005.1 Nocardia sp. NPDC051570 | reverse complement strand
TTCGATCCTAGACAAATCGAATTATCGCAGCTCAGAGCACCTTTCGCCATTTCAGCGACCAGTTGTCACCAATTACAATGAATGGCCGAGGTTAATGGCCCGAAACGGACCTTGTGCAGTTCGATGAAATCCGCCTGGCCGATTTCATCTGTCGCACACCGCATCTCAGCCACAGCACTGACCGGCAGGTCGAGAGTGGGCACACCGATACCTCCTCCCAGCACCGCTGCACCCACACTCGGCCGACTAGCCATCCATCGCCTTCGGCCATTCAATCTGCCACGGCACGCGCGACCACGCCGCACATCTTCGGCCAGTCGATCTCGGTACGGGAATCATGGTGGTGCGCAGTTCGGGCAACGCTGTCACTCGCCGCGGTCGGCTTCGAAGGCGTTGCGGCGCCCGCCCCTGGCCGTAGCTATCGGCTCTGGCTGGTGCCGCGGTCAGCAGATCCCCCGCTCGGTGGCGATCCTCGACCAGCTTCCCCGTGAACCGGTCGTGGCGCATTTCGGCACGACCGAGACCCTGGCCGGCACCGTCGAACCCGCGAGTGGATCACCGCTGCCGACGACCGCGCCGATCGCGGGCTTGACCCTGGGTTGATCTCGATGCTCGCCATATCACGCGGCCGTCGGGTTGTCGCCGAAATAGCCTCGGCGGCAACCATTCTGGGCGTAGACCGCTCGGTAGCCGCTGTCATCGATCCAGCAGCCGAACCACGCGCGTCATCGCCGAGCACGCTTGACGTTGCTACCGTGAGCCCGCAAACTCCCTTGGGCGCAACCAAATACGATGTCAGCGGGTATCGTCGGCCCATCGGAATGAGCAGTTGCTCAGGTGCTGGTCAGCGGTAGCGGGTCGAAGGGGAAGTCGGCCCAGATTCGTTGGGAGGCGGTTTCGGGATAGTCGGCGGTGGTGGTAGGGGTGTCGAAGAGTCGGGTGGGTTGTCCGTCGGGGTGGTAGGCGGGCCATCCGGGATCGCCGTGTATAGCGAAGTTGGTCCATGCGCGGCGCATTTCCTCGCCGAGGGTGCGGACCTCGGGTGCGGGATCGGTGCCGAACAGTCGGGTCCCGCTCGCCGTCGCGAGGGTGTCGAAGACCAATGGAAGCTCGGTGCCGTGTCCCGCGCCGTCGGGGGTGTGGTTGTAGCGGTACTCGTAGAGGTAGCTTGTGCCGCGGGCCGCAGAGTGCGCCTCGGCTATGCGCAGCGACGGCATGCGAAGTGCCCAGTCGGAGTGGACCAGCTCGTAGAGCTGGCGGTGGTCGGCGTTGGGGTATCCCTGACGGTAGGCGTTGGGGCCGTCGGGGCCCGGTGACAGCGTCCGAAGAGCCTGGTCGGATTGCTCGGGGGTGATCGTGTCGAGGCCACCCGCGGCCACGATGAAGTAGCGCCATTCTTCACTGGTGTGCCCGACGACCAGGTCGATGCCGCGGCTCGCGCCCTGGGCGATCGCGTGCAGCGGGGCCTGGGGCAACACCGTGCCGTCGACCACAGGCCAGAACACGGTGGAAAACAGGAGGGCTCCGACCCGCCCCCATCGTGGCGGTGCGCCGCTGGCCTGCAGTTGCGTCATCGCCTCGACCAGTCGTGCGGGCGGGAGCGCGGCGAGATCGGCCTTGGTGGGTTGCAGCCCGAGCTGGGCGGCGTAGGTGGTGCCGATGTCGGTGGCCAGCTCCGGGGTGAAATAGAGGCCGGCGACACTACTTTCGATGATGGCCCGGTGGAACAGACCGGCGGCTGCGGGCATGGTCAGTAGGGCGGTGATCGAGCCGGCGCCGGCGGACTCGCCGAACACGGTGACCCGAGAGGGGTCTCCGCCGAAAGCGGCGATGTTCCGCTTCACCCAATCCAGCGCCGCGGTCTGGTCGAGCAACCCTCGGTTGGCTGGGGCACCCAGGATGTGGGCGAACCCTTCCACGCCGAGGCGGTAGTTGAGGGACACGACCACCACACCAGAGCTAGCCAGGGGAGCCCCGTCGTAGTCGGGCTCGCTCGAGGAGCTGGAGACGTAGCCGCCGCCGTGGATCCACACCATCACCGGCAGCCCGACCGCTTTCAGGTTCGGGGTCCACACGTTGACCGTGAGCCAGTCATCCGAGGTTGCCGGGACAGACGTCTGGGGTGCGGGCGGACCGAACTCGACCGCGTCGCGCACACCCGTCCAGAGTGTCGGTGCGGCGGGGGCGGCGAAGCGTAACGACCCGACCGGCGCCTGAGCGTAAGAGATGCCACGGAACACCGCCTGCCCGTTCTCCCAGCGGCCGCGAACCTCGCCTCCGGTGACCAGGGCGCGGGGACCTGGAGACGAACCACCGGATCTGTCCGCACCACCACAGGCCGCGGCCGCTGTGGTCAACACCCCGGCGGCCACCGCGCCAGCAGCTCCGCCGATCATCGTCCTGCGACTGATCACGCAAACCCCCGTGACGCTCGAGTCTATGGTTGCCTGTCGGTAGCTTACTACTGCAACGACATTCAGTTGATTGGGCGGCTGCGGCGCCCGCGGTCATCACCCTCATGGACGCCACCGGGCTGATCATCTACTTCATCACCGCGAGACCGGTGCGCCCGTGCACAGCCCGCACCTAACCCGCTGATAACGGATTCATAGCTAGGGCGCATACCGTCTCTCGTTCGACGGTGATACGGCGTGATGAGAGGAAAACCCAGTGAGCGAACAGCGCGATGAGGTGCACGAGCATGATCGTGGGCTCAGGCACGACATGATGACCATGTTGTCCCGGCGCAAGGCCATGTTCTTTCTAGGCGCCGCCGGTGTGGCGTCCGTTGCGGCGGCGTGTTCGACGGACGCGGCGAGCGGGACGAGTGGGACGAGCGCCCAGGCCACAACGACCGCGGGCAGCGCGGTCGCCGCAATGCCGCAGGAGACCGAGGGCCCGTATCCGGGGGACGGCTCCAACGGTCCGAACGTGCTCCTCGAATCCGGTATCGTCCGTCGCGACGTCACCACCAGCTTCGGTTCGTACTCCGGTGTCGCCCAAGGTGTTCCGATGACGTTGCGGCTGACGATGCGAGACCTCACGAAGGGCAGTGCGCCGGGTACCGGTATGGCCGTTTACATCTGGCACTGCGACCGGGACGGCGAGTACTCGCTCTACGGTGAGGGCATCACCGATCAGAACTACCTGCGCGGCGTTCAGGTGGCGGATTCGGCGGGCGAGCTCTCGTTCACCTCGATCTTCCCGGCCTGCTACAGCGGGCGCTGGCCGCATATCCACTTCGAGGTGTACGACTCGCTCGAGACCGCGGTCGCGGGCCAAAACGCCCGCCTCACTTCACAGATCGCCTTGCCGAAAGACGTGTGCGATGCGGTGTACGCCTACGACTCCGGATACTCGCAGAGCATCGCCAAGTTCGCGCAACTCACGCTCGCTGCGGACGACGTATTCGGCGACGGCTGGGATGCGGAAATGGCCACGGTCTCCGGCTCTCCGGTATCCGGCCTGACGGTCACACTCACCATCGGCGTCGCGAAGAAGTCGCAGAATACGCAGTCCGGCAACAGGTCCGGGATGCCGCCGGTTCCGGGAGGTATGCCTACTCCAGGAGGTACGCCTGCCCCAGGAGGTACGCCTACTCCGGGAGGTAAGCCAGGAGGTACGCCCGCCCCAGGAGGTATGCCTGCCCCGGGAGGTAGGGCCGTCCCGGGAGGTAAGCCCGCCCCGGGAGGCCCACCGCCAGGGAATCGGTAGTTCACCACAGCCTGCCGGTCTGCCTGCGACAGCCTTGCCGGAATGTGGTTCATTCGGTACATGCTGCGGTGTGACGGAGGCGATTACACGATCGCAGCCGACCTGATCCAGCGGGCGCGGGCTCTACAAGAGCATCGGCAACGATGTCGGTGCGGCCGAAGCCCTCAGCAACCCGAGTCGTGTGCGGGACCGACCGGCGGCCACCGCGGTAGTGCTCGGCCAGTCGATCCGATTTGTCCGATTGGCCACATTCCGTCGGTCAAGCCGTACTGACGTGATTCGATGGTGGAGATCAACACGACCGGCGTCGTTCGTGAGACGATGGGCGGCCGAACCCTTTGGCGCAGGCGGCAATCGCGACCGATCCGGCTGATGATGGTAGACCTGGGTAGTACTAGTGCCGCCCGTGTGGAACGTAAGGGATGTGGTGTGGCAGCGCAGCAGCGCGCGGGGGTGGATGAGACAGAGTCGGAGACACTTCGGCTGCTCCTGCTGGGGCCGGCCGAGGTGTGGTTGGGAGAACAGCGCCTGGATATCGCGGCGCCGCAATTGCTGACCGTGCTGGCCATGCTCGCGGCCGAGCCGGGGCGCCTGCTGTCCACCGCGCAGTTGGCCGCGCGGCTGTGGGCCGATCACCCACCGAAATCGGCGGCCAGTGTGCTGCGCAACCATATCCTCGCCCTGCGTCGTCAGTTCGCGGCCCACGGCCGCGCGGGGGCCGGAACCGAGGGGGTCGACTCGACCCGTGGCGGATATCGGCTCGACCTGCCGGTGGAGTTCGATATCGCCGCCGCCGAGGGGCTGATCGCCGCCGCCGATGCCGACCGCCGTTCGGGAGCGATCGAGGAGGCGGACGCCAAACTTACTGCGGCGCAGCGACTGTGGCGCGGCGATCCGCTGGTCGGCCTGCCCGGACCGTGGGCGGAGAAGGAACGCACCCGGCTGGACCGGGTGCGTTCGGGCCTGCACGAGACCGCGATATCCGTCGCCTTGGATCTCGGCCGGCATGTGGCCGCGGTCGCGGACCTGGAAGCGCTCGTCGCGGCCGAACCGCATAACGAGCGGTGGCATGAACTGCTGATGGTCGCGCTGTACCGCGGTGGGCGGCGGGTCGAGGCCCTGGAGGTGTATCGGAACGCTCGCCGGGCGCTCGCCGACGAACTCGGCCTGGAACCCGGCCCGCAGCTGGTTCGAATGCATCAGCAGATCCTGTCGGCCGAGGCGCCGGACTCCGCGGGCACGAACGAGTCTCCCTCCGCCGAAAAGGTTTTCGACCCTCCCCGCGTCCCGTCTCGCTTACCTCCCGATATCGCCGACTTCGTCGGACGGGACGGCCTGGTCCACGAACTCGCCGACATGTTGGTAGCCGACAGCGACCGTCGCCCGGTGATCGCGATCACCGGGATGGGTGGTGTCGGAAAGACCACGCTCGCAGTGCATCTCGCACATCTGGTGCGCAAACACTATCCGGAGGGCGTGCTGTACCTCGATCTCGGCGGCATGGACGAACATCCACGACCGGCCGAGATGCTGCTCGCGATCGCCCTGCGCTCGTTCGGCTTCCAACCCGGCGAGCTGCCGTCGGACCCGACCGAACGAATGGCCCTGTGGCGCGACACCATAGCGGGCAAGCGCGTACTGCTGGTGTTCGACAACGCACGCGACGTCGAACACCTCACACCGTTTCTCCCGAGTCCGGGTGCGGCGGGAGTACTGACCACCAGTCGCTCGAGTCTGGCGGAACTGTTCGGCGCGCGGCTCGCCCCGCTGGATGTCCTCACGGCCGACGAGGCGCGAACCTTGTTGGCACATATGGTGTCCGAGCGACGCGTATCGAACGAACCCGATGCGGCGCAGGCGATTCTGCGCGCATGCGGCCACCTACCCGTCTCACTGCGCATTGTCGGAGCGCGGCTCGCGAGCCGACCCACCTGGCAGCTCACCGCGGTCGCCGATCGCCTGGCCGACCAGCGGGATCGACTGTCCCAGCTGGCCGTCGGCAACACCAGTGTGGAACTGGTCTTCCGAGAGAGCTACCGCCTGCTCACCCCGGAGCTCGCGCGCGCGTTCGTCCTCATCGCGTTCTTCGAAGCACCCGACCTGCCCGTAGCCGCCATCGCCGCCCTGCTCGACCGAGATCGGCCCGAGGCCGAGCGGATCTGCGAAACCCTGGTGGACCTGGGCATGCTGCAGACACCGGAACGCGGTCGCTATCGGTATCACGACCTGTTGCGCCTGTTCGCCCGCGAGGTGGCGGACGCGGATCAGCAGTGCGAATGGCCGCGGGCGCTGCGCAGGCTGCTCGATTTCTACCTCGCCAGCGCGAAAAACATTGCGGAGCTGCGCGATCCGGGCGTGGGCACCCACTACTACGCCGAGACCAACGCGGCCGGGGAACAGTTCACCGACGAACGACAGTGCACCGCATGGGCGATGTCCGAACGATTGGGGCTGGTCGCTCTCTACCGGCAGGCCGCCGACAGCCGCGATGCCCGAGCCCGCACGCTCGCGGTCGATCTCGCGTTGTCACTCGCGGTCGGCGGAGACGCGGGCGAACACCTACCCCAGGTGGCACAGATGCTTTCGGTGCTGAGCCATGCCGCCGAGGCCGGTGGCGATCGCGGCACAATGGCCCGGGCACAGGTGGCCGCCGCCATCGCCCGGCTGGTCGGGATGGGAGATCTCGGCGCCGCACGCACGCTGCGGTACGCCGGTACGGTCCTGACGGAATCGGGCGACCGGGCCGGCGCCATCATCGCCGAGCAGATGCTCGGCACGGCCATGGCCTACCAGGCGAATGTGGAAGTCGCCGTGGCACATTACCGCCGCGCCATCACCCTGGCCCGCGAGATGGGCAACCGCTGGAGCGAGGCGATGAGCTGGGCCACGATCGCCCGCGCCTACTGCGAGGCCCAACGCTGGCCCGACGCCATCGAGGCCGCCGGACAGGCACTGACCCTCGCCCGGCTGATCGGCAGCCTCCGGGTCGAGTCGATGGCATTGCACGAGTTGGGATTCGCGACGCTGCAGCACGGCGATCCCGAACGCGCCCGCGAGCTGTGCCGCCGGGCACTCGATGTGGCCCGCCGCGACGGACGCCGACATCAGGAGGGCTGGGCCCTGTCCCGGTTGGCCGAGGTCATCCTCTACAGCGGCGACGCCGACGCGGCGGTGCCGATCGCCGCGGAGGCCGTGCGCGCACTCACCGAGGTCTCGGCCACCGTGCGGCGCCTGCAGGCGATGCGGGTGTACGGCCGCGCCCTGACCGCCGTCGGCCGCGACGAGGAGGCCGAACAGATCCTGGCCAAGGCCGCCCAATCGAGCCGCCGCATCGGCCTCACCACCTCCGCGTCGGCCGAACTCGCGATCTCCCGATGTAGGTGACGTTTCGTTGTAACATGTTGATTCACAACGCCTCCGGTCGATACACCGACCCCTCCCCTCCTACAGCTTGGGCCGGTGTATCGACCGGAGGCGTTGTGCGTACCCGGCAGTGGGTGAATCACCCTGCGTGGCAGGGCGATCCCAAGTGGTTGATCAATTCCTCTCACAAGGATTAAAGTGGCGTCGACCACGAATTGTCAACTGTCAGTTCACAGTTGACCAGGGCGCGGCGGCGATGAGCTGTGCGGACACGGATGAGGTGAGGCGATGCCCGAGGGCGGGTGCCCTGAAACACTGTCCGGCAAGCTGGACTTCTTGTGGCGGCGCAGCCCCGTTGTCAGCGGTCTCAGCTATGAGCAGGTGGCCGACAAGCTCAAGGAGATCGATCCGAATCTGTCGGTATCGCGCCAGTATCTGTGGCAGCTGCGTACCGGCAAGAAGGTCAATCCCAGCCGGGAGCTGCTGTCGGCGTTGGCCACGCTGTTCTGTCTGAAGGCAGGCAGGGCGTTCTTCGAAGACGACTTCGATACCGACCTTGCCGACCGGATCAGTGAACAAGTGGAGCTACTGGCCGCAGTGGCCGCCGGCGGACTGCGGGAGGTGATGCTCAGGGCGGAGGGCCTTCCCGAGGACCGATTGAAGGCATTGCTGACCGTGATGGACAAGATGCGCGAGGAGAGCGGCCTCCCCCCGGCCGGAGAGTGACGTGCCCGTGCCTACCTCACCCGGCCGATGGCCCGATCGCGAAATGAGACGTCTGCGCCGGACGTGCGACAGCAGGATCCGTGAACTCGGGTTACCTGCCTCCTGTGGCCTCGACGAACTGATGGCGGCCATCGCGGCCATGCGCGGTCGGCCGATCCGCGCGGTGGCGGTCCCGCTCCCCGTGTCCCGGCCGTGCGGGCTGTGGATTTCCACGGACACCGAAGATCTCGTGTTCTACGAGGCCGATACGACCCGACTCCGCCAGGAACACATCATCCTGCACGAGCTCGGCCACATGATCTGCGGACACAGTGGTGAGGGGCTGATCGACGGGGAGTTGGCCCGAATGCTGTTCCCGGACCTGAACATCCAGCTTCTGCGGTCGATGTTGCCACGCTCGGCCTACGACGATCGCCAAGAGACCGAGGCCGAGGTGATGGCCTCGGTCTTGGCGCAGCGAGCCCGGCACTGGACCGCTCGGCAACCAGCTGACACCAGTGCCGACCCGAGCACGGTTCAGCGCCTGAGCCAGTCCCTGGCCCCTCGATGGGGTAAGGAATGGTGAACCGCGGTGACTGATCCCAAGTACGTGGTGTTCCCCATCGGTGCGGCCGTCTGCGTGCTCGCGTTGTCGTACAAGCTATGGGATCTGAGGCTGAATCGGCGCGACCCCTCGCTGATCGCCTTGTTGGTCACCTTCTTCTGCAAGGCGATCTCGTTCACCTTCGCCACCCCGGCGGTGTCGGCGTGGGTGGACGAACGGATCGGGGTGCCCGATATCGCGATACTGGTGACCCACCTTGCCAGCGTGATCGCGAGCGCCGCGATATTGGTGGCGCTGATGTTCTGGGTCCACCCGGGTCCGCGGGCGTGGCGGCATGTCGGCACACGGATGGCTGTCGCGGGCCTGTTCGTCGTGGCGTTGGTCGTGTTGTGGGTCGTCGCCTCCAGACCGGGCCACGCTCGGGCCGCGCATTACCTGGTCCAGAACGCGCACCGGCCGGAGGGCGCGGCGTATCTGCTGCTCTATGTGATCGCGGTCGGCGCGGGAATGGTCGAGATCGCGCGGCTGAGCCTGCGGTATGCGCGGCTGTCCAGCCAGGCCTGGCTGCGATGGGGTCTCTGGGTCACCGCGGCAGGTGCCGCCGACTACCTGATCTATTGCCTGCACCGCGCTACCGCGGTCGTCGCGCCGTATCTGGGACTGCGGCCATTGGGCTGGGAGTTCGTCACCTCACTCACCGCCGGGGTCGGCGTCATTCTGTTCGCTATCGGTCTGACCATGCCGTCCTGGGGTCCGAGGGTGTCGGCAGCGCATGGCTTGGCACGGGACTATGTGGCCTGTGCCCGGCTGTATCCGTTGTGGCGGGCACTGCTGCAGGCCACTCCGGAGCTCGCGCTCACGGCCTCGATGCCCCGCACCAGATTCGCCGACTGGCTGACGCTGCGGGATGTGAGCTATCGGTTGTACCGCAGGGTCATAGAGATTCAGGATGCGCGCCACGCGTTACGTGGCTATCCGCCCCTCGATCCACCGATTCAGGCGGAAGGCCACGATGTGGCCGCGGAGGCGTCCCGGCTCAAGGCGGCGATCGCCGCCAAAGCCCGCGCCGAGCGGCCCCGCACGGGATCCGGGGATGGGCTCGCCGCGCCTCGCGGTGAGGATTACGCCGACGAGGTCCACTGGCTGGTGAATCTCGCCCGCGCGTTCGATGCTCGAGGAGGTCGGTAAACGTTTGGCCCCCTGAGGATTTCGTCGGGTAGGTTGGCGGCGTGATCTCTGTTCCGCTGTCAGCGCTGGATTTGGCGATCGTGCAGAAAGGCACCTCGGCGCATGACGCGCTGCACGCCGCGGTGACCGTGGCCGGTCACCTCGAGCGACTCGGTTACCACCGGATGTGGTCGGCCGAACATCACGGCAACCGGGCATTCGCCAGTTGCTCCCCGCCGGTCATCATCGGTCAGATTCTCGCCCGCACCTCGACCCTGCGGGTCGGGTCGGGCGGGGTGATGTTGCCCAACCAAGCGCCCTTGGTCGTCGCCGAACAGTTCGCCACCCTGGACGCTTTCCATCCGGGACGCATCGACCTCGGCATGGGCCGCGGCCCGGGCACCCGTAACGCGGAGATCGCGCGGACCTTGCGTCGCGGCGCCGACCCGGCCACCGACGAGGAGTATCAGCGGGATGTCCACGCCGTGTTGAGCCTGTTCGACGAGGACGCCGACCCGCCCGTGCTACCGAACTATCACGCCTCGCTCGAGCGGTGGCTGCTGTCCTCCAGCACCACCGGCGCTCGACTGGCCGGGGAACTCGGACTTCCCCTCGCGATCGCACACCACCTCCGACCCCACAACACCCTGGAGGCATTGGCCGCGTACCGCAAGGCATTCCGCCCGTCGCCATGGCTTTCCGAGCCCTATGTGCTGCTGTGCGTGCGGACGATCTGCGCCGACACCGACGACCGCGCAGACCATTTGGCAGGGCCCAGCGACATCGGGGCAGTCCACCTGGAAGAAGGAAAGCCGGTGGAGTTTCTCGCTCCCGAGGAGGCGGCCGCCTACCGCTACTCGGCCGCCCAAGAGCAGATCCTGCAACGCCAACGGCAAAGCCGCGCACAGGGATCCCCGGATACGGTCACCCGGCAACTGACCGACCTGCTCGAGATCACCGCCGCGGACGAGCTGATGCTGTACACGCCCGTCTACGATCTGGCCGATCGGCTGCGCTCCTACGAACTCGTCGCCTCGCGCCTCGCATCAATCCCCTCCAGGCTCCTCCCAGAACTCCAGCAGTAACTTGCCGATACGCGCCGCGGTCGCGCTGAATCGGTGCATTGCCGAGGGCAAGGCGGTCGTGGCGATCGATGCCCACACCATGCAGGTCACCAATTCACTTCCGGTCCAGGGGGATCCACTGCGTGTGTATCCGGTGGGTCAGGATCAACTCCTGGTCACCGATCTGGAGACCAAGTCGGTGACGTTGTACGGCACCGATTTCCGCACGATCTGGACCACCGCACTGAGTGGCCAACCCTCCGGAGCCACCCTCCACCCCACCGCACCGATCGCCTATGTGTCACTGCTGCACGAGAACCGGGTCGATGTCCTCGATCTGAACCGAGGCACCGTCGAGGGCTCCTTCACCACTGGCGCCCAACCAGATTCGGCAGTGGTCCTTCCAGCCTGACGACCCACTACCTGGCCGATCGGCTGCGCTCCTACGAACTCGTCGCCTCGCATCTGGCACCGGTCCGGTCGGCCGAGCGGGATTCAAACCCACGATCTCTTCATCCCGAAGAGGTCGTCGCGCATTAGGTCGGGGCGGTTCGGGCGGTTTCGAAGACGTTGCGCAGCCGTGCGCGCAGCGCGGGTGAGAGGCGGCCGTCGGGGCCGCGTAGCGGGTCGGCGACGAGTCCTTCGAAGAAGATGGTGAAGCCCTGGACGAGTGCGTCTCGGAGCTCGGTGGTGGTGAGCCGAAGTCGATCGGATCGGGCGGCCAGCGCTATGACGCCGTTCGTTGTTCCCCACAGGAACCGTGTGGTGTCGGCGCTGTCGACCGGGCGCAGTGTTCCGTTGCCGATGCCGGCATCGATGATGGCGACCATCGAGGTGTCTATTCGGGTCACGCGAGCGGTGATCGCCGTCGCGACCGGGTCGTCGGCCAGTGCGGGGTGGGGATTGCCTCGGCGCAGGTGGATCATCGCGAACAGCTGTGGCGATTCGAGGTAGTAGCCGACGTGAGTGCCGATGACGTCGATCAGCTTCTCGACCGGCTCGGCGTCGGATTCGCAGGCGGCGAGCATGTCGTGCTCGTGGCGTTCGAACGCCCGCGCGACGACGGTCCGGTGCAGGTCGTCTTTCCCACCGAAGTGCTGATAGATAGTGGTGACTCCGACATCGGCCCGCTCCGCGATCCGTTCGATCGTTGCCGCCTCGACGCCATCGGCGAACAACTCCTCGGCCGCTTCCAGGATCCGGGTGCGGGTGCGTTCCTTGCGGCGGTTCTGCCGGGGAGACGAGCGGCTGGCCGGTGATTCCATAACTGAATGTTAGCTGAATTACAGTTCGGAAATCGGATTGCACTTCAGTAGTAGCGTTCCGCTATCGCCGTGCTGGCGAGGACCGACCCGCGGGACGCCTGCGGTGAACCGGAATCACACGCAGAAGGAGAGGAACTCCGATGAACACAGATCGTCCGAATCCCGGCCGTGTCCTGGTTACCCGGACCGATCCGAATCCGAGGTCGCGGACCCGAAGACCGAGAGCTGTGATGCGCTCGCTGGCGACTCTGGCCGCGGTCGGTGTGACGTTGGGATCGTTGACTTCGTGCGGCACCACCGAGCGAGGGGGTAGCTCAGCCGATGCCGATGCTGCGGTGGTCGACACCCAGTCGGGGCCGGTGCGGGGCACCGTGACCGCCGAGCACCGCGCGTTCACCGGAATCCCCTACGCCGCAGCACCGGTCGACGACCTGCGGTGGCAACCCCCCGCGGCCCCCGCGCACTGGAGCGGCACCCGCGACGCCACTGCCATGGGTGCCCAATGTCCCCAGTCGGCTGACACATTCGACCGCGAAGGTGGCAGCGAGGATTGTCTGTTCCTGAACGTGTGGACTCCGGCTCGGGCCGTGGAGAAGAAGCGGCCGGTGATGGTGTGGGTTCCTGGCGGGGCATTCCGGAACGGCAGCGGCAATCTCTACGATCCGTCGCGGCTGGTCACCGCCGGGGACATGGTGGTCGTCACCCTCAACTACCGACTCGGTGCGTTGGGATTCCTGGCTCATCCGGCGTTGGCCCACGACGACGGGCAGGTCGGCAACTTCGGGTTGATGGACCAGCAGGCCGCGCTGCGCTGGGTGCGCGACAACATCACCGCGTTCGGCGGCGACCCCACCAGAGTCACCCTGGCCGGGCAATCGGCCGGTGCGATGGCGGTGTGTGATGACCTGGTCTCGCCCGCCTCGGCGGGGCTGTTCCACGCGGCAATCATGGAAAGCGGACCCTGCTCGGCCCAGGCGAACCGGCAGACCGCGGTCGGCATCAGCGAGGACTACGCCACCAAGGTCGGCTGCCCCGGCACCGACCCCATCGCGGTAGCCCGGTGCCTGCGCGCGCTACCGATCGACACACTGCTTGCCACTCCGCTGAGCTACGACGGCGCCGCTGGTGAGGGCATACCCGGGCCCGTCACCGGTCAACCGCTGCTGCCGGAGAACCCCATCGCCGCGATGCGTGAAGGCAAGGCCACCAAGGTGCCGGTACTGATCGGCAACAACCACGACGAGTTCACCACCTTCCTCGCACAGCAATACGGCGCCACCAAACAACCCGACACCGCCGGGCAGTACCTCGAAGCGGTGGCCCAGACTTTCGGGCGCGACGCCGACAAGGTCACCGCCCTCTACCCACTGGCCGACTACCCCCATCCGACATCGGCCGAGGCCGCAGTGTTCACCGATTACGCCTTCGCCTGCCCAATCGCCGACATGGCCAACTCCCTGACCCACACCGGTCCGGTCTACGCCTACGAATTCGACGATCGCAACGCCGCCGCCCCCACCGCCATGCCCACAGTGCCGTTCCCGTTGGGAGCCGGCCACGCATTCGAGATGCCTTACCTGTTCCACGTCACCGGGTTCCCGGACCCGGACCCAGCGACCACCGCCCAACAGAACCTGTCCACCCAGATGATCAACTATTGGGCCGCGTTCGTGAACACCGTAAACCCCCACACACCCAACCAACCCGACTGGCCACTCCACACCGACGGCCAAGTCCTCACGCTGCAACCTGACGACACCACTACCACCACCGACTTCACCCACCAACATCACTGCGACCTGTGGGCAACGATCCCCATGCCATAACAAACGGCCGAAGGAGCGTCGTTATGTCGAACGTGATCTTCGATATCGCCTCGTCCTTATACTCGGCGAGTACTTTCTCCTCTGATGAGCCGCGAACTGCTTCCCTCTCACTTCCCGTAAACACCCGACGAGGGGTCACTGTCCGGAAGGAACCGGGCGAACGAGGTCTGGGTGCGCTCGAGGTTCGCCCCGACACTCAGGAGGGGTTCGTCGATCGAGTCGATCATCGCCTGGAAACCTCGGTGTGGAACAGCGGCGGATGCGGCAGCTTCTACCTCAGCGGCACCGGCCGCAATATCGCCTGGTGGCCCTGGTTCGCCTGGCAGTTCAAACGCGAGACCCGCCGCGTCGATCTCTCCGACCTCCACACCGAACCCCGCGTCGCTCGTGGCCCTGCACTGTCGGCACAGTAGCCTCGGGATCGACTACCTGTGCGTCAGAAGCGCTTCGGCGAGGGCGTCGACATGGGGCGGGCGAACGATGCCGTAGTGATCGCCGGGCAGGTCGATGATCCGAGCATCTCCTGTGCAGTGCGTCAGCCACGCGGTGGCCGTCGCGAGGGTCGCTCCCTGCGCCGCGCGGTAGATCCGCACGGGGCCCGCGTAGGTGGGCGCCCGGTAGGCCAGCAGCGCACAGGTGTTGCGGGAGAACCGTGCGACGATGGCGGACAGGGTGTCGGCGTCCACGTCGGCGGGCAGGACGCCCTCGGCGCGCGCCCGGTCGCACAGGTCGCTCAGGGAGCCCAGTTCGGCGGGGGTCCAATCGGTTTCGGCAAGGCCCGCGAGATCCCTGGCGAACCAGGACAGGAGTGTGGCGTCGTCGGGGGCGGCCGCGTCGCGGGGAGTCGGCGGTTCCAGTACGTCGACCATGGCGACGAGCTCGACCTCGATGCCCCGCCGGGTCAGCTGCGCCGCCATCTCCAGCGCGATCATGCCGCCCATGGACCAGCCGCCCAGCCGGTACCGGCCGCGCGGGAGCGCGTCGACGAGCACGTCGACATAGTGCGCGGCCAGGTCGGGAATGGTGGTCAGCGGCTGGTCGGTATCCGGCGTCTGGAGCGCGTACACCGGCTGGTCGGGTCCCAGCAGCCGGGCCAGGTCCGAATAGCAGAGCACATCGCCGCCGACCGGATGCGCCAGGATCCATGGTGTCGCCGAACCGGTTTCGCTGATCGGCACCAGTGCGGCACGGCGCGCGGTCTCGGCTCGCCCGTCCCGCACCACCTCGGCCAGCGTCGCGATGGTCGGGTGGTCGAACAAGGCGGACAGGGGCAGCGAACGGCCCAGCCGCGCGTCGATGCGAGCCATCAGGCGCACCGCGAGCAACGAATTCCCACCCAGGGCGAAGAACGTTGTGTCCCTGCCGAATTCCCGGCCGTCGAAGAGTTCGTCCCAGATATCCGCCAGCGCCTGCTCGACGTCGCCGCGCGGCGCGACGAGCGCGGCCGGGGCGGGTGAGGACAGTTCGACCCGAGGCAGTGCGGCGCGGTCCAGTTTTCCGTTGCGGCCCAACGGTAGTGCGTCGAGAAGCATGATATGTCCGGGCACCAGGTAGTCGGGCAGCTGCGCGCGCAGCGCCATGGCCAACTCCTCGGGCGTGACGGTAGCGTCGGCGGGCACGGCGAATGCGGCCAGCCGCCGGACCTGCTGCTCGCCGACGACGACGGCGGCCGCGGCGCGGACCCTGGGGTCGCGCAGCAGCGCGGCCTCGATCTCACCGAGCTCCACCCGATATCCGTTGATCTTGACCTGGGTGTCCCGTCGGCCGAGGAATTCGATGGCGCCGTCGGGCAGGTAGCGCCCGAGATCTCCGGTGCGATACAGCCTTTCGTCGGTCGTCGGGTGCCGGACGAAGGCGGCCTTGGTTCTGGCCTCATCGCCGAGATAGCCGCGCGCGAGGCCGGCGCCCGCGATGTAGAGCTCGCCGGGAACCCAGGTCGGGCAGGGGCGCCACGCCTCATCGAGCACATGGAACCGCTGGTTGCGCAACGGCTTTCCGTAGGGGATCGACGTCCGGGCCGGATCGACCCGATCGATCGGATGGTGGATCGACCAGATCGAGGCCTCCGTCGCGCCACCGAGACCGCAGATCATGGTGTCGGGGGCCAGTTTTCGGATGCGGTCGGGCAGGGTCACCGGAATCCAGTCGCCGCTGAGCAGGACCACCCGCAGCGGAATCGAGGGCGGGTGCTCCCGCGTCGCCAGGTGGTCGACGAACATCTCCATCAGCGTCGGCACGCTGTTCCACAGTGTGACTTCGTATTCGGCGACGAGGTCGGCCCAGCGGGCCGGTTCCCGGTAGGCCTCCGGTTCCGGGAGCACCAGGGTCGCGCCCGCCGCCAGCGTGCCGAAGATGTCGTAGACGGACAGGTCGAAGTTCAGCGCGGACAGTCCGAGCACCCGGTCCGCCGGGCCGATCCCGAACCGTTCGTTGATATCGAGCACGGTGTTTCGGGCCGCGCGGTGCTCGATCATCACGCCCTTGGGTGTTCCGGTGGAACCGGAGGTGAAGATCACGTACGCCAGATCGTCCGGCCCGGCGCCGCAAGACGGCAGCGGCTCGTCCTCGGTGGTGTCGTCCGCTTCGGGGTCGTCGACGCACAGCCGGTCCCAGCCGACCGGCCACTGGGTGCGCTGTTCGACCTCCCGCTGGGTCAGGACCGCCGCGACGCCGGACTCGCCGAGGAGCACACGTAACCGCTCGGCCGGTACGTCGGCGTCCACCGGCACATAGCCCGCGCCCGCCCGAAGCGCGCCGAGCACGGCGACCACCTGGTCCGCGCTCTTGTCCATCACCACGGCCACGAGCGCTCCGCTGCCGACGCCCGAATCACGCAGCCGCCGTGCCAGTGTCGCCGACCGCCGGTCGAGTTCACCGTAGGTGAGGGTCGCCGCCGCGGATACCACGGCGAGGGCGTGTGGATTCTCCTTGGCCCGCTCGAGGAACGGCTCGTGCAGCAGGCCCTCGTCGACGGATTCTGTTGTGGCATTGGCCGATCGGCGGGCCAGCAGGTCGGCGTAGGGCACCAGGATCGGCGCGGGCCGCTGCCAGGCGGACTCGTCTGTGGCGAGGCCGCGCAGCAGTTCCGCGTACGCGTCGAACATCGTCTCGATCATGCCGTCCGGGAACAGGCCGGTTACCACGTCCCAGTTGACGACCAGTTCGCCGCCCTCCTCGATGACCTGATGATCCAGCCACACTTGGGGAGTGCGCACGCAGCTGTACACCTCGGTGGCTCCCTCGCCGAGGCCGCGCAGGTGATGCACCATGCCGGTCATGGCGCCCGCGGTGTCCCGGCCCGCGAAGTTGACCATGCTGGCGAATACCACCGGCATGCTGGCGCCGATGATGTTGCCGCGCGCGAGGTTGACTTCGCGCAGTACCTCGACGCCGGACATCTCGCCGTGTTCCAGGTCGGTCCACAGTCGGCTCTGGATCCGTTCGGCGAGACCCGTGAAGGTCTCATCGGCGAGGCTGACCGCGAGAAGTGTTGTGGTGCTGAAGTTCCCGACCACGGCGTCCACCTGCTCGTGCAGCATCACCCGGTTGGAGAACATCACGTTGAGGGTGAAGGCGCTCGTGCCGCTCCACGTGGCGAGAATCCATGAATACGCGGCACACAGCGCCGCGGACGGGGTGACGCCGTGCGAGCCCGCGAGCCGTCGCAGCTCGGCCCATTCCGTGGTGGACAGCGTCGTGGTGTGATGGGTGAACTCGGGGACCCCCACATCGGCCGGGGTGGTGGCGAGCGGAAGCCGTGGCGCCTCGGGCAGTTCGGCGATGCGGTGGCGCCAGTACCGTTCGGCCTCGGCGCGCCTGTGTTCGCTGCGGCGCTCCCGCAGCGCGGTGAGGTAGTCGCGGAAGGTCAACGACAGCTCCGGCAGCGCCCGCGCGCCCTCCCGATATACCGTGGTCCATTCCCGGAACAGCAGTGCCGCGCTCCAGCCGTCCACGACCAGCGCGTCGAGGCCGATATGCAGGCGGGTGGTGCGTGCGTCGAGGCGGGTGGCCCGGATATCGAACAGCGGCCAGGTGGCCGCATCGAGAACCTGACTCTTCAGCTCGCTGCGGATGCCGTCGAGCGCACTGTCCCGGTCGGACACCGACCGGTCCGCGAGATCCACTGTGCGCACGGTGAATTCGGGCACCGTGGCCAGCACCCGCTGGGCGCCGTCCGGGCCGACGACCGCGCGCAGCATGTCGTGCCGCCGGATCAGTACCCGCAGCGCCGAGGTGAGCCGGTCCAGATCGAGCCCGAGGACGTCGACCTCGACATAGGAGTACGTGGACACCCCGCCGAGCTCGAACGCCGTCGACCGGCCGACCAGGTACGCGTGCTGGAGGTCGGTGAGCGGGAACGGGTCGTGGCGAGCGCGCTCATCCGGTGTCGACGGCACGCGCTGCGGCTCGGGTGTGTCGGCGTGCGCGCCGACCAGTTCGGCGATGAGCCCGGCGATGCTGGGCGCGTTGAGGAACGCGTCGAGCGGCGGCGCCACGCCCAGGTCGTCGCGCAGCGCGTCCTGCGCCTCGATCGCCATCCAGGAGTCCAGGCCGAGATCGGTCGGGGACGCCTCCGGGTCGAGATCGCCCTCGCGCACCCCCAGAACCCGGGCCAGAGTCGCGATGACCACCGCTCGCACCCGGTCGCCATGATCCGATCTTGGCTCTGCGGAACGGAGTACGGCGTCGGGTTCCTCGGCGAGGATCGGTTGCGGGCGGACTGGCCGGAACTGCGCAAGGGGGTGCTCGGCGGCCATCGCGTCCCGGGCCGGGGTGGCGATGACCAGCGCTCGCACCTGGTCGGCATGACCCGATCCTGGCCCTGCGGAACGGAGTACGGCGTCGGATCCCTCGGCGAGGACCGGTTGCGGGCGGACTGGCCGGGACTGCGCAAGGGGGTGCTCGGCGGCCATCGCGTCGCGGGCCGGGTGGTCGTGGACGATGACGGGGTGCTCGCGCGGTATCGCACGGAATTCCACGCGGTGGGCCTCGGCGACGACCCGGCCGGAGGCCTCCGCGAGGACGAATGTCGCCAGCGGCGGGTGCGGCGAGTCGGCGTATGGATCGACTCGGCAGTGGCAGTACAGCGGTTGGTCGGTGGTCGTACCGTGCCAGGTGAATCGTTCCATCCGAGTGATCACCGGCGGCTGGTCGGGGCGGCATCCGAAGATGGTGTGGCACATCGCATCCGTCAGCGCGGGGTGAGGTGTGTTCCCATCCCATCGGGTGTCCTCGGGAGGTCTGAGCCGGGATATCACCTCGCCGTCGGCGTGCCAGATATGGTCGATCCAGCGTGCCGCCGGGCCGAGGTACACCGCGCGCCGCCACAGCCGCCGGTACAGGTCGTCGCCGGTCAGCTCGCCGGTCAGTCGCCCTCGGATCGCCGCGATGTCCACAGTGGACGGCTCGGCGCCGGAGGCGGTGTGCCCCAGGCAGATTCGGTCCCAGACCGGTGGTTCGGCCGCGTCGGCCGCATAGAGCCGGAACGACCCGTCCGGCTCGACCACGCACTGGACGCGGCTGCGGTCATCGGGCTCCAGCCACAACGCCCGAGTCAGCTCGTAGTCCCGGACGGTCACCGCCTCGGATCCGGTCAACTCCTGCGCCGCGGCCACCGCGATGCTCAGGTGGACACCGGCCCCGGCCAGCGGCCTGCCCGCCACCACCTGCTCGTCGATCACCCGGTGCGCGGCCGGGGACAACACCGATTCGAACTGCGCGGTGGGCAGCGGGGACGGTAACCGCCTGCCCGGCAACGGGATCAACTCCTCGGACCGGCTGGGGTTGCCGTAGCGGTCGCGCCGGAACGGATAGGTCGGCGCGGTCACTAGACGCCGCCCCCTGCCCTCGTCGAAGCGACGCCAGTCGATCGCGACACCGGCGGTGTACAGGGCGGCGACGCTCTCCCCCAGCACCTGCCAGTTGTCGTGTCCCCGCCGCAGTGACGGCAACCGCAGCGCGTCCGGCACCGCGTCACCGACCAGACCGAGCAGGGTGGGGGCCGGGCCCATTTCCAGGAAGATACCGGCCCCCTGCGCCGCTGCCTCGCGCACCGCATCGGCGAATCCGCCGGGCGCACAGTCGGATCCGCCCTCGGTCGCGAGCCGCAATCCGTCCGCGAAATCCAGCGCACCCCGGACACACGCGGCCACCTGCGCACCGATATCACGACCGAGCAGCACATCCGGTTCCACGCCCCACTGCCGCCACAGTCGAGCCAGCGCGTACTCGACCGCGAACAGCGCCGGTCGGGCGAACCGCGGTTGGGCCAGCAGATCGTCCCGTTCCAGCACATCCGACAGCGGGTGGCCCAGCAAGGGTCGCAGCACCTCGTCGGCCTCGTCCAGGGTCTCCCGGAAGCGCGGCGCCGTATCGAACAGCAGGCGACCCATGCCCCCGTAGACCACATCCTCGCCGGAGAACAGGAATACGATCCGCCCCGCACCCTCGTGATGCGCGGAACCCCTCTCCGAGAGGCGTTCCCGCATGCCCCGCGCGGTGCTCGCCACGAACGCCGCCCGGTGCGGGAACGCCGCGCGGCCGGTGTTCGCGGTGAAACACAGGTCCGCGAGCCGACTTTCATCCATCGCGGACAATCGGGCGGAGTATCTGGCGGCCAGTTCCGTCAGGGCGGCAGCCGATTTCGCCGACAGCGCGAGCACCTGCGCGGTGCGGTCCGGCATGGTCGGCTTGTTGTCGACTGTGGCGCCGGCCCGTTCGAGGATCACGTGCGCGTTGGTGCCGCTGGCGCCGAACGAGCTCACTGCGACGACCGACGGCTGGTCCCGGCGCGGCAGCACGGTCGGCTCGGTGGGAACGGCGATATCCGAACCGTCGATCCCGGCCGCGGGATTGAGGGTGTCCAGATGCAGATGCGGCGGGATCTCACCGTGCGCGACACACAGCACAGCCTTGATCAGGCCCGCGACTCCCGCGGCCGGTTCCAGGTGACCGATATTGGTCTTCACCGAGCCGACCAGCAGCGGCCGCCCGTTCCGGTTCGCGCCGAGTGCGGCGCGCAACGCGCGCAACTCCACCGGATCGCCCAGGGGCGTGCCGGTGCCGTGCGCCTCCACGTAATCGACTCGCTCCGAAGGCATTCCCGCGGCGCGCAACGCGGCGCGGATCAGGTCGGCCTGCGCGTCCTCGTCGGGTGCGGTGATGCCGCGGCTGCGCCCGTCGGAGTTGACCGCGGAACCTCGGATCACGGCCCAGATCCGGTCGCCGTCCGCCGTCGCGTCGGACAGGCGTTTGAGCACGACGACGCCGCAGCCCTCGCCGCGCACATAGCCGTCGGCGGCCGCGTCGAACACCCGGCAACATCCGGTCGGTGACAGCATGCGCGCCTCCGACAGCACCCGGAACCAGTCCGGGGACAGCAGGACGTTGGCCCCGCCCGCCAGCGCGAGATCCGATTCACCGGCACGCAGACTCTGACCGGCCAAATGCACGGCGACCAGCGAGGACGAGGTCGCCGTATCGACGGCGAGCGACGGCCCGCGCAGCCCGAGATGATAGGACAGCCGACCGGCCGCGAACGAGGCCGCGCGGCCGGTGAGCGCATGCGCGGACACCGAATCCATTGCCCCGGAATGAGTTCGGGCACCCTCGTCGTGAGAGACGCCGACGAATACGCCGACCGGCCCGCCGACCAGTCGGTCGGCGCGACATCCCGCATGTTCCAACGCTTCCCACGCGACCTCCAGCAACAGCCGGTGCCGTGGGTCCAGGGAGGCGGCCTCCCGGGGCGAGACCCCGAAGAACTCGGCGTCGAATTCGTCGATGCCGCTGAGCAGTCCGGCCCGGTGCGAACCCGCGATATCCATCCGGGACCTCGGCACCTCGACGACACCATCCCCGCCCGCGCGCAGAAACCGCCAGAACGATTCGGGACTCGATGCCCCGCCGGGCATTCGACATCCCATGCCCACCACGGCGATCGGCTCGGCCTCGCCGGGGCGCACGCCGCGCCCGGCCGAAGGCGACTGTGCCGCACCCAGATCGATCACCGAACTACCCATCGTCCACATCGTGGAATCACGACATCGAGACTGCTCAGTCTATCGAGGGACCGGGCCGTCCACCCCTTCCCTCGGCCATCCCCCTATCGATTGACACGGACGAATTCGCCGCTGACACAAGGCAAGACAACCGCCGCGCTAACCGTCGACCCGACGGCGAACGACCGCGAGCGGCACCACCCCGGCAAATCCGGCGACCGCCGCGGCGACCACGGCCACCAACCGGAATCCACCGGCGGCGAACAACTGCCCCGCCGCCAGGCTGGCCACCGCCGAACTGGCCCACACGACGGCGTCGACGCCCCCCTGCAACCGGGCGCGCTCCCGGGCGGGCAGGTCGCGGCTGAGGGAACCGCTGCCACCGACGAACACCAGATTCCAGCCGTAGCCCACCAGAAACAGCCCGATGGGCATCCAGAGCCGGTAGGAGCCCGGCGCCACCACAACGGTCACCGCCGCGACCGACAGCAGGGCGAGACCGGCCGTCATCGTGGCCCGGCCGCCCCAGCGGTCGGCGATCCGGCCGGATACCGGAGCGAGCGCGTACATACCGGCCATATGCGCGCTGATCACCCAGCCCACCACGTCCAGCCCGCTGCCGAGATGGCGCAACTGCACCGGCGTCATCGTCATCACGGTCACCATCACCGCCTGTGCGGCAACCATAGTCACCAGCGGCATCAGCACCGCCCGCCCGCGCAGCCCCGCCCAGAGCGACGACCGCGACGGTCGCTCGTCGTCGACCTCCTCGGCCCGGCCCGCCGTGCGGGGCAACGCCAGGGTCACCGCCACGGTCGCGATGGCGAGCATCGCCGACACCGCGACCGGCCCGGACAGCCCGGGCAGCCGCGCGGATGCGGCGACCGACGACGCGGGGGCGATGAGGGCAGGCCCGGCCACCGCGCCCACCGTCCCCGCCCACACGATCAGCGACACCCCGAATCCACGCCGATGGTCGGGCAGTACGTCCGCGGCGGCATAGCGGGACAACTGGGTCGCGCCGTATCCTCCGCCGAATACCAGCACGCCGACCAGCAGCGTCGGCAATGACGAGCGGAGTGCGCCGACGGCCGCGATCATCCCACCCACGCCCGCAACGCAATACATGACCAGCAGCGCGGTACGGCGGCCGTGCCTGGCCATCAGTGCGGACGTGCCGAGCGCACCTGCCGCGGTACCCGACACCAGCGCCGCGTTGGACAGCCCGCTGGCACCCGGCCCCGCCAGTTCCGCCGCGAACATCGTTGCCACGGTGGACAACCCGACCGCGCCGGTATTCATCAGCACCGCACCGGCGAATAACGTTGCCAGCGACCGCCGCCTCGTCGGGGTGGCCGACGCGGCTCGTCCGACCGACCCAGGAGCCGGTGGCCTGATACTCGACATCGATCCTCCCGGCTCGGAGTTCCTGGTCCGAGTATTGCGCCTGCTGGTCTTATAGAGGGGCTCGATGGGGCGGCGCAAAGCCGAGCGCTCCCTGCGATCCGACCCGGAATCGCACGCACGCAGGGCGTTCGGCACGTCACTGTCGTGTGATCGCGTGCGGGTGAACGGATTAGGGGGTCCGGGCCGTATCGGGCGACAGTCTCTCGCGGCGAAATGATCGGCCCCGCAGGACGGTTGAGATCGGTGAATGCCCGAAACCGGGCCGCCCGTGTCGAACAGGCGGGCCCGGTCGGGTCGCGAGAACCATCCACTGCCGGTTCCCGCTACCTTCGCACCGCCACCGGCGGATCCCCGCGCGGGCACCGATGACGAGAGAAGGGGCATGCGGCGGTCACACCGATCGGTGTGCCGCTACTTCAGGTATCCCGCCGTGGCGGAATCCGCACTGCCGGTGAACTACGGCGTGACCTCGAGCGCGGCGGGCTTGGGCGGGGTCACCGGGGTCCCGGCGCTACCGGACAGGATCTTGCCGATCAGCAGCGGCAGACCCGGGGCCGAGCCGGTGCTGACCGGAGGGGCGGGGGTCTCGGCGGCCGAAGCGACGCCAGCCGCACCCATGGCCAGGCCCGATGCCGTCAGGACGGCGGCGGTGAACATGCGGAACTTACTCATAGAATCTCCTCATCGGGATTTCTTCGCGACCTGTTTGGTCCCCACCAAACGACCGTGGCCGAGCCCACTAATGCTCGGCCGCGTCATTCCTAGCACGACTCGGAACCTTCAACAAGTCGACCGCCCAACACATTTCACTGCCTTAATCGAGCCAGGACAAAGCCCTTCGGGCCGCGCGCCCGGAAATGCGGCACAGCCGTCGATAATCGATCGAGTCGACCCCGCGGGTAATTACTCGTCTCCCGCCGATCGGCCAGTACAACAGCTATTCGATCGGCAGCATCACTCGGTGTATCCCGTTGCGGCGGCATGGACTTGTCCGACGTAGACGGCGGAGTGGTTGTAGGCGAGGACGGCTCTTCGCCAGCCGTCGTAGGTGGCCAGGTCACCGCCCGACGCACAGAGGTACCGCCCGGCGGTCAGGGCCGCGTCGTCGATATTATCCGGACTGCCTATCGAATCACCGGAGGCGGATGGTTTGCCGTTCTCCAGAATCGTTGCCAGGGTTCGATACTCGGTGTCGGCACGCACACCCCATCGTTTCCAGGTGCCCGGGATGAATTGGAACGGTCCCGCCGCTCGCGCATACCCGGTTCGGCCGGTGGCATCGGTGTCGAGGATCCGGGCCGTACCGCTGGTTCCGTCCAACGGGATGCCGCGAATCTGCGGGCGCACCGAACCATCGGCCGCGATCGTCGCTCCCCGGTGCCTGCCGTGATCGCTTTCCACCCGGGCGATGCCGGCGAGCGTGGTCCATCCGAGATGGCACGCGGGTTGCGTCTGCGCCAGTGCGACGGTCGCGTATCCGTAGGCCTGTAGCGCCCGAGCGGGAATCCCGTACTTGTCGGCTCGGCGCTGCGCCCATTCGCGTAACGGATCGGCATGCCGATTCGCCGCGACGAGTCGAATCGACGGCAGCGGATCGCCGGGACCGGGCGCCGAACGCTGCGGCTCTCGGCCACAACCGAATACGGCGACCATCACGATCGACGACAATACTATTGCGTTGCGCCGCAGGCGGAATCGAGGAGATGTGTCGGTCACCGTCACCTGCACGCGGGCGGCGTAGTCGATGTGGTGGTAGTCGACGTGGTCGTAGTCGAGGTGCGGGTGGTCGATGTGGTGGTCGGCTTCGCCGAGGGTGTCGTCTGCGGCGTCCGGGTCACCGACGGGGGTTGTGCGACAGTCGGTGTCGGCGCGGGTGTCGTCGACTTCTTCCCGCTCGAGGTCGCTGCCGCCGTTCGGCACGGCTGCGGCTGCTGTGTCGTCGGCTTCACTTGCGGGCGTGAGGTTTCCGATGGGGCGACGGCGGTCGCGGTCGACGGCGGATCGGCCGTGACGACCACGGTGACGGTCGACGGAGTACCGGCCGGACTCTGCGTGAGTTCGATTCCCGGTTGATAACTCACCTGCACCGAAGCAGAAGCACTGGCGGTGAGCGAGAACCTCGGCAAGGGCGTAGCGACCGAGGTCACGGTCGACGTTTCGGTGATCGTGGACGGCGGGCCGGTCTCGGTCTGGGTCACCGTCTCGGTCGTAGCCTGGTTGCCGCCAACGGTTTCGGCCGGGGCCGTCACCGCGACAGGAGCGATCTCCTGCCCGGGGTCTTCGGCGTCGGAGATCGCCTCCGCCACCGGAAGTGGCACATCGGCAGGGGTCCCGGCCAACGCACCGGGCCCAGTCGGCACGCCCGGCACCAATGCGGCGATGTCGTCGAAGGTGTGCGACAGCTCCGACGTCGAAGCCGTATCCCCCACCGCGCTGGTCTTCGCCGGTTTCGGCCCACCGACAGCCCAGACCCCGATCACCGCGGCGATCGCAGCGGCCGCGACAGCGGCATACGGCAGATATCGGCGAATGTCATCCGCCGCGACCTGGTCGGTGACCCGCCCCCAGCCCCGCCGCAGAAATGACACCGGCTCCTCGCCCTTGGGGCTGACGAGATCACCAGGGACGCCGATGATCTCGGTCGCCTCCGACTGGCCCCGGTCGGGTCCGTCGTTTTCCGAAAGTGGCACCAGGTCTTGCTTTCTACTCGGGTGACGAGTCGCCTCGCCCGGCGGTAGCCGTCGCGGTGAACTCGTCCTCGGCCCGGTTGGGCACGTGAACCAATGACCGACTGTCTGGTCTATCGAAATCCTCGATGCGAGCAAGACTGTGCAGGACAGAGGACCGGCTCGCAAATCCGACCAACAGATCCGTCGACTACCCCCGACACGTACAGCGACGAAGAAGCAAACAACCGACTCGAATCGCTCAACCCCATTCCGTATCAACTGGATCAGGCATTTCTTCCCAACTTCGACGCTGCTTCCAGGCATCGACGGTGGGACATGACATCGACCGAGACTGACCATCGCAATCGCCTGGCAACCCACATTGAGGAGCGGGCGATCAGTCCGGCACTCCAGCCGAAGGAACACGAAACACGCTGGTAGTAAACGATTTCCGATTGCCTCAGACCTCGAACACAGCAACGATCGGATTTGAAGTAACACAAATTGTCCCGGTCCCCGTCCAAATGCACGACGGATGGTGAACTTCCGGTGTCGCCGAAGTTAATTACACAAACCCGGCACTCACGTGACGGAGGTCACCGTAACTTTCTGTGATCCGTCACATATATGTCGCTCTGCGAAGTGGATGCGTTGTCATGATCGAGAAAGGCTGGCCCGTGCAGATTGCCGCACCTTCATTACTCGAGCCCGACCACACGTCCGCACCCCGCCGATCCGAGCGTCCGGTCCCGCCCGTCCGGGAACGTCCCGGGGCCGACCGGATCTCGTGGACATGTGATCGTCCGGAGGTCGGTGTCTACCTACGCCGACGGCGCGAGGCGCTGGAGCTGACCCAGGAAGAGGTGGCGCTCGCGGCCTCGACGACGTTGTCGTCATTGCGAAAGTGGGAGGCCGGCCAGCGCAACCCCGGCACCGAAAGCCTGGTCGCCTGGTGTCATGCATTGGATCTGCCCGATTGGATGCTGCGCAAGGTCGCATCGCTGGCGCTCAACGACATCGATACGCTTCGGGTGGGCACCTGGCCCCCCACCGTCAACGACGACGATCTGGACCATCTGGAGATGATCGCGAATCCCGCCTACTACTTCAGTTTCCCGCACCTGGATGTGCTGGCCGCCAACGGAATCGCACGCCGAGTGGTACCCACCCTCGCTCCGGCCGACCACGACTCGCCGCGACCCACGAACCTCGTCGAATGGGTCATGACCAAGCCCGCACAGGACCTTCTGGTCAACTGGCAGGCCGTCGCCACTCGCCTGATATACCTGCTGCGGGTCATGGGCCCCGGACTCGTCCCCCAGCAGCGGCTCGACGAAATCTTCAACTATTGCTATTCGCAGTCGCCGAAAGCGTTCACGCGATTCTTCGCTACCGAACTCACCAAAGCGGAGACCAACGACGACGTGGTCCTGCTGCGAAATCCCATGACCGGCGCGGTCATACAATGCACCTACCGGTTCCTACGCCCGGTGCAGCCGATGCGGCCGTACGAACAGTTCCAAGTGGCCAGGCGCAGCAGACCGCAAGGGTAGGTATCGAGCCACGACGGGTTACGCTGCAATTGTGGCAGATCGGGATTCGCGTGCATTGTCATTCGGGTCGGTCGCGACCGACTACGACCGGTATCGTCCGGGCCCGCCGATCGAGGCGCTGGACTGGCTGTTACCCCCTGGCGCCGAGACGGTCCTCGACCTCGCGGCCGGGACCGGTGCCGTCACGCGCGAGCTGATCGGCCGAGTGCCGGAGGTCATCGCCGTCGAGCCCGATCAGCGCATGCTCGACATCGTGGCGGAGCGCTGCCCCGAGGCCCTCGGACTGGTCGGCCGTCCCGAGGACATCCCGCTCGCCGACGCCTCGGTCGACGCCGTGCTGATCTCGGCCGCCTGGCATTGGCTGGACCCCGAGCTCGCCATCCCCGAGATCGCGCGCGTGCTCCGCCCCGGCGGCGTGCTCGGCGTGATCTGGAACCACCGGGACCCCAGCGTGCCCTGGATCACCGAGCTCAACGAATTGGCCGCGGCATCGCGCGAGGCCGACCGCCCCGCGGGCGGTCGTAACCGCACGATCGAGTTCCCGCCCGACGCCCCGTTCTCCCCCATCGAAACCCACACGGTGACATGGTCTTTGCCGATGACGCGGGAGGAGATCGCCGGTCTCCTGACGACCTACAGCGGCGTGATCACACTGCCACCGGACCAGCGCGACCGACTCGAGCGGAATGTCCGGGAATTCCTCGACCGCCAGCCCTGGACCCGCACCGACGTACCCATGATCTGCCGCTGCCTGCGCACCACGCGCCGCTGAGAGCTTCCCGGAGGCTGGCACAACCGCACTCCGATATCAGGCCCGGGCATACGACGGCAGCTCATAGGGGTGCGATCTATCGCACGATCAATTGGACTGAGGCACAACAAAATACGGCTGTTAGCATCGCGGGATGAGGAAGCTCGGTATCGCGCTCGGCTCGGTCCTGATCGTCTTGTTCTCACTACTCGGCGCCACCACCGCGCAGGCGGCCACCGGCCGGCACGTCGTTCTCTACTATCAGACCCAGTACGACAACGGGCGGTACGTATCGCCGCTGGACCTGACGTCGCATCGGACCGGCACCACCGACCTGATCGTCGGTGCGGTGCACCTGAACGCGAACGGCGTGGTGCACCTGAACGATGATCCACCGAATTCGCCGCGATACACCCAGATGTGGACCGACCTGCGGACCATGCGGCAGCAGGGCGTGCGCGTCATCGCCATGCTCGGCGGCGCGGGGCGGGGCAGTTTCCAGCGGTTGGACACCGACTTCGCCACCTACTACCCGTTGTTGAAGAACCTGGTCACCACCTACCGGCTCGACGGCGTCGACCTCGACGTCGAGGAGTCGATGTCGCTTCCCGGCCTGGAGCGGGTGATCGACGCGCTGCGGGCGGACTTCGGGCCGGGCTTCCTCGTCACGCTCGCGCCGGTCGCGCCCGAACTCAGCGGCGGCGGTGGCCTGTCCGGAGTGGACTACGACGCGCTGTACCGGGACAAGGGTCGCGAAATCTCGTGGTTCAACACCCAGTTCTATTGCGGCTGGGGCGATCTGAGCTCGACCTCCGGCTACGACGATATCATTCGGCACGGCGTGGTGCCCGCGAGCAAGGTAGTCGCCGGCACGCTGACCAACCCGGCCAACTGCGGCAGCGGCTACGTCGACCCGAGCATCCTGAAATCGACTCTCGGCCAACTGATTCAGCGCTATCCGGACTTCGCGGGTGTGGACGGCTGGGAGTACTTCAACTCCCTGCCCGGTGGCACCTCCGCCCCGTGGCAGTGGGCCGCCGAGGTGTCGTCGGTGCTTGTTCACGGGTCGTGAACGGATAGACCCGCAGGCCCGGCCGCAGCACACTCGAACGAAATGCCCGGCCGGGCAGCAGGTTTCGGCCCCCGATCAAGAGCAGATGGTAACCAGCAGCATCGTGGCGGGAAGGTTGAGGAACGACAGCTGCGGCGGGTTGTGCATCATGAACTGATAGATCGGTTCGTGCAGAACCTGGCATACCGGGCTCGTCTTGCTCCAGTCCGGCGACGGACCGGGAGGCGACGCCTGCGCCACGGCCGCACCGGACAGGGCCAGCGCTCCGGTGAGCCCCAGGGTGATCGTCAGTTTCCGCATTCTCGATTCCTCTTCCTCTTCGGCCGACCCATAGCAGCGTCGGCGAACTATTGGTAATTCCACCGGTAGCGCTGCCCTGCACTGCTGGGCAACCGTCTTGCGCATCCACCGGTGATTTCAGGTGTCGGGGATGTTGTCGGCAAACTGTCGGCGAACGCTACGGTGAAACGGGTGGTTTGTGGCTACCATCACGAACATCGCGGGCGATGAATCTCCCCTACCTGCGGATATACATTCGCCGTGCTGCGCTCGCGCGCCCGGCGAAGCCACCGACATCGCGCAGCCGGATCGGTGGCCGTCCTGGAACGGCACCGCATCCCCGGTCGCCTTCTCCAGCACGAAACACTCACTGGCAGAAGAAGTCCCGGGCGACTGGAAGTTTCTCCGGCAGGGCCAGTAAGGTCGGAGCATGTCGACGACGACCGACTCCTTCCCCCGCCGGAGCGCTCGCACCCAGCGATTCACGCTCGGCGCGCCGCGTGCTTTCACCGTGGCGCCCGACGGCGCGCGAGTCGTATTCCTGCGCTCTACCTCCGGTACGGATACGGCGAATTCCCTGTGGGTTCTCGATATGGCGCTCGGCGAGGAGCGGGTGGCGGCCGACCCCCGAGTCCTGCTGGGCGGTGCGGCCGAGGATCTGCCGCCCGAGGAGCGCGCGCGTCGCGAACGCAGCCGCGAGGGCGGTGCCGGGATCGTCGGCTACGCCACCGACGAGGCCGTGGAGTTGGCGTCTTTCGCCTTGTCAGGCCGGTTGTTCGCGGCCGAGCTGCGGACGGGCACGGCACGTGAGCTTCCCGCCGCCGGACCGGCGATCGACCCGCGCCCGTCCCCCGACGGCCGGCACGTCGCCTATGTCGCGCACGGTGCGCTGCGGGTCGTGACTGCCGAGGGCACCGACGAGCGGGCGCTCGCCGAGCCGGAATCGGCCGATGTCACCTATGGGCTGGCCGAGTTCATCGCGGCCGAGGAGATGGGCCGCTCCCGGGGCTTCTGGTGGTCACCGGACTCGCGGCGGGTGCTGGTCGCGTGCGTGGACGATACGCCGGTACGGCGCTGGTGGATCTCCGATCCGGCCCGGCCCGAGCATGATCCACAGCGCGTCGCCTACCCGGCGGCGGGCACCGACAACGCGGATGTGCGGCTGTTCGTGATCGGCTTGGACGGGGTGCGCACGGAGGTCGTCTGGGACCGGGCGCGCTATCCGTATCTCGCGCATGTGCACTGGTCGAAGGCGGGTGATCCGCTGCTGCTCGTCCAGGCGCGCGATCAGCGCAGTCAGCTGTCCCTGGCGGTGTCCCCGGAGACCGGCGCGACCCGGATCGTGCACGCCGAGAAGGATCCGGTGTGGCTGGATCTTTTCCCCGGCACGCCCTGTTGGAGCCCGTCGGGAGACCTCGTGCGGATCGCCGATGAGGACGGCGCACGGGTCCTCGTGGTCGATGAACGCCCACTGACAGGCCCGCGGTTGCACCTGCGCGCCGTACTCGACGCCGGGCGGGACGACGTGCTGGTCACCGCGTCCGCGGGCGCCGAGGCCGCCGCCCCCGAGACCGGCGAGGTGCACGTCTATCGCGTCAACGAGGCTGGCCTGGAGCGTGTTTCGCGCGAGCGGGGCGTGCACTCGGCGGTGCGCGCCGGGGGCGTCACCGTGCTGGTGTCCGCCACACTCGAGCGGCCGGGCACCCACGTACAGGTGCTTCGCAAGGGGACGCGGGTGGCGACGATCGCCTCGTATGCGGAAGATCCCGGTCTGTCCCCGAGGGTGACCCTCACCGAGGCGGGCGCCCGGCGTATCCCGTGCGCTGTGCTGCTCCCCCGCGATCACGACGGCGCGACCCCACTGCCCGTCCTCGTGGATCCCTACGGCGGTCCGCACGGCCAGCGGGTGGTCGCCGCGCATAATCCGCATCTGACCTCGCAGTGGTTCGCCGACCAGGGATTCGCGGTCGTGGTCGCCGACGGCCGCGGCACTCCGGGTCGCTCCCCGGCCTGGGAGAAAGCCATCCGCGACGACCTCGCGGCGGTCGTCCTCGAGGATCAGGTGGACGCGGTGCGGGCACTCGCCGATGCCTTCCCTCTCGACCTGAACCGGGTCGCCATCCGCGGCTGGTCCTTCGGCGGATATCTGGCGGCGCTCGCGGTGCTGCGCCGCCCGGACGTCTTCCACGCGGCCGTGGTGGGTGCGCCGGTCACCGATCTGCGTCTGTACGACACCCATTACCAAGAGCGCTACATCGGCCACCCGGACGAGCAGCCGGAGGTCTACCGGCGCAATTCGCTGATCGACGACGCGGGCCTGGTCGACGCGGCCGAGCCACACCGGCCGATGATGATCATCCATGGCTTCGCGGACGACAATGTGGTGGTCGCGCACTCTCTGCGGTTGTCCTCGGCGCTGCTGGCCGCCGGTCGGCCGCACGAAGTGCTGCCGCTGTCCGGCGTCACGCATATGACCCCGCAGGAGTCGGTCGCCGAGAATCTCCTGCGCCTGCAGCTGGACTTCCTGCGGCGCTCGCTCGCATAGCCGAGCCATCCTGAAAATCGACGCATGATGTGATCCAGGCATGAACGACATCACCTTTCGGTCCGCGACGATCGATGACGTCCCCGCGGTCGTGGCCATGCTCGCGGACGACGCGCTGGGCAGCACGCGCGAATCTCCGGACGATCTGCGCCCGTATCGATCCGCCTTCGCCGACATCGACGAGGATCCGCGGCAGGAGTTGCTGGTTGCCGAATACAACGGTGCCGTGGTGGGAACGGCGCAGCTGAGTTATCTGCCCGGGTTGGCCCGTCAGGGTGCGGTGCGGGCGCAGATCGAAGCGGTACGCGTGGATCGGTCGGTACGTGGCATGGGTCTGGGATCGCGATTGATCGAGGAGTGTGTGCGGCGGGCCCGCGAACGCGGTTGTGCCCTGGTGCAATTGACCTCCGACGCCAGCCGGGCAGACGCCCATCGCTTCTACGACAAGCTCGGATTCCAGGCCAGCCATGTGGGTTTCAAGCTGACGCTGGCCGAGGGTTCGAGCCACTGACAGGTCGAGGGCGCCGAGTGGGCCGCGCGATGGGACCCGCGGGCCGGACCGGCACACTGGTCGGGCGATGAAACTGCCCGAACTGCCTGACCTTCCCGTCCGCGCGGCCCTCGACGAGGTCCGCGACACACTTCGCGCGCGCGGTACCGCGGTGCTGGTCGCGCCGCCGGGGACCGGCAAGACGACGCTGGTGCCGTTGGCATTGGCCGCGGCGACGAGCGGGCGAGTGGTGGTGGCCGAACCGCGGCGGCTCGCGGCGCGGGCGGCGGCCGCCCGGATGGCGGCATTGCTCGGCGAGCAGGTCGGGGCCACGGTCGGCTATTCGGTACGCGGCGATCGGCGGGTGAGCGCGAGCACCCGGATCGAAGTGGTGACCTCGGGCCTGCTGGTACGGCGGCTGCAGGGCGATCCGGAATTGGCCGGGGTGGATGTGGTGGTGCTCGACGAATGCCATGAGCGGCATCTGGACGCCGATCTGCTGCTGGCGTTGTTGCTGGATGCGCGGGGTGGGTTGCGGCCGGATCTGCGGGTGCTGGCCACCTCGGCGACGGTGGCCGCGGATCGATTGGCGGACTTGCTCGGTGACGATCGGCCCGCGCCGACGCTCGAGGTGCGGGGGCGAACATATCCGGTGGATATCGCGTACGTGCCGCCGATCAAGGGAGAGAAGATCGAGGCGCAGGTGGCGCGCGCGACGCGGACCGCGCTGGCCGAGACCGACGGGGATGTGCTGGTCTTCCTGCCCGGTGCGGCGGAGATCCGGCGGACTTCGCAGCTGCTGTCCGGGCTGCGGGAGGTGGATGTGGTTCCCCTGCACGGGCGGCTCTCGGCGGCATCGCAGGACCTCGCGCTGGCCCACGGTGCGCGGCGCCGGATCATATTGTCCACCGCGGTAGCCGAATCCAGCCTGACCGTGCCCGGAGTACGCGCGGTGGTGGACTCCGGGCTGGCGCGCGTGCCGCGCACCGATCACCGGCGCGGAATGTCCGGGCTGGCGACGGTCCGAGTGTCGGCGGCCGTCGCGGACCAACGTGCGGGGCGCGCGGGTCGCGAAGGGCCGGGCCGGGTCTGGCGGTGCTGGCCGGAGAACGAACATGCCACGCTGCCCGCCTATCCCGAACCGGAGATCCGCACCGCCGACCTGACTCGGTTGGCATTGGAAATCGCCTGCTGGGGTACGCCCGACGGCGAGGGCCTCACGTGGTGGGATGCCCCGCCGGCAGGTGCGCTGTCCGCGGGCCGAGAAGTGTTGCGGGCGTTGGGAGCCGTATCCGAGGACGCGACGGTGACCGACCGCGGCAGGCGGATGGCCGCGCTCGGCCTGCACCCCAGACTCGCCCGCGCCCTACTCGACGGTGCCGGTGCGGTCGGTGCGAGGACCGCGGCGGAGGTGGTCACACTCCTCGATGACGACACCCTCGCCCCCGGAGTCGATGTGGTGGCCGCGCTCCGCGCGCTGCGCCGCGAATCCCCACCGCGGTGGAAACGGGAGGTGGGGCGACTCGCCCGGCTGGTGGACGGCACAGCGGAGGGCGAGGACGATCCGGCTTTCGTTGTCGCGCTTGCTCATCCGGAACACTTGGCCCGGCGCCGCGCCCCCGGATCGGCCAGCTACCTCATGGCCAGCGGTACGGCGGTGACATTGCCGCCCGGTTCCGGCCTGGCCGATTCGGAATGGCTGGCCGTCGCGGTGGCCGTGCGTGATCCGGGCCGGTCCGAGGGCCGTATTCGCCTGGCCGCCAACGCCGATGTGGAGCTGGCCCGGCGCGCGGCCCCGAGCCTGCTGACCACGGCCGAGGAGGTGGACTGGGTCAACGGCGACGTGGCGGCCCGGCGCGTGGCGCGACTGGGCGCGATCGTCCTGTCGGAGCGGCCCTTACGCGACCCGAATCCCGAATTGATCGCCACCGCACTGCGCACTGGCCTGCGTTCGACCGGGCTCGCCCTATTACGCTGGGACGCAGACACTCTCACACTCCGCCAGCGCCTGGACTTCCTGCACCGCGCGCTCGGCGCGCCCTGGCCGCCGGTCGACGACGAATCGCTGCTCGCCGATATCGACGCCTGGCTCGGCCCCGAACTCGCCACCGCACGTCGCCGCGCCGACCTCGAACGCATCGACGTCGGCCACGCGCTGCGCCGCCTGTTGCCCTGGCCGACGGCCGCCCGTCTGGACGAGCTCGCCCCGGAACGCCTGGAAGTGCCCTCCGGCAGCCGAATTCGCGTCGACTACTCCGCCGAACGCCCGGTACTCGCGGTGCGAGTACAAGAGGTCTTCGGCTGGACCGACACACCCGCACTGGCCGACGGCACGATCCCGATCCTGCTGCACCTGCTGTCCCCGGCCCAGCGGCCGGTAGCCGTCACCACCGACCTCGCCTCCTTCTGGAGCACCGGCTGGCCACAGGTCCGCGCCGAACTCCGCGGCCGCTACCCCAAACACTCGTGGCCGGAGGACCCCACCACCGTCCCCGCACACCGCGGCACGGCTCGCCGCGCCTCCCGCGACTGATCACCGATAACGCAGAGGCACTCCGAATCCGCGGATGCGGGCTCAGAGTGCCTCGCTATCAGACGGGGTGTGTGGAACTCACCTACTCGTCGTCGATGTCACCACGGGTGACAACGTCCATCGGGGTGACCGAACTGATCGTGGTCGTGGTCGTGCCAGAAGCCGTGACGGTCGCAGTGCCGGTCCACGCCCCAGGGAGCACCGGGATCGCGCCAATCGTGAGAGTCGGGCCAATCCTGATGCATCGGCACCACCGCTTCGGCGCTCGCCGTCCCCGCGAACGAGGCGGTCATCATCGCACCCACCGCTACCGCCGCGAATACGCGACCGATTACCTTGCGTTTCACCAAAATTCCTTCAAGTTGTTCGAACTAGCGACGATCTATCCGACCGTCGCATCCACCGTAAATCCTGGTGAAACAGCAGCAGACCGTGTTTCCGCCTTTCTAAGAAGAGTCACAGCAGGTCTTCAGCAACAGCGCCGGACATAGCGACCGAATTCAGCTCCCCCACATGCACGGACGAAAACATCTCTTTCCCAACCCATTACCAGCAAACAACAACCAGCGACAGGTCAACCGCTACCCAAAGGCTAATTACCATTCGATGTACTCGAATACATATGTCAAAGATGTTGTGTGTGATGCGAATTCGGGACGGACACATGCTCGCGGTCCCGGCCTGTCAGGCGGCGAGCAGTGCCGCGAGTTCGGCGTACACCTCCGCGGTGGCTTTGTCGGCGGCCGGGGAGATGGTGCTCAGGCTGAGGAAGCCGTGGATGAGTCCGGGGTAGACGTGGGTGATGACCGGTACGCCTGCGGCGGTGAGAGTGTCGGCGTAGGCGAGGCACTCGTCGCGGACGGGGTCGAATTCGGCGGTGCCGATCACGGCAGGGGCCAGGCCGGTGAAGTCCTCGGCCAGCAGCGGTGAGGCGGGGGCGCGGTCCCCGGCGGTGGGGTCGCTGGAGAGATAGACCTCGGCGCATTCAGCGGCTTCGGTGGGGCTCATCAGATTCCCGGTGATGTCGATGCTCTGCGAGGGGTAGTGAGTGTGGCCCGACAGGTCGACGCTGGGATAAGCAAGCAGCTGAGCGGCCAAGGGCACGCCCTCGTCCCGGCAGCAGAGAGCTACCGAGGCAGCCAGATTCGCACCCACACTGTCTCCGGCGACCGCGAGATTCCCGCCACCGTAGTCGGCGATGTGCTCGGCGACCCAGCGGGTCACCGCCAGGCAGTCGTCGTGTGCGGCGGGGTAGAGATGTTCCGGCGCCAACTGGTAGTCCGCGGAAACCACCACCGCGCGCACGTCCCGGCACAGTCGGCGGCAGATCTGGTCACAGAGGTCCAGGTCGCCGTAGACGAAGGCGCCGCCATGGAAGTAGACGACGGTCGGCATCGGGCTGGTCGCCTGGGGCGAGTAGATCCGCACCGGCACCCCGGCCAGGGTGTCGTCGCGGACCGAGCCGACCGCGAGCGGCGGGCTCGGGGCCACGGCCAGCGCCAGCTGTCGCCGCTCCGCACGTTGCTCGGCAAGCGTCAGCGGAGTAGCCGGCGTCGGCACGGCCGCGACCTGTTTGATCAGGGCATCGAGAGCTGGATCCAGTGGCATGGCCGCACCTTCCTGTCGGCTCGCACCTGCGCGGCAATCGATGGGCGAGCTAATGATCGATATCCGAAGCCGTTGAGTGTGATGATCGATCATACTACAATGACCTCAAAATGGTCGATCTAAGGATGGACATGGATCTCGGACTGAAGGGGAAACGCGCAATCGTCACCGGCTCGACGTCCGGGCTCGGACTGGCATGCGCCACAGCGCTCGCGAAAGAGGGGGTGAGCGTTGTCATCTGCGGACGTCACGACGATCGCTTGGCTACCGAGTTGCGGTCGTTGGCCGAATTCGATGTCACCGGTGTCGCTGTCGATGTAACCCAGGCGGTGGGCCGTCGGGCACTGCTCGATCTGTGCCCCGATCCGGACATTCTGGTCAACAACCTCTCGGGGCCGCCGCCGCGGCGTTTCTTCGAGACGACGACCGAAGATTGGACCATCGCGTTGGAAGCCCAATTGATGGCGCCGCTGGAGATGATTCGCGCTGTCGTCCCCGGAATGTGTCGACGCCGCTTCGGCCGGGTCGTGAACATCACCTCCGCGATGGTTCTGACCCCGCGTCCGCATCATGTGTTGTCCACGAGCGCCCGCGCGGCGTTGACCGCGGCAGTCAAGGCGATTTCCTTCGAGGTCGCGGCGGACAACGTCACACTCAACAATCTGCTGCCCGAGCGGGTGGATACGCCCCGGCAGGAGCAGCTGGCTCGCGCAGCCATGGTCCGGGAAGGAATTTCCTATGAACAAGCACGTGTCGCGCAGGTCCAGAGCATCGCGGCTCGACGACTGGGACAGCCGGCGGAATTCGGTGAAGTCTGCGCCTTCCTGTGCGCAGAACACGCGGGCTACATCTCGGGTCAGAACATCGGATTCGACGGGGGATCTTCACCCCAGGCGTTCTGACATACGCCGTGACGTGTCAGTCAGCCGCGGTGACGCTCCCTGCGGCACGCGCGACGAGCCCCTGTTCGGCGCGTTCGGCTGTTCGGCGAAAGTGCTCGGTCAACAACTCGATCGCGAGGTCCGCTTCGCGGTCGATCGCTGCCTCCGCGATCGCTCGATGCTCTTCGGACACCCCCGGACGCTCGGTGGATACCCGACGGGCGATGTGGCGATAGCGTTCGCATTCATCGAAGAGCTGATCACAGTAACGCAGGATCCGCGCCGACTCGCACGCGGACAGCAGCGCATGGTGAAAATCCTTGTGCACCATCGCCCACTGATCCGCCTCCGGATCGAACACATCGTCAGCGGGTCGTTTACTGCGCAGCAGACGGTGGCGGGCGACGACGATGCGCTCTTCCCAGGCGGCGTCGCCCCGCGCGATGGACTGCCGCAACGCCAATGCGTTGAGCTGGACACGGGCGTGATGCAGATCCCACAACTCCTCGACGCTGACCGGTACGACGGTGAAGCCACGATGATCGGTCTGGGTGACCAGTCCCTCGGTCGACAACCGACTCAGTGCCTCGCGGATGGGTGCCAAGCCGACCTCGAACCGGGCGGCGAGGTGGCGAATGTTGAGTCGCGAGTCCGCCTCGATCTGCCCGGCGATGATCTCCTTGCGCAACGCGTCGTGGGTGGAGCTCGCAAGCGTGCGCTTGGTCGCCGAAGCCGAACTGTGAGCCATGGGCGGAACCCTCCGGATAGATCACCGATATGAGTCTCAGGTGTTTTGATCGATCATTTCCCTCGCATCGCAGGAAGACCGCTTTGCAGGGCATCGTCCCATGATAATCGAACAAACCTACGATGGAGTCTCGGATGACCACACTTCCAGAAGCTATCTTCTATCCGCCATTCCTCATCACCCGCGCGAGTCACGTGCGTTTGACTGTCCGCGACCTCGCCGCCTCGCGTGACTTCTACTCGGGAGTCCTGGGCCTGATCGTGTCGGACGAGACGCCGGAGGCCTGCTATCTGCGTGCCGCTGAAGAAGCCTGCCATCACTCGCTGGTGCTCGAACTGTGCGCGCCGCAGGCGCGACCGGAATGCACGGCAATCGGTATGCGCGTGCTGACCGACGACGAACTCGACAAGGCCCACACGTGGTTCGGACAGCGAGGGCTTCCCGCCGACTGGATCGACGTTCCGCATCAGGGACGTACGCTGCGCACGCGCGATGTCGTGGGGGTACCGGTCGAGCTGTGCGCGACGATGGATGTCGTCGATCGCCGCTTCGGGGATCACACAGCTCCGGCGACCTATGCCAAGCGCCTGGATCACTATCAGCTGTTCTCACCCGACAACAACGCGCAGACCGCGTTCTACGCCGAACTCGGTTTCCGCATCTCCGACGCGGTGATGGCCGGTGACGATGTCGAAGGCGCTTTCCTGTGGCGTAAAGGCAACACCCATGATCTGGTGCTGTTCACCGGATCCGGCCCACGCCTGCACCATTTCGCCTACCTCGTATCCGAACCGGCGCAGGTGCTGCGTGCCTGCGATATGGCCGGCGATCGCGGTTACGGCCACACGATCGAGCGGGGCCCGGGACGCCATCCGTTCGCTGGGGCGCTCTACACCTACTTCCGCGACCCGGACGGCCACCGCGTCGAGTTGTTCGACGGTCACTATCAGACCATCGACGCCGAGTTGGCGCCGCACGTCGTTCAGGTCGAGGACAGCGCGCAGCCCTGGGGGCTGCCGGGGCAGGCGAGCTGGTACTTCGAGGCCACCCCATTTCAAGGGGCCGACCGGCAGGAACCCAGAATCAAGCGGACAGCGCCGACGTTGGAGGACTATCTGGAGCGTCGGGCAGCGGGGAAGGAAAGAGTATGACTTTCGACGTCATCATCGTCGGCTACGGTCCGACGGGCGCGACGTTGGCCAATCTGCTGGGACAAGCAGGGCATCGAGTGGCCATCGTGGACATGTTTCCCGGCATATTCGAACAGCCGCGCGCGATCAACATCGACCAAGAGGTGCTGTGCACCTGGCAGAGCATCGGACTCGCCGACGAGATCGCCGCGGGCTGCGAGCCCCACACCGGCACCGATTTCCTCGGCATGGACGGTGAGCTGATCAAATACCTCTACTCCGCACCGGCTCCCTATCCCCTCGGTTGGCCTGCGAATCTCATGTTCGTCCAACCGGCGGCCGAACGTGCGCTCAGACGCGGGGTCCGCCGTTTCCACAATGTCACCGAGTATCTGGCGCACGAGGCATCCCTCGTCACGCAGAATGCCGAGGGCGTCACCGTGACACTGAACGCGAAAGATGGCTCCCCCCAGTCGATCCGAGGTCGATGGCTGGTGGCATGCGACGGCGCCAACAGTCCGATACGCGAGGGACTGGGCATCGGACAGGACGACCTGGGCTTCTCCGAATGGTGGATCGTGGTCGATGCGTGGCTACGGCGCCCGACACCGCTTCCGCCGCGCACAACTCAATACTGTTTCCCTGACGCGCCCGGCGCATATGTCGTCTGCTCCGGTTCGCTGCGGCGCTGGGAGATGAAAATCCTGCCGGGAGAGGATCCCGAAACCTTTCACGACCATGACAAGGTCACCCAGCGCATGTCGGTCTACGTCGATCCCGATGCGCTCGAGTTCTGGCGGTCGGCCGTGTACCACTTCAATGCCCGCGTGGCCGATCGGTGGCGCAGTGACCGGATTCTGCTGGCCGGAGATTCCGCCCATCAGATGCCACCGTTTCTCGGGCAGGGACTCTGCTCCGGTGTGCGCGACGCCGCGAATCTCTGGTGGAAGCTCGATCGGGTCCTGCGCGGGCACTCACCCGATACCCTTCTCGACACCTACGAGGCCGAGAGAAAACCGCATATCCGCGTCTTGACCGAGATCACGAAGTCACTAGGCGAGATCGCCGGCGAAACCGATCCCGTCAAGGCCGCCGCGCGCGACCGTAGGTTGCGGGCGGAGATGGACAGTGGCCGCATGGAAACGGTGCGCCAGAATCTCATCCCGCCACTGAAGAACGGGTTCCTCGATGCCGAGGATACTTCCGGCCTTGCCGGTGTGATCGCAGTGCAACCGATGTTGCGAAGCGGTGAAAGGTGTTCTCTCGCAAACGATTGGACTGGACCGAGGATGAGGCTGCTGACCTCTCGGCGCCCGGGCCCCGAGCTGGACGCCTTATTGGATCGTCACAACATCGCCGTCCTGGCGATCGGACCCGGATTACTCGAAGACGTCGAGGGCACTTTCATCGACTTCACCCAACGGCACGGCGTCGAGAGCATCTTCGTTCGCCCCGACGGCTACATCTGGGGCGCGCAAGCCACGACCGATACGACGCTACCGGCGGCACGCCGTCTGATAGCAGCCCTGCACACCAGAGAATTCGTCTCGTGATCACGCCGCAGGGCAATCGGTTCCCGAAGTCGCACCGGCGTCGTAATCGGTCTGCGCGAAACACCGTAGTGTTACTGCGGTTTCCACGGTGTTCGGTTCCGATTTGTCGTTCGTGCCGAGTACGAGATCCTCCGGCCAGTACTGATCGTCCAGCCACATACTCGCCATTCCGGGATACGCCGCATCGGCCGCATTCTGCGGGTAGTCGAAGATGCCACGGCTTTCACCATCGATGAGGAATTCGACGGACCGGTCCGATTGCCGCACTGTGTACCGGTGATCCTGGGTCAACAGCTTCTCATCCAGCCGAATCAGCGCGAGCTGCGCGGTACCCGCCTTACGGACTATCAGGAAGAAACCGTCGGGCACGGCCAGTGTGGTCGGGTCGAGAATCGGCTGCAAGGGCTTCATAATCGGCGAAAACCTGGAACTGTGCTGGTACACGAACATCGCCAGACTGACGTACGCCGGGTCACCGAAGCGATTGAAGAGTCCGAACGCCATCGAGCCGTTGAGGTTACCGAGATCGGCCCCCTTGATCGTATAGCTCATCGCCTGTCCGGCCGTAAACGCTGGAATACCAACGATTTCGGCGTACCGCCATTGCACACCCGTATCGCTGTCCGGCGGGTTGTGGAAGGTCAGGCCGTCGGAATCGACGGTGAGAGTATCGGTGCCGTAATGGATATTGCACCAATTCTCGGGCTGCGGCGGGGTGAAGTTATCGGCGAACAGCCTGGTCGGACCAGCGCCCGACGCATCATGTACCCCCGACGTATCCTTGATGCCGGCGCAGCTGGGAATGTCTGCGACGGGACTCGGATCCAGTTCTATTGCCGTAGCGGGCGCAGCGGTGAACACACATGTGATGAATGCGAATGCGACAAGCCCCGGAAAGCGCGGGAACCGCTGAGCTGCGCCAATGTTACGTATCTGTCGCGATTTTACCCCTGTGCCGTTCATGAGATCCCCTTTGCTATGTGAGGATTACAGATAGCCAAGCGATTGCTTAGCTTCCTACACCGCCGTAGCATTGGTCAACGCACACGACCGAAGAGTTCCGTGACCTACCTCACCGGTCCTTTACGGCCCGGCCGTCGGCAGAAGTAGGGCCACTCGTAGTTTCGAGTCGATGGTTTTGCCGAGTGTGGACGTTTGATCCAGTAGTCGGCCGAGTTGTTGTGCGCGGGAATCGGCCTGCGCGAGGGTGTTCGCGATCTGTGCGGCCTGACCGGCTGCCGCATCGGCCTGGCCGGTTGCCGATCCCCCCGCTCCGAGGATGTCGGCGAGCGGCGCGTCGGCGGATGAGAGAGCGGCGGCGAGCGCTTGCAGCTGGTCGCCGAGGTCGCCAAGGGTGTGGTCGGCGCGGGAGAGCGAGTCGATCACGCCGACTACCTGGGGCATACCCTGATTGACCGCGGCGTCTGCCGGACCGAGGTGTGTCACACCCTCCAATGCGTCATCGGTGGTGTGGTCCACGGTGATCGCTTGTGAGACGCCATCTTTGAAGATGTCGTTGGTTACGCTCAGATCTCGCGTGAGGATCAGGATTCCGGCGAGAGCCGAGATGGTAAAGGACAGGGCGAGCGCCCAGGAGAGACGGAGCATCGGTTCCTTCTCACAGGGTGACGGTGAGTGGTCGGATCAGTTGTGCGGCAGCGGCGGCAGATCGAGGTCGTTGATCCATGGCCCGATGAGGGCGAGCAGCGGACCGAATTCACGCACGTGGTCGGCTTCTTCCTGAATGTCGGCCAGTGTCGCGGCAATCGCGGCGGCTTTGGGACCGAGTGCGGCGAGCGTGGTCCGGATGGTGAGCAGGCCGTGGTCGACGGCTTCCAGTTGGGTGGCCACCGAACCCACCGAGGTCGACAACCCGTCGACGGCCGGGCTTATCTGGTCGACCCGGTCGGCGACATGAGTCAGCAAGGCGGGCAGTGGTCCGGCGATCGAAACCACAGTGGCCGTGGACTTGTCGAGTTCAGCCGCGTGCCCGGAGAGTTCGCCGGCCTTACCGGTGAGTTGTTCCAGGTCGTTCGACAGCGGTACGAGAGTGTATGCGCCGGAGGCCAGTTGGGCATGTTTGGGTACGAGACCCGTTGCGAGCGTTTCGAGTTGGCTCGCGGAGTCGACGAGCTGATTGCTCAGTGCCGAGGGGCGGCCGAGTGGATCACGGAGATCGCGCTGCGTGGGAACGAAACCGTGCGCGACCGACAGCAGTACCGCCGGTGCGATGCCGACCAGCAGCACCGTCGAGGCAAAGGCTTTCCCGGTGATCATCGGGCACCTCCGGGCGCCGGGATGATCGCATCCTGGGCGGGTATCGGCGCGAGTTTGGTTGTGGTCCGGCGCAGTTCGGTATTCAATCGGCCGACGAGATCGATCGCCACGGCGAGTTGATCGTCGACGCCAGTGACCGTCGTATTCGCATCCGCCGCGATCCGGTGTAACGACGCGGCGCCGCCCTGCAGGGTGGTCGCGACTGTTCGCAGCCGGCCTGCGATGGTCACGTCACCCTGGCCCGCGGCGAGCAGTGATCGCATATCGGGCAGCAGACCGGCGAGCTGGTCGGTGTCCGCGGCGCCGGTGGTATTCAGTTGTGTGAGTAGGACTTCGAGCTGTTCCACTTGCCGCTGCGCGGCGGCGGGTGCGCTGAAGTCGGCACGCTGGGAGAAGAATTGATTGGTGGTGCGGAGGTCGCTCACCACGGTGTGCGCGCTGTGTTGGACTCGGAGTCCTTTCTGTATGGCAACCAATACCAATGCGAGCAGAACCGCGGCCAGGACAGCGGCGAGCCACCCCATCCACTTGGTCACGAAGGTGCATAGCAGGCGTTTGTCGTAGCGCATGGTGGGTCCAATCGACGATCGGGAACGCTACGGGCCGAGGCGGTACGCCTCAGCCCGGCAGGGGAAGCATCCGGTTGATGGTCTGCGCGGCGGTCACGGCGGTCTGAAGGTCACCGACCAGCCCTCGCACGGTGGCGAGCAGCTGTTTGCCCTGGTCGCCGAACGCATCGGCCGAGGACACCAGGGGCACAACGATATTCTGAACCTCGCCGAGAACGCCGCTGATGTCGGCCAGTTGGGCATTGGTGTACTGCGCTCCCCCGGAACTCGCGCCCAGCTGACGCGCGGCCGGAGTGATCGCCTCATGCAGTTTCACCAGCAGTGGTTGCAGCGCCGCGGTGGCGTCGAGTGCGTCCTGCGCGGTATGGGTCAGCTGTGTCAATTGCCGCAGCTGGTTGGTCAGCCTGTCGTTGACGTCGACGATGTTCCGGGAGGCGGTGATGCTGGTTTCGTTGACGCGCTGTTGGTTGTCGAGGCGGGTATCGAGGTTGGCTATGACGAAGATGAACACACCGAGGACGGCCGCCGCCGCGGTCGACAGGATCAGCCGGGCGGGCCCGCCGAGTCGTCCGAAGAAGTTCACAGTGCTACTCCCTACTGTCCGTCGAGATCTCGGGCGGCACTCTCGGCCGAGACGCGAGCGCTGTGCACCGAGGCAGCGGTACGGCGAACGTCGTCGAGGACGGCGGCCAGGGTGGCGCGATCGGCGGCGAGTGCGGTGGTCGCGCCCCGTGCCGGGTTCTGCAGTCCGCCGACGCTGGCCGACAGGGTGCGCAGTGCGGTGATCAGGGCGGAGACATTCGTTGCGGCGCTGTCCAGAACCGCCTGCAGATCCCCGGTGATCCGACCGATGAGCTCGTCGAGTTCCGCGGCGACCGTCGCGTCGGTGACCAGGACACTCTTCAGCGCCGCCTCGGCCTCGGCCAGTGCGTCGAAGGCCGTCAGCGTTCTTTTCTCGTTGTCGACTATCTCGTTGAGCGCCGGGTTGTAGTGACTCGCCGAGACCACCGCGCGATCGAGCCGATAAGGCATGGCGACCAGCTCGTACATCCGAGGCCCGAGATAGAAGACGGCTACCGGAATCAATACCCCGGCGGCGGCCGCCCGGGCACCGGCCATGGGAATGCTTATCACTCGACCACTTTCGTTCCCTCGGCCGGGCCGCCACACCGGGCGGCCCAGCCCCGAGCCGATGATCAGGATGCGGATTCCGCTGTTTCGCGGAGCTTGTCGAGCCACGACGACAGCGAGTGGGTCAGCCCGTTGCGCTGATTCTCCAGATCGGACCGGACAGGTTCACCGTCCCATGACATTTCGGAATACACGACGGTGTGGTCGCCATCGGTCTCGAAGGTCCACAGATGGATGCCGGTGATGCCGTGTCCGGATCCTCCCCACAGGATCCGGTGCGGGGCGTCGACGGAGTAGATCGTCGAGTCGATGGCGAGCCTGGGAGTGCTCCAGTGGAAACTCGAGCCGGGCTCCACTGGTTGGTCCATATGCGATTCGGTGATATCGGTACGCCAACTGGCCCAGGCGTCGATATCGGTATGCACTGCCCAGACCCGCTCGATCGGTGCGGCAATTCTGGTGCTGAGCTTGATGAGGATCGCGGCGTCGGCGTCCGTGCGATCGGGATGGGTCATATCGGCCTCCTGAGGTGATGTCCGAAATGGGAATGCGGCGCAGCATTTCGTCGGCCGAGAATGGCGTGCCTTCGATGCCCTTTATCAGTCGAAAAGCTCAGGCATTCAGCTTTATCCGGAGCACCGCATTCGGCGCAGTAACGGACGGCGGCTTCGAAGAGATATGCGCGACGCAGGAATGCGAAATGTCTAGCAGTCACGTTAGTTAAGGGCGGCCCCGGAGTCAACGGATCGCAGTTGGGCCAATTGTCACAGGAATCGGTAAAATAGGCCGGAGGGTCTACGGTCATGGCCGGGCAGTCGAATCAATCGATACCAACCAGTCGCGATTCCAGAACGTCGGTTTGATCGCTTTCGTCCGAGATCGGACAATTGACGAGATGCATCGCCACAGCAACTCCTCGCTATCGGATCGGGTTGTCGACCGGCCGCCACGGCGACCCCGCGAGTCTGATTTCCCCGGGACTTGTTCGGCAATTCCCGTGAAGGTTCGTTCGGGCCCTCGGCGAATTCAAGCTATCTAGATCACTTGAATTAAAATCTTCAACCGTGACCACCTCCCCGACCAACCGCGCCACAGCCGCCGCAATCGCCGTCGACCTCATCACCGCCATCTACAACGGTCACTATCAGCCCGGCGACAAACTCCCTTCCCAAACCCAGATCATGACCACCTACGGAGTCGCCATGGCCACCGCCGCCGCCGCCCTGCGCAAACTCCGCGACCACGGACTGACCACCACACAACCCGGCCGCGGCATCTACCTCACCACTCAACTTCCGCACTCGGACCCATCCCAGTACTGGCTGCAGCGGTATGCCGATATCACCACCCTGTACCACGCCGCCGACCACTTGAATGCCCTCGCCGAACAGACCGAACAGGTCGAACAGGCCGAACAGGAGGCTCTATCGCCGACGACCAAACCCATCAGAAGCCCCCTGCACAACCTCCATCCCACGATCCTGCAGACCCTCGCCGAGGCTCTCACCACCACCGCGCACCACATCATCAACCACGGCCCCACCCCCACCACCCATGCGACGATCGCCGCCGCGCACCACATCCTCACCCACGACGGAAACCGACAGAATCAGAAGTGCTGATCAGACTCCGCAGTGCGGAATGGAGTCGATGAGGGCACGGGCTCCCTGCCGAAGCAGGTCCGAGCCGACGAAGAAGCCGAGAGCCTGGGGGTCCTCCGGCACTCCCCAATGGTGGGAGTCCAATCCTCGCGAGCCGTCGAGGTCGAACACCTTGCCGTGCAACGACAGTCGCCCTGTCGCATCGGTGGTGCACAGGCCCGCGATCGGCGAATTGCAGTGTCCCTGCAGGGCGTGCAGCATGGCGCGTTCGGCGTCCGCCTGCCGATGAGTGTCGGGGTCGTCCAGCCGTCCGGCCAGCTCGAGCAGCTCGGTGTCATCGGCTCGGCACACCAGGGCGATGATTCCGGCGCCGATCGGCGGGCACATGGTCGAGATCGGCAGTGTTTCGGTGATCCGATGGTGCTGCTCGACCCGATACAGTCCGGACACCGCCACGATCAATGCGTCGAAATGCCCCTCGCCGAGCCGTGCCAGGCGGGTATTGACGTTGCCGCGCAACGGTTTCACCGTCAGATGCGGATAGTGCAGGCGCAGCTGGGCGGTGCGCCGGACGGAGCTGGTGCCGACGACAGCTCCGTCCGGCATCTCGGCGAGCGAGACGCCGAGGTATGTGATCACCGCGTCGTGGACATCCTCGCGCGGTGGATACGCGGCGAGGGCCAGCCCGGCGGGGAGGGGAGCGTCACCGGGAATGTCCTTGAGGCAGTGCACCGCCAGATCGGCCCGCCCCTCGTGCAGCGCATCGTCGATCTCCTTCACAAACGCGCCCTTACCACCCAATCGCGACAGGTCGCCCATCCACCGATCACCGGCCGAGGTGACCTTGACCAGTTCCGTTGGCATACCGAGGTTCGCGAGATTCTCGGCGACCAGCTCGGCCTGAGCCACGGCCATCGGACTGCATCGAGTGGCGATTCGGATGACGCGCGTCTGCGACATGGGCCTGGCCTTACCGCTGCCCGGTTCGAGTGCCGATCACCAGGCCCGAGTCCCAATTGAGCAGGGCCACCCGCAAACCCGACTGCGTCGGGATCTCGGCCAGGAATCGACCGACCCGGGTCTGCTGGCCGACCGGCCATGTCGGCTGGGGCAGCAGATCGTCGCCGATGTAGATACCGCCCGGCAGCAGATACTCGAGCAGATCGTCACGGCGACGGAACTTACCGGCCCGGCAGTCGACGAACACCATGTCGAAACCGGAGCCGGTGTAGTCGTCGAGCCAGCTGTCGGCATCGGTGATCGACAGGGTGAGCCGGGGATCCGGACCGATCACGCCGCGAGCGAGATCGGCCACCGCACGGTCGGTTTCGATGGTGACCAGCTGAGAATTGGTCGTCATGCCCGACAGCAGCCATGCGGCGCCGACACCGGCCCCCGTACCTAGTTCGAGAATCCGCCCGCCGGGTTTGGATGCGGCCAGAGTTCGCAGCAGCGCACCGGTCCGGTTGGTGCACGACATCGCGAAACCCGCGTTCGCCGCGGCCTTCTGCGCCTGCACCACCAGCGGTGGCAATATCGAGGGTTCATCGTTCACTGCCCGTCCTCCAACGCTCGTGCCAGGCGGAGCGCGCCATAGGTCATGATCAGGTCCGCGCCGGCGCGTTTGAGCGCCCGCGCGTATTCGAGTTGCACCGCGATCGGCGCCGTGGCGAACAGCTGATCTTCACCGGAGGTGCTGAACGCGATCAACGGCGCCCTGATCACCCCGCGCAGGCGGGTGAGCAGGTCGATCGAGGTCATGGCCGGTTGTACCAGCACCGAATCGGCGCCCTCATCGATCCAGCGTTCGGCCTGATCGAGGGCCTGGCCGAGCTGGGAGGGATCGATCTGGAAACCGCGGCGGTTGCCGCGGCCCGGATCGGTGTTCATCGCCGATTTGTAGATGTCGAACAGTGCCGAATCGAAGATCACCGAGGGTGCGACACCCACGTCGGTGAATCCGGCCTCGTCGAGTTCGAACCGGGTCGCCTGCACCGACCCGTCCAGCACGGCCGCCGGTCCGACGATGTCGACACCGGCCTGCGCGTGCAGTACGGCCATCCGCGCCATGAGTTCGTAGGTGGCGTCGATCGCGGTGCGCCCCCGCGACCCCAGCAGCACACATTCACCACTGTCGGTCCAGGCGCATCCGCACACCTCGGTGGCGATCACCATATCCGGCACTGCATTTCGCACGGCATGGATGGCGGCGATCATCAGATTGTCCGGATTCAACGCATCTTCGGCGTGAGGGGTCCGGTGCTCGATGTAGACGAGTATCTTGCAGGCGCGCACGCCGACCGAACGCAACTGCTGGGCATGACCGGCGACCTCCGAGATCGAGACCGCGCCGGGCAGGTACCGATAGCGGGCCGGATCCCGGTGGTCGGGTTGCACCAGGATCGGTGCGATCAGATCGGCCGGGGTGAGCAGTTCGCGGTACAGCAGCTCCTGCACCCGTGGCCGTGCCCGCAGCGGATTCACGCCGGTCACATCCATCCGCCGTCGCACCGGAAGAGCTGGCGCCGTGGGGTTCTCGACCACGGCGGGGCTCATGACAATGGTCGAGGTCACGGGCGCTCACCCAGGCCGACGAAAAGATTCTGCGACTCCGTTCGGAACCGGCCTTTCACCAGATAGCTATCCGACACTGTCTTCGTACTCGTCATGCGATCGACCTCCAAACAGGTTATCTATCGGTTGAATTCGGTACTTCGGTCTTCAGCAGAGATCACGAGGGGCGAAGGCGAAGGCCCCCTCGGGTACCGCCACCCCACAGCTGCGCAATTGCTGCGCCCTGGTAATCGCGGCGGCGCCCTCGAGCAGATTCCGGGCTATCTGGACGACGGAGCGGTTGACCGGATCGGCCAGGAAACCGTCTTCGGTCCACTGGTTGAATGCGCCCATGGCCGGGCCGCACCAGATCTGATAATCGCCGCGCCGGGTGCTCTCCCCCTCGATGGCCCACCGGCTGGACATGCCCAGATACCAGCGGAAGACCAGGGCCATCCGATGCTGATCGTCGCGTTCGGCGCGAGCCACCTGATCCGGCTCCCGCGTCAGCCAGAACGTGCGGGTATCCGCCCACACCTGTTCGAACGACGTTCGGAACCATGTCTTTTCGATCTTGGCCCGGATCCGCTCCGGAACGGCGGCCCATGAGGTGTGGTTCGAATAGATCCGGTAGAGCTGCTCGGCGCGCAAGGGGAACATGGTGCCCCTGCGCAGAACTTGGAGTTTGACACCCATTTCGAACATATCCGCCGCGGGCGCCATCGCCACATCGGCGACACCCGCGTCGGCGAGCATCTGTTTGCCCTCGGTGGACAGTCCGGACTCGACCGCGGATTGGTTGATGGATCCGGTCAGAACGTATGCGGCGCCGAGGGCGAACGCCGCGGCGACCGATCCGGGCGTTCCGAGCCCACCGGCCGCGCCGACCCGGATCGGCCGGTCGTAGCCATGGCGGCGGGCGAGGGTGTCGCGCAATGCGAGGATGACCGGAAGCATGGCCGTCAGCGGGCGATTGTCGGTGTGGCCCCCGCTGTCGGCCTCCACGGTGATGTCCTCGGCCACCGGCACCCGCGTGGCCAGATCGGCCTCCGCCGAGCTCAATCGACCTCGGTCGACCAGTCCGCGCAGCAGTTCCGCCGGTGCGGGAGCCATGAAATGGGCGGCCACCTCGGGCCGGGAGACCTTGGCGAAGACGTTGCGCGGGCGGCGAATTCGGCCCTGCGCATCCTGTGTCAGCCCGCTCGCCGCGACGCGCACGGCCGCGGGAGTGAGGTCCATGAACGCCGACAGCGAGACCGCCGGGACGTGATGGGCCAGCAGCAGATCGGCCACGGCCTCCTCGGTCGCCGGTTCGGCGGGTGAGTGGATGAGGTTCACCCCCCAGTTGGACCGATCCGGCAGTGCCGCACCGAGTTCCGCGACCGCGTCGGCCACTCGCGCCGGCGCGAGTCCCGCGGCGCCGAAGAACCCCATCATCTCCGCCCGCGCTATGGCGATGACCATGGTCGTGGTGGCTATGCCGTTGGCCATCTCGCCCGCTATGTAGGGGAAGCGGGCCCCGTGGGTCTCACCGAATGACCGGTCGCCCAACCACTCCGGATGCAGCGGTGGCAGCAGCCCAGCGACTCGATACGGACCGGTACCGGGCGCGGTGACCGTACCGCCGACGGCCACACCGATCTCCGGTCTGTGATCGGTGGTCACGATGTACACCGGCTCACGGATACGTGCCGCGAGCTCGACCATCCCGGCCCCGGCGAAGACCGCCGACTCGCCATCGGGATTCCAGGTGAGCGCGGTCGATCGTGTTCGCGGCAGCACTTCGGTACTCATAGGCACGGCCTTCACTGTCGGCGTCGGAGCGGAATATCCATCCGAAATCAATTCTTGGGCAGTGCGATGCTCCATTCCATGAGAAGAAAGTAATGGGACCGGACCGGTCCGGAGGGATACAAGGTTGCAGAGCACGAATATTGACCTGCTCACCGGCCGTGGTCACACTGAATGCGTTGAGCGATGCCCGTAGCCGTTTCGGCTCGGATCCTGAATCGCCGGATCAGGGCCGCCGTCGAGCTCACAAACAATACAAAGAGAGCGACAAACGAGAATGATCGGACACGAAGAAAGGTTCGACAATCGTGTTCACGGATAAAACCATGGACGTTGTGTTACACAAAAGGAGGAATGGCGAAATGAAAGCCCGTAGCATGACCACCGACGGCGCCGCCAACCGGCTCAGGTATCTGGCCCTGACGAACGGTAAGCCGGCGTGGGATCTGGCCCAGCGCATCGCGCCGGTGCGAGAGACGCTCAACACCTTTCTCATCGATTCCGCGATCCGCGAGATGCCGCCCCGGCCCGAACCGCTGAGCACCATGGCGTCGTACACCTCCTGGTCCTCGCTGACCGACCGCACCTACAGCGGGCGGCATCTGCCGCCGATCGCCGACGCCGAGACCGGCCGGCCGTCGGTCAAGGCGACCGAACCCCTGTTCACCCGGGACAACGGCATGATCCCGTGTCGGCGCTCGACGGTGATGTTCGCCTACTTCGCCCAATGGTTCACCGACGGATTCCTGCGCAGCGACAGCCATGTTCCCCCGGATCCCCGCAAGAATTCCTCGAACCACAGCATCGACCTCAATCAGCTGTACGGGCTGAACGACGATGCCACGAACCAACTCCGCGCCTTCGAGGGCGGACGACTCAAGAGCCAATCGGTCAACGGTGGCGAATTCCCGCCCTACCTGTGCGAACAGGGCAAGATCAAACAGGAATTCTCCGCGTTGTCCGTGGTCCATTGGAACGAGCTCAGCAAGGCCCAGCGCGACACCCTGTTCGCCGTCGGCAGCGACCGCGGTAACAGTCAGATCGGTTTCACCATGCTCACCGTTCTGTTCCTGCGTGAGCACAATCGGCTGGCGCGGGTGCTGGCCGAGGAGAATCCCGCCTGGGATGACGAGCGGCTGTTCCAGACGACCCGCAATGTCATGATCCTGCTGCTGCTCAAACTGGTGGTGGATGAGTACATCAACCACATCACGCCCTACCATTTCCAATTCAAGCTGACCCCGAAGCTGAGCCGCGATGTGGCCGAAGCACCTTGGCAGCGGCAGAATTGGGCCTCGGTGGAGTTCAATCTCGTCTACCGCTGGCACAGCCTCATCCCCTCCGCGCTCGTCGTCGGCGGCCGGGAGATTCCCGTCACGCAGACCCTGTACGCCGGTCCGCTGCTGCCCAAGGCCGGATTGGCCCGGACGTTCGAGGAGGCATCGCGGCAGGGCGCCGGACAGATCGGCTTGTTCAATACCGACGCCTCCCTGGTGCCCACGGATCTGGCCAGCATCGCCCGCTCCCGCACATTGCGGCTCGCGCCGTACAACGCCTACCGCAAACACCTGAAAATGCGTCCGGTCCACGACTTCCGGCAGATCTCCAGCGATGCGAGGGTGAACGGCGCGCTGCACGAGCTCTACCGGTCCGTGGACGACGTCGACCTCTACGTCGGACTCTTCGCCGAGGAAGGCGGATCGGATCAGGCAATCCTGGGCCCACTGCTCACCAAGATCATCGCCATCGACGCGTTCTCACAAGCGCTGACCAATCCCCTGGTCGCGCCGCGCATCCTGCACACCGAGACGTTCTCCCCGGCGGGCATGCAGGTCATCGAGAACACGCGGACCGTATCGGATATCCTGCACCGCAACACACCCGAGGATCTGCAGCCGCGTCTGGTGACCATGACCCGCCGGGATGCGCAATGACCGCCCCGGACCGGCCCCAGCCGTTGACCGCGGCGGCCACGACACTCGCGGAGTGCGCCGACCGGCTGGAGGAACTCGAGACCAATCTGCACGGGGCGCCCGGCGTCACCGCGCAGTTCTGCTCCTTCATGACCACATATGCCGCCCGTTGTCGCACTGCCGCAAAGGATTTCGAGCAGATCGCGGCCCGGCTGGACGGCGGCGGCGCGGGCGCGGGGTGGTCCGTGCCCGGGATGCAGGCCCTGCGGCAGCTCTCCGAATTCGCCGTGAACCAGCTACCCATCCCGGGCATCCGCTACGAGGCCGCGCGTCGCGGCACAGAACCGCCGGCGCAGAGCGTGACCGTGACGGACAGCGCGGAACCGAGTGCCCGGAAATCGGCCACCGGCGCGAAAGACGCTCAGCGGCCGACGGTCGTGCGAGACGGTTCCGGACAGCGCAGAGGACGACGCACCACCTGAATGGTGCGTCACCGACGCGAAATCAATGGTCCCCCACCGATATTCGGTGGGGGACCGTTATTCGTTCCGGAGGGTCGAACCCGGGATCGACGCCGATGTCGATCCCGGATCCGCCCGGGCGCCGTTGCCCGGTGGGCCACCTCCGCACCCGCCGCGGTGCTCGACGGCGCCGATGCCGTGCTCGAGCGGGCGGGTGTTCATCCGGTGGTGGTTGCCGAATCGGGCTGCCAGGGGCGGACGGTCACGCGACCACCGGATACTTCGGCCCGAAGAAAGGGGATGGCGCTCGGGTCAGTGGGGACGTGCGACGAGTTCGAGTCCGGACAGCTCGGCGACGGTCGTACCGTCCGTCCGGGTGAGTACGACATCGCAGTGAGCGACGGTGTCGTCGACGGTGACGGCCCGTACGACGCAGCGCAGCGGCTTGTCGTCCCATGGGAGCGGGTGGAAACGGCACTCGCGGACCGACATCGGCAGGGTCGTCGTGCCGAGCGCCTGCTCGGCCCAGACCAGGGCGAGTTGAATCGCGCCGTCGACGGCGGCCGGATCGATGCGCCACGGCTCGACCGGCCAGCCGAGCCGGTGTACGCCGAGCACCGTGCCGGCGGCCATGGCCGCTGTGGCTCCCTCGATCTCGCAGATCGCCTGGAAGCTCGGCCCGTGGAACAGGACCGATCCGGCATACATCTCGGCCCGGTCCACCGGGCTGAGCCCGACGGGATCCTCGACGTGGCGAGGCGGCTGAGGTGCGGTCGCGGCGGCGGGGAAAACCGTTGCCTGGCAGTGCCGTTCGCCGTACTGACCGGACAGCTCGATCCGGAGGTTCTCCCCTGCCTCCCGGTGCGTGTGGACGGTCAGGTGTGTGCGCCCCGATTCCGGCACGGTGACCTTGGCGAGCACCTGAACGTCCCGCAGGACGGTGCCGCGCTCCGCCGGGCCTTCGGCATCGGCGGCGGCCCGCAGAAACCAGTCGAGCATGATCGCCAGCGGGACGATCCGGCGTCCGGCGATCGCATGGTCTCGCAGGTGCGGATGCGACTTATCGCTCAGCGCGATTTCCACGGTGACTTCGTCCGGGGCGGGATCCATGGCCGCCGCGTCCCCGGCCGCGAGGAGCACCCGCACGTCCGGCGAATCCGTCGTCAGTTCCGACACGAACGATGCGGCACCGGCCTCGGCCGGGATCAACTCAACCTCGCGCCGCCGGAACTGCTCGGCGAGTTCGGGCCCGACCATCCCGCCCTGCCAGGGTCCCCACGCCAGGGATCGCACCAGGGCCCCTTGATCTCGCGCCCGCCACGCCGAAACCTGGTGGTCCAGAATCCGATTGGCCATGGCGTAGTCGCATTGCCCCGGATTGCCGTAGCTGGCGACGACGGAGGAGAAGACGCAGACCAGCCGGATCGGATCGGCCGCGAGCTGTTCACACAGCACACCGAACCCCTCGGCTTTGATGCGCATGACCTGGTCGAACTGTTCATCCGTCTTATCCGCGACCAGCCGGTCGGCCAGCACGCCCGCGCCGTGGACGAGTCCGGTGATCGGGCCCCATTCGGCGCGAATCTGCTCCAGCGCCGGGCGCAGTGCGGTCGCATCGGCCACGTCGGCGGCGAAGTAGCGGGCCGGGGAACCGGCTATCCGCAGCGCCTCCACCGTGCGGCGAACCTCCCGGCCCGCCAGCACGCGGCGCATCTCCTCCTCCAGGGCCGCGGGCTTCGGCTGCCGACCGTCCCGGCGGGCGCGGGCGACGAGTGCCTGCCGAATTCCGGATTCGTCGACGGCGTCTCGAAGATCGCCCGGCTCCTCGTCCAGTGTCGTTCGTCCGATCAAGACCAGTCGCGGTCGGCGAGCGCGGGCGAGCGCCAGGGCGCAGGCCGCGGTGATCCCTCGCGCGCCGCCCGTCACGACGATCACCGAGTCCGGGCCGATCAATTCGTCGGTGCGCCCGGAAACCAGTGCGCTGGGCCGTAATCGGAGATGCGTTCTGCTGCCGTCGGCGCGCAGTCCCACCTCCCGTGCGGAGCCGCCGCCGAGCAGTTCCGCGGCCAATGCCTCGGCGGCGGCGGCCGGGCTGCGCCCCGTGCACTCGCAGTCGATCGCCTTCACCACCGCGTCCGGCCACTCCCGGGCACACGTGCGGGCGAGTGCCGCGAGTCCGCCCACCCAGGCCCGCTCCGGATAGCTGCCGCCGAGTCCGAAGTCGCCACCGGTGTCCTGCACGATGACGAAGGAGCCGCCCGTCGCCGTCATCCGGGACGCCATCGCTCGCGCGCACCGGAATGCCTCGCGTTCCACCCGCATTCCCTCGTCCCGGGTGGAGATGCGACGCAGTCCACCGAGGAAGACGACGGTGTCCATGAAAACGACTGTGCCCGTATCCGCTTCGGTGGCGAGCACGGCCGTGACGCCCGCGTCCCGGAGTCTGGCGATCAGCGCCCGCGCGATGCCGCCACCGTCATCGGTGACGGCGACCGTGCCCCGCAGCAGTCCTCGCAGTGTCAGACCCGGTGGCGACACCGGGACCAGCTGTGGCGTCAGGCGCGCTGGACGAGCCGGTGAGTCACCCTCCTCGTCGTCGTGCCCGCCGCTGCCGCCGCGGTGCCGGGTCTGGGTCGCCGGTTCCCGGCCGGCGCCCGGCCTGCGCAGGTAGGTCGAGATCTCGCCCAGCGTCCGCAGCCGAGCCAGTTCGGCGGGGTCCACCTTCGGCAGCTCGGGGACACGCTGCCGGATGCTCGACAGGATCTGCACTCGTTTGATCGAGTCGACGCCCAGGTCGTGCTCGAGATCCATATCGGTACCCAGCATGTCGACGGGGTAGCCGGTCAGTTCGGCCATGACCGACAGCAGTGTTTCCTCGAGGTCGACCGCGGGGGCTGGCGCGGGGGCGACCGGCGCGGGCACCGAGGGCGGCGGCGGAGTATGAGTCGCAGGAGCAGGCGAGAAGTCCTGATGCTCGGTCGCACTGTGCCGCGGGACATTTGGCAGATCGATCGGGGCAGGTCGTGCGGGCGCCGCGGCGGAGTGCCCATTGCCGAGGGTCCGCTCGGGCACCGGCGGGGCCGCGGGCAGGGCGGCCGCCACTGCGGGGGGTATCTGCTGCGGCTCACGCACCGGCATCGGTGTGTGCTCGAGGGCGGGCGCGCCGCCCAGCGCGGTGACCATGCCGTTGAGAGTGGCTTCGCTGGTACGCATATAGGCGATATGGCCGTCGGCCAAGGCACGCTGATACGACGAGTGGACCTCACTCGTCTGCCGTTGGATCTCCTGGAGCGCGCCCAGCCATTCGATGGATTCGGCGGCGGACCGCGACGGCATTGCCGGGTCGGTGTCGACCCGGATCGGCTCGGCCTGGTGGTTCGGCATCAAGATCTCCACTTCGTCTTCGGGCTGCGGATAAGGCTTTCCATAGTTGGTGCCGAGAAGTTCGACCGTCATCCGGTTCGCGGGGGTCGGCGCCGCGGCGGGCGGCGCCGACCGCAGCGCCGCGAGATCCAGGGCCACACCGTGCACCGCCAGCTCGCCCAGGGCCTGTTGGAGCGTGGTTACGCCGTTGCGCCCCTTGCGATCCAGCGCCACCGCCAGATGTTCGCGGGGGCCGAGGATCCGGTCCACCAGGCCGGTGAGCACAGCACCGGCGCCGAACTCCACGAATACGCGCGCCCCCGCCTCGTACATCGCCTCGATCTGCTCGGCGAAGCGAACCGGCGAACTGAGGTGGCGGACCAGCCGTTTCCGAATCTGGTCGGGATCATCGGGGTAGCGGTCGGCGTCGGAGTTGCCGTACACCGATCGCTCGGGCGCAGTGATGGTCAACCCGTCCACATACGCCCGCAGCGGCTCGCTCGCGGGTTCCACCAGGGGACTGTGGAAGCCGGTCGACGTGTTCAACCGATGCGTGGTGACGCCCTGTTCGGCGGCCCGAATCTCCAGCGCCGACAAGGCGTCCAGGGTTCCCGACACCACGGTCTGATCCGGGCTGTTGAGGTTGGCCACCCACAGCTCGGCATCGTCGCCGATCAGCCCGGCGGTCAGTGCGGCATCGCCACCGATCATCGACATGCCGCCGGGCCGGTCGGACGCGTCGCGCATCAGTTCGCCGCGTCGACGGGCCAGCTGTACCAAGGTGTGGATGTCGAAGCAGCCCGCAGCGTGCAGTGCGGCGAGCTCTCCGAAGCTGTGCCCGGCCAGCAACTCCGCGTGCAGTCCGAGCGCCGCGGCCAGCCGCAGCTGGGCCGCGCACTGGACCGCGAGTGCGGGCTGTGCCCACTCGGTCGCGCGCAGCGTCTCCTCCAGCTGCCGCCGGTCGTCCTCGTCGAAGACCGGGCGCGGGAAGACGATCTCGTGGACCGGCCGGTGGTCGAACATCAGGTCGGCCGTCTCGTCCCAGGCCGCGAGCGCCTGAGGGAAGGCCATCGCCACATCCGCTCCCATACCGGTGTATTGGGCGCCCTGCCCGGAGAACAGGAAGGCCACCTTGCCCGGCGACGCCGGACCGCTCCGGAACTGGATGCCCGACCGGGTCCGGAAGGATTCGGTCGAGCCGGAGGCGAGCCGCGCCGCAGCCTCCCCGGCGAGTTCGTCCATCCGGTCCGGCTCCGCCACCAGCGCCAGTCGCGCGGGGTCGTCCGCCTGGAACCCCGCTCGGTCGCCGCGCCGCAGCCGCTCGACCAGCTCGGCCGCCGAACCGGCGCTGAGCAGTACGAGCTCGGACGGCAGTGGGTACATGCGCGACGCGGCCCGGCCGCCGTGCGCAGGCACGTACTCCTCCAATGTGAGGTGGTAGTTGCTGCCACCGAAACCGAAGCTGGACACCGAAGCCCGGCGAGGGTGGCCGGAACCTCTGACCCACGGCCGCTGTTCGGTGTTGAGATACAACGGGCCGTCCTCCAGACGCAGTTCGGGATTGGGACGATCCACCTTGATCGTCGGCGGCAGCACCCGATGCGCAAGCGCCAGAACGGCCTTCAGCATCCCGACCGCGCCCGCCGCCGATTTCGTATGCCCGAACTGCGATTTGGCCGAGCCCACCGCACACCACCGGCGACCCGGCGGCCCGGCCTCGGCGAAGACCTCGGCCAGCGCGGCGATCTCGGCCGCATCCCCCGCGGTGGTGCCGGTGCCGTGCGCCTCGACCAGTTCGACCGTGGACGGCGAGTAGCCGGCCATCGCGTAAGTCCGGCGCAGCGCGCGCATCTGCCCCTCCGGTACGGGCGCGTAGATCGCCGTACCCCGGCCGTCGGACGAGGTGCCCAGGCCGCGCAGCACCGCGTAGATCCGGTCGCCGTCGCGCTCGGCATCGGCGAGCCGTTTGAGGGCGAACATCGCCAGGCCCTCGCCCAACATGGTGCCGTCGGCCTTATCGGAGAACGGGCGGCAATCCCCGGACGGCGACAGCGCGGGGGTCTTGCTGAAGCACATGTACATCGTGATGTGGTTGAGGGTGTCCACACCGCCCGCGAGCATCAGATCGGCACGGCCCAACTGCAATTCGCCGACCGCCGCCGACAACGCCGCCAGCGAGCTGGCACATGCGGCGTCGGTCGTGGCGTTGATGCCGTGCAGGTCGAGCCGGTTGGCGATGCGACCGGCCACGACGTTGCTGAGCAGTCCGGGAAAGGTCGCCTCCTGCCAGGGGACGTAGTGGTCGGCGATCCGGTCGCAGATCCGTTCGGCCTGTTCCCCGGTGATCCCACTGTCGTGCAACGCCTTACGCCAGATCGGGCGCTGCAACCGGCAGGCCATATGCAGCAGCAGCTCCAGCGCGCCGGTGCCGATGACCACGCCGGTCCGCTCCCGCACCGCCTCGGACAGCTCGCCGCCACCCGCCGCATCGCGCAGCGCCCGCTCGGCCACCGGCAACGCCAGCAGCTGCGCGACATCGGTGGCGGGCAGGGTGGCCGGCGGGGTGCCGTAGGCGAGCGGGTCGTAACTGGTGGGCGACAGGAAGGCGCCGCGACGGGCATAGGTCTTGTCGGGCGCCTGCGGATCCGGGTCGTGATAGTCGGCCAGCAGCCAATGGCTGGGCGGAACCTCGGTCATCATGTCGCGACCGCCCAGAACATCCCGCCAGAAACCTGGGACATCCGCCGAACCCGGCATCAGGGAGCTGACACCCGTCACCGCCACGTCGATAGGAACGTTCTTCACGATTTGCAACATAACCAGGCATCGACCCTTACGGAAATACGAAATACGATCCGGACCAAAGGATGCGGACTACGACTTATCTAGGCGATCTAGCTGCCCCGAATAGCTTCCGCTCGGCAAGCGGAACACCTAGAATCGGTTCGATACGAAACGGTTTGACTGCTATTCAAGGGTTGCCTGGCCTGGATCGTCGATCATGACTGCGCAATAGTAGTGTCGTAATAGTATTGTAATTACGTCGTGATAGTGCGTTGTTGAACCGAAGTACTCCATGATCCGCCTTCGCGCCCCCTCCACCCCTGTGGTGCAGTCCCGGTATGGAGGAGAGTGACACATTGACGCCTGTGCCCGATTCTCTCGAGCCCAGTGCTACGACCATTGAGCTGGTCCGGGAGGCATCCTTCCAATTGGCTAAACTGACGGACATCCTCAAGAAGCTCGAGGAAACAGCCGTCCACTGCGAAGTGGATCCAACGATTCATTTATCGGTTCGACCGGGGGAATATACGGCTCCGCGCCCCCGCGTCGAAATCGACTTTCCCGTTGCGGGGCTGACCAAACGCGAACAGCAGGTCCTCGGACTGCTCATCGAGGGGCTCACCAATCGGCTCATCGCCCGGACTCTCGGAATCGCCGAGGCGACCGTCAAGAATCACCTGCACTCGATCTTCATGAAGCTCAAGGTGACCGGCCGGTCACAGGTCATCGCGATGATCCTGAGCGGGCCGGCCACCGGCTCGCCCCCGCCTAGCGAAGCTCCATGAGGCTCTCCTCGACACAGTGCATGAATGCGGAGAGATCGTCGACGGCCGCCGCATCCACCGTGACGGCCAGCGACGCGCCCGCCCGGCGCGAGATCATGATCGCGGTCGCCGCACAGCCCGGTACGGGTCCGAAGCACCAGAAATCCTCGATCGCCGCCCCCGACAGATAGAAGCCCCGGTCGAAGACGGCGATCTGACTCAGCTGCAGGTCGAAGCTCAGCCCGATCCGGCGCGCGACCTCCAGCACCACGGGCGTCGGCATTCGATTGAGGAGGTTGGTGACCAGGTCGAGGCCGGTGGGATCGAAGGCCGCCTGCGCCTGCGCGAGCAGACGATGAACTCCGGCGAGCCGGATGAGTGGATCCTTCTCGGCCAGCGGGCCCGCGACCCGCAGGCCGCCGAAGCGGTTGCCCGTAATGGGCCGTGTCCCACGGATATTCAGCGGCATCGCCATCGACAGCGTCTCGGGGATCGCACCGTACAGCTCGTGATACCGGCGCACGCCGCCCAGCATCGCGGAGACGAAGACATCGTTGACCGATGTCCGCGCGGCACTGGCCGTCGCGCGCAGCCCGTCGACCGGAACGGAGGTCATGTCGAGGCGGCGGGTCGTGCCCCGCCCGCTCAGCAGCGGCGACTGCGGGCCGACCGACCGCGGCGCCATATCCGCCACGGTCAGCAGTATTCGGGTGAGCTCCATGGCCGCGTCCCGGGGCCGTGTCATCGCGCGCAGCGCCTCCTCGGCGAGCCGGGTCAGACCGGCGGCGCCGACGTCGGCCCCCAGCAGCGCAGGAAGTACCGACAGCATCGACGGTTGCGCGGACTGCGGCGGCGGGGGTGGTTGGGGTTTATCGGATCTGGGCTCACGCTGACGGCTGAGCAGCGTGGTCAGCCACGTCACCGCGGCCTGACCGTCGCCCATGCTGTGATGGAACCGCAGGATCCAGGCCGCCGCATACGATGTGCCCTCCCAGCACAGGCCCTCGACGAGCACGCTCTCCCACAGGGGTCGATTCGGATCGAAGGGTGCGGCCGCCATCGTCTCGGCGAGGTCGAGCAGTTCGCGGCGCCCGGCCGGTTCGGGAAGTCGTAGCCGGTGTACGTGGTGGCTCAGATCGAACTCCGGATCGGCGGTCCACACCGGTGATCCGGGAAACAGCGGCGGTGTGACGGGCCGCTCCCGCAGCCTGGGAATCATGCGAGTCGCCCAGTCGTGACCGGCGAGCAGCCGGTCCCACTCGGGTATCCGGTCGAGCAGGAAGAGCCCGATCAGGGGCGAGCGCAGCCGCGGATCGGCCTCGCAGCGCCACATCAGGGAATCCAGCGCGTTCAGCTGCCGGGGAAGGTTCCAGGCAGCGGCGCCGAACTGCTCCGCGGGTCTCACGATCGTGCCTCCTCATCCCCTGGCGTGCGGTGGGGCGACGACTTCGGTATGCCGACCAGAGTGTCCAGGTAGAGCTGGCGGACCTGCTCGATCCGAGTCTCCAGCTCACGGATCTTCCAGCCGCGCACGTCGATTGGCTCGTGGACCACGACCTCGAGCAGGCCCGACCGGACGGTCCAGGCGTTACGGGCCATGAGCTGACCGGCATTGCGAATGACGATGGGCACCACCGGAACACCCGCCTTCCGGGCGACGAGGAAGCCGCCCTTCTTGAACGGGCCCGGCATGGGCGTCCGCGACCGGGTTCCCTCCGGGGCGACAACCAGCGACAGCCCCCGCGCGAGACATGCCAGCGCGGGCTTCAGCAGATCCGGAGACAGCAGCTTGGCGTCGCGGTCGACGAATGTGACGTCCATGAGCCTGCCCAGCTGTGACAGGCCTGGAGTCGCGGCCAGTTCGGCCTTGGCGAATCCGGTGTAGTCCTGTCCCAGGAGTTTGATCATGATGGCCAGATCGAGCGGACTCTGATGGTTGAACAGGAAGACCGCGGGCCGGCTCGACCGCAGATACTCGGCGCCTTCCACCCGCAACCGGACTCCGGCGAGACCGAGGTAGGTATCGCTGGCCAGCAGCACGCCGAGTTCCGCCGCGCGCCGGCCATCGGCGCCGAGAACCCCTACGCACAGGCCGGTGCCCGCCCCCACGACGAGTCCGCCGTAGGCGGCCATCGAGCGCACCGAGGCGAGGGCCGCGGGTAGCAGTCGTCCCGGATCCGGCCGCAGCACGTCCCAGCCGCGGTCGGCGGCCAGGTTCGCCAGCGGCGCACCCGGATTCACCACACAGGGTCTGCCCACGGTCTCCAGGAAGGGGACGTCGTCCAGGGTATCGGCGTAGGCGTAACTGGATTCGAGATCGATATCGTGGGCTTCGGCGAAGGTTCGGACCGCGGCGGCCTTGGCCTTTCCGTACAGCAGGGGCCCCGACAGTCGACCCGTGACCCGGCCGTCCGCGACCTCCAGCTCCGTGCACAACACATGCTCGATACCCAGCTCCCCGGCCATAGGGGCGAGCTGATATCGGGTCGCGGCGGAGACCAGCACGATGGTGTGGCCCATGCGCTGATGCGCCTGAACCAGCGCCCACAGCCCCGCGCGCAGCCGACTCGCGAGAGTTTCGGTGAATACCCGCTCGCCGACCCGCCGCATATCCACTTCCCGCGTACCCGCGCAAAGTCGCAGGGTCAACTGATACGCCGATCGAATGCCCTCGCCGTCTCTCCCGCCGAGCCACGCGGAGGCCAGCAGCCGGGCCAGCGGAAGTCCGGTATCGACCAGTTCGCGCATCAACTCCGCGGAGGGAATACCGGGCCGGCGGAGCCGATCGAGCAGCCGTGCGGGCAGTGTCGGCAGCGTCGCGGGCAGGAACGCGGTGATCGACTGCCCGTCCACCAGCGTGCCGTCGAAGTCGAACATGGCCGCGATCCGCGGCCCCTCCTGCCCCCGCAGGACGCCCTCGACATAGGCCTCAAAGGCGTTCATCCAACCCCCTCAGGAGTCCGGGCACGGTGTCGAAGCGGACGAGCTGGGCGAGTTGATCGACGAACTCCCCCAGCTCCTCGGCGAAATCCGAACGTGCCTGTGCCGCAGCGTGTTCGGACTCCAGCAGCCCCTCCGAGGCCGCGGCGGCCAAGGCGGCCCGGCACAGCTCACGAGAGATCGACTCCGGCCACTGCACGGTGGCCGTGCTGGTCTCGGCGAACACCTCGCCCAACGACCAGCGACGGCGGTCTCGCAGTGGTTCGGGATTGTCTCGCAGCCACACCGCCACTCGATGAAATGCCTCCAGTACCGGACCGAGGAGCCGGGGCGCGAGGAGAAACGATTGATTCACCAGGCCCGCCACTATCGAGTCTTCCGGTCTTCGCGCGCGGACCAGGTCCGCGACCTCACATCGGAACGCCTCGTCGTAATCCTTCGGCTCCGGCAGCACGAAGGCGTGCCCGAGGAGCTCTCGCAAGCGCCGTGCCCGCGCGGTGAGGTCGACGGACTCCTCGGCGGTCAGCAGGGTCAGCTCGGCGATCGCGCGCATGACCAGCCAGTGGCTGCCGGAATAGCGATAGAAGGCCGCGAGCTGGTGCTGGTCCGAGCCGATCCGGTAGTCGGGCCGGGAGAAGCCCGGGACTGCGGTGAGGACGCCGGCTCGGACCAGCCGATCGAGGATGGGCTGGAGGCTGCGCGGGCCGTGCAGACGATCCAGGCCCACTACCGGAATCCCTCGATGCGCGGCGAAGGCGAGCAGCGGGTCGAGTGCGCGGTTGATCTGCCGCAGATCCTGCGGCCCCCGCTCGCCCTCGGCCAAGACCAGGGTCAGCAGCGATTCGATGGTGAGTGGCGTCGCGGCGTTCAGCCGGTGCGCCAGCTCGCGCGTGATCGCTTCCACCGCGGCCCAGTCGCCGCCGCTGCCGGCGGAGATCAACTGCCGTCGCAGTGAAATCGGTTCGCCGAAAACCACTCTCGCCGTACTCCCGCGCGCGACCCGGTTGGCCCGGTAGTAGCGGACCATCTCGCGCAACCCCTCCGGCCGCTTGGTCCCGCCCCGGTCCTCATCGACCAGCGCCCGCGCCTCCGGTAAGAGGTCGTAGGTGATCGAAACCGGCATCAGATACAGATCATCGAGCCGGGCGTCGCGGAAGGCATTGATCAGAATGCGGAGCAGCCCAGGCCGGATCCGGCGGAGGCGGCCGGTACGACTGCGGCCCGCTTCCGGAAACCATTCCAGGTCGGCGCGCTGCTCCAACAGGTGGGCGAGATATCCACGGACCGCCAGGTGATAGGTCGGATTCCGGCCGAAATCGCGTCGGATGAAGATCGTTCGGTTGCGTCTGCCGAGAGCGCCCAGCGGCCAGAACGACAGATTGTCGCCCGCCAGCCGATAGGCGCCGGGAAGTCCGGCACTGGACAGGGACTTATCGAGAAGCGGGGAGTCGGCATAGGAGCGGTGCGTCGGGAGGAAGACCACGGGGTATCGCTCACTGAGCTCCCATACCTTCGCGAGCCCGACCACATCGTGCCCGAGACGCCAGGTCGTCCCCTGTATCGGATACAGGAGGATATTCCACAGCCGCCGCGCCCAGCCCCGCCTCTCGGTCCCGGCGACGAGCTCCCGCAGGTCGTCGCTCAGCTGTTGTTCGACATCGGATTTGGACAATCGCAACCGCATCGACAACCTCCCCAGCTCCCCGTCCCCGGCCCATCGGCCGAGGATCCCGGCGACGATCCGCGCCCGGCGACGACCGCCCGGTCCGCTGCGCGACCAACGGGTCGCGCTCATCCGATCGCCGTTTCCATGGCACCGGCATCCGGACCCGTCCGAGTGAAACCGGTTCGGCGCGTAGCGATTTGCCAGTGTGCGTGGCCGACCGGTACGAGCGGAACAGCCGAGAGCACGAACTCGGTGCAGGCGGAATCGACGTCGACTCTGATGCGGGCCGTGACGGCGGCGGGGTGCGGCTCCTGGATAAGCCAGGGGCCGTACTCGTCGCCGAGCTGGGGCAGCGAGCGTTCCATCCATGCCAGCAGATCGCTGGCCCACCGAATCATCGAAACCACCGCTCGAGGTCTGCTGTGCGCACACCCATCATCGGTCCACCGTCCTTATCTCGGAACGGAAGCGGAGTTCGTTTTCCGCCGGAATTCACCACGAGTACCATTTCCCCCGGGTAGCCAACAATAGTGTTCTACACACTATTCGACAGATTTCCTCGGCGCCTCGGGCAACTCGATCCACAACCAATAGAGGGGTTGACAACACCTCGGCAATTCATTTCGCCGCAACCGTAGTACCTTCGACTCAGTCGATTGATTCCCTGCGACAATGAGCCTAGCCGCGATCCGTTGACCGAATAGTCGCGGCTAATTTAGCGTGTCCGCTGGATGCTTTTCATTCCACCAGCCCACAGGAGATATCAATGGACACTGGTGAAATCTCGTTCGACCGATCGAACGGCCGATCCAGACGCGAGCGAGCCCCGCGATTCATCTCGCCGCACGAGCGGGAACACGACGAGGACATTCGACGACTCAAGGCAGCGGCCTTCGAACTCGTGCAGATCGCCGAAACCGTGCGCGCGATCTCTCAGCAGGCCACGGCCCTGGTCGGACCGCCGCCGCTGCTCGCCCCGCAGACCGGCCTGACGGTGGGATATCGACTGCTCAACGCGCTCACCGACCGGCAGGGGCTCGGCTTCGCCTTCACCGGCGGTCTGGTCGGTTCCCTCGCCGCGGGACTGGGCGGGGTGTTCGGGCGCAACAGCCTGGCGGTCCAGATCATGGTGGCCTCGCTGAGTTTGCGGCTGGCGGCGCTGCGCCTGGTTCATCCGGAACTCACCGAGGATCCCAAACTGGTCAGGTTCATCGACGCCGCCTTCGCGGGCCATGAACTCGAGACGATCGAGGCGTTGCAGGTGTGGTTCAAGGACCGCGGGGCGGTCGGGGGGCTCAGTGGCCTGGCCCCGATGTTCGCGGAGATCCTGTGCGTGAAGGCGCTGCAGGACAAGAATCCGCTCAACGACGCCTCCGCGTGGGGCGTGGCCTCCGGGAAGTCGGGACCTACCGCGGGACTGCTTCTCGGGGTCTCGACCAAGCTGATGACCAGGCTCGACCGAGGGGCGGGCGGGGCCACACCCATCGACGCCGGTCCCCATGTGATGTCCGCCCTCGCCGATGAGGGTTCGATGCTCGGATTCCTCGGCAACATCGTGGTTTTGGGCAATGACGGGCGCATCGTGATCCAGACGATCGCGGCCCAGGACGGTGTCGAACGATATGTCGTCCAGGTGCCGGGAATGCGACCGGGCCGAGCCCGCAACGAGTCTCCGCAGGATCTGGTCGGCGCGTTCAGCGCCACGCTGAAGAACGAATCGACCTACAGCGGCGCCCTGCACAGCGCGATCGATCAGTACGGCATCCCCGACGGCGCCCAGATCGCATTGATCGGACACAGCGCGGGCGGTCCGGCGATCATGAATCTCACTCAGGAGGAGGATTTCTGCCGCCGCTTCCGGATTACCCACGCCGTCGCGGTCGGTTCCCCGGTCAATCACAAACATCCGGCGGATCCCGGCACCTGGGTCGCCTCCATCACCAATCAGCACGACATCGTCCCATCCCTGGACGGGCTGGGCGCGGGCAGCTGCTTCGATCTCCACCCGGACTGGTACCAGGTGAGTTACACCGAACCCGCGCATCAGTTCCCCGAATGCCACAGCCCCGCCCACTATCTCCACAACCTGGAACATCTGCTGCCGGAAGCCCTGCACTACATCGAGGAGCAGTTCACGCCCTACCGCGGCGAAGTCATCAGGACACAGCTCTACCAAACCTACGACCAGCCGCCGCGGCCGCCCGGCTATCCCTTCCTCACCGTGCCGACACACCCGGTGTCGACCGCATCCGGTCCGGTCCGATTGCCGATCGTCTGCAGCGAGGGCCGCGCACTGGCAGCCTTCTTCGCCGCCGACGCGGAGGCCGCCGCGGCATTGCCGGACAGCAGAGACCTGGGCAAACTCATGCGGATCGCGCCCGGCCGGGTCTTGGCGGCGCTGCTCGCGTGGGAGCATCGCGACGGCAGCCTCGCCCCATTTCGTTGTGTCGCAGCCGGTCTCGTGGTGCCCGGTCCCTGGAAATCGGGCTGGCACACGCTCACCGAGCTGCTGGGCAGCGCCGATCAGGGTGGGATCGGCCTTCGCCCGCTCGGCATGGTGGTCACGACCGACGAGGTCGACGACCTCAACCGGAAGGTGTGGGGCTACCCGTCGCTGCGCGGTGATGTGACCGTGCGGGTGGGGCCACTGCGGACCGCGATCGCCGCGTACGCCGACGACGGACAGGTTCTCGGCATGGCAGGCCTGCTCGGCCCAGCTGTGCCATATCCGGCCCGCGACCTGGTGTTCTATTCGCGGCTCGGCAGAAAGGTACAGCGGTCCCAGATGGATATCAAGGGCCGGGTCTGGGCTCATCCAGCGATGCCGGCCAAGTTGCGCATCGGGCCCTCCCAGGAACCGCTGGCCCAGCAGTTGCGTGCGCTGAAACTCGAAGGCGCGCGGCCGCTGCTCTGCCTGTCCACCCGCAACTTCCAGTCCCGGATCGCGGCCGGCGCCGCGCTCACCACATGACCACGGCCGCAACCGATTCCACTGTCGGCACTCAGGAGGCATGATGCAGGAGAAATCCATTCTCGATCTGTTCGCCGCCGATCGCGAACGTCATCCGGACCGCCCGCTGTTCACCTTTGTGAATCGGGCGGGCGAGGACGAACACGTCTTCACCCCGGATTCCTTGGCGACCGAGGCGTCCCGGGTGCGCCGACTTCTCGACGAGGCCGGATTCGCGCCCGGGGACCGCGCTATTCTGGCCTATCCGCACGGACCCGAGTTCATCGCGGCCCTGGTGGGCTGTTTCATGGCCGGAGTGATACCCGCGCCGGTGCTCCCGCCCGTCCCCGGTCAGGGCCGAGGGAACGAAGCGGGTTTCATTGCCGCGGTACGGGACTGCCGGGCTCGCGGTGTACTCACCTGCACCGCCTACGACGACCTGCGAAAGCTGGCCGTGTCGCGGGGCGCGACGACCCGCGGCGGCCTCGGCTGGCCCGAGGTTCCCTGGTATCCGACCGACCGGCACGAGGACTCCGATCCTGATCCGGAACGGGCGTGGCACTCCCCCGCGAGCATCGACGAGACCGCTCTACTGCAGTACACCTCCGGATCCACCGGCACACCACGCGGCGTGGTCATGACGCACCGCAGCCTGATCGCCGAAGTGGAGTCCAACACCCGCGACTACGGCATGGGACCCCACACCGTCGGAGTTTCCTGGCTGCCGCACTACCACGATTTCGGCCTCATCGCCGTGATCCTCAACGGGCTGAGCGGGAGCGGGCATATGCACCTCCTATCGCCCCTGGACTTCATCCGGTCGCCGGCGATCTGGTTCGAGACGATGTCGCGAGTCGGCGCCAACGGTTGCCCCGCTCCCAACTTCGCCTTCGACCTGTCGGTCCGCCGCACCACGCCACAGCAGCGGCGGGCCTGGGATCTCAGCCACATGGAGGTCGTCATGTCCGCCGGGGAGCCCATCCTGCCCCGGACCATCGACCGCTTCTTCGCCGAATTCGCGGTCACGGGCCTGCGCCCCGAAACCTTCTGTCCGACCTATGGTCTGGCCGAAGCCGCTCTCAGCGTCAGCTCCTGGGGCCGGATGCGGCTCACCGTCGATGCCGACGCGCTGGCCGAGGGCAAGGTGGTCCCGCTCGACTCCGCGGACACAGAGGCGGCTCGGCGCACCACCACCTACTTCGGCTGCGGGCAGATCACCAAACCCGGCTCCCGCGTACGGATCATCGATCCGGAGACGCACCTGCCCTGCCCCGAAGACCGCGTGGGCGAGATCTGGGTGGACTCTCCCACCAAGGGCGCCGGATATCTCGGCCGCGCCGCCGAGACCGCCTCGACCTTCTACGCGAAAGTCGCCGACGGCCGGGATATCCGCGGCTACCTGCGCACCGGCGATATGGGCTTCTTCGCCGACGGTGAACTGTTCATCACGGGCCGGCTCAAGGATGTGATCATCGTGCGCGGCCGCAACTACCATGCCGAGGACCTCGAGGAAAGCGTCCGCCGATGCCATCCGCACATCCGGCCCGGCGGCATCGCGGCGTTCTCCGTGACGCCCCCCGACGGCGGTGCCGAACAACTGGTGGTCTTCGCGGAAACCAGCGTGCACACCTCGAGCGATCACTCGACCGGACTGTCGGCCCAGGAGATCGCCGACGCGGTTCGCAAATGCCTGCGCTTGGACCACCTGCTCTCCTGCGATGTGGTGGTCGTCGGCGGGCCGGGTTTGGTAGCCAAGACGACCAGCGGAAAGGTGCGCCGCCGGACCTGCAAGTCGATGTATCTCGCCGGCGAGATACCGAATGCGACCACGGTACGAGGCACGGGGGCCTCCGAGCACCAGCTATCTGGCCGGACCGACCGCCAGTAGTTCGGCGAGCCGTCCGATGCTGTCCTCCATGAGGAAGTCCACGTCCGTCACATCGAGGCCGAGGTCCTCCTTCAGAACGACAGCGAGCTCCACCAACGCCACAGAATCCAGGTCGAGGTCCGCGAAAGTCATCTCGGCCCTGATCCGATCCCGAGGAATTGCGAAATGCTCGCTGATGACGGTCATGATCGCGTTGCGCACCGAGGTTTCTCTGTCCATTGTCGTTCTCCTCACGTCGCGGTGCGCAATTTCCGAAAGTCTGCGCATGGTTGGATCCTTGCAAGATTCCAACGAACAGGCGAGAGGAGTAAATGGCTGAATCGAAGGTATCAGTTTATGAAATCATTCCTCGGGACGTTCTACCGAGACAGATATCTGCCGGGCCGCCGGTCGAACGCCCCCTGCATCGAACCCCGACTCACGGGGACACGGCATCGCACCCACGGTTCACCCGGCGCCCGGGAGTCGTGGGCAGAGCGGTTCGCCGACTGCGACCGTACGCCGGTGTTCCTCAGCCTGGAGCAGGCCCGCTTCGTCCTCACCAGCCACAGCGGTCACGGCCCCTACTGCCTGCCCTATCTCGCAGCGCTCGCGGTCGGCTCCAGCGTGATCGACTGACCATGCCGCCGATCTCATGAGCCCACCTCCCTTCCGATCCAGGCAACTGTGGCCGCGGCTGCCGTCGACGAAACCGGCGGCACCGAGGACTGAATCGAAGGCGGTCGAATACGTTGCACTACAGTCGATTCCGATCATCGCTCCACTCCTGCCCGCAACGCCGCTCGACTGGCATCGGGCGGCATGTGCCGGTGATCCACACCCCGACGCGTGGCATCCGTACCCCTCGCAAGATTTCACCTATGCCCGAATCGTGTGTGGCCGCTGCCCGATCCGCGCCCCGTGCGCCCAGTTCGCCCGCAGTACCCGGCAATCGGGTGTCTGGGGCGGCCGCGACTTCGATCGCGGCCGGATCGTTCGCCGGTAACCCGATGCCGCGCCGGACCGATCAGACCTTGATCAGTGCGGCGAATTCGGCGTACACCTCGGCCGCGGCATCGGCGGCGGCCGTGGAGATGGTTACCAGACTGAGGAATCCGTGGATGAGCCCCGGATAGTCGTGGAGAGTGACCGGCACACCGGCGACGGTAAGAGCATCGGAGTAAGCGAAACACTCGTCGCGCACCGGGTCGTATTCGGAAGTCGCGATCACGGCGGGCGCCAGGCCCGCGAAGTTCGAGGCCAGCAGCGGGGAGGCCGGGGCGTGATCGCGGGCGGAGGGGTCACTGGACAGATAGAGCTCGGTGAAGTCCGCGGCTTCAACGGGATTCAGGAACGGCCCGGTCGCACCGACATCGTGCGACGGGTAGTGGCGGCCGGAGAGGTCGAGGTTGGCGTAGGCGAGCAATTGACCGGCCAAGGCTCGCCCCTCATCCCTGAAACCGAGAGCGACGGCCGCTGCCAGATTTGCTCCCGCGCTGTCCCCCGCCACCGCGAGATTCCCCCCGCCATAGTCGTCGATGTGATCGGCGACCCATCTGGTCACCGCCAGACAATCGTCGTGCGCGGCCGGGTACAGATGTTCCGGGGCGAGTCGGTAGCCGACACTGACCACTACGGCGCCGGTGTCCCTGCTCAGCCGACGACCGATCTGATCATGGGTGTTCAGATCGCCGTAAACGAAGCAGCCGCCATGGAAGTAGACGACCGTCGGCAACGGGCCGGGCGTTGTGGGGTGGTACATCCGCACCGGCACCCCGGCGACCATGCCGCCGGAAACCTGACCGGCCGCCTGCGGGGGCCTCGGGGAGACGGCGAACGTCAGCAGCCTGTTGCTCACCCGTTTCTCCGTGATGGTCGTCTTGTCGGTCTCGAGCTGCTTCATGAAGCCCTCGATAGCCGGATCCAGCGGCATGGCTACACCTCCTCGAATGCCGCGAGCCCGGCGTCCACCAGCGGCTCGGAGAGAACACCGATCCGCTCGAAGCCGACGACGGCGCCGACCCGATCCTGGCCGCCGAACAGCAGATTGTCGAGCCGGAAGTCACCGTGCACGATGGTTGCCGCCGACTCTGCCGGTACCGCGTCCTCGAGCCGGCGATGCAGTTCGCCCATACCCGGCACATCGCGGAGGGTCGACGCATCCCATTGCAGACGCCAGCGCTCGACCTGACGGGCGAGATAACCCCGGGGACGCCCGAAATCGCCCAGTCCCACCGCGACGTAATCGACCGCATGCACATCGACCAGAGCGTCGACCAGTCGCTCCGAGATTTCGCGAGTTCGCTCCCCTCCCAGCGAAATCAGCTGGCGCGCATACCGATACGTCTTTCCCCGTTCCTTGCTCATGAGATAGAACGGGGCGCCGAGAACCTCGGAGTCGGCGCACTGCACCACAGGCACCGGCACCGCAGACCCGGCCAGCGCACCCATTACCCGAAACTCCCGGCCCATGTCGTGGGCGGTCGCGGACACATACCCCAAGGGCGGCCGCCGAAGCACCCACCGCGAATAACCATCGGTGACATCGAACGTCAGATTGGAGCGCCCACCGGTGATCAGGCGCGCGACCAGCGCCCCCCGCACCAGACCGGGCATACGCTCGTCGAGAAATCCACGCAGGCGACTCAGATCGAGCGCCGGCAACACACGGGTATCCAGCTCGGAATCAATGGTCATGATGTCGGTCAACTCCTTCGCACTACACCAGCGAGACAGGCACTGACTAAGCGCTTGCTTAGCTCTAAGCGCTTGCTTAGTTTGCCGCGCAGTAGCCATACTGGTCAATACGAATATGCGAAGGAGACCTGTGACCGACACCACCGAAGCCCCGGCGGATGCGAAGAGCCGACTACTCGCGTCCGCGGCGGAAGCCTTCGGGGCCAAAGGCTTCCACGGCACAACGACTCGCGATATCGCCGCGCGGGCAGGCATGAGCCCGGCCGCGGTGTACGTACATCACAAATCCAAGGAGGATCTGCTCTACCTGATCGCACTCGAGGGCCATCGGCACGTCGCCCGGCTGTTCACGGAGCAGATCGCCGCCACCGACGACCCGGCACAGCAGCTGGCCGGCATGATTCGCGCCTTCGTGCTCGAGTACGCGGTGAATCACACCCTCGGTCGCATCGTGAGCTACGAGCTGGCATCACTCGCTCCGGAGCACCGCGCCGAGGTCCTCGCGATCCGCCGCGAGGTCATCACCATGGTGCGGACTGTGCTGCACGCCGGTAACGCGAGCGGTGCGTTCGACATCGACCATCCCGATATGACCTCGATCGCCGTACTCTCACTCGGCATCGATGTCGCGCGATGGTTCCGGGACGAAGGACGATTCACCCCGGAAGCCATCGCCGATCATTACTGCCGACTTGCCCTCCGCATGGTGGGCGCGTAATCAGGCCCCATGCGAGGCAGCCACCATCTGCGCGGTGTCCTCGGAACTACGGAAGTAGAAGATCTTATCGTCGCGGAAGGTGAACCGCTGGTACAAATCCATCGCCACCGGTACGCCGGTAGCACGATTGTCCGCCCGGAATCGCACCACGGTGAGCACATCGGAGCCGTGCACCGCGAACAGGACCGGAGTGAAGTCCTTCACCTCCATCGTCGAGTCGAGCTGCTGGAGAAACGAAGCGACCTCATCCTTGCCATGCCGCACGCCGTACCACGGCATCGCGGTGGACGTGGTCTCCATCGCCCAGTCGATGTCATCCCACAGCTTCTCCAGAAGGCCCGGCGCATCGCCGTGCACAAAGGCCTCATAAAGGGACTCGACAGTCTTCACACTGGCGTCCGCACTCACGGTATACCCCTTTTCCGATGATGAGTCTCCGACGCGGCGCATCATTACGCCACGAATTACCCGCCGCCCCACCCGCTTTCGCCGATCGCGAATGAGGCGAGCGAACTGTTGAACGAGCCATCATCAGTCTGACCGCGCCTGAACGCACCGGGCTATGCAACCTTTGTATCGGCCCTTTCACACCAAGGCTGCCGCCCACTTCGTCCGAGCGCAGACCGCACAAGTTTCTCGACCTCGCCGAAAATGCCACGCGAGCAAGAAAACTGGACGAAACCCAAGGTCTACTGGCTTCGGTACCCTCGCGAATCGCCGCTCTCAGTTCGGAACGTCTCCAACGACGGCACGTCGCGCTCTGCCGGCATGGCCCGAGTTGCCTTCAGCTCCTACTGGCAACGCCTCGAACGCACGCGTTTCGACTATCAGCCGATCCAGGTCACGCTGACCACGACCACGCGGCGATCCTGTTCCAACACCACGTACACGACCAGACCGCCACCGTCTGGACCGAAGACCATTCGGCGCATGCTGCCGTCGGGTTTGTCGTCGCGATAGGGAGGCCCCTCCCATGGGGTCAACTCGAGGAATGAGATCAGCTCGGCATAGTGCAGCAATGCATCTGTGGGTAGGCCGTCGACCTGTACGCGCGCATCAGCGACGATCTCGTAGCGGTACACCCGGCTTATCGGGCGAGTTTGGTGTTGATCTCCGCTCGATGCTCGGACGCACCGATCGTCGCCACACTGCGGCCCTGCTGGAGATTCTCGACCTGCGCGAGCATCCGGAGATGGTCGTCTGCGCCGTGTCGTTGGGTGGTTTCGGCTATCTCGCGGAAGGTCGCCAGCACCGCCAGCACGCCTGTCAGGTCCAGTGACTCGGCCGCAGCCGCCATTTCCTGGCCGTAGCGGCGAGCGAACTCCGCCTGCTCCTCGCCGACCAGGGCATCATGGATGGCCCGCGGAGTCGAGGCAGCTACCAACGCCGGAGGCGCCGATGATCTGAACAACTCGGGTGATGCCATGCCGACAACCATAGCCCGTCGCATGCCCTGCCTGAGAGTTTCTTCCATCTCGGATGGGCGCGTGACTCGTCTGTACCAGCTGCATGTGCCGCCGTAGTGCTGTGAGGCCTGCGTGTCCTACTGATCTGATCGGACTGAGCGCGGTGTACGCCTCGTACCGGCACGGCCGTATGAGGAATTCATTGCGCCGGGCCCTGATCTGACGTGACACCCAATGCCCGCTGGACCGAATTCCGCCCAAACCCTTTGGCCCAGGCCATATTCTGCGTTGCCGCATGGATTGCCGACTGGGAATGCTGGAGGTATGCGAGCTTGGAGATTACTCGAGTGGAAGTCCGAACCGGTTCTGATGGATATCCCCGAGCCGGAACCCGGTCCCGGGCAGGTCGTGATCAAGGTGGGTGGCTCCGGCGCGTGCCACTCCGACCTGCATCTCATGCGGGACTTCGATATCGGAACAGTGCCCTGGAATCCGGCATTCACGCTGGGCCACGAGATCGCCGGCTGGGTGCACGCCCTGGGCGACGGCGTCACCGATCTGGAGATCGGACTACCTGTCGCAGTACACGGCGCATGGGGTTGCGGCGCCTGCGCCCGCTGCCGGGTCGGCGCCGAAAACTATTGTGAGGACCCGGTTGCGGCGCCGATCCCGGCAGGCGGGTGCGGTCTCGGCCTCGACGGCGGGATGGCCGACTACGTACTGGTTCCCGATGCACGCTATCTGCTGCCGTTGCCCGACGGGCTCGATCCGGTCCAGGCCGCGCCGCTGACCGACGCGGGTCTCACGCCGTACCACGCGGTCCGCCGGTCATGGCCGAAGCTCCAGCCCGGAAGTACGGCCGTAGTCATCGGGGTCGGTGGCCTGGGCCATCTGGCCGTGCAGATCCTCGCGGCCACCACCGCCGCGCGCATCATCGCCGTCGACAACCGTGCCGATGCTCGCGCGCTGGCCGAAAAGTGCGGAGCGGACCTCACTGTCGACCCCGCCGACGACACCGCCGCGCAGATCCGCGACGTGGCCCACGGACGCGGCGCGGACGTGATCCTGGACTTCGTCGGAACCACCCAAACCCTGGCTCTCGGTGCGCAATCCGCGCGAAGTATGGGCGATCTGACGCTGGTCGGGTTGGCGGGCGGCACGCTGCCACTGTCATTCTTCGCCACCGCGTACGAGGTATCGGTGCAGACCGTCTACTGGGGAACGCGGCCCGATCTGGTCGAGGTCCTCGATCTCGCGGGCCGCGGCCAACTTACCGCCGCCATCACCACATCCGGTCTGGACGACATGATGGACGTCTACCGCCGGATGGAAGCAGGGGAGATCACCGGCCGTGTAGTGATCACACCCTGATAACTCGGCCGGATACTTCCTCCTCGACACGACTCCATCCGTCCCAAGAGATGAAGTCTCCTAACTCACCGGGAGGCTCATCATCTACAGCCGGCCGTGAGTGTGCGTTCGACGCCGGCCTGTTTGAGGGTGGCGATATCGGTGAATCCACAGATCGCCAACATCAGATCGAATTCGGCCAGGAAAGACTTCAGATAGTGAGTCAGGCTCTCTGTCCCACCGTAGGACAATGCGTAGGCATACGGCCGCCCGATCCCCACCGCCGCCGCACCCAGCGCCAACGCGATGACAGCATCGGTCGCATCGCGCACGCCGGAGTCGAACATGACCGGAGTGGAACCGGCGGCCTCGACGACCGCCGGTAGCAGCTGGAGGGCTGGTATTCCTGAATTGGCCTGGCGGCCACCATGATTCGTGCAATACAGCACGTCGGCGCCGTTGTCGATCGCCATGCGCGCATCATCGGCATGTTGAATCCCCTTGACCGCGATCGGCAGGGTGGTCTGTGACCGAATCCAGCGCAGATCCTCCCAGGTCAACGGGTGGGCGGAGATCTTGGCGTAATGAGCCAACGCGGCCGGCTGATCCTCGTGCGGCGGCTTGGCCAGATGCCTGGTGAAGTTCTCATCGGAGTAGTAGTTCTCCATGCAGTAGCCGCGGGACTGCGGAAAGTTTCCGCGCTCCAGATCGGACGGCCGGAACCCCAGAGTCCAGGTATCCACCGTCACCACCAAGGCGGAATAGCCGGCGGCCTCGGCACGGCCGATGAGGCTGGCCGCCAGCTCCCGATCGCCGGGAAGATACAGCTGAAAGAAGCTGGGCGTGACACCGGTCTGTTTGATCACATCCTCCATCGGGGCCTGGGAGAATGTGGACAGCGTGAACGGCACGCCGGTGGCGGCCGATGCTCGCGCGGCCGCCACATCACCCTGAAAATCTGGCGAACACAGGCCGACCAAGCCGATCGGACACATGAAGATCGGCGAATCCAGACGCTTACCGAACAGGTCGATCGACAGATCACGCTGCGGCGGGCTGACCATCATCCGGGGAACGATTCCGTAGTGTGCATACGCGTCGATGTTGGCCTGCTGGGTCCGCCCGTCCCCGGCGGCTGCCGACACATACCTGTACACCCACTCCGGAAGTGTCGCTGCCGCTTTCCGCTCGATCGATCGATAGTCGAAAGGGAAACGGGAGGTGACGCCCTTGTCGGCGGCGGCGTACACCCCCATTTGGAAATCTCCAAAGTTTTCCGACACGACAGACCTTCCTTTCGAGTTGTCATGAGCAGCTCCCCGAGAGTCAACCGTCACCGAAATTGACTGTTGGACAAGGGCTTTCCCGGCGAATTCGGCATGTGCAGTCAGGGCCGGCGAACCGGTTCCGCTCGCCTTGCTTGCTCCTCCTCCGCTGCTATCCGTTTCTCCACCGGCGAGCCCGGCTCGACTCCTAGGTGGCCGTTTTCCATCAGGGACTTGGAGGGGATTTCCAGCATATGGATGAAGAGATTTCCCGTCGACTTGCCGACGATCTGCCGCCATGCATTGTCGATGTCCACGAGCATGCCCTGGACGACAGCTTGCGGACGGCCGGCGCGGATATTGCCGTTGATGAACGACACGGGTTCGCGGTCGCCGCCTCGAAAGGTGTCGCCGGGTGCGACCTCGTAGAAGATGATGTCCACGAAAGAACGCGGCGCCCCGGTGGCTTGGTGATGAATTTCCGTGATCGCTGTGGCGATTGCGCCCTTTTGCCGTTCATCCAGCGTGCCTGCGGGGGAAGTGCACGTGTACATGGGCATCGCATGCCTCCTTCGGTGTCATGTTTCTTTTGTGGGTGTGTTGGTGGTCAGACCATCCGGGCACAAGCCCGGAAATAAGAGGTGCAAGTTCGTAAGAAATAGAAATCGTTCGTCAGTATGAATTATCCTCAAAGGCTCGTACCGGCGTACCGAAATCATCGAACCTCTTCAGCCGCACCAAACTGTATGTCCTGGTAGCCGGTGCCCGCCATCCATCGCAAGGCCGTGGCGCCCTTCGCCGCCAACACCCTCGACTGCTCGCCGAACTTCAGGAAGTCTTCGCGCTTCAGTGCTGGAGTAGACGAATCAACCTGCGCGAGGCCAACACTCGAACACACCGACCGCGATGTCCGAGTTCTATCACATGTGCGACGGTTGCAACCTTTCTTCTATTTGTCCGGAGCTTCAAGAAGGCGATCACTGTGTCGGCTATACCAACGCGATCTCCGGCTGCCGTCGGGTAGCGTGACCCGCGCTGGATCGCGTGCAACCTCGAGCAGACCGATGACCGGAGGGAATGGACATGGACGAAAGCAACATTGAGGTCATAGAGATCGAACTCGTCGAGCAATCCGAATTGCAGAACTTCCCCCTCATGATTGACCTTCCGGACGACTGAGTAACGAAGCCGCCCTTCCTGCTCGGCTGGCGGGAGATGGAAACCACACCCGTCGGCCGGGTTCGCGATCGATACATCAGGATGACGGAGGGGGAGACACGTGCGAGTCCTACCGGACGCCGAATCGGCCGCCGTGGATCAACTGGTGCTGATCCGACTCGTAAGGTCGCTGCTCGAGCAGGTGGTAACCGGCCGGACATCCCAGCAGGCGATTCACCGTGCATTGAATGTGGGAGCTGGTTGCGGAGAACCGTCCTGGTGCTATCCGGGTCTCGTGGCCGCCGCGCAGTGGATCCAACGGAGCCGCAATGATGTCGACAACTGTTGCGCTACTTCCGGATTCGATACGGAACTATCCACCGTTCTCGACCGGGCGGAGTCGAGCAACCGACGTACCCACCCACCGCTGGCCGCGTTCTGGCAAGTGGATCTGGCACCCCCCGAACCGCATCTGGTCGACAGTGTCCATCGGGCGCTGGCGCAGATCCCGCGCCGAGCAGGCATCGAACCCCAGGCCACCGTCGTGGACTGGCCGCAACGCCACCGCGAACTGGCACATACGGCCGCCGAGCTGATCCATCGGGTATGGCCGGAGATGTTCGCGGAGATGGCCACCGTTGTCCGACAGCTCGCACTGCTCGCCGGACCGAGCATCAATGGTTTCACCGACTTCACCACCCACGGCGCGGTCTACCTCAATCGCACCAGATTCGACGTGGGCAGTGACAGCCTGCCCGCACACTGCCGGGTCGCGGAAGCCTTGGTGCACGAGGCCACCCATAACCGATGCAATATCGCCTGCCTGAGAACGCATTTCCTCACCGCCGACGTGCAACGGGTCAGCACCCCGTTGCGCGCCGACCCCCGCCCACTGTCGGGACTGTTCCAGCAAATCGTGGTTATCACCCGATGCGTCCGGCTGTACGACCTCATCCTCGAGCGTGGCGCCGAGGAGCACGCCTCGGTGCGTGTCCGCCGTGATCGCTTGCTGGCCAAGGGTTTGCGCGCGGTAGGCACCGGCCGCGCCCATGCCACGGCGCTGTCCGACGCCGGGATCGCGGTCATCGATGAGGCGGGGTCGATTCTTCGCGCGGCGGAGTCGATCCGGGAACCGATATCGTGATCGGCCTCGGCCTCGGCCCCATCCACGTATCACACCCGTTCGAGCAATACGCGCACCTGTGTTTCGCACGAGTCGCTGCCCGCAGCGCCACCTTCACCGGAGTACCACGGGCAGCCGGACCGATCGAGCACGGCGGGGATGTGCTCGTCGGAGCCGCGGCAGGAACGGCCGAGCCGCAGGTCCGGATCCGCGCGCGGGGCGAACTCTGCGAACGAATGAGCAACGTCCTCGCGGGCCGCCGAGCCGAATCATGCTCACCCGAGATCTCTTTCGTTCTTCTGCGCCGCCGTGGCGCACCGGCCATAGACCCGCGAGCCTGGCCGGAACTGTCCACCGTGCCCGACATCCGGGAACGACCGTTGGTCTGGGTGACAGGCGTATCGCTGGCGGACCACCGCGAGGTGCTCGTGCCCGCGTGCGCCGCGTTCGTGCGACACCGGCCGCCCTCGGGTGGGCCGCCCCCGATGTCCCCGGGTTCGGCCGGCCTGTCCGCGCACCGCACGGTCGAGTCGGCGCGCCGGCACGGTCTGCTCGAGGTGCTCGAACGCGATTTGTTCTGGCGCGCATGGTACGACGGTGCCCCGCGCACAATTCTCACTTCGTGCGAGACGGTGCCGGAACTGGATGCACTGGGACTCGTCCGCACCATACTTCTCATCCCCGGCCCCGCGCGAACAGCCTGCATTGTGGTGTGCCTGGCCGAGTACACCGGATGCCACCAGAGCTTCGGCCTCCGCGCTACGGCCGACGACGATGAGCTCGCGATAGACAGCGCCACCGAGATCGCCACCAACGAGGCCCTGATGGTGCGCTGGAGTATGCGCACCCCCAGCGCCCGGTCCAGCCGACACACCCTGGCCCGCACCCAATCTCCGCGCGGACCACTACAACACGCAGTCCATACCTTCTACCGGCAGGACAGTCTCGACCACCTGCTCGGCCCCGCCGATCGCGGCTCCGATGACCGCCCGTTCCGCGGCGACCCCGTCGGGGCGGTTCGCGACCACGATCTCGTCGGTGCCCTCGGCGATCACACCGGCGAGGACGTGGTGTGGGTGGATACCACGATCGCCGGAATCGCCGTGGAATCCGACCAGCCCGCCACAGTCGGTCGAGTGGTCGCGCCCGGCGCACGACGATTGCCCGATCACGAGGAACAGATCCCGTCCCACCCCGAGGCGCGCAATCGCCTGCCGCACCCCCTCGGCTGAGCCCACAGGAGCCACATCCATGATCGACGCACCTGCCCCGGAGTACGCCCGTGTCTTCGCCGACAAGTACGACGCCTGGTTCGGCGCATCGGCCATGGCTGCGGACACGGTGGGTCTGCTGACCGAACTGGCCGGGCCGGGGCCAGTTCTGGAGCTCGGGATCGGCACCGGGCGGATCGCGTTGCCGCTGCGCGAACATGGCGTGGACGTCCACGGTGTCGACGGCTCGGCGGAAATGGTGGCCAGTCTGCGCCGCAAGCCCGGTGGTTCGGCCGTTCCGATCACCATGGGAGACTTCGCCGATGTCGCCGCGCCCGGCACGTTCTCGCTGATCTATCTGGCATCGGGCACGTTCTTCGAACTGTCCACTCAGCAGGACCAGTTGCGATGCATGCACAACGTCGCGCGCCGCCTGCGACCTGGCGGCGTCTTCATGTTCGACGCCTTCCTTCCTGAAGGGTTGTGCCGACCCGCGGCCGCGGCCGAGCGCGCGCTACCGACGGCGAACGGCGATCGTGTGATTCGTTCGCGAACCCTGCACCGTGTGACGCAGGGTTACACCTCGCACTACTCGATCACGACGCCCGAGTGTGTACACCGCTTCGACGTGTCGTTCCGATACGCCGGGATGGGCGAACTCGACCTGATGGCCCAGCTGGCCGGACTGCAGCTGCGGCACCGCTGGGGCGACTGGCGCCGCGGTCCGCTGACCGAGACCAGCATCTACCACGTCTCCTGCTACGAAATCGGCGCCGACCATGACTGAGCTGCTCGCCGTTCTCGCGCTCGGCGTCTCCGTGACCTGGGGCGCCACCATCAGCCCATACCGGCGGTTCTCGTGGGCGATGTACTCGCATTCCAACAGGGCATTCCTGTGGATCATCGAGTCCGATCGGCCACGTCCGGCCCGGCCCATCGACCTGGGACTCACCCCTGACAGCCATCCCTTGACCGCGGCCGATCTCGTCCGGCTGCTCGCGAGGACTCGGCCCGCACATCCGATCGAAGGACTGATCATCGGGCGCGCCGGCAATCATTTCGTGCGCTACGACCCACTGCGACTCCGACTCACGAAGGCCGACCTGCCCGCGGGCACCGAGTTGGACTGTCTCGCAGACACTCTGCGCAGGCTGACATGCCCACGGTCGCACTAGCCTGCCTCGCGCTGGCCTGTTCCTGGAAAGCGGGAATCCTCCTCCGCGACAATCGGCGCCCGCGGCGGCTGACCGGCAATGACTACCGCAGCGGAGTGGGCTGGATCGACGACCGGGCGCGGGTCAGTGCCCGCCGCTGGAATTGGGTACTACTGGCCGCAGCCGCCGGGCTGGTCCCCACTCCGCTCATCACCCCCATGATCGGCGGGTTGGTCGGTGCGGCCTGCTGCGCAGCCATCATTGCCTGGTTTACACAGCAAGATCGGCGCAGCGCCCGTTTCACCTCTCTGTGTATCGCGATGTTGGCCGCCTCCATGCTCGTCCATGAGCTCAGCCGGTCGTTCCCGCAGGTGCCGGCAAACTCCGGTATGCTCCTGGCCTCGTTCTGCGCGGGGCAACTGTATTTGGTTGCCGCGGTGCGTAAGCTGCGCTCCGCTCAGTTCTGCTCCGGTCGTGTCATACTCGACAATCTCGCCTACGGCAGCGTCCAAGCGGCGGCGGGGAATCGTGATTTCCTGCCGCTGTTGTTATTACATCCGGACCGACTCGCAGCACTGCTGTGCGCCCCGTCGCTGCGCATCGCCTGCCGCAGTGCGGCGGTCGCGGCGACAATCGCCGAGCTGCTCCTCGGTCTCGGCGCTGTGGGGCTCGTGCCCACGGCACCCATTCTGGTCCTTACCGTGACCAGCCACATCGCATTTCTACTGATGGGTCCGGTGCGGATCGTCCCGTTCTCGAGCGCTGCGATCGGCATGATGGCCATGGCAAGCATGCACCCGGTGCTGGCTGGGATCGGCTAGTACGCGAACCCTCGTCGCCCGGCCCCGTTCGTCGCGGTGAACGGGGCCGGGCGTCGATCTCGGTGTGGCCGATCAGCTCGACTCGGCGGGATATTCCTTCAGGAGAGCCTCGAGTTTCTCTTCCTTCTTCTTCAGATGGTTGGCTCGAGCCTTTTCCGTATCATATTCCGGCTTGTATCCGGTCCGATGCTTATTTTTGAGCTGTTCGAATTTCTCCATGAATTCCCCGGTGCCTTCACAATACATTTTTGCAGTCTTCGCGGTGAGCTCCCCGTCACCGTACAGCGCCTTTCGGGTCTCGTAAAATGGGTGAAAACCCGCCGGCTTGAACGTGTCTGTTTCGTCGTCCAGGGCCTTCGCCCATTTCTGATAGAATTCGGGCAGCATACCTCCGACCTTCACTCGCTGACAGAATCCGTCATTGATTTCCGCCATACTGCCGGTTTTGGCCGACGCGTAATTAGCACCCATGGTCGTAGCGATGACGGCCGATGCCACGAGGCCGGTCAGCACGCGAGACAGTCGCATCACAGGTATTCGTCACCTCTCGGTAGTCGAATCTTCGACGTCAATTTCTTGGTGGTACATCGAACTTTGTCGTTACCACATGGCTGTCAGCCGTTGATTCCGGTGTCGAGCTTGCTGTTCCGGTGAGGATCGCGGTGGTACCGACAAGGATGCCTACCGAGGTCGTGGCAGTTCGTGCAAGGATGCGTGGACTGCGATACATGGTTGCCTTCCATCGGGGGGAGGTCCGGCGCTCTGTGGCGCCGACCATCGTATTCGTAGCGCCGGATGATTCGGATGACATTTCGCACTCAGATTGCGAGGACGGTTGTGCCTCGTGCACCTACCGCGCCGATAGCGGTGGCGCCGTCGGCGAGGGAGATGGTCGCATCGATCGGGATCACCTCGTCGCCCTCGCCGGCTCGGTCCAGCAGCCGGGCCAACTCGGCTGTGCCGCCACCGGATTCGATGTTGCTGCCGCGGATTCCCCTGGCTCGCAACGCATCCTCGCCCTAACTGTCGCCATCCGACACAACGACAAGATCGGCGCTCCCATCCACCGATCCCTCACCGCATACGACTGAGCCGCCCAGCCCTCACCCTGGAATCAATCACCTGGACTCTGGTCGGTACCAAGCTTCCGGAGTAGCGCGAGGCACCCTCCTCAGACGCACTATGCCGCGTACCGCGGCCTCGAGCCTGGCAAAAACGCTTCGACTCCGCGGATGCGAATGCGGACGATCATTCGCGGGCGGATCGTAATTGGTGGAGGATGCGGCCGAAAAGGTCGTCGGGGACGGCGGCGGGGTCGGTGAGACGTTCGATAGCGAGTCCGTTGGACAGAGCGATGGCGGCGGTTGCCAGAGCGTCAGGATCGAGTCCGGCGACATCGCCGAAGATATCGCGCCCGGCGTCGGCGATGATGCGGCGGATGCGTCGGCGATGTAGGGCGAATCGTTCGCCGACCTTAGGGTCGCGGGCGGCACGCACGACGTAGTCCAGGAACAGCAGTTGCCAGTCGCGGTCTTCGATGAAGGCCTCTGTGAGGCGTCGGCCGATCAGCTGTGCGGTCTGTGCCCGGTCATGGGGAACCTTCACTGCCCCCTGGGTCCGCGCGATGATCGACTCGATCTGCTTGTCCAGCAGGGCGAGGAACAACTCGTCCTTGCTCGCGAAGTTGGAATAGACAGCGCCCTTGCTGAGACCGGCGGCCAGGGTGACCTGTTCCAGCGTGGTGCGGTCATAGCCGTGCTCGGTGAACAGTTCGAGCGCGGCCGCCAGCAGCCGACGTCGGACCTCATCACGCCGCGGCCGTCTCATTCGGGTCGGCGGCGCCACGGCTACGACTGGATCCACAACGTCACCGCGGTCCTCATCGGGACGAGCCGATTCATCAATCTTCACTGCGGCCTCCTCTGGTCGAGACTGCGGCCCTTGACACCATCACCGCCTCAGAGTACTACTGGCATTGAATACCATCGGTATTGAATACCGTAGGTATTGAAGGAGGTGGGTTCATGGCACGACTATTCGAGAGCCGGATCGTTGCCGAACGGGGGCAGGACGTGACGAGTCGGCCGCGCAAGACATGGGGCGGGGCGGTCACGCTGACCAGCGCGGGCACCACGATCATCCGTCCCCGCTCCCGTGACGAACTGATCGAGCAGGTCCGCGCACAGCCCTTTCGGCACCTACGCGTCATCGGATCCGGACACAGCTTCAACGACATCGCGCAGGTGGCAGACGCCGACGGCGCGGGAATCGTCGTCCTCGACCGGCTGAACCGGATTCTGTCGGTCAACCGCACCGCTCCGGCGCCGCGACCGAGTGGCTCCGGCTCGGGTGCGGCAGCCCTACCCGCCGCGGTGGGGACGGTCGTGGTGGAAGCCGGGATCACCCTGGACGCCTTGCTGAACGAGCTGCTGGCGCGAGGACTGACCTTGGTGACGGTCGGTGCGATCCGAGAGCAGACGGTAGCGGGTGCGATCAGCACCGGCACCCATGGCGCGAGCATCCATGTCGGCTCATACAGCTCGCTCGTCATGTCATTGACCATGCTGTGCGCCGACGGAACCGTGCGGACCGTGCGGCGCGACAACCCTGCCGACGCCGAACTGTTCCGTTGTTGCTGTGTGAGTCTGGGTGCGCTCGGCATCATCATCGAGGTCGAACTCGAGGTGGTCGACGCGTTCGCGGTGCGCCCGGTCAGCCGGATGCTGACGATGACCGAATTCCTCGCCGACGGTGAGGCAATCGCGCGCGCCCATCCGTATGCCCGCTTCTACTACTTCCCCTATACCGACACCGTGGAGTGTGTCACCGACATCCCGGTGACCGAGATACCCGGGGAGCCTGGTCCCGCCGAGCGTGTGGCCACCTGGGTGCGAGGCACCCTCCTCGAGTACCACCTCGCCCAAGCATTGCTCGACGCGTCGGCGCTGATCCTGCCGAGCAGGTCGGTGCCGCTGACGCTGCGCGGCTTAGCTGCCACACGTCGCACCAGGGAAGGTGCCGTCGATTGGAGCTACCGACACATGAGCCTGCGCCACCTTCCGCCTCGCCACAACGAGGGGGAATGGTCTGTGCCGCTGGAGCATTGGCGCGAGACGGTGGCCGCGCTGCACCGGGCGCTCGGTCCGGGTAACCACTCGGATTTCGTCGCCGGTTTCCTGGTCTCGCTCCGCTTCGTCGGCAGCGACGGGAGTATCACGCTGAGCAACAACTACCAGCGCCCCAATCTGTCGATCGACCTCGTCCAGTTCCATCGGCTCGACCACACGCCCTATCTCACCGCCGGAGCGCGGATCATCCGCGCCGCCGCGCACGGTCAGGCCCGGCCGCACTGGGGCAAGATGTTCGACCTCTCCTATGACGAGCTGGCCCCCCTGTACCCGAACTACGCCGCGTTCATCGGGATCCGTAAGGAGCTCGATCCGCACGGCGTGTTCACCAATTCATTCACCAACCGGGTTCTCGGCACACCCTAAGGAGACGAACCATGGAGCTTCTGCCCACACTGCCGACCATCAAGGCCCCGGCCGAAATGTTCACCGGCGACGTCTGGATCGACTTCCTCTACCGCGGCGAGGACCCGTCACAGGCGCGGATGTACGCCGTCCACTTCAGTCCATGCGCACGCACCGCCTGGCACAGCCACGCCGTCGGGCAGGTCCTGCATGTCACCGAGGGCATCGGCCTGGTAGCGACCCGCGACGGCACAGTGATCGTGATGCGCCCCGGCGACACTGTCCACACCCCGCCCGGCGAATGGCACTGGCACGGTGCCACCCCCGACCACTTCATGACCCACCTCGGCATGCAGGAAACCGACGACGTCACCTGGGGCGAACACGTCACCGACGAGGAATACCGCAGCGCCGCAACGCACTGCGCCCCACGGTGAACCGGATTCACACGTGGAAGCAGAGGAAGCCCGATGGACACAGACCGTCCGAATCCCGGCCGCATCCCGGGTACCCGGTCCGATCCGGATCTGCGGCCGCGGACCCATCGGCCGACAGCTGTCCTTCGGCTAGGTCAAGGCGAGCCAGACCCGCAATGCTCCGATAGACGAGCACCCGTTACGGACGGCGGCAGCCAAGTCTTGTCCTCGTTCATATCCGACGATGCTGCGGCCTGGCCACAGCCGGGCGATCGTGGTCGAACACTCCGCCCATGCGTCCTGAGGCGCGATGCTCGAATAGAACAGATTAGACAGGCCCGTCATCGTCTCACTGCGATGAACAACCGCCCCGGCGACGACTTGATCGCCAACCCATCTGCCGAGCACCGAGACCGATTCTTCGGCCAGCAGTTCCGGTCGGAATACACTGTCGGCCAACTGGTTCCGATCCCAGGCCGTTGCCCAGACCGCCAGTTCGTCGGCGTTGTTCACCGGGGTCCACACCCGCTCGAGTGAGACAGGCAACGGCCGATCGGCCGGTCGATACATCCACTGCGCCTCGAACAGCACGCCGAATCCGGCACCGCTCAGGTCCAGGCAACCAAAGCTGTCCTTGACCGAAGCGCCGGGCATCTCGTGGTCGATCCGCGCCAGGATGTCCTCGGCGGACGCATGCGGGCTGAGCGTCACTGCATCCGGATACAGCGGCGGCGTCCGACATCCACTCGCCCACATAGTGGCGTCGAGCCTGCCTGCTATCCCATGCGACCGGCACATCGCATCGCACCACGACGCATTGTTACGCGCGGCAGCACGCACCAGCCCATCCCGCTCCATCACGAATCACATCGTGACAGACCGCGTGAGCCCCGACGCCGCCATCGACCCGGGCCGACTGCCGTCGAAATTCGCGAACAACTCTGCCCCGAACGACGGCTGAGTGCTGTCGAACTTCGCGAACAACCGCCGTTAGAAGGTGTCCGTGAACCCCCGCCCTGCGTGTGTTTCGGCTTCTGGTGCGTGATTGCTGAGTCTGTCAGGGTGGCTGCCATGATGGCCTGGTCATTGCGTTGGCAAGCGATGAGCAGGGGTACGTGATGGCATCAGAGATGGGACTCGCCGCCGAGCAACCGGACGAGATGATCTCACTGACGGTCGCCATCCGAGTCCTGTCCACCCTCAGCAAGCCCCCGCCGACCAGTGACGACTAACTGATCGTTTCAAGATGAGGACACCGCCTCATCCACGGGCGCGCGGCCCGTGCCGCGCGCCCGCCGCGGCGGCTATGAAAATCGCTGTCCGGTGCCGGAGCATAGTGATAGACATCCGGGGTGCAAAACACTCTGGACTTCCCCGATCTGCTGCGGCTGATCGACGAACGGTCGACCGCCTTCCGCGCCGCGGTCGCCGCCGCGCCCAGCCTCGACGTGCAGGTGCCGACCTGCCCCGAGTGGACGCTGTTCGACCTGGTGCAGCACCTGGGCGTGGGGCGCCGCGCCTGGGCCGCCACCATCGCCGCAGGGCCTGACGCCACGGCCAAGTCCGCACCGCAGGGCGACCCGGCCGCACCTCAGGAGCGCGAGGCCCTGCTGGCCTGGTTGGCCGCATCGACGCAGCAGCTACTGGACGCACTGCGGGAGGCCGGCCCGGATCGCGGTTGCTGGACGTGGTGGGGTAAGTCGCAGTCGCCGCAGACCTGCGGTGCCGTCGCCCGACACCAGCTCCACGAGATCGCGGTGCACACCTACGACGCCCAGCTCACCCTGGGCGCCCCGCAGCCGCTGCCGGACGAGGTGGCACTCGACGGTGTCGAGGAGTTCCTGTCCACCATCTGCACAACGACGGTCCCCTGGCCGCACGAGCCCGCTGCCGTCGATTACCACGCCACCGAGGGCCGCTCCTGGCGCTACTGGGTCTCCGCCGACGGCGCACGGGCCGCCCGCCTGCCCACACCCGACACCATGCCCGCCACCGCTGACGGCGAGGACTCGGACGCGGCCGACGCCTCCTCCCGAGGCACGGCCAATGAGCTGGTCCTCGCCTTCTACGGCCGTATTCCGTTGGACTCCCTGAAGCTCAACGGCAACCGACGTCTCCTCGACCAGCTCGTGGCCTGGGACCCGGAGCGGTAGGACGTGACGGTGCGCCCTCGGGCCAAGCCAGCTCACTGCTCCAACGCTGGCCATGGCCCGAGCGAGTGAGTAGCCGAATTGAGGATGCTGAGCGTGCCGAAAATCGGTTGAGCGGGCGCGCTGATCTGTCGAGGATGGTGGGTGTTTTGCCCAGGGATGCGAAGGGGGTTAGTGGTTGGTGTCGGTGCTGTGGTTGACCGGTGCGCCCGGTGTCGGCAAGTCGACCGTGGGTTGGGCGCTGTACACGCGGGCGAGGATGGGCGGTCGTCCGGTCGCGTATGTCGATATCGATCAGCTGGGTCTGTTGGTGCCAGCACCGACCGCAGATCCGGAGTATCACAGACTGAAGGCCACCAACCTCGTCGAGGTGGTCGACGTATTCCGGTGCCACGGTGCGCAACAGGTCATCGTGTCCGGCGTGGTCGATCCGCACCGGGGCATCGATCCCTACGTGCGCGGGGCGAAGGAAATCGAGTTCACGCTGATCCGGCTGCACTGCGGGCGTGAGGAACTGCGACGCCGGTACCTCGAACGCGGTGCCGCGAACGAACGGGTCGACGAGGTGCTGGCCGTGGCAGATGCCCTGGACCGCAGTGGCGTGGGTTCGCCGCTGGACACCACGACCATGTCGCTGGACGAGGTCGTCGAGACGTTGTCCGACCGGATACGACCTGCGACTCAATCGCACCCGGTGTCGCCGGCTTCGAAATCGGTGCAACCTGTACCCGAGAAGCGGGCAGCGATTCTGCTTCTCGCCGGCCCGACCGCAGTAGGCAAGTCGACCGTGGGCTGGGAGGTCCTGCAAATACTGCGGGGTCGCGGAATTCCCGCCGCGTTCATCGATGTGGATCAGTTGGGGTTCTATGGGTCTGGCCTCGCGCCGGATATCAAGGCGGACAACCTCGTCCGGGTGTGGCGTGGTTACCGGGGTGCGGGAGCGCGGGTGTTGGTTCTCGTCGCGCGCGGTGTGCCGCATCGATACCAGCAGCTGCTCTCCCACGAACTCGTCACCACCGCGTATCTGGCGGCCTCGCCGAGCGAGCTGGCCGACCGGATCGCCCGGCGTGGTCGTGGCCAAGGCCCCGGGTTGGCGGGTGATTCGCTGATCGAAGCCTCGGCTTGGCAGCAGAGCCGAACAGCAACCCGTGCTACTGAGGAGACAACTGCTTTGCGTCAACACCGCGGCACTGCCCTGATCGTCGACACCGACCACGCGACAAGCTCGGCAGTAGCCGCCGAGCTGGCCGACCTGTTCCCGTCCGGCATCCTGACGTAAACAACGGAACGCAGCGCGGCACAGAACGTCCGGTAGCCGATTATGTGGCGTCGACTGCCATATCGCGGCGGGCGGTGCCGTCGATGGCTCACGCGGCGTGGTTGTCAGTGTCCGCAGGCATCGTGTGAGCGGGTGGGAGTGCAGGGCGCACCGGTCGCTGTGAGCGCGTCGTGCCCGGCGACCGCGGCGGGCGGGGCGGCGGGACTGGTTGCGTCGTGGACGATGTCGCCGCCGATCATGGTCCAGGCGACCTTGGTGCCGCTGATCTCGCTGGGCGGGATCTGCAGGAGGTCGCGGTCGAGGTGGATGAGGTCGGCGTGTTTGCCGGGTTCCACGGTCCCGGTGAGGTGATCCTGGTGAAGTTGGTAGGCGCCGTCGAGGGTGTGCATGCGCAACGAAACATCCAGGGACAGGCCCTGTTCGGGGTGCAGCGCGGGACCGTCGGGTCCGGAGCGGGTGATCGCCTGCGCGACCGGAAGCCACGGCCCGAACGCGTCGACCGGCCAGTCGGTCCCCCCGGTCAACCGCACACCGGCGTCGAACATGCTGCGGGCCGGGTAGATCCGCGCGTGACGTTCCGGGCCCAGGTAAGGCGCCAGCGAGGTGGTCGTCATCGCGTCGGTGCGGGCCCACTGCAGCTGCAGGCACGCCAGCACCTTCGATCGGGCCAGGCGGGGCACATCCGCGGGGTCAATCAGCTCGACGTGGGCGAGGGTGTGGCGGTTGTCGCGGTCGCCGTGGAGTTGGTAGGCGTGTTCGTAGGCGGACAGCGCGGTGCGCACGGCCCGGTCACCGATGGTGTGTGCGTGCAGTTGCCACCCGGCCTCGTCGAGTACCAGCGCCAGGCCGGTGAGGGTGTCCTGATCGAAGTAGAGCGAGCCGAGATGATCACCGGGCCGACCGTCGACCAGATACGGCTGCAGCAACGCAGCCGTCTGAGCCGGGTACTCCATCACGCCGTCGAGGAATACTTTCGCGATCCCGGTGTGTAACCGTTCGATCCCGTCGTATCGGTCGGCGAAGGCCCGCAGGTCGGCCAGCACGGCGTGTGGGTCCGCGGCGTGGTCCGGTGTGATCCGATACGCCAGGTGGGAACGGACCTTCACGCGTCCGGTGCGGTAGATCGCCCCGTAGATCTTGGCGACGTCGTCGTCGACGGCGGCGTCCAAGATGGTGGTGACCCCACCGGCGGTCAGCATCGCGAACGCCTCACCCGCCACGGCCAGAGCCTGGTCCGGGCTCATCGGGGGGATCGCACGCCGGATCAGATCCACGGCAGCGTCTTTGAGCAGCCCGGTCGGCTCCCCGGCGCCGTCGCGCACGATGGTGCCGCCGGCCGGGTCCGGGGTGTCGCGGGTGATCCCGGCGGTCGCCAGGGCGCGCGAGTTCACCCAGGCGTTGTGCAGGTCGCTGCCCATGACGACGATCGGCCTGCGGGTGGGTAGCGAGTCCAGATCCTGTCTGGTCACCACCGTGCCCTCGGGTAACACACCGGCGGGGTTCCAGTCCGATACCTGCAGCCAGCCGTCGGGCTCCTGATCGGCCGAGGCATTCAACGCAGCCGCCAGGATGTCGCGGATCTGCGGGATCGTCAGCACCGCATTGGCGAGCGATACCGTGTGCAGCTGCACGCTCGCCGCGATCGGATGCTGATGCCCGTCGTGCAGACCGGCCATCACGAACCCACCCCGCAGATCCACCGCATGGGTATCGCGGCCGAGGTAGCGGCGGATATCGGAGTCCGTACCGACATCGAGGATCGTGCCGTCCCGCCCGACCGCCACCGCCTGGGCAGCGGGCCGACCGGCGACACCGGTGTAGACCACCCCGTTGTGCAGCACCGTCGCCGCCGACCGCCGGGCACTCGACGGCGAACCCGCCTTCACCCCCACCACCGCAGCCCCGGCACCGACCGCAGCGGCGGCACCCAGACCGGCCAGCACGACACGACGATTAGGACGAGCACTCATAGGACACGCTCCGATCGATGACGACGGTTACGAGGGGGCCGGGAACGAGCACTTCGAATATTAGAATACAGTTGTCCTTATTGTTTCCTATTAGAGTGTGGTGCACGCCCCATCCGCACCAGCAGTCAGGACACCTGTGGCGCCACACGAACACAGCGACGGGCGGCGAGTCCGGGGGCAACAGCGTTACGAGCTGTTGCTCGATACCGCACTGGACCTGGTCCGGCGCAACGGCTTACCCGCACTGACGATCCGGGCCGTGGCCACCGCCGCGGGCGTATCGCTGGCCTCGATCACCTACCACTTCGCCACACGGGACGACTTGATCGCGGCGACCTGCGCTGAAGCGATGCGCCGCGACGTCTCCGACACCCAGCGCTTCATCGACACCCTGCGAGCCGAGACCACGCCCGGCTCCGTCACCGCGGAAGAACTCGCCGACCGGTGTCTGGCGCAGATCTACGACGCCGACGGCTGGGCCCTGATCATGCTGAGTCTGTACCTCGAGTGCGTCCGCCGGCCCGAACTCGCCGCACTCGCCGAACAGTGGAACCGGGAGCTACTCGATCTCACCACCGCGGCCCTGACCGAACTGGGAGCGTCGCAGCCCCGACCAACCGCCGAACTACTCCTCGCGACGCTGGACGGACTACGGCTTCCCGCACTGGCTCAACAGACATCGATCCCGCACCGACCCGGCCACGACAGCCTCACCCTGCTCTTCAGCTGGATCCTCGACCGTGACCGAGGCACCTCCACCACCTGAACCCGCCCGTAACACCGAGCGCATGTACGCCAGGCATTCGACGCCGGTGGTCGGAATGCCACAGTGGAATTCGTGCAGATCCGCAAGGACAGCCAACGCCTTGATCAATACTTGTTGCCGGACCCGGCCGAACATCCATCTATCAGCGTCAGGCGTTCTGCGTGATCCGGACTGCCCACCCCACGCACTGACTACAGCCAGATCGAGTGAGCGATATAGCCGACGAGCGTGCGACTTCGCGCAGACGACCTTGGAGTCGCCCCCTTGATCCGCACGGACAGGCGACCGGGCGAATCGGTCTGTATGCATCTCGGTACGGCTGGCGTTGGGGCGCAGCCGATCTCGATTCGTTATGGGCTTCGTCATGGGGCCATCTGTATCGGTCGGCAACCAGGCCGACCAAGAGGAGGTAACACCGTGACCGACGAGCAGGCCACACCGGAAACCACCGATCTGGGAGTGATTCCAGTATCGGAGATCAAGCCCGAAGACGTAGGCACGCTGACGCTTACCTATACCGACGGAGCACCCAGTTCGACCATCAGTGGTGGGACGGTGGTTCCGGCCGAGACCCTTTCTTCGAGGAAGGCTGAGGACGGGCGGGGCTCAGCACCCCGGTACCTGACAGTGCTGGTGCCACCTGGACACCAGCACTCTCGTTGACGTTGAACGTCTTTCTATCAGCGTAAGTCGTTCTACATCAAGCGGGTTCTGATGTTCCAGCCCCGCTGACTTCAGTCGACGCAAGTGCGCTCTCATACCGCTGCGCGCGCGTTGGTCGGTCGTCCAAATCTGTTGGTAGGCAAGGCCTCCCAACGCGCGCACATGCCGATTACAGGCTCGCATCAATGTGGTTCGGCGACGGCCGGGAGTTGAGCGGGCGGAGCTGTCGGCGGAACGCACGGTCGACGTCTCGACGTCTCTTCGACCAGCAGCGCTGGGCGCGCTGCCTCCCACTCCGTGGATGAGACGATCGGCTGCGGCGTCAGGGTTTGCTCGTTACCCACAACGCGACCGATGAGTTTGTGGCTCCCGGCCGGTCAAAGCTCATGACACCCTAGGAAAGGACACCACCATGTCGGAGCTTCTCGTCGACTTCATCACCTCCCTCGACGGCCACGCATCGGGAGAGGGATGGCCCGGGTTCTGGGGCCTCGAGGGCCCGGAGTACCTCGCATGGCTCGGCGAGCAGCCCGAGGCTACCCACCTGATGGGAGCGAACACCTACCGCCTCATGTCGGGCTTCGCCGCCGGTGAGGTCCCCAATGGCCAAGACGAGTTCAGGCCCGAAGAAGAGGCGTCGGTCGACGAGCTCACGCAAGCGTCCAAGGTGGTGTTCTCCTCCTCACTCGCGGAGCCACTGACGTGGGCCAACTCCACGCTCGTCCGCGACGACGCCGTCGAGGCGGTCCGCGCCATGAAATCGAGTGGCTCGGGGCTGCTCAGCACGATCGGCAGTCTGAGCCTGTGCCGATCCCTGCTACGAGCCGGACTCGTCGACCGATTCCGGGTCGTGATGTTCCCGGTGATCACCGGTGCCACGGGCGCAGAACGCATCTACGACGGCTATCCCGACGTTGCTCTCGAGATGATCGAGCACCGCACGTTCGACGGCCGCATCCAGCTGGTCGAGTACGAGCCTCGCGTGCTCGAGCACCCGCCGCTCGGCGCTCCTGCGTGAGGTCGCCTGTCCGCCCGAGCGGTTCGATGATGCGGCGCGAGATTTCCGCGGCGACCGACTGTCCGGTCACTCGCGCTCGGTGACCCAGCACACCCGAGGCTGACAACGAGACCGGCCGAACCGATTGTGCCTGTGACGTTCTCGATGCGCGAGCCGCACGATGGCGCCGACCACACCGCGACCACCTACGCCCGGTCGGCCCGCAGTTTGTGGGACAGCCCTTCGAGTACCAGGTCCAGCCCGAATTCGAACTGGGCAGAGCCGCCGTTGGTCAGGTTCAGTTCGGGTGCCAGCGCGGTCAGGGTGGGATAGCGCGAGGAGGGCAGTGTGTCGAGCTGACTGCGCCGGTCGGGGTCCTGATACACGGCGGTCATCTGGATCTCCCAGCTGGCGGCCCCGAGTACGTGGGTGAGCAGCGTGATGTAGGCCCGGGCGGCGGTTTCGCGGTTGAACCCGGCATCGGAAAGTACCCGCAGGATCGCCTCGGCCGAATCGGCGGTTTCGCGACCCGATAACGGCCGGGTGAGCAGCAGTGTGATCAGGAACGGGTGCTGCAGGATCTGTTCCCGCACCCGGCGGGCAATGGCCCGAACCTGATCCTGCCAACTTCCCTCGACGGGGGACAGGGATAGCCCGAGGAGCGCGTCACGGACGGCGTCGAACAGTTCGTCCTTGCTGCGGAAGTAGGTATAGACCGCCATCGGGCGGACCTCGAGCCGGGTGGCCAGGGCGCGCATGGTGAACGCCTCGATGCCCTCTTCGTCGAGTACGGCGAGCGCCGCGGTCACGATCACGGCCGGGCTGAGGCTGTTGCGGGTCGCGCGGCGCCGGGGCGCGTCGGGCGGTTCCTGTTGCATCCGTCACTCTCCCTTACCGATCTATAACGTACGTCGTACTGTACATCTTATCGCAAGGATGGTTCAAGCTACAGGAGGCAGGTAGATGCGCGCGGTACAGATCACCGAATTCGGCGGCCCCGAGGTGTTGACGCTGACCGAGGTCCCCGAACCCATCCCAGGGCCCAGGCAGCTGCTGGTGAAGGTCGATCGGGCCGGCATCAACTACGCCGACACCCACGCGACGGAGAACTCCTACCTCGCGCCGATGCGGCTGCCGATGGTCCCCGGCAGCGAGGTCGTCGGCGACACCGCCGACGGCCGTCGCGTGGTCGCCTTGACCGACGGTGGTTATGCCGAATACGCGGTAGTCCTGCCGCATTTGGCGTTCGGCGTGCCGGAGGGGGTCAGCGATGCCGCGGCGTTGGCGTTGATCATCCAGGGCGCCACGGCCTGGCACATGTTGCGCACCTGCGCGCACCTGACACCCGGGGAGTCGGTGCTGGTGCATTCGGCCGCCGGCGGTGTCGGTTCGCTGGCCGTGCAACTGGCCAAGCTGTGGGGCGCGGGCCGGGTGATCGCGACCGCATCCTCCCCCGAAAAGCGCGAGCTGGCAGTGCGATTGGGCGCCGACATCGCCATCGACGGCACACCCGAGGGCCTGTCCGAGCGGATCCGGGACGCCAACCACGGCCAGCGGGTCGACATAGTGCTGGAGATGGTCGGCGGCACGGTATTCGACGAATCCCTCGACGCCCTGGACAGTTTCGGCCGCCTCGTGGCCTACGGTGCGGCCTCGCGAACCAACGGTTCCCCGGTACCGCCCGGGGCGCTCATCGCGCGCTCCAAGGCCGTGATCGGTTTCTGGCTGCAGGACTGTTTCCGCCGCCCGCCGATGATGACCGAGGCGATGACCGACCTGTTCGACCTCGTCGTGGCCGGCGCACTCACTCCGCAGCTGGGCGGAGACTACCCGATGAGCGAGGTCATCCGCGCCCATCAAGACCTGCGGTCACGCCGCACCATCGGCAAGCTCGTCCTGGACCCGTCCCGGTAAACCGTCCAATCCGATTGCATACCAAGGAAATTCAGTTATGTCCGACACAATGCTGGCCGCGCGCCTGAACCTGCGCACCCGCGCCTTCGCCGTCGAGGAAACACCGATCCCCCAACCAGGTCCGGGTCAAGTTCGGATCAAGGTCGCCGCGGCCGGGATCTGCCTGTCCGACGTGCACTTCATCGATGGCGACCTGAGCGGCACCACCATCACGCACGACAAGGTCACCCTCGGCCACGAAGTCTCGGGCACCGTCGACACCGTCGGCGCCGGGGTGCCCACCGCATGGACTCCCGGGACTCGCGTACTTCTGCAGGGCGGTAACCACTGCGGGCGATGTGCCGAATGCGTGCGCGGCCGCAGCACCTGCGGCAACATCCAGATCCGCGGTGTGCACTTCGACGGCGGCATGGCCGAATACGCCCTCGCGAACCACACCGACCTGGTCGCGATCCCCGACGACTTGCCCTTCGAACAGGCCGCGATCATTCCCGACGCGGTCTCCACCCCGTGGGCGGCCATCACCACCACCGCTCGGATCCAACCCTCCCAGGCCGTCGGCGTGTGGGGAGTCGGCGGACTCGGCGCCCACACCATCCAACTGCTGCACACCATCGGCGCGGCCCCCATCATCGCCCTGGACCCCAACGGCGAGGCCCGCCGCCGCGCCCTGGCTTTCGGCGCCGACCACGCCCTCGACCCCACCCAGCCCGACCTGGTCGAGATGATCCTGGAACTCACCGGCGGACGCGGTCTCGACGCCGCCTTCGACATGGCCGGCGTCCCCGCCGTCCACGCGCAAGCAGCCGCGGCCCTCGCGCCCCACGCGAGCCTGACTCTGGTCGGACTCGCCCCCGGCGCGCTGACCATCCCCAACAGCTTCATCTTCAGCAGCCGACAGCAACACATCCATGGCCACCTCGGCAGCGCGCCCGATGACGTCCTGCAGGTCCTCAACCTGGTCCGTCACCACCGCCTCGACCTTGCCCGCTCCATTAGCGACACACTCCCGCTCACCGACGCTCCCCTCGGGATCGAACGGCTACGCAGCAAACAGGGCAACCCCATCCGCCTGGTCCTCACACCCTGAATCCGCGCACCGAATCGCCGGAGCAGCAACGAAACCAGCCCGGCCGAAACCTCGGCCGAGATCCAAGGAGCAACACATGAGTACCGAAACCATCACCAAACAGATCGTCCGCCGCCTCGCCGAAGCGTCCGGCAAGCCCGACGAGATCGCCGCAGTCCTCGCCGAGGACGTCACATGGTGGATCACCCCCGCCATCCCCTCGCAGATCATGCGGCACGAGTCACACGGGCGCGAGGAGGTCCTCGGCAACATGCGCCGAGTCTTCGGCGTGCTCTACGACGCGTCCACCGCGCGGGCCGAGGTGCACGACGTCATCGGCGAGGGTGATCTGGCCGCAGTCCGCTTCACGCTGACCGCACAGTTCACACGCGGCGGGGAATACCGCAACGACTACACAGTGTGGGCCCGGGTCCGAGACGGTCTGGTCACCCACGTGTGGGAGTTCACCGACCTCGCGCACGCCCAAGCCCAGGCCCGAATCCACGAGTAGTGGTGCGATCCTGGGTCACACCTACTCCGAGGGATGGAAGACCAAACTCCGAATCACGAACTCTGCCTGTCGCTCTCGGCTTGTAGATGTCGCGGGCTCGAGCCGCGCTTGCGCGGGTGCGTACACCGCGGCACAGGTGGCTACGCACGACTTTGGCGCTGCAAGGTTGAAATCAACTCCGGCACCACCCGATTTCACAGAGTAGCGCGCTGGTCGGCTGTCTGAATCCGTTGGTAGGCACGGCCTCTCAATGCGCGCACATAGCCGAATATCGGACGGTTCAGCGATGCCTTCACTTCGCACCGTCGTGCAGCGTACCGGTGAAGGCATCGCAGATCTTGCCGTGCTTCACGTCGACCTGTCCGAGCCAGGATGTGATCCACTCACCTTATCGACCGGATATCAGTCCACCTTTTCGATCAGGGGGCCGTAGATTTCCGGTGAAAGTCGAGCGAACGCGGCGTCTTTGGGAGGGGCAGTGCCGGTACTGAGGACGCCGAGTACGAAGAAGCTGCCAGGTCGGTCAGGGTCGGGAATTGTGGCGGGACCGCCGCTTGCACCACCAAGCGGGGCGCAGTTGACGGTGAAGATCATTCCCGGAAACGTGGGGTCATCGGTACCGTCGCCGTCGCAGCGCTGTAGCACGTCGCCGGAATAGGGAGGTTCGGCCGGATATCCGAGGGTGGTCAGATCGTGGAATGACTCGCCCGCGTGATTGATTCGAGGTTCCAAGCCGCCGACCACGTCCTGCACATTCTTGCCATCCGGCCCAGCTGCCAGTACTAGCAGCGCGAGGTCAGTGGTCGCGGTGCTGTTCGGGTTGAACCAGTCGCCGGGTATCCAGGTTTGCTCGACCGGCCAGATGCCGTACGGTCGCGCTTGGGCACTGTCGACGGCGCCAGCTGCAGGCACAAATGCGACGTGGTCGTACCAGCGGCTTTCTGACCCTTTGCTCACGCAGTGCGCGGCCGTGACAACGACACGATGGCTTTTGGTGGCCAGTACCGAAGCGCTGCAATGGGTGTCGTCATCATCTTTGGGATCGTGGAAAACGAGCATGCCGGTGGCCTTGGATCGCGAGTCGTCCGCGAACGACTGAGGCCAGGGCGCCAAGCCGTACTGGTCCGCACCGGGGGTGCGGCGCAGATTGTCCGGTATCCCACCCGAGGAGTCCGCAGACCTCGGGTCAGGGTCGCGATGGCCGGCCACGGCCAACCGCTCCTCGGTCCAGTAATCCCGCGTGGCTGCGGGATCTTCCGCTGGCCCTGCTAATGCCGGACGAGCCGGAGCCTGCGATACGGGGGCTGCTGAGGTCTGATCCGCCAACGACGGCGCGAAAGTGTGACTTTCCGTCTTACCGCAAGCAGCCGTGATGGCCACGAACCCGACCAACGCAGCGATCGTGCTCCAGCTACGAGTCATGTCCACAGCATATCTTCGGCAAATGGTAATTCGGAGCGGCAGCGAGTGCCTGCGCACGGGCGTGTCGCCCGGCGAGACCGTTGCCTTTCGGCAAGTTGTCGACAGGTTCGCGCGGAGCAGAGTTAACCATCAGCTACCTCACGGCAACCGGTATCTATCACCAGGTTCCAACGTCCTCTACGTCAAGAGGCAGTTGGGAACCCGCCGCTGGACTCGGTGGTGGTCGGTCCGGGTTATGGCTTGTCCGAAGGATCGGTGGAGGTGTAAGCCGCAGGTGTGTAGACCTGCGGCTTACCTGTAGGCGATCAGCGGATCGAGCTGCGCCGGGGCGTGGTCATGGCCGCCTGCCCAGGCCGACCACCAGATGCCGGGGGAAACCCTCGGGCCCCCTGATGATTTCGCCTTCCGGTCCCGGGAGCGGCCACGGATCTCGCAGAAACAGTCGGCGGATCGGCTCGGCAACCGACGCCTGGCCGAGCCGCCAGCCGACACAGTCGTGATGGCCGATGCCGAAATGCAGACGCAGGACATGGGCGGGCCGATCCAACCGGAAGGCGGTCGGCTCGGGCACCTGATCCTCGTCGGACATCGCCGATTCGAGCGCCGCCAGCACGATGGTGCCAGCCGGGATCGTGGTCTCCCGCGGTGTTCCGGCCGCCACGGTGTAATCGTCCACGCACCTGCGGGAGAGCATCTTGAAGAAGGGGTTGAGCCGCAACGCCTCCCACACGTACGGGTCGAATCGGTGCGGGTCTTCCGCAGCGTCCCGCAGCGGCAGCTCCGGATGTTTCAACAGCTGCTCCATCAGATGCGTCGCGGATCCCATGCCGTTCTCCACATAGCCCAGCAGGATGCCCGCCATGTTGATCGCGATCCGCTCGTCATCCATGTCGAGCCCGGAACCGATATCGCTGCGCAGCAGTCTGGTGAGCAGATCGCGATGGGGAACGGTGGCCCCGGCACGCCGCTGCGCCACCAGATCCCGCACGCTGCTCATCAAATCCCCACCGACACGTTCGGTCTCCTTCCGCATCTCGGGATCATTGCCGAGATTGGTCACCATATCGGCCAGGATGGGCCGTATCCAATGCGACAGATCATGCGGGTCGACGCCCCGGAATCCCAGATACTCCATGCATATTCGGATCATCACCTTCCGGCTCAACCCACCCGCGACATCGATGCGGCCGGTAGGCATCGCCTCGTCCAAGGCTTCGTCGGCGAAACGGCCCGCTGCCTCCCGGAGCCGGGGCACGTCCTCGGGCGCGAGCATCACCTGCAGCAGCGACCGCTCCCGCCAATTGATGACGTCCCCGTCGGTGCCCAGGATGTGCCGCCCGCCCAGCGCAGTGGACAGGGCCGGGTCGTACCGGCTGTTGAACACCATTTCCCGCGACAGCACCTCGGTCACATCGTCGAACTTCGTCACCAAGGTGAATGCGGGTGTCACCAGGATCGGCCGATGCGCGCGGAGTTCGGCGAACAACCCCTGCGAATCCGTCAGTATCCATTTCTGTATGAGTTGCACCTGATCCGGCGCAGCGGCTGCGTCGTACCTGTCCAGGTAACCATCTTCGAATTTCGCTTTCGTCGTCATGCGATCGACCTCCAGATTTGTTTCCGTGGGCCTATCCAGTGTCTGGGCCCGTATTCCCTTGTCTCAATAAGCATTTCGAGCTACGTGCGATGACACTCCGCTCGCGCGTGGCTATTTCGCCAGAATTGTCAGTGATTTCATGCGCTCGTCGGCGCTTGGATGAAGCGGACGGTCACGCTGCCAGTGGATACTTCGGCCCGCAGCAGATAGCGCTCGCCGGGGCGATTTCCGATCTGCGCCGACCGCAAATCCGCGGACGGCAGGACCTCGCTGGGATGGACGGCCGCATGTTGGGCCACGTGGTCGCGCACGGCGACCTCGAGAAGTCGTTGCGTGCCTTGGCATTCGGCCGGCAGACCGTACAGGTCTGTGACGGCGTTCGGAAACCAGTCGAGGCTTTCGACGTCCTCGCGACTGAGGTGAGTCGCCCCATCGTCGAACGTCGACAACCCGAAGCCCGGAACATGGCGGCGATCGCGCAGGAACGCGGTCCGCTCCTCGACGGTCGGCCGAGCCAACGGCCCCATCGGCAACAGCATCTCAACCAGCCTGAAGCACACCAGCACTCGCTCCCCCGCGCAGATCCGCACATCGAACATCGGCAGCATGTCGTTGCCGCCATCGAATCCAGCGAACCGCGCATCCACCCGAAGCCGGCCCGTGTCCGGCAGCACCTCGTAGAGGTCGGCGAAGGCGATCCGATACGGGAAACCGACCTGGCCGCGCGCGATCCGCTCGGACCACATCCACAGGTCGGTATGCGGAATCACGTGGATCGCCGCGTCCAGCAGGCCTTGGTTCAGGTAGCCACGCGGAACACCACCCAAACCAGCGTCCAGGACACCGGCCGCCCCCGACGTGCCCATCTGGAGCTCGGTCAGATACTGGAAAGCAGGCCCGTGGAACACATGCCCCCGCTGATAGGGGAGCTCGGCGCTGCGCAGTCCGGGCAGGGGAGGCAGCGGCGGCGGGAGCGGCGCGAGGCTGCCGACGAGGGCCGTTCCCGTCGCGACCCGCTCGGCGGCGGCGGATCCCGCCCGGCGACACCAGAGTTCGACCTCCAGTCGATCGACATCACCGGGCGCCGCGACCACCCGTGTGCTCAACCGCACCGGCCGATCGACCACCAGCCATTCGCGCACACGGATATCGCGCAATCCGACGACGGGCCTGCCCGCGAATTCGGCTGCGGCGTGGGCGATCCGATCGGCCATCGACATCATGGGCAGCGCCGGAACGGTCCAGATCGGCCGGTGATCGGTGAGCCAGGTGTCGATCTGCGGGTCGAGTACCTCCTCGACCGGAATTCCCATCGTCCCGGAGCGAGGGCTCGCGACGATCCGCACGCCGAGGCTCTCCGCGTGATAGATCCGCCGATCCCCCACCCAGAGCCAGGCATCCGCGATCGCGAACGGGCCACGATCATCGGTCCCGGCGTCGACGACCTCCAGCTCCACCGTGACGACGCCGTCATCGGGAATGACCTGTCCCCGGAACTTCCAGGTCACCGGGCGGCTGTCCAACCATGTCTCGAAACACGGTTCGGACAGGCCGGTGGCCATGCCCTGGCGAATCATGTAGCACTGCAACAGTTGCAGCATCGCTTCCAGGCCGAGCGATCCCGGCTGGACCGGATCCTGGAAGAAATGCGCACGGAAATACCAGTCGTCGGGGTGCACTGTCTTCTCCGCACGCATTCGGCCCAGCCCGGCCGCGCCGCCGTCCGGCCAATACCCGGTGATCCGATCCAGCATCAGCAGCATCGAACCGGGCAGCCGTGGCGGACCGGCCAGAAGGCTGTCCAGGTCGACCGAAGTCGCGCTGGGCAGCGCCAGCCGGGCGATGTCCTCCTCCGATGTCGGCAGCCCGGGTTGCCGCGCGAAGGCCTCTGGCGGGAAGAACCCGAACACACTGTGCAACTGGACAACTCGGCGATCGTCGGCGAAGACCCGGACCTCGAAGGAATCGATGATCATATCGTCGGTCCGGGAGACGTCGACCAGCTCGACCTCGGTTCGCAGCGTCTTCGTCCCCGGGGTGATCGCTGCGTCCAGGGTGCCGTGCCCGTCGAGGTTGCGGAACAGGAGCTCGGTCGCACCCGAGGGCAGGTTGCTGGTGTACAGCGCCAGCCAACCGCAGGGCTGCAGCGCTATCTCCTGCAGGACGCAGAACGGCATGGTGTGGCCGCCGCCTTCTGGCCAGAACCATGCCGCGGCCGGAATGTCGTACTCGACGGTCACCCTGCTACCGACCGCCAATTCACCAGGCGTGCACGCGAGTTCGGTGATCCGGGTCATGAAGTGATATGGCGGTCCCGGCAGCCGCGCAGTGCGGGTCGTTCCATCGAGATGCGAGAGCCTGGCACCCATCATCTCGACGGGACGACCCCACGCACACGCCAGCAATGACGCGTACCCGAGCTCCAGTCCATCGTCGGCCACCGCGACAGGCCTGGCCTCCTCGTGCCCGGCCAGCCCACCCAGCAGCGACAGCGCAACCGGCGTGCCCGTCGCCTGCACGGCGGGCGGGCCCAGATGTCGCCAGTGGTCCAGCGGCCAGTCCGGTACCAGCCGAAACCCCATGTCCGCCACGTGAAATGCCTGCAATCCGTCGACGCTGCAGAGCACGTCGGCGATCAGCGTGGGGTAGGGATCGGCCGTGATCCGGCTGACGAACAGCTCGTAGACCAGGACGCGACTGGCCGGGGTGACCTGACCCCGGCACCGCATCCGGTAGCTCTGGTCCGGGACGATCTCGAATCGCCAGCCGTCCCGATCGAGTGTGTAGCCGAGGGCGGTGAGATAGAACGCCATCGTCTGGAGGCAGCCCTCGAGCATCAGCGTCCCCGGCATACAGGGGTCGTTGGTGAAATGGCCCTCGAAGAACCAACACTCGGGTGCGATCGGGAGCTCCGCACGCAGATAACCGCGGCCGTGCGGCCCACCGTCGAGGTCGAAATCGGGGACGGAGTGGAACAGTCGCAGATCCGGATGCATCAGCCGCGGTGTCCGCACGTGCGCACCGGCTTTCGCCCACTGCGGGCCGAAGCACTCGGCCAGCCGACCCGCGGAGAACGCGGTGATTTCCTCGGGCCCGAACGTCCGCCCCATATCGTGAACCGCGGGCGGATCAGAGGGCTCCGCCGGTGCCGCGAGGTCGGCGGGGTTCCACAGCACGCCCCTGGACTGGCGGAGCTCCTCATCGGTGAAGAAGCCTGCTTGGCCATCGCGGACACTCAGTCGCAGCTCGCCGTCCACCCGGCAGTCGTAATGGAAGAAGAACAGCCGAACCCCGTTCAGCTCGGCATGGCCGTCGATGGTGATCTCGAAGGTCAGCGTCTCACCGGGAACAGGGGGTGTGCCGTGAAAGGTCGGCTCCATGCCGAGCAGCCGGTAGGCCCTTTCCTCGGGGTTCAGCAGGTCCACACCGAGCCAGCTGATGAGCAGCAGATCGGCCTGGCCGGCTTCGACCATGATTCCGGCGGGCATCCGACCGGCCGGGTCGAGATACCAGGAGTCGAGCCGCACATCGGTCTGGGTCCAGATCGTCCCGGTACCCATCGAGCCCGGTATCGCGTCGATCCGCAGGACCCGATCGGCGAGCAGCATCGGCGGCGCGGGCATCCTGGTCTGTCGGTGATGGGTGTCCTGGGCCGCGAACAGGGGGCCGAATACGGTCGAGACGGGTCCGGTGGCGAGATACTCCAGCTGCTTACGATCGAGGGCGGGTCCGTGGAATTCCTGGTGTGACAACGGCTTTCGCGGACCTTCTCGAAGGAGCCGAGTCGCTGCCTCCCGGTGGGCGAGGAACCTGTGTTGGAATTCGTTTTGGAGAGCGAGGAAGTCGCGGTGGGCCCGGTTGACGCTGTCATGGTGGACAGTCAGTGCGTTGACGAGTTGTCGAGCGATCGGCCCGATGGACTCCCGATGGGGTGGCTCGGGAGCCGGGTGGGATGGTTGAGCGATGGCCCTGTCGACCATCGGTGGCGCAATCGCTTCTGCGGCGCGTGCGGGTAGTTGGATGGCGGGCGGATGCGCATTGAACCGCAACACCCTTCCCCCACCCACGCGGCCCTCCCACAGACACAGGGCCAGCTGCTCATAGAGCGCGGAGTCATCGAGATCGACTCCGGCAGCAAGCAATTCGGCCACAGCCCGAGACAGGTGAGCCATATCGGATCGACCTGTGCCATCCAACGCCACCGCGAGATGCTCTCGGTCACCCAGAGTTTCACCGATCCATTCACTGCACATCGCCCGCGGCCCATGCTCGATGAAGATCCGCACACCATCAGCCCACGCACGCTCGACCGTGCCACGGAAGTCCACACCGTTCAATGCGTGGGCCACACTCGCATCGGCGGCCGAGTCCGCATCGACGGTGAACCAGTCTGTGCGGCCACAACTGTAGAAGCGGATATCCGGCACCGGCGTGGTCTGCCGCACATGTAGATCACGCCACTGCTCGGCAACCTCCGCCAACACCGGCGCATGCACTGCGAGGTCGTAATCCAACGCCACCGCATACTCCGGATCGAGCCGAGTCAGCACCCTCTCGCAGGCGGCGGCCTCACCACCGATAGCGCAGGAGATGGGCGAATTGACCGCCATGAGATGCACCGCCGGCTCATCCACCAGGACCTGCTGCACCCGATCCGGAGTCGCCGCGACCAGATGTCCCGCCCAGCGCTCACCCGGAATACCCGCACGCCGCCACACCCGGCGCACCGCGTCGAACCCTCCGGCGAGTTCGGTAGTGAACAACGGAGATTCGCGCAGACCGCGGATCACCTCCGTCAGGTCCGGCCACGCCCCCAGCGCGGTCAGCGCCGTGCTCTCCCCCGACGAGTAACCCAGCGCCGCATGCGGGTCGATGCCCAGAACGTCCCGGGTCAGGTGGGTGTGCAGATGGCTGAGATAGGCGGCGCCGCAGATCCGCAACACCGCATCACTGGGCCGCGACGACCCGTCATACACCCACGAAATCGCCTCCGGCAGCGGCGGACACAGGGCGATCAACTCGGCGACCGACCGCGGAAACGCGAGACTCAGTTCCCGGCCCATACCCGAATACGCAGCCGCGCCACCGGCATAGACGAACGCGATCTCCCCTGCGACCGGCGTCTCCCGCCACACCGCCCAGTCCGGTTTCGCCGCGTCCCCGCGCAACCACCGAGCCGCCTGGCTCGCCCGCTCGATCAGCTGATCCGCGTCCGCGGCAAGAACAACCACACGGGCTGGCCCGCACCGTGATTGGCGGCCACACTCGAGCGCATCGAGAACCTCGGCGCGGCCGAGACCGGAGAACACAAACGGCCGCGGGACCGGCTCGGCCAGCCAGCCCACCACATCCGCGGCACGCAACCCGGTCCGAACCGGCTCGGCGCCAACAGGATCGGTCGACGCCCGCATGCCCACGCTCGAAAGCCCCGGCCTCCCCGGCGCAATCGGAGAGGCGCCGATCGAATCGGTCGACACGTGCGCGGATACACCCTCGAGCCACGGCCGGGCAGGACCGCCGAGGACAGGCCGGGCCCGATGATGCAACGCCTGCACCGCCGCGGCCACCGACACCAAACCACTTGCGGCATGCGCGGAACCGAACAGAGCAGAGATCTCCGGACCCACCATCACCCCGGGCTCCCCGGATATGTCGGGATCGAGTATCGCGAGCACCGGGTCCCCATCGCGACGGGCATGGTCGAGGTTCTTCAACGCGATCACCACAGCCGCGTCCCCGGGTTCTCGATCCAAACCCAGTCCGGCCATCGCCGCACGATGCACCGGCTCATCGGAAAGATCCACCGCACCAACCAAAGCCGCATCCGCCGTACCAGCCCGGATGGCCTGGGCGGCCACTTGAAGCGCCACCTGCCCGGACGCCTCCTCCGCCGAGACAGCGAAACTAGGACCGGACAGATCCAACTGCCAACTGATCCGATTCGCCACATTGTTCGCCAAGCAACCCAGCACCGCAGCAGCATCCAACGGCGGGGCAACCGAATCCGCCAGCCCCGGATCAATACCCGGCACACCGGAACGCACCCGCCAGCGCACGATGTATCGCGAGACTTCCGGATCACAGCCCATACCGATGACGACGAGAGTCCGTTCGGGCGGCAGTTCGACGTCACGGGCCGCCTCACGAGCCGCCTCCAACACCAGCAGTTGCTGAGCCTGTGCCGCACCGAGATCGGCGGGCGGGAACCGCAGCCCATCGAGTTCCACCTCCACGCTCTCCCTCGTCCCCGCCCACGCGACACCGGTCAGCACCGCCCTGGTGAAATCGGCGGCATCCTGCCCGTCTCCGACCCGGGCACCGATCGCCACCACCGCAACCTGCGCCCCAGACTCTCGCGGCCCGGTCCCCTGCACCCCGGACTCCCGCGGCCCGGTCCCCTGCACCCGAGACTCTCGTGGCCCGGCCTCCTGCACCCCGGACTCTCGTGGCCCGGCCTCCTGCGCCCCGGTTGCACGTGCAGTGGTCGCACGTGCTCTGGGGGATCTCGGCGGCGTGGCGGCCAGGTCGTCGGGAGCATGCGTCCAGGAATCCACGATCAAATGCGCATTGTTCCCACCGAAACCGAACGCACTCACCGCAGCCCGACGCGAACCCACCCACGACTCGTTCTCCCGCAACACCCGCAACGACGTCCCATCCAACACCGAAAGGGGCTGCGCCACTCCCGGAGTCAACGGCCGCACACCCGCCTCCATCGCCCCCAACACCTTCAACAAACCAGCCACACCCGCCACCGTGACCAAATGACCGAAATTCGCCTTCACCGACCCAACCGGCAGATCAACAGACCCAGCGAAAACACTCGCGGTACTGAGCACCTCGGTCGAATCCCCGACCACCGTCCCGGTCGCATGACATTCCAGCAACGACACCGACCCCGGAGCAACCCCAGCCGTACCGTAAGCCAGCCGCATCGCCCGCTCCTGCCCCGCCCGATTAGGCGCGAGTAGCCCATCCCCACGCCCATCGTTACCGAGCCCGATCCCCCGAATCACACCCAGAACAGGCACACCACGATCGATAGCGTCCGGCAACCGCATCAACGCCACGATCCCCGCACCCTCCGCAGGCACCAGACCATCCGCATCCCGATCGAACGGACGCGATCTACCGGTAGGACTCAACGCCGCCAACGACGTGAACCCCACATGCACGAAAAGATCATCGGCACTGTTCACCGCACCGGCCAGCATCAAATCCGCACTCCCGTCATGCAACCGGTCGCACGCCAACTTCACCGCATACAACGACGACGCACACGCAGCATCCAACGCGAACGCCCCCGCACCCAACCCGAGACCACGCGCCACCAGATACACGGTCGAACCGGGCCAGAACCGGCCACGCGGATCAGGCAAAGACCCACCCAGCCACACACTTTCAGCGAAACGCGCCATCGTCGTACTCGGCAACGTCGAGTTACCGAGCACCAAACCCCGCCGCTCAGGTCCCGGCACACCGTCGCCCGCCTCACCCAGCGCCTGCCGCACCGAATCCAAAACCCACCGCACAGCCGGATCCAGAACGAACAGATCCTCCGGCGCCACCGCGAAACCCGTTGGATCGAAAGACTCCTCGAAACCAGTGACATAACCACCGATATCGTGAAACGCGAAGTCGACACCCGGCATGAGCACCGAAGAGGGCCGAACCCCCCACCTACCGTCCGGGACATGGGCCAGGCTCGACCGCCCCGAAATCACCAGCTCCCACAGGGCAGATGGGCTCAACGCACCGGGCAGCACACAGCCACGACCGACAATCGCAATCGGTGGAACAACGGGAAACGACGACATCCTTGTCCTCCAAAACAGCGAATGATGGCTCAGGTCAACGGGGGACGCACGACAAGTTGCAGTCCGGAGAACTCTGCGACGGTCGAACCGTCCGCCCGGGTGAGAACGGCGTCGCAGCGCGCGTCGACCTCGTCGACAGCGACGGCTCGCACCACACAGCGCAACACCTCGTCGGCCGGCGGGACTGCGGAAAATCGGCATTCACGAATCGACATAGGCAGAGTCGCCGCGCCGAGCGCCTGTTCGGCCCAGAGCACAGCGAGCTGGAATACACCGTCCACCGCGGCCGGATCGATGCGCCACGGCTCGGCAGGCCAGCCGAGCCGGTGCACCCCGAGCAACGTGCCGACGGCCGTCTCCGCCGTGATTCCGTCGACCTCGGCGATCGCCTGGAACTGTGGCCCGTGGAACAGCGCCGGGCTGGCATATGCCTTGTCCCGGTCGAGTGGCATTGGCCCGGAGGGATTTCCACCGAGGTGCGGCGCCCTCGGCATCGTCCCGGCCTCCGAGTGGACCGTGGCCCGGCAGTGCGGCCTGCCGTCGTGATCGATCAGGGTGATCAGCAGGTTCTCCCGCTCCGTCCGGCGAGTGCGGACGACCAGGCTCGCCTGGCCCAGATCCGGCACGGTGGCCTTGGCGAGCACCTGGACGTCGTCCAGCACCAGGACACGCTCCGCGAGGCGGATATCGGCAGCAACCGCCGCCCGCAGAAACCAGTCGAGCATCATCGCCAGAGGGACCACCCGGTGTCCGGCGATCGTATGGTCTCTCAGCTGCGGATGGGACGTGTCACTCACCGTGATCTCCGCCGTAATCTCCTCCAGGACAGGATGATCCGCAACACTCCGATCTTGCGCCTGCCATGCGGACGCCAGGTGTTCCAGGATCCGATCGGCCCTGACACGATCGAACTGATCATGGTGGCCGTAGCGAACTCCGGCGGTAGGCGCCCCACGCAGCGCGGCGATCATGCGGCAGAGGGTCTCCTCGCTGGCACGCAGGTAGCAAACCTGACCGTCGGCCAAGGCGCGCTGATACTCCGCGTGGGCCGCACTGGTCTGCCGATGAACCTCTCGAAGAGCCTCCCACCACTCGACACGCTCGACCGCACCCTCGCCTTGTATAAGAGCTTTCACGATTTGCAACCTAATCATCGGCGCACCGTCATCCAATGCATAAAACGGCCAAGACCGAAAGTTCCATATCGCAAACCATCTGGATACTTCGAACTCGGATAGGCTCACATCGCACAGCGATGCCCTTGGAATCGGGGCCGTGCACGGCAACAGAACGATTGTGTCGGCCTTATCCGGCTCCACCATGACAGTTTGATTCGGCCCCGGGGGTCGATTCCATTTCGCGGACTTCGAGTGGCAGAAAGGTGTCCTGATGAAGAATCGGTTGGAGTTGTTCGCTGCCATTCGGCGTGATGCGAGGATCGAGGCCTCATCGATCCGCGAGCTGGCCCGCCGCTATGGGGTGCACAGGCGCACGGTGCGGCAAGCGTTGGCCACCGCCGAACCCCCACCGCGGAAAGTCCCCGTACGCAGCGCGCCGCGGTTGGACCCGTTCAAGACGGCGATCGATGCGATGCTGCTGGCCGACACCGCGGTTCCGCGCAGGCACCGCCACACCGCGCGACGCATCCTGGCGCATCTGACAGCAGAGCACGGCGCGACCGAGCTGTCGTATTCCACAGTCCGGGACTACGTCCGAGTGCGGCGCGCCCAGCTCGCCGCGGCAACGGCCACGCCGGACGCTGCCGTGGATGACCCGGACTCGGAATGGTAGGAAGAAAAACTTCACAATAAGGATGTATCAGCCAACATCTCCAATCACAGTTGCATATCAGCGCAAGATGGTCAATCCTCGTAACCCTAGAACGAAGGCGAGCCGAAATGATGTCATCACACAATCCCCACGAAACCGGGACAAGGACGAGCGAATTAGCTTTGGAAGCATATCACCAACTGGAAAAGTTGATGGATACCATGAAGAGACTCGAACACTCGGCGCGTCGTCAAGAAAAGGATCCACTGACTCGAATGCCACACCGAATCGGCCCCACGAGAATCGAACGTAGAGCTCCTCGGCCTCGCATCGAAATCGACCTACTCGATACGGGATTGACCAAACGTGAACGACAGGTGCTCGGTCTGATCGCGGAGGGACTCTCCAACCGACAGATCGCACGAACGCTCTGCATCGCAGAGGCGACGGTCAAGAATCACGTTCACTCGATCTTCAGAAAGCTGAACGTGAACGGCCGAACACAGCTCATCGCCATAGTATTCGGCGGACGGGCCGGCGCCGCATCTCCTCCTGCCGGAGCTCTGCAAAACCCTCTGGCAAACAGCGCCTGAATACGAAGCGTTGAGGTGGCACGCCCCGGGAATCCGGCGGCGTTTGCCGAGGCCGCCGACGGCACCGGCTGGGGCGAGGGCATGGGGACTCGTTCTGCTGGAACGACTCTCGGATGCCCAGCGCAACGGTCACACGATCCTCGCCGTCGTCCGCGGCTCGGTCGGCTGGTCTACGCAACCTTCGAACCACGCGAAGCCGTTGTCGCACTGGGCATATGGCCGCGTCGAATGAAGCCGATCACCGCATGGGATTCGAGCCCTGATCCGACGAACCGATTCGAGGCAGCGCGCCATTGAACCGAGTAGTTCGAGTACCGGGCTCGCGCGAGGACAATTCCTGGACCGGTATCGGAACGAAGGTCTCGGTCGGAGTCGACCGGCCGCGCAGTTTCATCGCTTCATACGGCCGCCACCAGGAGGATTCATCCGCGGCGTCGGCGATTGTGTTCTCGCCGGCCAAAACTCGTTCCGGCACGGTCTTCGCCTGTTCGGTGAGGCGGGCGGCCTCGTTGACGGCGTCGCCGATCACGGTGTATTCATAGCGGTCCTCGGCACCGATATTGCCGGCCACCACCATTCCGGACGACACCCCGATCGCGGTGTCCAGGCCCGGATGCCGTTCGGCCAGCGCAACCAACTTGAACCGCAACGCCCGCGCGGCCCGCAACACGGCGGCCGCATGTCCGGTGTGCTCCGCGGGCGGACCGAACACACACAATGCGGCATCGCCCTCGAACTTGTTGACCCACCCACCCTCCGCGCCGACGCACCGCACGACCGCGGCGAAGACGTCGTTGAGGACGGTCACCACAGCTTCCGGCGCGAGCCGCTGCGCCATCGCGGTCGACCCGATCACATCGACGAACAGCACGCTGGCCTGCCGCCGCTCACCACCCACGCGCGCACCTTCGGCGAGCGCGAAGCGAGCGACCTGGGTCCCGACGTGTCGATCGAACAGATCGTGGAGTCGTTTCCGTTCCCGCAGTCCCGCCACCATATGGTTGAACCCGGCCTGCAAGTGCCCGAGCTCGCCGCTGTCGTCCACCGCCACCTGCACGGCAAGATCACCCGCTTGTACCCGTCGCTGCGCTGCCTGCAGATCGGTCAGTGGCTCGATCAGCGATCGCGCCATCGCGAACGTGACCGCCAGACCGACCAGAATGCCCACCGCCGCGATGAGGCCCAGCGATACCGGCAGCCCGGTCCGCCCGGTATTCTCATCGCCGATCGCCGCGGTCCCGAGCATCACCAGGGGGATGCCGGCGCCGAGTGTCCAGCCCAGCAGCAGGCGGCGGCGCAGCCCGAGCACGGCGCCGGCGGGTGCGACCTCGCCGGACAAGACCACCTGCAACACCGGCCGGGCCACCATTTCCAGCAGCAGAAACGACACAGCGCCCACGGTGAGCCCGCCGAGCGCGACGACGATACCGACCCGCACCCCATACAGCACCGGATACCCCCGCACAGTGAACAGGGCCCCGAACAGAAGCGCGCCGATCAACCAGCCGACGACTTCGTCCAGAGCCTCTACCCGGGCGAAATTCAGCGTCAACGCCCGCTCCCGCGCGGTCGGCTCCCGCCGCCGATGCACCCAGCCGAACGCCCGTGCGGCCCGCCGCTCGCCCCGATAAACAGCGATAGTCACGGCGACGACGAAGTAGGCGGCTGCAATCGTGCACAGAAAAACGACGTCATGCTCGAAGTCGGACTTCCCACCCGCCCACGGCATGCTCAGCGCGCACACCTGCACTGCGATCAGGACAAACCCGATGCCATTGGCAGTGATCGCCACGCGCAATCCCCGGCGGTCCGCGAACGCCGAGGTAACCGCGTCCCAGACACTGTCGTCGAACGGCGGGCGTTGCCCGGAAAAACCACCTGTTTGACCGTCGCTCATGAGGACCGCACCCTTTTCCTAGGCCGTCATGGGAAACACCCTGCACCGAGGACACCGCGTCATGGAAACCGTACGGCACCGACTGAACGCATACCAGACGGGTCTTGCCTGGTCATCGACCAGACTCGCTGATGCTTTACGGGAATGTGTGGAACCGCACCGTAATGCCGCAGTGGCGATCGACACCGGGACCGCGGCGCGCCGATGCCGATGACCGTGGACGACGCGCGGTGGCCGGATCGGGAACCGAGTCAGCGACGGTTCGCCGCCAGGATCGAAATCAGTTCGTAGGCAACGTGAGCCGCCGCGACGCCGGTGATCTCGGCGTGGTCATAGGCCGGGGCGACCTCGACCACATCGGCGCCGACGACATTCAACCCCCGCAGGCCTCGCAGGGTGTTGAGCAATTCCCGGCTGGTGAGCCCACCGGGCTCCGGAGTACCGGTGCCAGGTGCGTGCGCGGGATCGAGGACGTCGATATCGATCGACACGTAGACCGGTCCGTCGCCGAGTCGGGCGCGCATCCGGTCGACGGCGCCGCGAATTCCGTCGACCTCGTAGTCGTCGGCTCGCACGATCTGAAAGCCGAGCGTCCTGTCGTCCTCGAGATCCTCGGCCGCATAGAGCGGGCCGCGAATACCCATGTGCTGGCAATGTTCCAGGTCGAGGAGCCCCTCCTCACTCGCCCGCCGGAACGGAGTCCCGTGGGTGTAGGGCGCCCCGAAGTAGGTGTCCCAGGTATCGAGGTGGGCATCGAAGTGCAGCACCGCGATCGGCCCGTGCAATCGGCGCATCGTGCGCAGGATCGGCAGCGCGATCGTGTGATCGCCGCCGAGCGTCACCAGTGCGGCCCCGTCTTCGGCAAGTCGCTCGGATGCTCCGGCGATCGTGGCGATGGCCTCTGTGATATCGAAGGGATTCACGGCGATATCCCCGGCGTCGGCCACCTGCTGCTCACCGAAGGGGTGCACATCCTGAGCCGGGTTGTACGGCCGCAGCAGCGTCGACGCACCGCGAATATGACCGGGCCCGAACCGCGCTCCCGGCCGATAACTCACCCCGGAGTCGAACGGCACCCCCACGACCAGCACATCGGGACGCGACACCTCATCGGCACGCGGGAGGCGGGCGAAGGTCGCCGGGCCCGCATAGCGCGGAACCCTGGTCGCATCCACCGGTCCGACAGCGGAAGATCGCCCTGTTGCCGACACATTGCCGCCTTTCTCGCCATCCCCATAGAGCAGCGGACGGGTCGTCTCTCGGTCGTCGCTGTGAAATCTACGTGAAATGGCACCGGCTCTGCTTGTACGGCTTCGATACGGACCCGATTCGGCCGACCGCGTTGACAGATAGCTGCCACCTTGCTGAGGATGAAATGCGTGCGTGCCCGACCCGCCGACGCCGCATCGATATCGCCATGATGCGCGCGGCACTGTTTCAAGGCCCCGCGATATCCGGCGATGTCGCGGTGAATGTCGCGGCGATCACAGCCTCGGCGACCCAGGCCGCGGGCAGGGGCGCGAATATCCTCATCACACCGGAGATGTCGGCCACCGGATACAACATCGGCGCCCTGTCCGCGGCGCGCGCCGAGCCTGCCGACGGCCCACTGCTCGCCGCGATCACCGAGATCGCGGTACGCGCGAAAATCGCTATCGGATACGGCTTTCCGGAACTCACGGCGGGCGGCATATACAACGCAGTCCAGGTCGTCGGCCCACGCGGAGAAATCCTGGCTCACTACCGCAAAACTCATCTGTACGGCGAGCTGGACCGTGGCTTGTTCATACCCGGCGACCGGCTCGTCTCGCAATTCGATCTGCGCGGATTCACCTGTGGGCTCGCGATTTGCTACGACGTCGAGTTTCCCGAGCTGGTGCGCGCGCACGCGGACGCGGGCACCGAGGTGCTGTTCGTGCCGACCGCGCTGATGCGGCCGTTCGAGGTGGTCAGCACGATCCTGGTGCCCGCCCGGGCATACGAGAATCAGATCTTCCTCGCGTACGTCAATCGCTGCGACGTCGAGGACGACCTGCGCTACTGCGGGCTCACCTGTGCCGTCGGCCCGGACGGGGTCGACCTCGCCCGCGCCGGCGAGGGTGAGGAACTGCTCATCGTCGACATCGATCCGACCGCACTCGCGACCGGCCGGGAGATCAATACACATCTGCGTGATCGACGCGGCGATCTGTACGGCGGCGGCGCGGTGACCGCCCGATGACGAGGAGGAGCGCATGACGGTCCCGATCGGTCCGGAGGGCATTCATGATCAAGCCGGGTCGCCGCCGCTGACCATGTTCGGCCCCGACTTTCCGTTCGCCTACGACGATTACGTGCGCGATCCACGCGGCATCGGTTCCGTGCCGCCCGAGGCGCACGGCAAACGAGTCGCCGTCATCGGCGCCGGACTGTCGGGCACGCTCATCGCGCGTGAACTGCTGCGGATGGGATTGCGACCCGTCGTGTACGAGGCCGACCGGATCGGCGGGCGGATGCGCTCACTGCCGTTCGAGGGATATCCCGGGATCACCGCCGAAATGGGCGCGATGCGGTTCCCGCCCTCCTCGACCACACTGTTCCACTACCTCGACGAGATGGGTTTGAAGACAACGCCATTCCCGAATCCGCTCGCCGACGCGACGCCCAGCACCGTGGTCGAACTGAAAGGTGTCAAGCACTATGCGCCTACGCTCGACGAACTGCCCGGCATCTACGGCGAGGTCGCGCGGGCGTGGACACGGACGCTCGACGAGTACGCCGATGCGCGCGAATTGGACGCGGCGATTCGCGCTCGTGACGCCGGTCGGATCAAGCCGCTGTGGAACGATCTGGTCCGGCGCTACGACGACGTGACTTTCTACGGATTCCTGTGCCAGTCAACGGCATTCCCGTTCGCACTACGGGAGATCTTCGGGCAGGTCGGTTTCGGCACCGGCGGCTGGGACACCGACTTCCCGAGCTCGATTCTGGAAATCCTGCGGGTCGTCTGCACCGCGGCCGACGATCACCATCGCGGCATCGACGGTGGAGCGCAACGGCTTCCGGAACGGTTGTGGGATACGCCCGTCGACGACGCGGCGCACTGGCCCACGGGCAGTTCGGTGCGGTCTCTGCACGCGGATGCGACGCCGCATCCGGGTGTCGCCGCGATCCGCCGGACCCATCCGGGCACCATCACCATCACCGATACCTCCGGCCGCATCGACACCTTCCCGGCCGCGGTATTCACCGCCCAAGGATGGATGCTGCTCAATACGATTCGCACCGACGAGCGGCTTTTGCCGATCGACCATTGGACGGCCATCGAGCGCACGCACTACATGGGTTCGTCGAAGGTTTTCGTCCTCGTCGACCGGCCGTTCTGGAAGGATATCGACCCGCGCACCGGCCGCGAGGTGATGAGCATGACGCTCACCGACCGGACCAGCCGCGGAACCTATCTACTCGACTTCGGCGACCACCGGCCCGGCTTGATCTGCCTGTCCTATACCTGGGCGGACGACTCGCGCAAACTTCTGCCGCTGGATGCCCACGAGCGGATGGAACTGATGCTGAATTCGCTGGGCGAGATCTACCCCGGCGTGGATATCCGCGGCCACATCATCGCCGACCCGGTCACGCTGTCGTGGGAGACCGAACGCAATTTCATGGGCGCCTTCAAGGCCAACCTGCCCGGGCACTATCGCTATCAACGTCGCCTCTACACCCATTTCATGCAGGATCGCCTGCCCGAGACGTATCGCGGCTTCTTCATGGCCGGTGACGACGTGTCCTGGACCGCCGGATGGGCCGAGGGAGCGGTGACGACGGCCCTGAACGCCGTGTGGGGCGTGATGCACCACTTCGGAGGCCGCACCGCCGAGGGCAATCCCGGCCCGGGCGACGTCTACGACGAGATCGCTCCGCTCGATCTGGATGCGTGACCGCCGTGTCGCACGGCACGTCCCGCGAACGTGGTAGCGCGTTGATCCGGCAACTGCTGCGGCGCAAGCCGATCGAGCAGATGGCGGACGAGTCCGGCGCCGATGCGCTGTCGCGTTCGATCGGCGTGATCCAGCTGTCGATGTTCGGCATCGGCGCCACCATCGGGACCGGCATCTTCTTCGTTCTCTCCCAGGCCGTTCCCGTCGCCGGGCCGGCGACGATCGTCTCGTTCGCCGTGGCGGGTGTCGTCGCGGGGCTCACCGCGATCTGCTACGCGGAACTCGCCGGAGCCGTCCCGGTGTCGGGATCGTCGTATTCCTACGCCTATGCCACCCTCGGCGAAATGCCGGCGATGGCGGTCGGTGCGTGTCTGCTCCTCGAATACGGGGTGTCCGCCGCGGCCGTCGCGGTCGGCTGGTCGGAATATCTGAATGCACTGCTGTACAACGTATTCGGCTTCCGGCTGCCGCAGGCGATATCGCAGGCGCCCGAACAGGGCGGGGTCGTCAACCTGCCCGCGGTCGTACTCGTCGTGCTGTGCGGAATTCTGCTCGTCCGCGGGGTCAGCGAATCCGCGAAGGTCAATGTCGCCATGGTCACCGTCAAGCTGGCGATCCTGGTCCTGTTCGTCGCCGTCGGCATCGCGGGCTGGCACAACGATCACTTCGCGAATTTCGCGCCGCACGGCTTCGGCGGTGTCATGTCGGCCGCCGGGATCGTCTTCTTCTCCTATATCGGCCTGGATGCCGTGTCGACCGCCGGTGAAGAGGTGCAGAACCCACATCGGAATCTGCCGCTGGCGATCCTCATCGCGCTCGTCTCCGTCACGGGTGTCTACATCGCGGTGGTGGCGGTCGCCATCGGGGCGCAATCACCATCGGAATTCCAGGGTCAGGAGGCCGGATTGGCGGCGATCCTGGAACGCGTCACCGGCGCGACCTGGCCGGGGACGGTGCTGGCGGCGGGCGCGGTGGTCTCCATCTTCAGCGTCACCCTGGTCGTCATCTACGGTCAGACCCGGATCCTGTTCGCCATGTCCCGCGACGGACTGATCCCCGCGGCGTTCCGCAAGGTGAACCCGCGCACCCTCACTCCGGCCCGCAACACCGTCATCGTCTGTGCGGTCATCGCACTGTTCGGCGGACTGATCCCGATCTCCTTCCTCGCCGAGTTGACCAGTATCGGCACGCTGGTGGCGTTCCTGGTCGTATCGATCGGTGTGATCGTGCTCCGGCGCACCGCGCCGGAGCTGCCGCGGTCCTTCAAGGTTCCCGGCTATCCCGTGACCCCGGTCCTGTCGGTGCTCGGTTGTCTGTGGATCATCAGGGATCTGCGGGCGGTGACCATCGTCGTATTTCTCGCCTGGGTCGCCATCGTGCTGCTGTGGTACTGCCTCTACGGCATCAAGCATTCGCGTCTGCGCCGAGACGACCGGATCGGGCGCATAGTCCAGGAGAACGTATGACGGTGATCGCCGGCTGCCAGCCCGACGGAGCGAGCCACGCCGTCATGCACCTCGCGGCCATGCTCGCCCGGTCGGCGGGCGAGCCCGTGGTGGCCTGCGCCGTCGTCCCCGTGCAGGGCACGGCCCGTGCCGAACCGCGGGCCACCGCCCGAGCCCGCGAAACGCTCGACGCGGCGCGGGCCGCGATGCCCGATGACATCGATACGAGTTACGTTGTCCGGGAGGACCGTTCGATATCGGCGGCCCTGCTCGGCCTGGCCGTCGAGCACCATGCCGACCTGATCGTGGTCGGCTCCTCGTCGGCGAGCGCACTCGGTCATGTGGCGTTCGGCGGCGTGCCGTCCCGCCTGCTCCACGGCTCACCGGTACCGGTCGCGCTGGCACCCAAGGGTTTTCGATCACAGGGCCGCAGGGGCGTCGACCGCGTCACCGCGGCTTACGACGGTTCCGACGGACAAATCGAGTCCGTACTCGCGGCGGCCGCGCTCGCCGCCCAGCTGGGCGCGCCGCTGCGGCTCGCCGCTTTCGCAATTCGGATTCCCCCGCCCTACACCACGCGCCTCGGCACAGAAGGTGACATACCCGTTGCCGCGCAATGGGTTTCCGATATGGGCCGAGCGACCGCGGCCGCATGCCGGCGAATCGCGGAATTGCCCGACGCACCCGACACCGTCGAATCCACCGTCGGATTCGGGCGCACCGCGGCCGAGGCCCTCGAGGATGTGGACTGGGGGCCCAACGAGATTCTCACCATCGGCTCGAGCCGGACCGGCCCGTTCGCCCGGATACTGCTCGGCTCGCGTGGTGCGCAACTCGCGCGGCACTCCCCGGTGCCGGTAGTCGTCGTCCCACGCGCGGCCGCGCCACCGATCGATGGCCGGGCAGAGCGGGTTCGCATAATCCGCCCACGCTGATCGTGCCCGAATTCGATGAAGGACCGGCCCACGCGGCCTGGCATAATCTTCGCGCGATCAACGACATCGCCCGCGAGATCGTGATGTGCCGAACACATGGCTTCAGAAGTCGCCGAACAGCCAATTACCGTTCGACAGGGACACATCGCTGGTAAGAAATTGGGTATAGGCGATGACGTACTGATCCATCGTCAGGTAGCCCTTCTTCCAGAAGTCCAGCTTCGCAAAGGAGTTCGCCGCCTCGGCATCACTCAGCCGCAGCACCTCCGTGCCTATCCGGGTATGTTCGGCCTTGCTGATCCGTCCATTGTGGTCGGTATCGGCGATGCCGAACAAGAGATTACAGGTCAGCCCCACGAACTGCGCGAACCGAATCGGATCGCCGACTTGCGGCCGCACAATCGATTCGACGAACTCCTTCTCGCTGACGATGCCGTCATGGTCGCCGTCCGCCTTCGACTGGAACTCGTCCCAGATCATCTTCAGCGTCGCCTTCATCTCGGCGATCCTGGCCGCGTCGGTCTGGCCGGAAACTCTAGCCAGCCGCTCGCCGAACAGCTCGTAGTCACCTACCGACACCGCGCCATCGCCATCCGCGTCCAGAATCCGAAACAGTTTGGTGAGCTTACGATTACGCAGATCCCCCACAGTGGTAGCCATTATCCTCAACCCTTCGCTCAGGAACAGAGAGGCGGCAACGCCGATCAAGACCTGTCGGCGTACCGCGGGCCATGACGATCACTACAAGGCTACGGCGAAATACGGTACAGCACACAGCATTTCATGATCTCGAGCGACTGATGTGTCTTGCCCCGCTCCTCAGCCCATGACGGCCTTACCGCTGTCGCTGCGTTCACTCTGACCGGCGGCTACTCCGGACTGGACAGGAAGACGGATTCCCAGACCTACGATGTGGCGGATCCGGTGACCGCTGTCCGCGTCGAAAACCGCGGCGGCGCCATCGATATCGTCGCCACCGACCAGCACACGGTCAAGGTGGTCGAGACCTACACCTACTCCAACGACAAGCCGCACACCACGCGCTCCGTGCGCGACGGCGAGCTCACCCTCCAGGCAACCGGTTGCGACTCCACCGGATGGTTCGACCACTGCGGCGGGGTGGCCTACCGAGTGGAGGTCCCCCGGGCCACCGCCACGCATCTGGAGAACGGCGGCGGGACCATCACCGTCCAGGGCCTCTCCGGCGCAGTTTACGCGCACACCGGCGGTGGCACTGTATCCGTCCAATCCGACTGAGCCACCGAGACCGAATCACGCGACACGGCGATCGCCTGAAATCTCATGTACCGGTCGTAGCGATCGACGACCCGTCGAGCCTCGTGGGGATCGTCTGCGGCTGGTGGTCGTGGTAGGGGGCTGCTTGGAGGTTGAAGAGTTCGGCGTAGATACCGTGCTGGTTCAGGAGTTGTTGGTGGGTACCGGTTTCGGTGATGTGTCCGTGGTCGAGGACGTATATGCGGTCGGCGTGGCGGACGCTGGCCATGCGGTGGGTGACCAGCACGATGGTGTGGTCGGTGAACAGGTCGCGGATGTGGTTGTAGAGGTCGGCTTCGGCGCGGGCGTCCAGGGCGGTGGTGGGTTCGTCCAGGATGATCAGCGGGGTGTCGCGGTAGAAGGCGCGGGCGAGGGCGATCTTCTGCCATTGCCCGCCGGACAGGTCGATGCCGTGGCTGCGTTCTTTGCTCAACGGTGTCTGGTAGCCGTGACTCAAGACGGCGAGTTGGTCGGCGATACCGGCGTGTGCGGCAGCGGTGGTGACACGGGCCGGGTCGGGGTGCGGGTCGCCGAGTGCGATGTTGTCGGTGGCGGAGAGCGGGTAGTGGATGTGGTGTTGCAGCAGGATGGTGGCGGCGGCCCGTAGTGCGGGTAAGTCGGTGTCGGTCACCGCTTTTCCGTCGCGGTGCAGCTGTCCGGTGGTGGGCGGGTAGAGCCCGGCGAGGATTTTGGTGAGGGTGGTTTTCCCGGACCCGTTGTAGCCGACCAGGGCGATGATCTGTCCGGCGTGGATGTCCAGGTCGATATCGGTGAGGGCGGGGGTATCGGTGCCGGGGTAGGTGAATCCGAGGCCGCGGGCGGTCAGTGAGCCGAATGGTCGGGGTGGGGGCAGTGGCGGTGTGGCGCTGGGGTTTTGGGTGAAGGTGATGATGTCGGCGATGAACAGTCGCCCTTTGCCAACGGTGGACAGCAGGCTCCCGATCGCGGTGAATTGCCCGGACAGGAGCTGGATCGCGGCGAGCACGGTGGCGGCGGTCGCCAGGGGCAGGGTGCCGGTGTAGGCGAGGGCGCCCAGGACGGCGACCATCCCGAGGGTGATGGCTTGGCTGGATCCGTGGGCGACCAGGGTGCGGTAGGCGTTGACGCGGTTGAGGCGGGTCTGGTGGGCCAGCAGATCTGTGCGGGTGTGTCGCCAGCGCCGCAGGAGTTCGGGGCCCGCGGCGAAGGCGCGGATCTCGGCGGCTTGGTCGCGGCCGGTGAGCATCTGTTCCAAATGGATGGTGGTGCGCCGGTATTCGGCTTGCCCGGCCATGAGGTGGTGCCAGTCGCGGTTGATGCGCCGCGAGACTACCCACACCGGTAACACGGCCAGCAGCAGGAACGGGGTGGTGAACCACGCCATCGCCGCCACCGCGGCCGCGATCGCGGCGGTGTAGATGAGGGTGTGAGCGGCGGTGAGCAGGGCACGCAGCATCAGGCCGGGATGCAGCCCAGCCGCTTCCCGGGCCCGGGTGAGCAGGTTGTAGTAGGCGG
>NZ_JBITDI010000021.1:89074-133374 GCF_044454005.1 Nocardia sp. NPDC051570 | reverse complement strand
TTCACCGCAGGCAGCCCACAAGAAGCCCTCGACTGCGCCTGCGACCTCTACCTCGGACACTGACCCCCGAAGAACTTGTAGGCATGACCACTAAGCTTGACTCTATCGGGAATCTTGAAGCTCTCAGGTCAGCCGTTGGCAGCTCACCAAGATATCTGGCGTGGGATCCCTTGCTGGTCAAGGAAGTTCTGGGCGCGTTCGGCGGCCGGGATCGGGGTGTTTCGTCGTTCGGCGACATGCGGCTGAGGCCGTTCGATGCTGGAGATGAGGTTACTCCCTGCGGCAGTCGTAGTCGCAATCGAATGTGGATGCCTGGCGGCACCTGAGCGTCGTTCGTGGTGGCCACACCAGTGATGACGTTTTGATGTTCTCGGATGCGCAGGTTTCGGTGAGGTGGTCGAGGAATCCCTTTCACTGGTGGTCTGCTCGCGGCGGGCGTAGCGGGCCGAGGTGTCGCAGGGGGAGACGGTCACGGCCGACGAAGGCGGTAGCCCACCGTTGTCTTCGGTGCGCCAGCACAGATGGCCGCCCGTGCGCGGTAGCAGTTCGGCACCACAATCTGCCGCAGAACCTCGATCAGGCGACCAAACGCACAAGTCTGCCCCCATGCTCACGCACGTGTTCGAGCAGGCGAACCGCGTCGTTGCCAGTGGCGATGATCCTGGTCTTGGACCTGGTGGGGTTCTTGCTGAGGTAGACCGGACAGCCGTGACACCGTCGCCGCTCCTCGTCGACTACACCGACCATCAGGTCCGGGACGGTGCTGGCAAGTTACTCCAGTGCCGCTCACTGCCGGGCAGCGCGCCCGACACCCACACGATGTCTCCGTCCGACGTCGCGATGACCTGCACGCTCATCCCGTGGCGGCGGTGTTTGCCCGAATAGTTCAGATAGGCATGTCCGTCGTTACGCGCTTGCCGCAATGCCGATCTCAGCTTCGGCGCGCGGGCCGCCAGCAGCTCGACGGTCTCGCCCACATACTGCCAGGCGGTCGAAGTCGATACCTCGAACCGACGCCGAGATCGCCGTAGGTTTGCGCAGGATGGGCCAATACGAGCAGGGCTTGTCTGCCCGGGTCGAGCTTGCGCCACACCGAGCCGATCGCGCGGCGGTGCCGGCGGATCAGCCCCGCAACGAAGTGGAGGGTCTGGCGTGACAACGGCAGCGCCGAACGGTAGCAACGGAAGCCCTTGGGTGCAGCTTATTTTGGTCGACAGCCGTCCGACCAAGGGCTTCCTCGTATCCGATAGAGGCACGCCGTAGCCAGTGTTGTTACCTACCGACAACATCCAGTCAGGATAAAGATGAAATAGGTATACTGTATCGGCATTCAGAAAAGCTTCCGAGCATGTCCGTCAATCATGCTGCCGCACAGGAAAACACCAAGATCCCCAACAGAATCAAGCTCAAAGAGGCAGCAACCCGCGCCGTGGGCGCCAGCGCAGTCGGGGCGCCGCCCGAAAGAAAAAACCGGCCCTGCGGCGCGAATGTCGAGGCGATCGATTCGGGGACGAGGCCACCAGTCAACAGCGGATCGTTCCGCTGTTCCACGAACTCCTGATCGACGAAAGCCCCGGCGGGCTTGGCGGGGCGTTATATGCCGTGGGTCCAGCCGCGCCAGCCGCTACTGTTCGATCTCGAGTGCACAGTTACCCGGCGTCGGACCTGTCGCTCCGACCCTCAGCCGCGCGGCGCCCGACAAGGTTGCCCATCCCGGGATGGGGCTCCAGAACATCGCGCCGGACCCGCGCGTCTGGGTAGATCCAACGCAGCATCGGCCCGGTCATGGCGGTCGTCACGACCGCCATGACGACCATCATCGAATAAAGTGTGCAGTCCAGCACACCAAGTTGCAGACCGACCGCGAGTATGACCAACTCCGTAAGTCCGCGGGTATTGACAAGCGTGGCGATCACCGCCGAATGTCGTGGCTGGATACCGTGCACGCGGGCGCCCACATAAGCACCCGCGAACTTCCCGCCGATCGCAACCAGCAGAATCAGGCCCAATTCACCGAGCGCGCTCATGTCCAGCCCCGACAAGTCTACGGCGAGTCCGGACACCGTGAAAAATACCGGAAGCAGGAGCACCGAGGACACCTGCCCCATTCGGTCCAGCAGCTCTGCCCGTACAGTCGCAGCCTCCGCACGCGGCATCACGACACCGAACAGGAACGCACCGAAGATGAAGTGCAGCCCCATCCATTCGGTCGCAGCCCCGGACAGCAGCAATTCGGCGAACACGGTTCCCAGCACACCCACTGTCAGCCGGTTCGTCCGGCGCAAGACGCGACACAATAGTGGCCGCACGACGCCGACCATGCCGAGCACGTACACCGGCGCGAGCACCAGTCGCCATTCCTCCGCCCCGCCACCGGATAGCACCACAACGAGTGCGAGCAGCGACCACGCCAACACGTCGTCGACGGCAGCACAGGCAAGTGCCAATCCTCCGAGCGGAGTGCGAATCATACCTCTGTCGGCCAGGATACGGGCCAGCACCGGGAACGCGGTGACCGACATCGCGGCGCCCAAGAACAGTACAAATCCCGGCCGTTGCTCAAACCGATGACTGTGGGCCAGACGAACAGCAAGTAGTGCACCGAGCGTCAACGGCAACAGCACCGAAGCGAGTGCCACCGTCGTGGTGATCCGCCCTTGGCCGCGTAGTAGGCCGCGCTCCAGTTCCAGACCAACCACGAACATGAACAGGGCGACGCCGACATCAGCCAAAACCGCCAACGAGGCTCGGACGTCGAGAGGGAACAAGGTGCGAGAGATCGCGCCGTGGAACAGCGTCGGGCCAAGGAGAATTCCGGTCAGAATCTCGCCGATAACGGCCGGCTGTCCGAGCCGCCGTGCGGCCGCACCCAGCAACTGCGCCAGCGAAATGATCAGCGCCAGATCGAACAGTAGCGCCGGGACCAGTTCTGGTTTCATTATTTCTGCCCCAATGTCGTGCTACAGTGGCAACTCGATCGACTGAGAGTGCCGGAAAACATTCCTTGGATCCCATTTGGCCTTGATCTGCTGCAGTCGTGGGTAGTTGTCCTTGAAATACAGAGCGTGCCACGCAACGCCTGAGTGGTTGAATGCCGGATCTGACAGATCAACATCGGCATAGTTGATATAGCATCCATCGGTGCTGTCATTGAGGATCGGAACACCACCGGTAGCAGCATAGACCGAACCGTAGAAGTCGCGTACCCATTTCAGATTCTTCGCATCATCCGACCCATCGGACCAGAAGCTTTGATAGAGCGCTTGCAAAACAGAATTCCGATGCGGAAAAGCTGTGGCGTCCGGCCGAATCGAATTAATATTTCCGCCGAAGGGTATCAGCACAAGCATTGCATTGGGATTGCTCACGTCCGTGGCGGTCAGGAATCGATAGATAGTCGCGATATCCGCATCCGTGAAGGCTTTGCGATGATACGCCGACTTGTGATCGGCACGTAGTGTCGGATTCGTCAGCAGCGGCGCGTTCGTCGAAAGATATCGTGCAGACTGCAACCACGGCAGCCGCTGGAAGTTCACTGGCCCGGGCGGAGTGACGCCGTCGCGGATTTCGTTGACGAAATCAGTGAGCAGCTGCTCGGCATTCGACACGGACCCATCGACCTCGACGAACATCGAGACGTTTCCGTTGCTCCGATGGTTGAGCGACAGCGAGCAGACCACCGCAACCCCTGGCGAATCCGGCGCGCTGTTCCGCTCGTGCCAGCTGCTGTAGTTCTTCAGCAGTCGGCCGAACTTCCCGAGATCCAGCTCCGACCAGGCGAATGACTGCCCGGTCAGCAACACGTTAGCGGGCGGGCTGGGCAGCAGCCGACTGGGGTCGTCGTCGGCGTTGACGCCGGACGAGCGCATCCAGTATTTCGTTACGACGCCGAAGTTGCCGCCTCCAGCACCTGTATGCCCCCACCACAGTTCGTGGTTTGGGTCATTCTCCTCGCGGGTGGCCACGACACTGCGAACTTTTCCGCTCGCATCCGCCACAACCACTTCGACGGCGTAGAGGTGGTCGACGACCGGCCCGAACCGACGCGACAGCGGCCCGTCACCACCACCGCAGATGTGCCCGCCCGCGCCGACCGAGTAGCACCGGCCGCCCGGTATCGTCACGCCCCAGCCCTTGTACAGATTTTCATAGACGGCGAGCAGTCGCGCACCTGGTTCGATTGCGAACGCCTGCATTTTCGCATCAAAATACACCGCGCTCATTCCCGACATATCAATAATCATCTGAACATCGGAATTGGATACGAAATCCTCATAACAATGCCCGCCACTCCGTACGGCCAGTCGACGACCGGTGCGGACGGCCTCCTGAACAGCATCGACAACCTGGCTGGTGGATCCGACAATACGAACCGATTCCGGGGAACCCACCCAGCGCTGGTTATCACCGACGACGAGATCGCTATAGCGCCGATCTCCGGGCTTCACGGTCACCGGCCCGAAATCAGCGGAATTAGCGGTTGCGGCGATGCCATCGGCAGGTGCGGTCGCGCACCCGATGAGCGCACCACCGATCGCGACACCGCTCATCGCGGCTGCCGAACTGATGAATGAGCGGCGAGATACCATTTGCAAAATCCTTAGAAAACACTCGTACAGAAAAGATCAACCGGCCGCAATGCCTACCGCCAGCCGGTACCGGTCAATCAGGAATCCGCGTCTACAATCGACGCTTTCTGCCATCCGTATCGTGCTGCCATTTCGGTCGCCCGCTTGAACTCCGAAGGCCCCCACACCGGAATCGGATCCCCCGGTACCGCCGGATCACCGGCCCCGACGAAGAAATTCTCGAAGCCTGCAGGCGTGTAGAGAAAGATCATGCGCACGGCATGTGCAGTCATATTATTAAAGCGATGCGCAGCACCGCGAGGAACGAAGACGAAATCTCCGGCCTTGACCGTGAAATGCTGCTCGTTGCCAAAGAATTCAAGCTCGCCGGACAGGATATAGAACGCCTCGTCCTCGAGCGTGTGAGCATGCGGGGGCGGGCCACCCCCTGGCGGTATCGTCGCCTCCAGGAATGCCAATGTGCCGTTGGTATTCTCCTTATTCGCCTTCACGGTGTAGACGTCACCATCGAACCAGACCGTGGCCCCCTGACCCGCTGGCACATGGGTGATAGCCGAAGCTTGGCTGGTGTAATTATCGTTCATCACTCTCTCTCGGTTCACCAGTTGGACCAGGGATCGTCCGATACGAATAGCCGAGCCGTTGTCTGCTTTTCGAACGGAAGGTCGGGCGGCAAATTGATCAGTTCCATCTGCATGCCCCACGGCGTGCAGAAGTAGACCCATCGATCGCCCGCTATCGGACCATCGACAATGGTTTCCGGTTCTCCGAGTATGCGAACACCCGGCTGCGTTCGCAGATACTCCACCGCAGCGTCAACGTCGGTGACGTAGATCGCCAGGTGATGACCACCCCAGTCGCAGTTGCGCGGAAGCGCGCGGCGTTGATCCGACACGGTGTACTCGAACAGTTCCAGATTTGTGACCGCGCCCAGGCGCAGCATCGCCACTCGCGCACTGGCATCGGCCGGCACGCCGAGCTGACGGGACATCCAGTCACCGGTATCGTCCCGGACCGGACCGAGCGCGTAGACCAATTCCGCGCCGATGACCTGGACGAAGAAATCTATTGCCTGGTCGAGGTCCGGGACCGTGTAGGCGACATGATGCACCGTAGTCGCCCCCGGAATTCCGCGCGGCCCGGGCCTATTCTCGACTACGGTCGGATCGAGCTGCGACATGATCAAACCCCCTTGCCGCTCATGGATGTGGCGACCTCGTCGCGGTACCGCAGCAACTCGGCGGCCTTGGCGATTTCACTGCTGGTGAGATCGTTGACGAAGCAGGAACCGCCGATTCCGACCGGGAGCGGAACACGCTGCAGCCCGTCGCGATGGCGGGTGGTCTCGAGCAGCGCCTGTTCGAGCAATTCAATTTCGAACAAGCGGTGCCCGATGGGCAGGCGAAGACGACGCATCAGGGCGAAGATGCGTTCGCGCTCTGGCGCTGAGACCATGCCACGCTCTTCGGCCAATACGGTCGTGAAGGCCATGTCGACACAAACGGCTTCGCCATGAAGTAGTTCCGGCAGTGCACGCATCTCCAGCGTCGGGCTGAACGTGTGTCCGTAGTCGACCACACGTTCAAGCTTCTTTTCCCACAGATTCGGCTGCAGCTCTTCGAGCATGCCGCTCACAGCACGACTGAATACATTTCGGGCAACGATCTCGCCGGTCACAGTCCTGCCCGACAGCCGCTCGTCGAGCAACAGCTCGGCATGCTCGTCGAGCAGGCGGAAGAGCTGCGCGTCCTTGATCAGCGCGAGCTTGAGTATCTCGGCCAACCCATTACTGACGTGCCGCTGACCCAATGTCTTCAAGAAGGCTCGATCGAGCAACGCAACCGATGGGGAGAAGTACGAGCCGAGCCGGTTCTTGTGGTGCCCGAAGTTCACTCCAGTCTTGATCCCGACCCCAGCATCCACCAGACCAATCAGCGACGTCGGCACACGAACATAGGGTGTATTACGGCGATATAGACTACTGGCAAGTCCTACGATATCCATTACGACACCGCCGCCGATACCGATGATCGGTTCGTGCCGACGCGAGATTCCGAAGTCGTCCAGGCCGTCGACTATCCTAAAAACGGCCTCCATAGTCTTAAGCTCTTCGGATGCCGGTAGAACGCACAGTTCGTATTCGCAATTGAAATGATCGAAATATCCACGAAGCGCATTTCCGTACAATAGGTGGACATTCTCGTCTACGACGATGAAGCGCCGCGGCCGACCGACTCGACCCGTCGAACCCGCCTCGATAAGCGCTCGATTCTCTGCACCGAGAATGTTGTCCAGCATCTGGATCTCGTACGCGACTTCCAGATGCGCACGGACGCTCCAACTACTGGACGACTCGCTCTCCAACGATTCTGATACCAATTCGACCGAACAGGATTTCGTTGCGGCGACCACACTGTTCTCAGCGGCCGGCGACAAGTTCATGACATACCTTTCCGTTTCGCAAATGCGACAATATGAGGTCCGGCAACTACTTGCGCTGGGACACCGCCGCTGCGGCGACAGCCATGCGCAGCGCCTCGGCAACCGACGCGATCTGGTCCGGCGTCGAGAAAGGGCCGATACCGAATCCGGAACCGAGGTACGCGTCGCTGACACCCACAGACAATGCGATCGAACGGGCCAGGACGTCGTCTGTTCTCGGCAACATTCGCGGCGCATAGTAATAGTTCGTGGGGTGGGCACTGCACGCGAACGGGCATTCCGATGTCGTCGGCATCCGCCGCCCGAGCAGCTGGGGCATATTTCCGTAGTAGTGGCGACCCGAATTGATGAGCGTCGCGGTGCCCAGCTGTGCCGCCACCGCCTCGGCGACGACGACCGAGTCGAGTTGAAGGACGAGAAGCGAACAGCAGTCACCGGCTTCGTCGTTCGGGCGCCGGCGTTGCACTCCCGGCAGGTCCCCGATCGCGTCGTCAAGCCTCCGTCGCTGCCGCCGGAGCGTGGCGAGAATGTCGTCGATCTTGCGGAGCTGTCCGAGCGCCACGGCACCACTCAGTTCGGGCATACGGAGATTCATGCCGAACAACGAGTCCGCCTCGGCGATACCTTGCCGCAGCGGCTTGAACCCATGATCATGGAAGGCGAAGGCACGTTCGTACACACCGTCGTCGGCGCAGATCAGCAGCCCTCCGTCACCGGCGGTGATTATCTTGTACGGATTGAGCGAGAAGGCCCCGGCATCCCCGATCGTACCGAGACTACGACCACGATAACTACCGCCGCACGCTTGGGCGACATCCTCAATCAGGAACAGGCCGTTGGCGTCCGCGATCGCACGGAGCTCATCCATAGCGCACGGCGCACCCAGCATGTGAACGGCGATGATCGCGCGAGTTTTCGGCGTAATTCTCCGAATCACATCGTCCGGATCGAGGGTCAGTGAATCATCGATTTCCGCCAGGACCGGCACCGCGCCACGATGGACAACGGCGGCAATCGTAGCGATGAAGGTATAGCCGGGAACGATCACCTCGTCACCAGGCCCCACTCCCAGTGCTGCCAGTGCTGCCAGGAGCGCCGAGGTGCCACTGTTAACCGCGATGCAATGCCGAGCCCCCATCCGTTGCTCGATCTCACGCTCGAGCGTGAACACCATCGACTGTCCCACCTCGTCCGAGTCGCCTGATCGGTATCGAGTGAGCTGGCGGCTCGCCAGCACGCTCTGCACCAGAGCCGCCTCTTCCTCACCAATAAACAGATATCCAGGTCCTGTCATGGACATGCCTTTCATCACGTACTAGTAGCTCATCCAACTGACACGGTCCGGTGACTTGGGACCGGCGCATAGCGCTTGTTGCCCAGAATTCTGCGGGCGGAGCGCAAGGCCATCGCGACACTGGTGAGGGTCGGATTACTCGCGGTGGCCGTCGGGATCAGGCCATTTCCGCCGAGAAAGAGATTGTCGATTCCCCAAACCTGTGAGTCGGGACCGACCACGCTGCATTCCGGATCCAACCCCATCCGAACGGTCCCCGCGATGTGCAGCGGCAGGGTGGGGACCACGAACCGCGGCTCGGATCCTGACAGGAACGGGCCGAGTGCATTCGCGGCCCGGTGGAGGTCCCGCATCATCCGATGCTGCCGCTCGACATCATCGGCACCGAGCGAGAATTCGAAATTCGGCTCCGGCATACCGAAAATGTCGAGAGCACTGTCGGTGAAACGCACACGGTTCCCCGGGCGCGGATCAACTAAACCGAACCAGCGCAGGTCCACGATCGCACGGTCGTCGACGTCCGAATTCGGCACCATGTCGTCGTACGGGATGTCCCGATGAATCTGGCAGTGCCAGGGGCGATCCTCGGATACCGGGATCCACACATTGGGATCGGGATCATCGGGTGGGATAGGCATCGTGTCCTGCGGATAACGGGTCTGATGGGTCCGGACCTGTTCGCTGAACTTGGCGGCAGACCGGATGCCGTCGACAAGTGCGTCCCGGAGCACGATTTGGCCGAAGGCGACCGGCTGCTCGGTGAGATACCGACCGAGCGCCCTCGGCCGGATGCCGGAGGCATAGAGCAGTTGCGCGGTCAGCACTGCACCACAGGCGACGACTACGGTATCGGCCTCGATCCGAATCGTCAGCCCATTGACAAGGTCCTCGACCTCGGCATACTCGATCCGCTCGCCGTCCCGTGAAAGCTGCAACCGCCGACAGACATGCTGGTCGCGCAGTGTGAACGCGTCGCCGTCGCGGGAACCGTCTGCCAACGGCCCTAGAACGGTGTCCGCGCCACTCCACCGGACGAGTCCCGGCTGGCCGGGACGGCGCCTGGCGGCGAGTGGAAGGTGCTGCACCTGGTAGGCCGTGGGCAGTTCCGGGTATTCCGCAGTCAGCGCGCCCTGCACCACCTGATGCCGAATGGAATCAGCGAATACCTGTGCATGTGTGTCGAGGAGCGCCTCGGCCTCGGCATAGAGCCCGTCCCACTCACCGGCCGGAATACAGTCCGCACGTTCGACGGTCGGATGATGCCTGGGTGTAACGCCGGTCCAATGCGTGGCCATGCCGCCGACCGCGTAGGTGGCGACGCCGGTCTCGAGGCTGATCAGCTGATCCGGCGCGACAGACCGACGAGGGTGCGCCGACAACGGGTGCAGATGACCGCGGATCAGCGCGCCGAACCGGTCGATACTCCGCTGATAGATGTATGTGTTCTTCAGGTGCTCGCCCGGTCGGGCTGAGAGCATCGGTCCCGTATCGACCATCATGACCTGCCGGCCGCCCTCGACCAACCTGCGGGCGAACGTACAGCCGACCGGCCCGGACCCTATGACGAGTACGTCGGTTTCGACGCATTCGTTCGGCTTACGACTCATCTCGCCTGCTATTTCCCTTATATCTATCGAAATGAATTGAGTGTCGATCCGGCCGGATCAGGACATGGGTGTGCGAATCGGCAACAATTGACTGATCGAAGCCGGCATCAGTGCGATGAAAAGCATCTCTAGTGGTGCATTCGCCGTATTGTGCCAGTGCCCGCTGGTCGCATCGGCGCAGAGGATCAGATCGCCCTGCTGCACCTGAATTGAAAACCCCGCTTCATCGCGGATTTCGCCTTCACCGCTCAGCACGAACCATGCCTCTTCGACTTCGTCGCGGCCTCGGCCGTCGAGTCCGGCACCCGGAGCGAGCCGCACATAATCGAAGGACTCGCATTCGCTGTACAACATTCCCCGCCGACCGAGGCACCGGAACACCGCCTCGCCGAGCTCGTCATCGAATGTCGTAGTGAGTCCGTCCCGAATGCTGGAAACGATCACAGTGCACCCCTGGAGTTCGCATCGACCGCAACCATTACGACATAGCACTCGAGTCCGGTAACACCGGCCTCGAGCGTGACGCTGCCGCCGAGTGGTACTCCAACTGCCACCCCGTGCCGCAACGGGAAGGCCGCGGAATTGGTGACCGCCTGCCCATCGCCGTCCAGTGTGAACAGCACATGCTCTTGGGTCCCCGACACCAGGGTCTCGGTCTGCGACGCCTGCAATCGCACCAGCCGGGCGCCCTGTAACGGCCCTCTCAGCAGTACCTGAGCGTCGATCGCGCCGATCGCCCGGAGATCGAGTACCGCAGCGTTGCTGCCGTCACCCGCCGCCGCGGCGTCATCCGCCGGGACTCCGCGCGCGACTGGGCCTGCCACCTCGGACACTAGCCAGATGAGCTCGCTGTCGCCTACATTTCGCAGCCCATGGCTGGTTCCCAGTCCAGTCAGGATCACATCGCCGGGGCCGACCGGATGGTCGCGTCCATCGATTGTCATCACGCCCGAGCCGGAGACGATGTAGTCGATCTGCTCGGTCCGGTTGTGCAAGTGCTCGCCACTGGCTCCACCCGGCGGCAGCCATGACCATTCGACTGCTTCCCAGGCCCCGAATAGATTGTTCCGGCGGACCAGGCATTTCCACTGCGCAACCTTTTCGCCCCCATGCATTGCATAGACATGGGAAGGCTCGTCAAGTGTTGTAACAGTTAATCTTCCGACCATTATTGCCTCCAGTCGTGCACGGTTGCCCGAATGCCGTTGCGACACCTCCGGCACCGCGGTGCCAGCATTCTCGAAAAATTCATTTCGCCCATATCACCGGCCTGCGTATCGGCAACCGCTCGGCGATCGGAGCGGGCAGGACCGCAATGGATATGAGCTCGAGGGGACTCGCGTGGCCGCTGCACAACCAGCCACTGGTTCCGCCCGACCAAAGCAGGAGGTCGCCGGCCCGCAGCGGGATCGAGGACGACGGGCCGGAAATGAACTCGCCCTCACCGCTGAGGACGAACCATGCCTCCTCGAGGCCTGCCCGGCCGCCGCCGTCGCGAACAGCTCCGGCAGCCAGCCGGAGGTAATCGATGGCCTCACATTCGCTGTGCAGCATTCCCCGGCGCGCGAGGCATCGCCAAGCCGAATCGTCCGACGTACGGCTCGGACCGCTGACCGTAGTGCAGATCACGATGCATCCGCGGACCGCTGGGGGGTGTCAAGGCTGGCGATGAAGACCTCCAGCCCGTCGGTACCCGCTTCGACAGTGACACTAGAACCCAACGGCAGGGTCAGCGCCACCCCGTGGTGCAGGGGAACCGTCGCAGATCCGGTAACGGCGGTCCCGGTGCCCTGCACAGTGAACAGGGTGTGTTCCTGGGTGTCGGCAACGAGGGTTTCACGCTCACCGGGCTGTAGCCGCGGCAGCCGGATCCGCCCCAGTGGTCCGGTCAGATGATTGCGCGCGTCGGTCTCCCGCACCGCACGGAGATTGATCAGTACGGCATTCTTCATTACATGTCCCCTAACATTCGAATTGCTGCTGATATTCAGAGAGCATCGCAGCCGTCGTCGGCCCCAGAACTTCGATCACGATCCAGGTCAGCGTCTCCGAGCCCACATTCCGCAAACCGTGCCTGGTACCGAGACCGTTCAAAATAAGATCCCCACTCCGCACGGGATATTCCCGCTCATCGATAATCATGATTCCGGCACCAGAAACGATGAAATACAATTCCTCCGTACGGGTGTGTACGTGCTCACCGCTGATCCCGTTCGGGGGCAGCGCCGCCCACTCTATGGCCTCCCAATCCCCGTGGAGATCGCTTCTGCGCGCGAAACACTTCCACTGGGAAACCCCGTCCGCGCCGTGCACACCATGAACAATGGACGGCTCGACGAGATCGGAAATAACAACTTCTGAAACCAAGGCCATCCCACCCTCGTAGTCGAAGTTCACAACACGGCTCCGTGCGACTTCACCAGCTATTTCGATTGCCGGTCGTCGATTTTGTCGAAGTGCGCGAGCCAGCTCGCGATCGTGGGCGTGGAGGCCAGCTCCTCGAAAACCACGGGCAGGCCGCCCCGGCGCCAGCGGCCCACAAGGCGCATGACAGCGATCGACGACATGCCGAGCAGAATCAGGTTTGCATCGGCTGATATATCTTCGGGTGACATATCGAGCAGCGGTGCAATCAACTCCCGCAATTCTCGCTCGTCGGGTCGGCTCATGGTTTCCTTGCCAGCGGTGTTCATTTCTGCCTCTCTGAGTTATCGCGGTGCCGCCGAGCGGACGAACAAGAGAGCCAAGGCTTTCTTGTCCACCTTGCCGAGCGGAGTAACCGGGAGCTCGCTGATGAATTCGACCCGGTCGGGAAGTTTGTAATGGGCAAGTCCGCGATCGTGCAGGTGTTGTCTGATATCCGGCAACGACGGCCGATCTCCGGATACAACGAGACAGGCGCAAATGCGCTCCCCTAGAACATCGTCCGCAAGCCCGATGACCGCAGCCCGAAGAATTCCTGGAGAAACGAGAAGGTGCTCCTCTACCTCAGCTGCCGAAACCTTGTCGCCGCCGCGGATGACAACATCTTTTATTCGGCCCTCGACGACGACATGACCTTCCTCGGTCAGCCGTGCCAAATCCCCGCTTCGGTAGTACCCGTCGGCCGTGAATGCGGTGGCGTTGTGCTCAGGGGCGCGGTAGTAGCCAGGGAGCGTGTACGGGCCCCGAGCGAGGAGCTCACCCACTTCCCCGACCGGTACATCCGTGCCGTCCGCCCCGACGATCCGGACCTCGTCCTCGCTCGACAACGGCCGACCCTGAGAGGCGAGCACCAATTCCGCTCGGTCATTCGGACGAGTGAGGGTGAGAAGGCCTTCGGCCATGCCGAATACCTGCTGCAGCCGACAGCCGAATGTCGGTTCGATCCGTTCGGCGAGCGCCGTCGGCAACATCGCTCCGCCGATCTGCATGACTCGGAGACTGGCCAGCTTCGCGCTGGTCCATTCCGCCGCCTCCAGCCAGAGTTGCGCGACACTCGGCACCACCGAAGTCACCGTGACCCTTTCGGTTTCGATGAGCGCAAAGCAGTCGTCGGGCGAGGGATCGTCGGCCAGTACAACCGTGCCGCCCGATGCCAGAGTGCCGATCACGCCAGGACAGCCCCAGGTGAAGTTGAACTCCAGTGGGAGTACGGCCAGATACACGTCCGATGCGGACATCCCGATTGTCTCGGCCGCGGCACCAGTCTGATACACGTAGTCGTCGTGGGTTCGCGGAATGACCTTCGGCAGCGCGGTCGTCCCCCCGGAGAGCAGGAAGAACGCCACATCGGAAGCATCTTGTTCCGGCATGCCGATCGGTTCGCCGGCAACGCTGGCCAGATCGATCAGGTCGTCACCCGCACTCCCCAGGCTGAACAACAGCCGCAGACCGGGGTTGTCGGCCCGCATAGATCTGGCCAGGGTCGGATGATCGAACCCTCGATACATGCCCGGCAGCACGTATGCCACCGCGCCGGTGATCCGGCACAGATGCCCGATCTCCTGCGCCCGGTGCGCGGTCAGGGCGAATACCGGTTTGGCACCGAGCCGAAACAGTGCGAAACAGACCGCGATGAATTCCGCCGAGTTCGGGAGCTGAACGATCACCCGCTCGCCGGCCACGACACCGTAGCTGGCGAACCCAGCGGCCATTTGGTCGACCCAATGGTCCAATTCCGCGTACGAGATTCGGCGCGACCCGTGTACTACGGCGGCCGCCGAACCGTACCGCGATGCCGCGGTGCGCAGTACCGCTCCAAGCGGCTCCGAGCGCCACAACCCGAGTTCCCGGTACCGATCGGCGGCCTCGGCGGGCCAGGGTGTGCATCCGGCCAACATGTCAGCTCCCCGCAGGCGATTCACAGGCTGTCAGAATTTCGACCACCGCACAGCCAGCTGACCCACCGGCCCCCGCCCCGACCAAGAGCACATGATCACCGGGGACGACCGCACCGCTGGTCCACAAATGCTCGAGTCCGAGCAGTACCTCCGTTGCGCTGGCATGCCCGATCCGCCGGATGTAGTCCCAGACTCCCCGATCGGCATCGATTCCAATCGGGTCGAGGAACAAGGTCTCGAGCCCATCCCAGCCGAATCCAGGATGTGCCACCCGCGCGATGTCGGCCATCGCCAGCCCGGCTTCCTTCAAGGTTTCCGCGACCACGGCAGCGACGGTGTCGCCAAAGTGCCCGATCGGCGGAGCGATGCCTGCCGCCCATTGTTGGCGCATGTACGCTCTGCGCTTCTCGAAATCCAGCGACTGGCCCCGGGTCACACTAGGTGGGAACAGATCCTCGCCGCCGCGGTCCAGAATTTCCATTCGTGCATCGGACGTGGATCCGATGGCTAGCAGTTTGGCGAATCCTCCGGAGGTCGACAGCACCACTGCCGACCCCGAGTCGGCCAGCACGAACGCTGACGAGGCACGCCAGCGATCCACCAGCGGCGTGGAGAAGTTGTCCGCCGATGTGACGAGCGCGGCCGGGTATGCGGGGTTGGCGATCAACCGGTTCCCGGCCAACTCGATGGCGGCCATCATGCCCAAGCATGCCTGTCGGATCTCCACCGCCGGAATCGGCCGGTCCACGGTATGCCGCAGGATGTAGTTTGCCGCCGACCAGCCGTCCGGTCCCTGGTGATGCGTATAGCTGTGTAAGAGGATGCCGAATTCATCGGCATTATGGCCCGAACGGCTGATGGCTGTGTGCGCCGCACCGACCGCCATATCTGGGGCGGGGGTCGAATCGCTCACCGCGACAGAAATGAGCTTGGACGCCGCCAGCAGAGCATCGTCGTACCAGCCCCGAGATACCGCGTACTCCGTGCTCACCAGTTCCGGAACGATGCTGCCGATACCTGCCAGATAGACATTTTCAGTCCTCATCCGAGCACCTCGCCGTGAGTGCATCCGCGACGAGAAACCGTGCGACACTATCGAGCTTCTCGCAGGTCTCTTCGAATTCCCGTTCCGGAAGAGACTGGCCGACGATCCCAGCGCCCGCCCGCAGCCATGTCCGGCCGTGCTGGCGGTAAACTGACCGCAGCACGAGTGCCGCATCCAGCTCGCCGGACTGATCGACGGTCAGGACCGCACCGCTGTAGAGCCCCCTGCGCTCGGTCTCCAGCTTGCGGATGGTCTCGTAGGCGGCTGTTTTCGGCACGCCCGAAGCCGTCACCGCGGGGAAGACAGCGGCGAAGGCATCCCATGCGTCCCGGCCGGCGGCCAACCTGCCGGTTACTTGCGACCCGATATGCTGAACACTGCCGCGTTCCTCGATCCCCATCAGATTCCGCACGACAACCGATTCGGGGTCGCAGACGGTCAGCAGCTCGTCGTTACCGACCTTGACCGAAATCGCGTGCTCGTAGATCTCTTTCGACGAAGAGAGCAACTCTGCACGTTTGGCGCTGTTCGCGGCCGCATCCGAGCTCAGCGCGCGAGTGCCGGCGAGCGGCTGGCTGACAACACTTCCTTCCGAAGTCACGCTGACAACGATCTCCGGGCTGAATCCCGCCGCCTCCAGGCCTTCCATGCACAGCAGGAACGAACGAGCTGGGTTGTTGTTTCGGCGGCCTAGCACATAGGTGGCGATCAGGTCGATTTCCCGATCCAATTCGACCGGACGCGACAGGATCACCTTTTGCAGACGGTCCGCGGTGATCTCCTGCACCGCGCTCACGACTGCATCGCAGTACTCGTCCCGGCCGACACGCCGCACGTCGACAGAGACAGCGGGTACCGCTTTTCTTTCGGCCGGAGCGGTGAGGAGGTCGACGAGTACGGCCAAGGTCGCCGAATCAGTGGAGCGGACATACGCCGAACCCGAATCGAAGCGCACCTCGCTACAAGGCACCATGAGGTGCAGAAGCGTCTCGTTGCCCAGATGCTCCTGGTTGCCGGTCATGCCATAGGACAGTTCGAACGACACGCAACCGTAGGCCCGCCAACCACGGACCGGCAGCATGGTTAGCAATTCCCGCACCTGCTGCAGGGGCTGATCGCTCCATTCCAGGTGCGCTTCGTACGCTCCGCGCATCTGCGCTCCGTCCCGATCGAGACGAACGTCGGCGAGCACGCCGCCAGCGTAGGACCAACTGCCACCTTTCTCGTAAATGACGAATTCACCGTGCGGTCCGTCCTCGGCCAATCGGGCCGCCATGACGAGCGGATCTTCCGATACCTCGATTATCGTCTCGATGTAGGGTAGCAAATCCATCCGACCCATCTCGACTGACCTCGCTTCCATTAGCTGCATCGACCGTAATGCAGAGAAAATTTCCATAGGCTTTCGAGCATGCGAGAGATACATGCTCTAACGGATTCAAAATTTCTAAATTCAGTTCCCCCGGGCTCCCGCGCCTATATTCAGAATGGCACGTATATCCGTGTCCGGCCAGCTCTCTCCGTTCTCGAAATCCACCAGCGGTAATCAAGTAGATCGAACGCGAAAAAGCGCAATGTCCCGCCAGGCGGGACATTGCGCTCTCCGACTGCCAGGGCACACCGGTCGGACCGCTAAGGCGCCTTATATGGGTTGACATGGGTGGGCCTTTGGCGCATTTCCGAAGGCCCACTGTCATGCTCGCCCTCGACGGTCTGTTCGTCCACCTCTACGTGCTCACCGGCGATTCGATCAAGGCCGGGGTGGTGCAGGTACGCGCCGAGCACGGAGACCTGTTCCCCACGCTGCCGGTGCAGAGCGAGTTCAACCGGTGGGTCCGCTGACTGTGGGGCGCATTCGAGCAGTTGCGCACCCACCTCACCGCCGCGATCCCTGTCGATGACTGGCAGCAGATCGACACCACCGCACTACCGGTCGAGCATCCTTCCCGGGTCAGGGGTCACGACTCGTGGTGCGGCCCAGCCGATCTCGTGGCCCGCTTCGGCCGCGACGCCGCCCACGGCGAGTGTTTTTACGGGTTCCGGCTCGGCCTGCGCTGTGATCTGGACAGCCGCCTGGTGCGGGCCTGGGAGATCACCCGCGCCGCAGCGGACGAGCGCACGGTGGCCGCCGACCTGCTCGACGGCGTCGTGCCACCGGCCGGGCTGCTGCCGGATCGTGGTTTCACCGGTCGCGCCTTCGCCACCGGCCAGACCGCTCGCGGCACCCACGTGGTCCTGGCACCCTTCCGTGCCCAACCGCACACCGACCCTCCTGCCCGGTTGCATGCGATTGCGATGTGCGCAACAGGATCGAAACCACCAACGGTGAGATCACAGACAACCTCGGACTGACCCGTCACCGTGTGCATACCTTCTGGGGACTGCTCACCTGCACCGCGGCAACCCTGTGCGCGCACGCGCTACTCCCCCTCGGGCTCGCCTGAACAAGTCAACACACATAAGGCGCCTCAGGCCCACGCTACGCGCTGGCCGGCGGTCCACCGGATATCCGCTCAGGAGAGGAGAGCCAGGCCCAGACGAGGCTTCGTCACGACATACAGTCCGCGCGCATCCTCCGGCAACGTCGTCGGGGGACGCTGCAACGCGGTGTCGAAGAACTGGGACCGCACCTCCTGTAGCTCTCGCTCCTCGGCCGACAACGCGTCGAGATCACCGTTCTGCTCCAGAGCCTTCTTCCATTCGGACCCGTTCAGGTCCGAGCTGTTCAGATCCGACGGCTTCCAATGCCATCCGCCCCACTCCGCCATTGCCTTACCGGTGGTCTCCAGGGCAAGGTCGAGGGTGGCCTGAGCGTCCCGCAGGTCTTCGATACCCGAGATCACATCCACGAAGGACTGCTTCAGGTCGACGTCACTACAGTCGCGCAGAGTAAGGCGTTGAGCCTCCCAGAAGTAGGAGTCGGTTCCGCCATTCTTCTGATACAGACTGGAGACCACCAGCATCAGGCGGAGGTACGCTTGCCGGTAGGCCTTCTCATAGTGCTGCTGAGCAGCGCCTTCTGTGAATTCGCCTCGCAGCACGCTCGCCAGGCTGGCGGCAGCGACCATCGCGCTGTACATGGCAAGATGCACACCGGTCGAAAGCAACGGGTCCAGGAAGCATGCGGCGTCCCCCACAAGGAAGTAGCCGGGTCCGGCGAATTGCTCCGAAGTATAGGAGTAGTCCTTTTCGGTGCCGAGGGGCGAGACCAGCTGCGCCGGTGCCAACATGTCCGCGATCACGGGGCTCTCCTTGATCGCGGCCTGGTAAATTTCGTCGAGGCTTTGCCCCTCTTGCCGCTTCGTCCGGAAGAGATCCTTGTGCGTGACCAACCCGACGCTGAACTGGCCGTCGCTGAGCGGGATGCCCCATAACCAGCCGTCAGTGACATAGCAGATCGCGATTGCGCCTTCGGGGCCTGCGGGCAGCGGCTTCGCGCCCTCCCAATAGCCCCAGACCGCGATGTTCTGAAACACATCGTGGTACCGGCGGGTGCGCAAATGACGCGCGTTCATCAGGCCTGCCCGGCCGGAGGCGTCGATGATGTAGTCGAAGCCGATCTCATGCTCCTGCACCTTATCGTCCGACCCGGCCTCCACCCAGATCGCTGACCGTGGCCGATCCCCGTCGAACACCAGCCGCTTGACCTCAACACCTTCGAGGACCGTGACGCCCAAGCTTTTCGCGTGTTCCAACAGCAAGTGGTCGAACTCGGCACGCTGAACCTGATAGGAATAGGTACCCTCGTCAGATTTTTCACCGAATGTTACGTCCCACCTCTCACCCCCCCAGTCGAACAAGGCTCCGCACTTCTTCTGGAAGCCATGGGACTCGATCTTGTCGCGTACGCCGAGCAACTCCAGGATAGGCACGCACGACGGCACCAGTGACTCGCCGATGTGGTAGCGCGGAAAGTTCTCCTTCTCCATGAGCGTGACATCGATTCCCTCGCGAGCCAGCAGGCTCGCAACAGTGGAGCCCGCAGGACCCCCACCAACTACCAGCACTTGTGTAGAGCGGTTCACCATTTCTCCTCTCAAAAGGACTGAAGCAACCCCACCGAACAGTTCGTAGGCACCCGCCGACAGCCGCGCCACGGAACCCAGTTCATGAATCGTCAATGAATTCTGTTTGAGTGTGGATCCACAGAATATCGAGCGAAACACCGAACGCAATAATCCTACAAGCGAATATCGGAGCTCGTCATCAGTTGTCGTAGTTCGAATCCAGTCGCTCATCCGATCGTCCGGGTAGAGAATACCGATCCGCAGTCTCGTCCAATTCGCCGATTACCGCCCTGGCCAAATATTACGTCAAGTATCCGAATGGGGCCCGCCGACAACCGCACCGGAAGACCGGAACCCCAATGTCTCGCCGGCGGGACGGGAACGCCAGCCGTTATCGCCATTACGCAGTGCGCAAGCATTCACTTTCGAGACCTTCCTACGCATGCTCGAACCGGGAAACCATGATGGGAATTCACCCTTCGTTGAAACTACCGCTCGCCACTGATCTCCTGGGATCCATGCGGCGGTAGAGACACGCCAATACCGGCCGGAGGGATTGGCGGCGATATAGACCAGCTGGAGACACTGATGAAAGCGTGCGGAGCGCGCCGTGTACTTCGCGGTTGACACTCGACAGAAACTGGAATTATCCTGGTTACAGTTAGAGTGCGGGCATAGCAGACACAAAGGAGGTCGCAGTGGCCCTCAGTAGCCGAAGTGCTGCAGCGATTCACGCACTGACGATGTTGGCACGATGGGATCGTTCGCTGACGTCCGCCGAGATCGCGGACAGCATGATGAGCAACCCAGTACTGGTGCGGCGCATTCTCAGCAACCTGCGCGAGGCCGGGCTGGTGCAATCCACGGAGGGGCGCAGCGGCGGCTGGACCCTTGCCCGCCCGCCCTACAAGATCACGCTGTACGCCGCGTACGCGGCGGTCGAACAGGGGACGGTGCTGCCACGTCACGCACATCCCGCCAATGAGACCTGCGAGGTCGGCCGACATATGCACGCGCTGCTGGATGCGGAATTCCAGGCAGCGGAACGGGCCCTCGAGGAACGACTCGGCCGGACAACCATCGCCCATCTGGTCCAGCAGGTCCTGACGAAAGGGCGTGCGCTCACACAACAATCGCACTGATCGACCGGTAGCGGAGGATTTGTTCCTCCGCTTTATTTCGGATGTAAATGTAACCATCGCAATTGCAGTTAAGACCCTTACCGAACCTTGGGCTGTTCGGCGTCCGCAGACCGATTTGTCGCCCGCACCCGGACCATCCGAGCCAGATAGGAATCGAAATCCATGCCCCCTCAACGTAACCCGTGGCCTGCTCTGTACGCGGTCATCGTCGGCTTCTTCATGCTGCTGCTGGACATGAACATCGTCGCCGTAGCCAACCCGGCGATCATGAAAGATCTACAAGCCGATGTTTCCCAGGTCATTTGGGCCACCAGCGCATATCTGCTCGCCTATGCCGTCCCGCTCCTGATCACCGGCCGACTCGGTGACCGCTTCGGCCCCAAGAACATCTACCTGCTCGGCTTGGTGGAATTCACCGCAGCCTCGCTGTGGTGCGGCGCATCCACCGGCATCCATATGCTCATCGCAGCGCGGGTGGCGCAAGGCCTGGGCGCCGCGCTGATGACCCCGCAGACCATGGCCATCATCACTCGCACCTTCCCGCCGGACAAGCGCGGTGCAGCAATGGGCCTGTGGGGCGGCGTCGCCGGCCTGGCCACCCTGGTCGGACCGATTCTCGGTGGCCTACTGGTGGACCAGCAAGGCTGGCAGTGGATCTTCTACGTGAACGTGCCGATCGGCATCGTCGCGTTCCTACTGGCGGCATGGCTGGTTCCGTCACTGGAGACCCACGAGCACACCTTCGACATCGTCGGCATGCTGCTGTCCGCGCTCGGCATGTTCCTGCTGATATTCGGCATCCAGGAAGGCAGTGACCGCGGCTGGGATGGCGTCATCTGGGGAATGATCGTGGCAGGAGCGGTGATCCTAGGTTTGTTCGCGATCAACCAGTCCCGCAACACTCGCGAGCCACTACTGCCGTTGCATCTGTTCGCCGACCGCAACTTCGCACTGGCCAACCTGGCCGTCGTCGCCATGGCCGCCGCTGTGAACGGCCTGTTCATCCTCGCCTACTTCTACCTGCAGCAGGTACGGGACATGTCGCCGACCAAGTCTGCGATGGTCTTCGTGCCCATGGCCATCCTGACCGGCGTGCTCGCACCGGTCGTCGGCAAGATCTCCGACCGGATGCCGCCGCGGGTCATCCCGACCGTCGGCTTCGCCATGTTCGCCGCGGCACTGTTCGCCTATTCCGCTGCTATGAAACCGGATTCGTCCATTGCGCTGATCGTGATCATCGGCGCGATCGCCGGCATCGCGAATGCCTGCATCTGGGCACCGCTGGCAGCTACCGCTACCCGTAACCTGCCCATCCAGATGGCCGGAGCCGGAGCGGGCGTGTTCATCACGACCCGTCAGATCGGATTCGTGCTCGGCTCCGCCACACTCAGCGCACTGTTCTCGGCCCGTCTTACGGCACAAGGACTTCCGACCGGGTCGATCGGTAAGGACGGGACCCAGCCCCACATTCTGGAGAAGGTCGGCACCGCGCTCGGGCAGTCGATGTATCTGCCCGCAATCATCACGCTCGCCGGTATAGCCGCGTCCGCGTTCTTCGTCGGACGTCCGCGCCCCGCCGCCGCTCGAGATGTCGCACCCGTCAAAGCTGAGGCCCAGCGCTGAATCGTCCTGACCGTAACTTCGACGAGGCCCCCTCGCTGGAGAAGGGGCCTCGTCCTGTGGTGAATACCGATAAAAAAATGGACAGGCTGGTTCGAGGGGTCAGACGGACTTCAGCATCCCACCGTCGATCACCAGATCCGAACCACTCATATTTGCTACCCGACCGGATGCCAGGAACACAACCAGCGCAGCGACCTCCTCCGGCTCGGCGAACTGGCCGGTGGACATGCCCAGGGTGGTGGGGAGCTCATCGGCAAAATCCGCCAGCGGCACTCCTGCCCGCCGAGCAAGCACCTCGCCAGGGCCGTCGGGTAACCGCCACAGGTCCGTCCATACTGGGCCCGGCGAGATGGTGTTGACCCGCAGCCCGCGGCCACCGAATTCTTCGGCGAGCGCCTTACCCAGATTCGACATCGCCGCCTTGGCGGCGGACTGGGCGACCAGGCGCGGCTGCGGCAACTTGGAATTCACTGAACCGATGTTGATCACCGCACCACGACGATCGAGCAAACTCGGCAGGGCCGCCCGTGTGGCGCGCACCGCCGACATGAAGGTCATATTGAAAGTGTGGTACCACGCCTCGTCATCCAACTGCAGAAACCCGCCCGGCGGTGTCGCATTACCGGCGACGTTGTTGACGAGCAGATCGATCCCGCCGTGCCGGTCCAGCGCGTGCTGCACCAAGCAAGCAGATCCGTTTGGAATCGATAGGTCGACCTCCAGGGCTTCCGGAGCTGCGGCCCGCAATGCGTCCGTTACGGTGCGACTGCCGGCAACAACGGCGAATCCGTCATCGACCAGCGCCCGTACGATTGCCAGCCCTATCCCTCTCCCTGCTCCGGTGACCACCGCGACACGTGCCGCTTTCGTAGCCATTGACACTTCTCCTTCCACCGCTCCGCGGAGTTTGATTGCTTCGGTAAATCGACTGCGCACGCGTGATCATCGAGCGCCGGCCAATCGCTGCTTCAGCGCCACCAACTGGTCGCGTAGCGGCGGAGGCAGCTTGTTGTCGTCAATCGACGCGTACCACTCGTCGATCGCCCGAGACTCGTCCACCCACTCGTCGATGTTCACCGCCAACGCGCTCTCGATACGAGCCCGTTGGGCGGCATCCAGACCGGTCAGATCCAGCGAATCAGCTGTCGGCACATAGCCGATCGCTGTCTTCTCCGCATCCGACGTGCCGTCGAGGCGCCCCAGCGCCCACTGCAGAACCCGCACGTTGTCACCGAATCCCGGCCACAAGAAGCTGCCATCTGTGTCACGACGGAACCAATTGACCTGGAAGATCTTCGGCAGACAAGTACCGCTACGCTCGCCGAGTGCCAGCCAGTGCGCGAAGTAGTCACAGACGTGATAGCCGAGGAACGGCAGCATCGCCATGGGATCGCGGCGCACTACGCCTTCGGCGCCCTCGGCCGCGGCTGTGGTTTCCGACGACAACACCGAGGCCAAAAACACCCCATGTGCCCAGTCGAAGGATTCCGTGACCAGGGGCACGGTGGTCGCGCGCCGACCGCCGAAGAAGATCGCCGAAATCGGTACGCCGGCCGGATCGTCCCACTCCGGTGCGACCGAAGGGCATTGCCGAATGGGAGTGCAATAGCGTGAGTTCGGATGCGCGGCCGAGGTTCCCGATTCCGGCGTCCACTCCGCGCCGTGCCAGTCGATGAGGTGTGCGGGTGGTTGCTCGGTCATCCCTTCCCACCAAACGTCGCCGTCGGCGGTTCGCGCAGTGTTGGTGAAGATCGAGTTGCCACGCTCGATTGTCGCCATCGCGTTCGGATTGGTGCGTTCTCCGGTGCCCGGTGCGACACCGAAGAACCCGGCTTCCGGGTTCACCGCGTACAGCTGCCCGTCCGCGCCGAACCGCATCCAGGCAATGTCGTCGCCGACCGTCTCTGCCCGCCATCCATCGAGGGTCGGCTCGAGCATCGCGAGGTTGGTTTTCCCGCTCGCCGAGGGGAAAGCCGCCGCAATGTAATGCACTTCACTCTGCGGCGAGGTCAGCTTGAGGATCAGCATGTGCTCAGCGAGCCAACCCTCGTCACGACCGAGGACCGAGGCGATTCGCAACGCATAGCACTTCTTTCCGAGCAGCGCGTTGCCACCGTAGCCGGAGCCGTAGCTCCAGATGGTCCGGCTTTCCGGGAAGTGCGCAATATATTTGACCGGGTTGCACGGCCACGGCACGTCGATCTGTCCGACGGCCAGTGGCGCACCGACCGAATGCAGGCATCGGACGAAGTCCGTTCCATCGCCGAGACGCTCCCAGACCGCCGTCCCGGATCTGGTCATGATCTGCATTGATACCGCCACGTAGGCCGAATCGGTAATCTGGACACCATATTTCGGTTCTGCGGCTGCCAGCGGTCCCATACAGAAAGCGATCACGTAGAGAGTCCGGCCGACCATCGCGCCGCGGTAATGCTCGATCATCTCCGCTTGCATCTGGGACGGATCCACCCAGTTGTTGGTCGGACCGGCACTGGCCTGATCCTCACTGCAAATGAAGGTTCGGTCCTCAACTCGAGCTACGTCACCGGGATCCGACGCGCACCAGAAGGAGTCGGGTTTCGCGTCGAGCCCAACGAAGGTACCGTTCGCTACCAATTCCGCAGTCAGCCGATCCCATTCCCGGCGCGAGCCGTCACACCATACGATACGGTCGGGCATGGTAATTCCGGCCACTTCCCGAACCCAATCTATGACTCCTCTATGCGTCGCCGGGACCGCCGATGTGGACACGCAGTCCGTCATAGGATGTTCCTTTGTGAATCGGATTCAGAATTCGTACCGAGTGCTGGGTCCGTAGTTCGGCTGCTGTTTGCAGCGCGGTCTAGGGCCTCCACGATCCAATCGTCGAAGGCCGCATCGGACTGTGCTGCGGCCTCGCGCCAGCGCTGGACGCGATCGCAATCGACCGGCAGCTTGGGCATAAGGGTGGACACACTGCGAGTCGAGGTCTGGCCTTTCCGTGCGGCCTGCAAGTGCTGGCGTAGCTGGTTCCTCGACCAGCGTCCCTGTTCCGCCCGGTCGAGCCAGGTGTCCTGCTCGGCGTCCGGCAACGAAGCCAACTCCGCGTGATGCTGAAAACTGAGTCCGGGCCGTCTCCGAGGCAGCTCGAATCGATTGGCAACCCACGCATAATTGCGAAGCGTTTGATAGTCGAGACCGGCCGCATCGATGGCCTGTCGATATCGATCGGCATATTTTCTACGTCCGTAGACCAGCCAGTCCCCCAGGCACCAGGAGAACGAGTCGATGGCCCGCGATACTTGCATGCCTGCCCGCTGCCACTCGTCAAACGTGATATTGCTCGGAAAGCGGAGACCCACCTGGGTCGTCAGAATCTGTTCAGTGTTACTGGCGCTCGGTACCCCACGTGGAGGCGTCGAATGCTGTCTAAATTGTGCAGACCCGTGGGTCATTGTCCGCCCACGTAGTGCGCCGTGGTTATTCAAGGTATCTCCTGGTTTCACACAAAATGTCAAGACGGCTGAATTTGCCGTATCGAAGGCGCCGACACAAGCCGGAATCTTTTCGGTTCGGCCGTCCCGACCGAGCATTGGGCGGCGTGTAGATCGGTGCGGGCCGAACTGGAACGCCAGCTGGCCGCGGATGTTTCAGATTCCTCCATTGGAACTTCCTCTCTGATCGAACTGCAGCAGTGACGAAATACCGCCGTGCTAATATCTCGATTACCGCCGGTCGGGAATAGTAGCCTCCAGCAACATTGCCGGAGCACCGACTCATCGCCCAAATTATCTTCCCGACCGGTCAGGCCGCCGGACAGAACGGTCAGCATTCCATTGCGGGTGTCTTGCCCGAAATTTGACGATATTATCGCGATGGACATTTATCAAGGAATTCGTAAGTAGGTCGAGTCGGGCGGTGAGGTAGGCCAGATTCGGGTCGCGGAAGAATCCGCGCACGAGGGCGGGCAATTTCTGTAGGCGTAACAGGGCGCCGGTGGCCTTGATTTTGAGGTATTCTTTGCTGGTGACGTCGGCCTCGCCGATGTGGTCTGCTTTGACGTTCTTCCATACCCATTCGTCGGAGTTGAGCTCGGGTAAGTAGCCGGGCAAGAAGAATAGCCGCAACCGGCCCAGTACCTCCGATGAACTCTTTGGTGGCATTAGCGCGGTGGCTGGGATGGCCGTCGACAATCAGGAAACCGGGGCCGGAAGCGTTTTTGAGCAGCGTTTCCAGAATTCAATGAACCTCCCTGAGTTGACGGTGCCGTCGCGGAGCATGAACCGCAGCGCACCTCGTGCCGAGACCACGGAGAGCATGTTGATCGAGTAGCGGGCCCCGGTATTGGTTACGACCGGATTCTTGCCGATCGGCGCCCAGGTGGCGCCCGCGTGGTCGTCCGATCCGCAGCACCTGAAGACTCTTGTAATCCAGCTTCCGGCGTCCTTGTCACGCACACCCGAATTCTCCCAGATTCCACCGGAAAAACAGGGAAATAACCGGCGAATTTCGGCTTACTTACGAACTCCTTAGTAATGGACACTGGCGTGGGAGGGCACAGTCCCGCCAGCGGGACACGGGAACGAACATGTGAAGCTGCACGAGCGAGTAGAATTTCGAGTGTCAGACCATTGGCCAGCATGTTATTTGGCCTGTCCTGCGCACCTGCAGCGCACTTCTGTTTTTTCATCTCCGTCACCGAGGTTCTCGGGCATCCAGTCGACATCAGGATCGGAGCCGATACAGTTGCAGGGGCGCGGATCGGGAGTTGTGCGATGTCATCGGCGGGAAGTGAAGTGCTGCTGGACGTTGTGCAGGCGTATCCAGGCTGACGGCCGGTAGGTGCCCATCACCCGACAGACTTGCTCCAACCTTGGCTGGAGCGGCCCCAAGCACCTCTGCGGCATGGCACAGGAACAGCTCTGCCGAAGTCGCCGATGGAGTATCACGCTCCTATGCCGACGAGTCCAGCCCTCGCGCCGACTCGCCCCGCGATACATCGACGCACGATATACGACGTAGTGCAGCAATCATCTGCGAGTCGGATGCAACGAGTGTGATATCGGCGCGAAGCTCGTTCGGTTCCAATGTCCGGCTTCGTTGTGCGGCCGCTCCTCTGGACACGGCAATTCGGAACCCAACCAGGCGAACCACGCGCAGCCGAGGCTGGTCGCGGCGAGCGCCAACGCACAGCACAGGAGCTGGAAGATGTTGCACAAACACTCGCCGTAGGATGATACAACACACAATCGACAGTTTTCGTGTCAATCGCCTCCAGCTATCCGACGCTGGCCGCCGGAGGCGATTGAGCAATTTCATATAGCGGATCGGGTGATTTTATCCTCCTTCTCCAGCAAACGTTCATCAGATGATCGATATGCAAAATACGGGAGGAAAAACTGAGTAACGGGTCCCACCCCGACCGCATAAAGAACCGTGCCGACACCGACGCATCCACCCAAGAGCCATCCTATGAGCAGCACCGTAATCTCGATCAGTGTGCGAATGAACCGGATCGACTTGCCGGTCCTACCCGATGCACCAGTCATCATACCGTCGCGTGGACCAGGACCGAATCGAGCGCCGACGTAAACTGCGATCGATAACCCGTTGAGCACAATTCCGCCGATCAACAATCCGACACGCCCGACGAATGGAAGACCCTGGGGAATTACAGATAGGCCGAAGTCCGACGAGAACGCCAGCACGATAATGTTTGCAATGGTCCCGAAAGTTGGTTTCTGCTTCAAAGGAATCCAGAACAATAATACAACAACGCCCAGTATCGCACTGATTGTCCCGAAGCTAAGTGGCGTGTAACGCTCTATACCCTCATACAACACACTCCATGGATTCACACCGAGAGATGCTCTGACCATGACAGATAAACTAAACCCGTACAGTGCGAGGCCTACGAACAGCTGTGGTAAGCGAAGTAATTTACCTTCGCCGAAGTGAACATACGTAAGAGGTGGCATTTCTTTCTGAGCCATGGCCATCTATCTTCCAATTGGACGGAAAGGTCGGAAACACATGATCGAGACTTAACTAAGATCTAATGCCCGTAGGATGACCACACCAGTCGATCGTCCTTCAGCGTCGCACTTGAACCAGAGAATTCATTGAGCATATCCGGATAATCATCGCGGAAGTGCGCTCCGCGCGACTCCGTGCGCATTAGAGCACCTTCGACAATGACCCGCGATGCAAGCAGCAGGTTCGTGAGATCTAGATAGGTCTGAATCTGTGCAGCGGCACGTGAGCCAGTAGTAAAGGCGAGTCGCTGAGCACGCTCTTCAAATGTCGAGATAAGACCGAGCATTGTGAGTAGACCCAGTTTAGTGCGCACCGGTCCGACGTTCCAGTACATAGAACTACGCAGCTCCCGGAGCACTGATTCCGGCGTTTCGCCATTCTGGCAGGACGGCTGCTTGAACGACGGACTCACATCAATATCGCCGGTCTCCGGGCGACCGGCAGCGTGTCTCGCAGCATTGCGGCCAGCGATACGCCCGAACACCAAGCATTCGGAAAGACCATTACCACCGAGCCGATTGGCACCATGGACGCCACCTGCGGTCTCCCCGGCTGCAAATAGTCCGGGAATAGATGTCTCAGCCTCGGTGTCAATCCGAAGGCCACCCATCAGGAAGTGAGCGGTAGGTCGAATATTCAATACGTTATTCGTGCCTGGATCGAAGCCCGCTTGAATCAATCTCTCATGTAGGGCCGGGTAGGTAGTGGAAATAATATGCGCGCAAGAGCTGATATCCAGACGAACATCCTTGTTGTCAAAGCCCCTGCCCTCGATAATTTCCCGGTAGATGCCACGAGACACTACATCGCGGGTTGCCATCTCACCGCGTGGATCGTAATCCAGCATGAACCGCTTACCGCTTCGGTTCAACAACTGCGCTCCATCGAACCTCAGTGCTTCTTCCACAAGACTGCCGTCAAAGGTCAGGACATTTGAAGCAAGACCCGTGGGATGGAATTGGACGAACTCCATATCGATAACTTCAGCACCGGCTTTGAGACCCAGCACAATACCGTCACATGACTTATCCATCGATGCGGCGGACGGCGCATACATCGATGCGCCACCACCGTCGGCGAGGACTACACCAGCAGCGGTAAATGTCAAGGTTTCAAGGCTGTCAACTGCCAAAGCTTCGATTCCGCTGGCCCAACCATTATCGTCGAGCAGTATCCTGGTTGCCCTCACGCCAGAGATAACGCTGACGCATCCGTCAGCAACCAATTGTGCGAGCCGAGCAGCCAGCGCAGTCTGGATATAATATCCGAGACGATCTTCCAGGTAGACACCGCGGGGAATCCCACACCCCCCGAAGGGACGGGTAGCGAATGATCCGTCCAATTCCCGCTCGAAGGTGATTCCGAGTTCCTCTAGCCAATCGACCAGTTCCCGGGCGCCATGACACAATGTCTCCGCAAGAGCCGGATTGTTCGCGAACGAACCTCCGACGATGGTGTCATTAATATGATCTTCGACACTATCGATAGGAGTGATTGCAACATTAAAAGCATGGGTCTTCCACGTACATCCGCCGGTTGATGCCCACGTGTACTTGTCTTTTTCGTAGAGCGCTTTTGTCACCAGAGTTACGCGCGCGCCATTTTCGGCCGCTTCAATGGCTGCGGCGATACCAGCACCGCCGGCGCCCACAACGATAACTGTATTCATTAACACTTCCTTAATAGTGCCAGATGATTGCCGCCTATGCATCAACCAATGACATAGTCCCGGTGAGCAGGAGCTTCACGTACCGCATTGATTTACGGCAGGCGGGCGGCGCAATGCTCTATCTGAGTGAGAATGTCAATATTGGGTTTGACATGAATCTCCAGGTGACATAGCCTGAAGATTCGCGTCCCCACCTATTCAGCTGAAAGCAAGAGGCGTGAATTCTTCCAGTTCGTGGCTGATTCATGGAAAATACTGTTTGGTACCAGTCCGCAGGAGAGGCTGCGCTGACGTCCGTCGCTGTTTGTTCGCAACCGTGTGAATCGGAATCTTCGGCTGGCCAATCAACCGGTACCCGAATTCGCGCAGTGCCAGCACTTGCACAGGTCACGGAGAAGGCCGCCGCAAGGCGACTGGGCGGCATGACCGTTGGCTGTCAATCTCAGATTCGCCTACGGATATCGGCGAGTTCGTCCGCTGATCGAGGCGCCCTGCGATACAGAAACAATATCGATGGACCATCGAATGCCCGTTTCCTTCACCATACCCTGCAGCTCGCGCCAGGTGCCTGCAGCGGCTCGCGTTAGATGTCTGCACTACAAGAATGCTCATTCGTTACTTCCCCCATACATTGCGCAGAATAAAACCACATGCGCTGTCATCTGCAGTTCTGACTCGAACTGACGGCGAGCCGAAAGCTCGGGCGATCTGTTGCCATTCCAAGCTGGGCCTGGACAGCTGACGCGGCCGTCTTGGTCGCCAATGCCATAGAGGCCGACCAGCCCGGTTATCGCAAGATCATCGAAACCCCAACCCCGAACTATGACGCACCATTGGCACATCACATGTCGCGAAATTCGATTACTGGTAATCGGGACGCCAAGCCGCGCATGGTCGGCAATCATATGCGCAGCAGCTTCTCGATCAGCAGATGCCGTTGAAGAACTTTGCTCCGCCGTAGACCGACTCGGACCCCAACTCCTCTTCGATCCGAATCAGCTGGTTGTACTTGGCCGTCCGGTCCGACCGCGACAGTGAACCAGTCTTGATCTGACCGCAGTTGAGAGCAACCGCCAGGTCCGCGATGGTGGTGTCCTCGGTTTCACCCGATCGGTGCGACATCACCACTGAGTATCCGGCGCGAAAGGCCGTGTTCGCGGTATCCAGCATCTCTGTCAAGGTGCCGATCTGATTGACCTTGACGAGGATCGAGTTCGCGATGCCGCATTCGATCCCGTCCTCAAGCAGCCGGACATTGGTACAAAAGACATCGTCACCGACCAACTGGCACCTGGATCCGATTGAATCGGTGAGGTATCGCCAGCCCTCGAAGTCGTCCTGGGCCATACCATCCTCGATGGATACAACTGGGAACCGAGCCGCCAGATCGGCCAGATAATCAGCGTGCTCGGTCGAGGAACGGACGCGATTCTCGCCCGCATAGTGGTAGGCACCTTCGCGATAGAACTCGGAGGAGGCCGGATCCAATAGCAGTGCCACATCACGACCCGGCTGGTAACCGCCCTTCTCAATTGCATTGACAATGAACCCGAGAGCCTCGTCGGCGGTGGACAGATTGGGCGCAAAGCCCCCCTCATCGCCGACATTGGTGTTATGCCCGGCGGCACGGAGCAGATCACGCAAGGCGTGAAATACCTCCGAACCGATGCGGACAGCCTCTGCCATCGAAGCCGCACCCACCGGCGCGATCATGAACTCCTGAAAATCCAGCGCATTGTCGGCATGGGCTCCGCCGTTGAGGATATTGATCATCGGAGTAGGCAGGACATGCGCAAAAGTACCACCCACATACCGGTACAACGGTGTGAGATGCGATGAAGCCGCAGCCTTTGCGACCGCCAGCGACACGCCGAGCATCGCATTGGCACCGAGCCGTCCTTTGTTTTCCGTCCCATAGATTTCAATCATTCGACGGTCGATAGTCGATTGCGATTCGGCCGGCAGCCCCTTCACCATCTCGGCAATCTCATTCACCGCAGCGATTGCGCGTCTGACGCCTTTACCGCTAAAACGATCCGGGTCGGAATCGCGAAGTTCGACCGCTTCCCTGGTGCCTGTCGACGCGCCGGACGGTACCGCCGCCCTGCCCATAGAACCGTCGGCTAGGTGCACGTCCACCTCAATAGTCGGATTTCCGCGGCTGTCGACGATCTCACGTCCCAACACGTCGGTAATCTCCGGCATTCCACTCCCCTCGGATGCACGAGTTCCCTGACCAAGTAGATCGACACGGCTATGCAGGATGTGTTTCAGAACACCCCCCGGTCAAACCCCCCGGCGAACCAGCGCCTTCAATGACGTGACAAACAACACCAGTATCCGACGCACTGCGCAACCCTTGTGTCCAGATCTGCGCACAATGCTCCATCGGCCGAGGAATCCGTCGAATATATTGCGCAATGTGCTCAGTCTTCCCGGGCGAGCAACCCAACCAAGCCCGAAGCCCGCAACGCGCTGTCTGCGGTCGGTGACGCCGTCGCACGCGGCACGTACGCCCACCGCTCACCCACCACTGTGCGTGAAGCGATAGACGATTAGCTGGTCCCCAAGCATTCCTTGAAGCCGTCGACGCTTCGCGGGCACCGATCCAAGCTGAGCATGGTGAAGGATGAACTCGGCAATGTCGAGTTGCAGCTGCTCACCAAGAGGCACGTGGACGGCTTGGTGGGCCGGCCGCGCGGCGGCACGGTTGCCAAGCGGCGTCGCTGGTCGGCCCGCTCGGTGAATTACATGCTCAGTCTCATGATGGCAGTCCTCGAGAGCGAACTACGACAAGGACGCATCGCCCGAAACGTGGTCAAACTGATTGATCGCATTCCCGAGGAGGAAGAGCGGGAAGAGATGAAGACGCTGAGCGAAGCAGACATGAATCGAATCCTTGATCGCGAATGCCGAGATCAGCACCTATGGACATTGGCGTTGGTTTCGGCGGGGCGAGATCGCCGGGCTTCGCTGGGAAGACGTCGATCTGAAGGCGAAGACGATCCGGATCGTGGAGAACCGTGTCGCGGTCGGTAAAGAGATCATGACCGGCACACCGAAGTCGAAGCGTTCCCGCCGCGTGCTGCCGATGCCGGACAGTTTGGTCGACGTGCTGAAGGCTGCAGGGAAGCGGCAGCGGGAGGAGAAGATTCGCCCTGGCGGTGCATACAACGGAGGTGACTATGTGGCCTGCGATGAGGCGGGGCGGCCGTACCGCCCCAACCTGCTGACGTTCCGGTGGAAAAAACTGCTCAAGGAACTGGGCATCGTGTATGTATGGCTGCACGATGCCCGACATAGTTGCGCGTCGCTGATGCACTCGAAACATGTGCATCGCGACTATTGCGGCGTGGCTGGGGCATGCCTCTGCCACGTTCACGATGGCGGTGTACACGCACAGCGAGTCCGAAGCGTTGAAGGCCGCGGGCACGAGTTTCGGTCGAGATGTGACAATCCGTGACAATGCCGTGAGCGGTGACAAGGCGTAAAACGCTCTGACCTGCACTCAGGCGTGCCCCCGGTCGGGCTCGAACCGACACTTGACGGATTTTAAGTCCGCTGCCTCTGCCAATTGGGCTACGGGGGCGTGCCGGGTCAGACTACCGAATGGGTACGGGCGTCTCGGAATTCTCCGGCGGGGTTGGTCAGTGGACGCCCTCCATCAGTTGGCTTACCCGGGGGGCGAGGAAGTAGACGACGATGCCTACGGCTATCGCGATCAGGCCGGTGATGCCGAAGTAGGCGACCTCGGCGTCGGGGTGGTAGAAGCCGGACAGGACGCCCGACATCGCGGTGCCCAGGCCGACGGAGAAGAAGTACAGGGCCATCATCTGGGCGCGGAAGGCCTCGGGGGCAAGCTGAGTCGTGACGGCCAGGCCGATCGGGGAGAGCAGCAGTTCGGAGATCGCGAAGCCGCACAGGATGAAGAACACCAGCAGTGCGGGCACGGTCTTGCCCTCGTAACCGGCCAGCAGCACGAACAGCAGGAAGGCCGAGCCCATGCCGATCACGCCGAAGGCGAACTTGCGCGGGGTGCTGGGGGCGCGGTTGCCCAGGCGGGTCCACATGATCGCGAACAGCGGTGACAGGGTGATGATCCAGACCGGCTCCTCCGAACCGACCCAGTTCGCGGGCGCGGTCCAGCCGAAGATCGTCCAGTTCATGCGCTCGTCGGAGTACACCGCGAGCACGGTGAAGACCTGCTGGAACAGCGACCAGAACACGGCGTTGGCGACGAACAGCGGGATGAACGCGCGCACCCGGGTGCGCTCGATCGGGGTGACCTTCGAATTCGTCAGCATCACCGCGAAGTAGATGACCGAGGCGACCGCGATCACACCGGTGGTCACCCACGACAGATTGGACAGCGTGAGGAGCCCGGTCGCCATCGCGACCGCGATCACCACGATCACCGCGGCCACGAAGCCGACCACCTTGGCGATCTGGTCCCGCGGCAACGGGTTCGGCACCGTGCGCCCATGGGCGCCGAGGTTGCGCCGGAAGATCACGTACTGGGTCAGGCCCAGCGCCATACCGACCGCGGCCGCGCCGAAGCCCCAGTGGAAGCCGATCTCGTCCTGCAGTACGCCGGTGATCAGCGGGCCGATGAAGGCGCCGAGGTTGATGCCCAGATAGAACAGCGTGAAGCCGCCGTCGGCCCGCGCGTCACCCTTGTCGTAGAGGGTGCCCAGCAGCGACGAGGCATTCGCCTTGAGCGCACCGGAACCCAGCGCCACCAACACCAAACCCACGCCGACACCGAGCAATCCGGGCAGCACGGCCAGTGCGATATGCCCGGCCATCACCACCGCACCGCCATAGAAGACCGTGCGCTCCATGCCCAGCAGACGGTCCGCGATCCACCCGCCCAGCACGGTCGACAGATACACCAGGCCGCCGTAGGCGCCGACGATGCCGGTGGCCGTGGCCTTCTCGATCCCCAGGCCGCCGTCGGCCAGCGAGTAGTACAGGTAGTAGCCCAGGATGGTGAGCATGCCGTAGTACGAGAACCGTTCCCAGAGCTCGACTCCGAACAGATTCACCAGACCGATGGGATGCCCGAACACAGTGCGTTCGGATCTCCGCTGCTCGGGGTGAGCCACTTCCGTCATGTGCTCGACCTTTCCATGTAACGCAATTTCTCAGCAACCGGGGTTGCGGTCGTAGAAGACCAGGCGATCCGGATATCGGCCGCCGCGGCCAGCAGAGTAATGGGGTAAGTGTGTCTGGGAAGTAAATTCCGGCCAGAATGTTGGACGCTTGAGCAGTTTGCTCTCAATCTGCCTATCTGCCGGCATGCCAGCTTGGCACAGTGCACGACTGCCTTACGGGGTCGTGGCCACACCCCTGGACAAACCGGAGCGCATCGGTCAGACGATCGACAGCGCGATCCCGTCGAGGATGTCGTGCTCGCTGACGATGAGCTCGGAAACCCCCGCGCGCCGGGCCAGTTCGTCGGCTAAGACCTCGGTGATCACCGCTCCGCCGCCGATGACATCGACCCGGCCGGGGTGCATCGGGCCCAAGGCGGCCCGCTCGTCGTGATTCATCGCGATCAGTCGATGGCAAACCGCCCGCACCTCGTCCAGGCGCAGCCGGGTGAGATGCACCTTCTCCGAATCGTATTCGGGCAGATCGAGTGCGACCGCGGCGATCGTGGTCATGGTCCCGGCCACCCCGACCCAGGTGCGCGCCCGCTCGACCGGCACCACGCCGAACGCCTGCGCCAGGCGCTGGGAGGCGAAGAACCGGGCCGAGGCGACCTCCTCGGGGGTCGGCGGATTGCCGTGCAGGCAGCGTTCGGTGATCCGGACGCAGCCGATATCGGCGGAATAGGCCGACTGCACGCCGTTACCGTCGCCCAGCACCACCTCGGTCGATCCACCGCCCAGGTCGACCACGACGAAAGGCCCGTCGGCGCTGGACAATTCGCCGACCGCACCGGCGAACGACAGGCGCGCCTCCTCGTCGCCGGTGATCACCTCGGCCTGCGCACCGGGCACGACGCGGCCCAGTTCGTCGGCGGCCATGGCGAAGAAGTCGTCGCGGTTGCGCGCGTCGCGGGTGGCCGAGGTCGCGACCATGCGCACCCGGGTGACCTCGTCGTCCCGCATCAGATCCACATAGTCACGCAGGGCGGCACGGGTGCGTTCGATCGCCTCGGGATGCAGTTCCCCGGTCGCGTCGACGCCCTGACCGAGCCGCACGATGCGCATCTCGCGCCGCACATCGGATAGTCGGCCCTCCCCGTCGACATCCGCGATCAATAGTCGGATCGAATTCGTGCCGCAGTCGACCGCGGCCACCCGGTCACTCATCGCGTGCCCCTTCGTATTTCGGCCAATCCGCGGGTATCGCGGTGCCGCGCAATCCGGTGTCGGCGGCCAGCGCGACCGCCTCGTCGCCGAGCGGGTTCACGCCCGGACCCTTGGCCAGCGCGTGCGCCATCAGCACATGCAAACATTTCACCCGATCCGGCATGCCGCCGCCGCTGAAATCGGTGCCGAGGGGCTCGATTTCGTCGCGCTCGGCCAGATAGCTCTCGTGCGCGGCACGGTAGGCCGCCGACAGTTCCGGATCGCTGGCCAGCCGCTCGCTCATGCCGCGCATCAGCCCGGCCGCCTCCTGACGACTCGCCTCGACGGTCAGTCGCGGGTCGGTCAGGTAATACAGCGTGGGAAAGGGTGTGCCGTCGGGCAGGCGGGGGGCGGTCTTGACCACGGCCGGCTGTCCGTCCGGGGTGCGATAGGCGATGGCGAGCACACCGCGGGCCGGGCGGCCCAACTGCCGGGCGACGATCTCGAGATCGGCCTCGCTCGGCTGCCCGACGTTGCTCGAGCCATGGGTGTCGGGCTGGGTCACCGGGGTGCTCCTTCCGGGGGCGGCGCCGGTGTGGCAGGCTCCGGATCCGCCTGATTGGGTTGGGGATTGGACATGCTGCGCCACAGCTCCGTGTACCAGGGGTCCGGTTTGCGGGGCTGGGTGATCTGGGCGGGAACCGCGGGCTGTTCGATGCCGGGCACCTGCACGATGTAGGGGGTCTCGCCGGGCATGACCAGACGTAACCGGTCCCGGGCCTCGGATTTGATGTAGGCCGGATCCTGTTGCTGGGCACGGCGATCGCGCAGGCGCCGCAGATCGTTCTCGAGATCGCCGCGCTGCTGGGCCAGCAGGGCCGATTCGGCGCGCTGGCTGAAGTAGGTGCGCATCGGGACCGCGAGGGTCAGGGCCAGAGCGCACAGCACGGCGGCCAGGATCACCGCGCGGCCGGTGGACAGGCCGAGAATCCTGCGGTCGTGCTTACCCGCCGTTTTCCCTTTGCCCGCACCGGCTTCCGATTTCGGCGAGCGGCGCCGGGTGGCGCGCTGACCGGCGGCGGTGCGGGCCGCGGGGGCGGACGCGCTGGCCAGCCGTTCCGGGCGGGACCGCGCCGTCCGCGACGAGCGGCGGTCTCCGCGTCCGTTCGGACTGACACCGCGCGCCCGTCGCTCCGTCATCTCACACCCTCGAAGTCGGCTCTAGTCAACGCCTTGCGACGTTACTAGCCTTCGAACACGAAGCGCGGGAACGCAACGTCCCCGGCGTAGCGGGCCGAGTCGCCCAGGGCGTCCTCGATGCGCAGCAGCTGGTTGTACTTGGCGACGCGCTCGCTGCGGGCGGGGGCGCCCGTCTTGATCTGGCCACTGCCGACCGCCACCGCCAGATCGGCGATGGTGGTGTCCTCGGTCTCGCCCGAGCGGTGGCTCATCATCGTCTTGTAGCCGTTGCGATGGGCCAGGTCTACCGCGTCCAGGGTCTCGGTCAGCGTGCCGATCTGGTTGACCTTCACCAGCAGCGCGTTCGCGGCGCCCTTGGCGATGCCGTCCTCGAGGCGCTCCGGATTGGTGACGAACAGGTCATCGCCGACCAGCTGCACCTTGTCGCCGATCTGATCGGTCAGCGCGACCCAGCCGTCCCAGTCGTCCTCCGACAGCGGATCCTCGATGGAGACCAGCGGGTAGGCGGAGACGAGCTCGTTGTAGAACTCGGTCATCTGGGCGGCCGTGCGGTCGCTGCCCTCGAACTTGTAACCCGCGCCCGCGGTGTAGAACTCGGTGGCCGCGACATCGAGGGCCAGGGCCACATCGGTGCCCAGCCGGTAGCCGGCCTTGCCGATCGCCGCGGCGATCAGGTCCAGCGCCTCGCGGGTGCCGCCGGCGAGATCGGGCGCGAAACCGCCCTCGTCGCCGAGACCGGTCGACAGGCCCTTGACCTTCAGTTCGGCCTTGAGCGCGTGGTAGACCTCGGCGCCCCAGCGCAGTGCCTCCTTGAAGGTGGGCGCGCCGATCGGGGCGATCATGAATTCCTGCACGTCGACACTGGTGTCGGCGTGAGCGCCACCGTTGAGGATGTTCATCATCGGCACCGGCAGTACATGGGCGTTCGGGCCGCCCAGGTAGCGGAACAGCTCCAGACCCGAGGATTCGGCGGCCGCGCGGGCCACCGCGAGCGAGGCGCCGAGCAGCGCGTTCGCGCCGAGGCGGGACTTGTCGGGGGTGCCGTCCAGATCCAGCAGGACCTGATCGACGGTGCGCTGCTCGACCGCGTCCAGGCCGATGATGGCCGGCGCGATCTCGTCGAGCACGCCCTCGACGGCCTTCTGTACGCCCTTGCCGCCGTAGCGGTCGCCGCCGTCACGCAGCTCCACGGCCTCGTGCTCACCCGTGGACGCGCCGGACGGCACGGCCGCCCGGGTCAGCGTGCCGTCGTCGAGAGCGATCTCGACCTCGACAGTGGGGTTACCCCGCGAATCCAGGATCTCGCGAGCTCCGACCTGTTCGATGATGGCCACGAAAACGACACTCCTTCGGCTGGGGACTCCGTCTGCTCACCGCCGTCCACGAGCAGGTCGCACGGCGAGCCCGTGCACCCGCGAGCCTAACGCAGTGCGACAACGCTCAGGCCCGGCGGCCGATGCTGTAGGCCGCGGCGTAGTTGCGGACCTTCGCCATGTACGCGCCGGACTGGTTGTAGGTGAACAGCGCCTTCTGCCAGCCCTCGGCGGTCGTCAGCGTCCCGCCGCTGGCGCAGAGGTAGCGGGCCGCGGTCAGCGCCGCATCGTCGATGTTGTCCGGATCGGCCACCCCGTCGCCGTTGGCGTCGACGCCCCAGCGCTGCCAGGTCTCGGGCAGGAATTGGAACGGGCCCTCGGCGCGCACGTAGACCGGGCTGCCGGTGCGAGCGGTCGCGGCGTCGTCGAGAATCCTTGCCACACCGGGTGATCCGTCCAGCGGGACGCCCCGGATGGGCGGGCGCACCTCGCCGTCGGCATCCAGCATCGAACCGCCGTGACTGCCGTGTTTGCTCTCCACCCCGGCGATTCCGGCGATGGTCGTCCAGGCGATTCCGCAGTCCGGACTCGATCGGGCCATGACGGCCGCGGCGTATCCGTAGGCCTCGAGCGCCACCACCGGAATGCGCAGGGCGGCGGCCTGTTTCTCGGCCCAGCCGCGCAGCTGTTCGGCGCTGCGACCGGGCGCGTCGAGATTGATCGGCGGCAGGGCCGTGCCCGGACCCGGCGGCATGCCCTCGGGAATCGGCGGCAGCTGTTCGCCTATTCCGCATCCGGACGCGACTACGGCGGCGACGGCGAGTACAGCACCGGCGCGAGCGATCACGGCACGGGGGCCGGGCTGCTTTCTCCAACGCACGGTTCCATCATGCAGATACACCGCGAGTCGCCGATGCCCCCAGTTACCCGAGCCCGTCCCCAGTTACCCGAGCCCGTCCCCAGTTACCCGAGCCTGTCCCCAGTTACCCGAGCAACGCGAGGGTCGCGTCATGGGTGGGCGCGGCCAAGAGGTCGGCCACCGCACCGGATTCGACGATGCGGCCGGATTCGAGGACGCACATCCGGGCGCAATAGCGGGTGACCAGGTTCATATCGTGGGTGATCACCAGCAGGGCGAGGCCTCGGTCACGTCGCAGGCCGTCGAGCAGGGTCATGATCGCCTCGGCCGTGCCGGGATCCAGCGCCGCGGTGACCTCGTCGCACACCAGGACCGCGGGGTCCAGGGCCAGCGAGCGGGCCAGGGCCACGCGTTGCCGCTGCCCGCCCGACAGTTCGTGCGGATATCGGTGCGCCAGTTCCGGATTCAGTTCGACGGTGCGCAGGAGCTCCGCGATCGCCGTCGCGTCGCGCACGCCGCGCTGCCGGAGCAGGGGGCGGCCCAATGCCTCGGCCACGGTCCGGCGAGGGTTGAGGCTGCCGGTACCGTCCTGCGGCACCAGCGCGATCCGGCCGTTCGCCCGGATCGATCCCGTCGCCGGTGTACGCAGTCCCACCACGGCCCTGGCCAGCGTGGACTTACCCGCACCCGACGGTCCGGTCACCGCCACCGACTCCCCGGCCGCCACGCGCAGATCGATACCGTCGAGGACCCGCTGTCGGCCGATGGTCACGGTGATGTTCGAAAGCGTCAGCACCCCAGCATCTTCGGCGGAACGCTCGGGGACCCCGCGGGCCGAGGGTCGGTCGTACCGCACGCCGGGCGCGGCGGCCCCGATCATGATCTGCTCATCGGCCAGTTCCCGCAGGACGGCGTCGTCGTGTCCGGAGACCACGATCGTGGTGCCGTCCCGCTCGGCCCGATCGCGCAGCAGCCGCACCACCGCCGAACGCAATCGGCCGTGCAATCCGGCCAGCGGTTCGTCGAGAACCAGAACGGGCGTATGCCGGGCGAGGGCGCGGGCCAATGCGATTCGGCGCTGTTCGCCGCCGGACAGCTCCGCCGAGCGTCGACGCAGATACGACCGCGGCAGTTCGACCGCCGCGAGTGCCTCCAGCGCGCGCTGCGGATCGGCCAGTTCGCCGAGCAACGACCGGACCCGCATGGTCGGATTCAGTGCCACCCCGGGATCCTGGCCGACGAAGGCGATCCGCTGCCGCCGAAACCGCTGCAGCACATCGGGTTCCAGCGCGAGCACGGCATGCTCGCCGACCCGCACCGATCCGGTCGCGGTCGTGCCGACCGGAACCTGCCCGACCAGCGCCCGCATCAGCGTGGACTTCCCGCATCCGGACGGACCGCGCAGCCCGAGGATGCCGCCGGACGGAACTCGCAGGGAGATCGGCGCGAGGAGCAGCGCGCCACTCGCGGTCCGGATCGAAAGCTCCTCGACCACAATCACTCTCGCCTACCTCCGGCCAGTAGATTCACGCTCACCGCGACGATGCCGATGGCCGCGCTCGGCGCCAGCACCGCCCACGGATCGAGCAGGATGCCGGAGGCGTTGTCGCGCACCATGATCGCCCAGTTGGCCGCGCCGAGCCCGGTCGGCAGCCGCAGGAACGCCGCCGTCGCGACGATGTACATACCTGCGACGAAACGCAATCCGAGCTGGGTCAGCAGCAGCTCGCGCATGTTCGGCAGCATCTCCCGGAAGATCACATAGCCCGCCGATTCCCCGCCGAGGCGGGCCGCCTCGATATACCCGGACGCCGCGATCGGCGTCGCCGCGGCCGCGAAAACCCGTGCGCAATAGGGGATCCCGAATACGATCCCGACGATCACCACCCCGGCGGTCCCCCACTGCGGCCACGACATGACCACCATCAGCAGCGCGAGCACCACCGGCAGCAGAATCAGCAGATCGGCGCACCGCTCGATCACCGCGCCCAGCCGCGGCCACAGCGCCACCACCGCCCCGAGCACGCTGGACGCGCCGGTCACCACCCCGGCGATGAACGCGGCCAGCGCGATCAGTCCCCATCCGCCGTTCAGGAGCTGACTGAACACATCGTGTCCGAGCCGATCCGTGCCCAGCCATGCCGCGGAACTCGGTGGCGCGAACGGATTTCCGATGCTGTCGTCGACACCGTGCGGCGCGAGCCACGGCCCGAGACAGGCGATCACCACGACGATCAGCGCGGGCACGGCCCGCATTACCGAGATCCTCCTCGCCGACATCGTCACCGCCGTCCCCGAACCGCCCAGGCGCGAATGCCGTCGGCGCAGATCAGCATTCCCATGATCACCACGCCCGCGACCGCGGCGGTGGCGGCGGTCAGGGCGGTGTCCCGATCACCGATGGAGCCCGCCAGCAGCGCGCCCAGTCCGGGATAGTTGAACAGGCTCTCCACCACCAGCGCGCCGCCGAACAGCATCCCGACGGTCGTGGCCACCGAGGCCACGACGGTCGGCAGCGCCACCGGCAGCATGTGGCGAAGCAGCACGGCTCGCCGCGAAAGCCCCTCCAGCGCGGCCTGTTCGACATGCGGTGCGCGCCCGGCGTCGGCCAGCGCGCCGCGCACCACGCGGGTGTTCCAGCCGATATGCGGTATGGCCAGCGCCAGCACCGGCAGCACCAGCATGTCCGGGCGCGCGGGAAATCCGGACCGGCCCGCGACGGTCACCGCGGGCAGCCAGCCGATCGCGAAGGAGAAGACCATGATCAGCATCGCCGCGACCACGAATTCCGGCAGCGCCACCACCATCGCCGTGGTCGGCTGGAGCACCCGCGCGAGCCGGCCCGACGGCCGGGCCGCCCACCACATGCCCAAGCCGAGCGCGGCCACGACGGTGACGATCAGGGCCAGCCCGCCCAGCAGCAGCGTCTGCGGCGCCGCGGCGGCCAGCAGCTCGCCCACCGGGCGGCCGCGCACGGTCGTGCCGAAGTCACCGGTCGGCACCCCGCTCAGCCAGCTCCAGAAGCGTTGCGGCAGCGGGCGATCCAGCCCCAGCTCGTGTCGCTTGGCCGCGATCATCGCCGACGAGGCGCCGCGATCCAGCGCCGCCCGCGCCGCATCGCCGGGCAGCACCGAGACCACGGTGAACACCAGTGCCAGCAGCGCCACCAGCAGCGCGAACCGGCGGAGCAGCAGGGTCAGGAACGTCGTCACGACGCCAACCAGGCTCGTTCCAATTGGACCCGCCCGAAGCCACCCAGGGTCGGCAGATCCTTGACCCGCGTCGAGGCGATATCGATGCCATCGGCCATGCCCCACACCAGATATCCGCCGCGATCGTGCTGAATCCGCTGCACGGCCTCGATCGCGCGGGCATAGTCGCCCGGATTCGACGCGGCCAGCGCGGCGGTGGTGGTGGCGTCGAATTCCGTGTCGGCGAAGGCGGTTTCGTTGCGGTTGCTGGTCGAGGACATCAGCTTGGCGGCGTAGAACAGCACCGAATCGTTGGTCCCCCAGTTGACCGTGTAGAGCGGCGCGTGCAACCAGGTGCGATCGTAGAAGGTGCCCGAATCCTGCACCACCACCTCGAGTTTCACGCCGATATCGCGGGCCTGGACGGCGAACAGCCGCGCCGATTCCGCCTCGCCGGGCGCCTCCTCCTTGGTGACGAGCTGATAGGTCGCGCCGGTATCGAACCGGGCCTCGGCCAAGAGCGCCCGCGCCCGGTCCGCATCGCGGCGCCGCAGCGGAATATCCTTGGCGTACTGCGGATCCCCGGTACCGAGAATATCGTTGGCCACCGTGCCGAAGCCCGAGAACGCCTGTGCGACGAGCGCATCGCGATCGGCGGCCAGCCGCAGCGCGGTCCGCACCCGCGGATCGGCGAACGGGCCGTCGGCGGTGCGCATGGCGATCGCGACCGCTGTGTCGTCGGGGCGGCGGATCACCTGCAGATCGCCGCGCCCGGCCGCGGTGCGTCCGGCGATCGCGCCCACATTGGAGGCCAGGTCGATCTGCCCGCCCAGCACGGCGTTGGACAGCGCGTCGACGCTCTCGAACATCGTGATCTCGATGGCCTCGAGGCGCGGTGTGTGCCCGTGCCAGGCGTCGTTGCGCACCAGGCGGGCGTTGCCCTGCCGATAGGACTCGAGCCGGAACGGCCCGCTGCCAACGGGTTTGGTGAAGTCGGTGGTGCCCTGCTTCACGGTGAACGTCATCAGCCGCACCAGCAGCGGTATCTGACTGTTGGGCGCCGCCGCGGTGAGCACGACCCGGCCGGGGCCGTCGGCGGTGATGCCCTCCGGCGGCACCGGCACCTTCGACTCGCCGCCGATCTGCCGCAGCCGGCGCAGCGACCACACCACATCGTCGGCGGTGACCCTGCTGCCGTCGTGGAAGGTCGCGCCCTCGGCCAGGGTGAACACCCAGCGCCGCTGATCCGGGTCGGTGACCCAGGAGGTCGCCAGCCGTGGCCGCACGGTGGGATCCGCGCCGGGCACGGTCAGCGGGTCGAAGATCAGTGAGGCGATCAGGAAGTCGCTGTCGTTGCTCAGATTCGCGTGCGGATCCTGTTGCAGCGCCGACACCTTGCCGAGCGCGCCGACCCGTAGCGTGCCTGTCTCGCCCGGCCCACGGCCGCAGGCGGCGAGCGCCAGCGCGGCGCCGAAACCCAGTCCGGTGCCCAGGATCCGGCGGCGGTTCATGATCGTCATCGCGTATGCCTCGCTCTGTCAGTCTCGCCGGGATCACCACGGCAAGCCAAGGCTAACCTGTGTTTGTTTTGCCTTCGCTTCGCTCCGGCGGGGTTCGCGGCCCCGAGTCTCGTCGTTCAGCGCTCGAGACTCGCGCTTCGCGCATGCGCTTCGAGCGCTGAAC
>NZ_JBITDI010000021.1:71366-89064 GCF_044454005.1 Nocardia sp. NPDC051570 | reverse complement strand
CTGCCGCGGCGGCCCCCGCCCCTCCCCCCCCCCGCCGCGCGCCCCCCCCCCCCCCCCCCCCCCCCCCCGGCCGCCCACCTCTTGATATGTGCGGCAGCTTATATTCCGCGACACTCTTAGGTAAGCCTTGCTTAAGCTGCTTGGAGCAGATACCTTCGCACACCGGAGACTTCACCACCTGCTTCACCACCGTTGCGAAGAAGGGAATGCCTGGTGAAAAACGTTCTATGCGAACGTCATACACCCGACGCCGCCACCGGCGAGATCGAACGCAGGACGCTGCCCGCGGCCGCCGCCGAGGCCGTCCGCGCCACGGCCGCGGCCGTCACCGCCACGATGGAACGTTTACCGGGATGGTCCACCCGTGACGCCGCCGCACTCACCGACGCGCGACTGATCGATCTGATCGACGCTCGCGCCGCGGGCCTGCCCGCCGCCGTGCACCGCGCGGTGCGCCCGCCGGCCACCTCCGCCGGAGCCGTGATCGTCTCCGGATTGCCGCTGCACGACGGCGAATTGGGCCCCACGCCCCGGGATTGGCGTCAGGCGACGGCATGGAGCGGCGATGCCGAGCGCCGGCATGCCTCCTTCGAACTGGATCTGTCGATGCTGCTGCTGGCCCGCTGCGCGGGTGAACCGTTCGGCTGGGAGGGGCAGCAGGACGGCCGACTGGTCAACAACATCGTGCCCTCGCCCGGCCACGAGCATGAGCAGTCCGGCGCGAGCAGCACGACCCTGCTCAGCCCGCATACCGAGGACGCCTTCCATCCGCGGCGGGCACATCTGCTCATGCTCGGCTGCCTGCGCAATCCCGATCTGGTCGGCACCACCATCTCCTCGGTGCGTCAGGTCGACCTGGACGAGCGGCAGCGGCTCCGTCTGCGGGAGCCGCTGCTGCCGATCCTGCCGGATGTCTCCTACGGCACCGGCTTTCACCGGCATCCGATCAGTCCCGTGGCCACCATCGGCGGCGCGGACGACGAGCCCACCCTGCGCTACGACCCCGCCTACACCCCGCTCGGCGACGCCGACGACGAATTCCGTTCCGCCTACACGCATCTGGGCGCCGAATTGGAGCGGGTCTGTCGCACAGCGGTGCTGCGACCGGGCGAGCTGCTGCTGGTGGACAACGATGTCGTGGTGCACGGCCGAGTACCGTTCACACCACGCTACGACGGGACCGATCGCTGGCTCAAACGGGTCAACATCCGACTACCCCGCCCCCGCATTCCCGCCGAATCCGGCGAAAGTGGTTACGGGCAGCGGACGGTCACGCCGTTCGGATCCCAGATGAACGAGGAAAACCGTGAGTTCCAAGCCCACCCCGCTGCGCATTCTGAGCCGCAGCGATCTAGCCGACGTTCCGATCACTCCGGGTGAGGTGGTGCGTGCCGTCGAAGAGGCGTACCTGGCCCTCGCGGCCGGCGAGTCGGACAATCCGCGCAAGCTCAGCGTCGCCCATCCCGACGGCTGGTCGGTGGCCTACGCCATGCTCGGCCGTGACGGCCGCCGCCGCGTGGTCGCGATGAAGACCTCCTACAAGTTCGACCCGAGTCACGACCGCAGCACCAAGCGGTACTACACCACCATCACGCTCTACGACGATGCCACCGGCATGCCGATCGCGATGATGGACTGCGCCCGCGTCGGCGCCGTACGCACCCCGGCGGCGTCGGCGCTGCTGGTGCGCGAGACGATGCGCGCCGACGCGCGCAGCGTCCTGCTCATCGGCACCGGCACCCAGGGCCGAAATGCCCTGCCGCACTTGCTCGCCGCGAATCCGCAGCTGGACCGGCTGATGGTGTACGGCACGCACGAGGAGGGCCTGCGCGCCGTCCACGATCAGCTCGCCGCCTACCGGCCGACGCTCGAGCTGCGCACCGTCACCGATCCGCGCGCCGCCGCGCGCGAGGCCGATGTCGTGCTCGCGACCGCCGGACCCGGCACCGAGGTCGCGCTCGAATCCGCCGATCTGGCACCGGGTTCGGTGGCCGTGCTGGTCGGCTACGGCCTGGCGCCCTCGGCGCTGCACGACGCCGACCGCGTGATCGCCACCAGCGCCGAGCAGATGGCGCTCACCGGCACCGATATGGCCGGACCCGAGGGCACGCTGCGCGCGGTCGACGCCGAATTGCCGCAGATCCTCGCCCGGCGCGCCGTCGGGCGGCGCAGCGCCGAGGAACGCGTCTTCGTCTACAACAGCGGCCTGGTGCTCACCGATATCGCGGTGGCGCATGCGCTGGCCGATAAGGCCGTTTCCGAGGGTCGGGGCACGGAGGTTCGCCTGTGGGATTGAGCGGTGCCGAATCGGCGATCACCGCGGCACCCATGCCCGCGCATCGCGACGGCTGGGAGCGGCGGCTGCTGGACGATCCGAATCTGCTGAGCGACATCGCCTTTGCGGTCGGTGGCCCGTTCCATGTGATGTACCCCGCCCGCGTAGGGCAGAACATCCGGGAATTCCGCGCGGTCTTCGCGCGGGCCGGGGTCGAGGGCGCGGTCTTCTACGGCAAGAAGGCGAACAAGGCGGCGTGTGTGGTGCGCGCCTGCGCGGAACACGGCGCGGGCGTGGACGTCGCCAGCACGGCGGAGTTGAGTTCGGCTCTCGCACATGGCATTCGCGGCGACGAGATCATGGTGACCGGGCCCTCGAAATGCGATGAGCTGCTGTGGCTCTCGGCGCGGCACGGCGCGTTGATCGCGATCGACGAGCTCGGTGAGCTGGCACGCCTCGTCGCGCTGGGTCTTCCGGCGCGGGTGCTGTTGCGGGTACTGCCGCCGGGCTCGTCGAGCCGCTTCGGCCTGAGCGACGCCGAGCTCGCGACGGCGTTGACCGACACGCCGCTCGGTTCGGTGCGCCTCGAGGGCTTCAGCTTCCATTTGTCCGGTTACGATCCCATGGCCCGGGCCGAGCTGGCGGCGGCGCTGGTGGAGCGCTGCCGCGCCGCCCGGGCACTAGGACATCCGGTGTTCACCCTGTCCATCGGCGGCGGCTTCGCCGTCGACTACGTCCCGGCCGAGAATTGGCGGGCCTTCGCCGAGAACGCCGGGCAGGACTGGTTTCACGCCGATAAGCGATTCGACGACTACTACCCGTATCACTGCGCCACACCCGGTCCCGCCATGCTGGCCGCGATCCTGGCGCACGGCGATCTGGCGACCCTGCTGCGCGATAACGCGATCCGGCTGGCGATCGAGCCCGGCCGCGCCCTGCTGGACCGCGCGGGCAGCACCGTCTTCCGCGTCCAGGGCGCGAAAGACCGTGCGGCCCGCGGATATCCGTATCTGCTGCTGACCGTCGACGGCACCAGCCTGAGTCTGTCGGAACAGTGGTTCGACAGCGAATACCTGCCCGATCCGGTGCTCTGGCCGGTCCGCCCCGGCGATCCGACCCCCGCCAGCGTCGGCGCGGCCACCTGCCTGGAATCGGACATGCTCAGCTGGCGGCGTATCCCGCTGCCCCGCCCGGCCGAGATCGGCGATCTGCTCGTCTATCCGAATACCGCCGGCTACCAGATGGATTCCAACGAATCCGCCTTCCACCAGCTGCCGATCCCGCCCAAGGTGGTGCTGCACGACGCACCCGGGGAACGGTTCCGCTGGACGTTCGACGCCGGATAACCCGCCCACACCCAGCCCACCCGAGGAGATACGCATGCCGCTCGTCACCCGCGTGACGGACCTGATCGGCAACACCCCGCTGTTCGAGCTCGCGGCCACCGCGACGGGCACGCGATTGCTGCTCAAGCTCGAACAGTTCAATCCGACCGGCGCCGCCAAGATCCGGATGGCGCGGGAAATGGTGCTCGACGCGGAGCGTCGAGGTTTGCTGAACGTTGGCGGGCATATTATCGAGTCCACATCCGGGAATACCGGACTGGGCCTGGCGGTGGTGGCGGCCGAACGCGGGTATCGCTTCACCGCGGTGGTCGACCACCACGCCTGCAAGGACAAGCTGCGCGCGATGAAAGCCATGGGAGCCGAATTGGTCTACGTCGCCGACACCGACGACGACAGCCTGGCCACCTCGGCCCGCGAGGATCTCGCCGAGGCGATGGCCGCGGCCCGCCCCGACGCCTACTTCACCGAACAGCACAACAACGACGCCAACGCGCTCGGCTACTACGCCGTCGCCGAGGAATTGCTGGAAGATCTCGGCCGGGTCGATATCCTGCTCTCTGCCGTCGGCACGGGCGGTTCGCTGTTCGGCACCGCCCGCCGATTGCGCGAACTGGGCTGTATGCCACGGGTGATCGGCGTGGAGCCGGTCGGCTCGATCGCCTTCGGCGGCGAGGGCGGACCGTACTGGCAGTCCGGGACCGGCACGCCGCCGGGCGCCACGGTCGGCACGGCCGTGGACTACTCGCTGCTGGACGAGGGCGTGAAGGTGACCGATGTGGCCGCCTTCGCCACCGCCCGCGCGGTCGCCCGGCGCAACGGCCTGCTGCTGGGCGGTTCCGCGGGCGGATCGGTGCACGCCGCGCTCATCCGGCTCGAGGAGTTTCCGCCGGGCTCCACGATCGTCACGATCGTGTGCGACGGCGGCGAGAAGTACTTGGATACCGTGTTCGACGACGACTGGATGGCCGAGCGCGCACTGCTCGACGAATCCACCGAACGCGAGGTGCTGGATTTGCTGGACCGTTACGCCCCGACGCGGCGAGACCTGGTGGGGGTGTCGTGACGCTCATCCGTTCCGACGCGAGACAGCTCACGACGCTGGCGACGCCGATCGCGATGACGCAGTTGGCGCAGGTCGCCGTGTCGACGACCAATATCGCGCTGATGGGCTCGCTGGGGATCAGTCAGGTGGCCGCGGGCGGTCTGGCGCTGACGCTGTTCAACCAGATCCGCACCATGTGCGCCGGGCTGATCACCGCGACCGGCAATCAGGTCGCGACCGTGGTCAGCCGCGCCGAGCGACGGAACACCGATCCGGACAACGAGATTCGTGATGTGGTCCGGTCCAGCTTCCTCATCGCGACCGTCGCGGGTCTGCTCGGCGGGCTGGTACTGATCGGATTGGGCTGGGCGCTGCAGTGGCTCGGCCAGGACGCGACGGTGCTGTCCGAGGCGCGACCCATGCTGGTGGCGCTCGCGCCCGGTCTGCTGCCGTGCCTGTGGTTCCAGGTGCTGCGGCAATACACCGTCGGCATGCAGCGGCCCCAGGCACTGCTGCTGGTGACACTGGGTTCGGTGGCGCTGAATCTCGTTCTGGCCCTGGGCTTCATGCGCGGCTGGGCCGGACTGCCCGCGCTCGGACTGACCGGTATCGGCATCGCGACCTCACTGGTCTTCCTGATCACCTTCGCGGTGCTGTGGGCCATGGTGCGCCGCGACGGGAAACTCGGTGTGACGCTGTCGATCCGGATGTGGCCGGTGCACGGCCGCACGATCCTGGCCGAACTGCGGCTCGGCACGCCGATCGCGCTGACCTACGGATCCGAGGCGGGCATGTTCTCGGTGCTGGCGCTGGTGATGGGCACCTTCGGCCCGGCCGCGCTGGCCGCGCACAATGTCGTCTATCAATTGGTCTACATCGTGTTCCAGGTGGCGGTCGGCCTGTCGCACGGGACATCGATCCTGGTCAGCAAGGCCGTGGCGCGCGATGAGTTCGACCATGCCCACGGCCTGGCATGGCTGGCACTGCGGCATGCCGCCGTCGTCGCGGCGCTGGTGGGCGTGGCCTATATCGCGGTGCCGGATCTGGTGCTGCGGCTGGGCGATATCAGCGGTCACGACGATCAGACCATCCAGCTGGCCCACACCCTGCTGCTGATCGCGATCGTGCTGCAGTTCTTCGATGCCGCGCAGAACATCGGCGCCGGACTGCTGCGCGGGGTCACCGACACCCAGGCCGGATTCCGGCTGTCGCTGGTCGGCTATTGGATTGTGGGATTGCCCACAGCGCTGCTGCTGGCCTTCCCGCTGGGGCTGGGCGCGGCGGGCGTGTGGTGGGGTCTGACGGCCGGGCTCGCGGTGACTGCCGGACTGATGCTGCGCCGGTACTTCCTGCGGCTCGCGCAGCGCCAGCAGGCCGAGCGGCGTGTGCTGGCCGATAGCTTGCCGGCGCCGAGCTGACACAGAATTCTCACCCTGACGTAAGCATGCCGTCACCGTGCACGGGGAACTTGGACTATAGGGCTTCGCTAAGCTGGCGCTGGAGCCTGAAGCCAATGGCGAGCAAACTCGCCGGGAGGAAGTCCGGTGCACATCACCAGAGTCGCGGAGTATCCGAGACCGGACCACGTTCTGTTCCACTTGAGCGATACGCATCTGATCGCGGGCGACGACAAGCTCTACGGCACGGTGGACGCGCAGCGACGCCTGCGGCAGCTGCTCGCCCAGGCCGAGGCCAGTCGCATCACCCCGACCGCGATCGTGTTCACCGGTGATCTCACCGATCACGGTGAGCCCGACGCGTACGGCGCGCTGCGGGCGATTGTCGAACCGTTCGCGCGGCGCCTCGACGCGCCGGTGGTATGGGTGACCGGTAATCACGACAGCCGGGCCGCGCTGCGCGAACATCTGCTCGACGAGGAGGGGTCCACCGAACCGCTGGACCGCGTGCACATCTTCGACGGCCTGCGCATCGTGGTACTCGACACGACCGTTCCCGGACACCACTACGGCGAGATCTCCGAGGCCCAATTGGATTGGCTGCGTTCGGTATTGGCCGAGCCCGCGCCGTTCGGCACAATCCTGGCCATGCACCATCCGCCGGTGCCGTGCATCCAGGATCTCGCGGTCACCGTCGAACTGCGCGATCAGCGCCGGCTCGCCGACGTCCTGGACGGCACCGACGTGCGCAGCATCCTCGCCGGCCATCTGCACTTCTCGACCACCGCCACCTTCGCCGGAATTCCGGTCTCGGTGGCCTCCTCGGCCTGCTACAGCCAGGATCTCGCGGTCGCCGACGGCGGCCAGCGCGGCCGCGACGGCGCCCAGAGCTTCAACTACGTGCACGTCTATCCCGATACCGTGGTCCACTCGGTCGTGCCGATCGATCGGGGTCCGACCGTCGGCAACCCAGCCACGCCCGAGGAGGCGAGCGAGCGGCTGGAGCGCGAGGGCATCGTCATCATGCCCGCGGGGCGTATCCCGCGCGGGCTCGAACGTCGCAGCCCCGCAACGGAATCCGACGGCGAGGCGGTCTGCTGAATCAGGCCGCGCCGGGTTCCAGGGCGGCTAACGGATCCTCGTCGGCCACCCGCTCCCAGGGCGCGGCGTCGGGGAAGTAGCCCTCCAGGAACTCCGATACCACCCGGGCGCGCTCGGCCTCCGCGATCTCCGGGAAACTGCCGTCGTTGAGGCAGAAGAAATCCACATCGCGGTGCTGGGCCAGGCCGCCGAGCATGGCCACGCCGGTGTGGCTGGTGGTATCCACGTAGCGCATCCGCGCCGACTCCTGCGGTACGGCCCGTCCGGTCAGCAGCGCGTAGTAGTGGTACAGCGAGTTGGTGACCGAGATATCGGTGGCCGCGCGGAAGCGACTGGCCCGGGTGCGGGCGAAGTCCTCGGCGAATTCCGCCTCCATCTCCAGCAATACGCTGCGCCGCAACGGAACCGGCGTGTGCTCGAGATGCCGCGTGATCACCTGTCCGAACCGCCGCTGCAGCAGCTGCCGATTCCGCCGCGCCGCGTTCTCGAATCCGCTGCGCCGCTCGTTGTTGGCGCCGGGACCGATCCGCGTGCCCGCCTCGATGTACCGGCTGACCCCGGCCGGGGTGAAGAACATCGACGGGCGCACCGGCCGGGCGAAGAACATATCGTCGTTGGAGTAGAGGAAGTGCTCGGACAGCCCGTCGATATGCTGCAACTGACATTCCACCGCATGCGAATTGAACACCGGCAGCCCGGACAGATCCGAGAAGTGGTCCACCGCACGGACGATGGTGACCCGGGGATCGGCGGCCAGCCAGTCGGGCACCCGGGAGTCGGTGGCGATGAAGATGCGCCGGATCCACGGCGCGTTCTTGTGCACCGAGCGCAGCGCGTACTTCAGCTCGTCGATCTGGCGGATCCGCGCATCGGCGTCGTCGCCCTCGCCGACCACCACCTGGGCGAGCATTCCCGCACGGCGAGCACGGAATTCGGGATCGGCGCCGTCGACCCAGGAGAACACGATATCGATATCGAAGCCGACATCGGTGGGCTGCGGGGCGAACATGCCGTCGAGGGTGGGCCAGCTGGTGTCGAACAGCAGCACGGTGGTCTGTTCCACATCCGCCACATCGAAGACGTTGCGGGTCAGGGCGTTCGGACGCGGGCATTCGACGGTGTCGCCGTGGTGATCCCACAGCTCGATCTCCACCTGATGCGCCGGATCGAGGTCGCGACCGAGCCGGAACACGTTGTGGCGCACCTCGTTACAGGCGAATCCGGCGATCACCGCCGCGCCCAGCACCCGGCGCAGCGCGGGCCGATGCGCCGAATCCACCGCCAGGACCAGCCGATGATCCGAATCGCGCACCAACAGGAACGCGACATCGGCGGCCGTCAGCTCCGCACGCAGATATCGCAGATCGTCGACCACCGCGGCCGACACCGCCAGGTTGGCCACCACCGCGTCGAATTTCGTCATCACCGCTCCTGAGTCATAAATCACCATGTGGAAGACACACACACATCCGCACACCCCCCGCCCGGAGGGGGCAAGGGGGTTCACACACCGATTCAGCGCGCTGGTCGAAGCCGCGCGGTGAGACTGTTCGGGAATGCTGCCCACAGACGATGCCGATAAGACCGGGATCCCATTGCCTCTCACCTCACTCGCGGCTGGACGCGCGAACGCGTCGTGCTGGATGCTGCTGCGTTGTCTCCACCTGGAAGCGGTGGACGACTGCGCTTCACCGGACGGTCATCGGCCGGTTACTCGCATGTCCCCGTATGGACGGGGAACTGTTACGAATGATGCAACCGCCGGTACCTGTTCGTCAATCCAAACCGTCGCAGGTCTCGGCCAGTTTTCCTATCCGTAACCGGAACATGCCGATCCGTCGGTTATGACAGGTGGCGGCACACCTCGACCAGCATACAGGTTAGGGTAGGCTTACTCGCACGGCACGGCATCGCGTAGCCAAACGTTTGCGAGTAAGTCGATTCACCGATGACGCAGGAGATGGTTGTGCGAGTTGTGATTCTGTTCGGGACGGAGATGGGCACCGCGGAACGGGCCGCGGACGCGATCGCGGATGTGCTGGCGACCACACACGATGTCGCGATCTACGATATGGCCGATTTCGACGCCGACGACCTCGAGCGGGACGATTTCCACGTGCTCGTCTGCTCGACCTACGGCTCGGGCGACCTGCCGACCACCGCCGAACCGTTCTTCGATCAGCTCGATGACCGCCTCCCCGACCTCACCGGCCTGCGCTTCGCGGTCTTCGGCCTCGGCGACACGGTCTACGACACCACCTTCAACCGCGGCGGCGAGATCTGCGCGGAGAAGTTCGCCGCCCTGGGCGCGGCGCAGGTGGGCGAGCACGGCCGCCACGACGCCTCCGGCACCGTCCGGCCGCAGGATCAGGCGCGCGAGTGGGCGACCCGGCTCGCCATCCCCGACCTGGCCAAAGCCTGAGTTAGGCGCACCTTACGGGATCGGGCCTGCGGCACAACGGTTTACACTGCTAGCCATGCACGGTCCAGCCCGCCGTGCGAGCCGACCGTGAGGTGACGAGAGATGGTAGCCGGAGCCCGGGAACGTCAAGAGTCCTCGACCGAACAGTCCGAACATCCCGAACTGGACGTTCTGCCGGAGTGGCCGCTGGACACGATCGCGGTGCTGGTGACCACCGACCCGGCGCCGCACGCGATTCCGGTGTCCTGGCCGGTGCGCGCGGGCGATCGCCGAATCCTGTTGAGTCTCAAATCCGATCGCGGCTCGCTGGCCCGGCTGCGCGAGCGGCCCGAGGTGGCGCTGTTGATCCTCGGCGGCGGCAATGTGGCCCTGTGCGCCCGCGGCCGGGCGCGAGTGATAGCCGATCCGTTGCCGGGTGCCGACGACTATGTCGGTATCGCCCTCGATGTCGACGTGATCGACGATCATCGCCAGTCCGCCTTCGCCGTCGCGGGCGGTATCCAGCGCACGGTGCTCGACGATTCCGAACTGCGCTATCTGGAATCGCGTGTCGCGACCCTGCGTCGCCTGGCCGAGAACCAGAATTGATCCCATGATCGCAGCTTTCTCCGTCAGCCCCCTCGGCACCGGCGAGGACGTCGGCCGTGCCGTCGCCGAGGCCGTGCGTATCGTGCGCGCCAGCGGCCTGCCCAACGAGACCAATGCCATGTTCACCACGCTCGAGGGCGAATGGGATGAGGTGATGGCCGTGATCAAGCAGGCCACCGAGGCCGTCCTGGCCGCCGCGCCCCGCGCCAGTCTGGTGATCAAGGCCGATATCCGCCCGGGCGTCACCGATGCGATCACCGCGAAAGTGGCCAGCGTGGAACGGTATCTGGCCGAAGGCTGACGCTCAGCCGAACAGTGGCCCGATATTGACGAACAAAGGCTATCTGGCCACTCGTCCAACACTTTTCGGTGCGGCATCGTTTTTCCATGACCGAAACCCATTGGCCGATCGTGGAATTGCGTCAGTACATGCTGCGTCCCGGGCGGCGGGACAGGCTGATCGATCTGTTCGACAGGGAACTCGTGGAGACCCAGGAGGCCGCCGGCATGCGGATCGTCGGCCAATTCCGGGACGAGGACGATCCCGATCGGTTCGTCTGGGTGCGCGCCTTCCAGGATATGACCGCCCGCCGCGCGGCCCTGACCGCCTTCTACTACGAGGGCGAGACCTGGCGCACCTACGCCCCGGCGGCGCGGGAGACCATGGTGGATACGACGAATGCCCTACTGCTGCAACCAGTCTGGTCGATAGGCGATCTCGGCGCGCAGTTCGTCCGCCCCGGGCGGTGCGCGGTCGACCTGCCCGATTCGCGCGTGCTGGTCACGATCCACTACCCCGCCGTGACGATGGCCGAGTTCACCGAATTCTTCGCCATCCGAATGTGTCCGGTCATCTCCGACACCGGGGCCGAGGTGCTCGCCTGCTACGAAACCGACCCCTCCCATAACGATTTCCCCGCGCTGCCGCTCCGCCGCGAACGGGTCTTCGTGTGGTTCTCCCGCTTCGACACGACCGAGGATCTCGACGATCACCTCGCGGCCATGTCCCGCTGCCCCACCTGGACCGAACACGTCGAGCCCGCGCTGTCGAAACGCCTTGCCGTGCCGAGCGAACGCCTGCGCCTGGCCCCGACCGCTCGCTCGCTGTTGCACTGAAGCGCCGCGCGAAACCCCGATCCGCTACGGGATGAGACGCGGATCATCGGACAGCAACCCGCGCAACAGGATCCATAACTGCGTGGTGAGCACACCCTCGAAGTCCAGTCGCAGCTCCGCCAGTTCCGGATGCCGGTCGTAGGCGGTGAGCATGGCCGAGGACGGATGGGCGTGGCTCCACAACGCGCCGATCGACATCAGTGTCACCGCGACGAATGTGAACGCCCGCTCCCCCGTGAGCTCGGGAACGAGCCGGATGATCATGGCCCGCAGTTCCATCGCGTTGGCGTAGGCGGTGCGCTTGAAGCGCGCGGCGACGTCGGGGGAGATATTGCGCTCCAGGACACCGGCCTGCGCACTGAGCAGATCACACAGCACCGGCTCGGCCGCGAGGGTGGACACCAGGACGGTCACCAGCCGCGAACTCCGCTCGCGCAGCTCACCATCGGTATCGCTCAGCCGCGGGCCCAGCTCGGCGAGCCAGTCGCGGGAGGCCTGATCCAGCAGCTCGAGCAGGACGGCCTCGAGTGATTCGAAGTAGCGCAGCACATTCGACTTCGCCAGTCCGACCCGGCGGGCCAGCTCGTTCAGCCCGACCTCGGCCACGGGCATCTCCGCCGACATCGCCGCCGCAGTGGCCAGGATCGCCAGACGGCGTTGTTCGCGCTGCTCCTCGTTGCGCGCGCGCTGGAATTCGACCATGCCGCCATTGTTTCAGACCGTCGGTCTGTTGACAAAAGACCGACGGTCTCTTACTGTTCGAAGCATCAAAAGACCGACGGTCTCTTAAACGTCAAGGAGTGTTCGATATGTACAACGTCCCTGATCAGACCGGTAAAACCTTCGTCATCACCGGCGCCAACAGCGGTACAGGCAAGGAGGCCGCGGCGCGGCTCGCCGGGGCCGGCGCGCAGGTGATCATGGCGGTGCGCACGCCGGAGAAGGGCGAGCGGGCCAAGGCCGAGATCCTCGCGGACCATCCGGCCGCCGAACTGGAGGTCCGCCGCATCGATCTGGCCGATCTCGATTCGGTGCGCCGATTCGCCGATGAGCTGATCGCCTCGGGGCAGCGGGTCGATGTGCTGGTCAACAATGCCGGCGTGATGGCCCCGCCCACCCGGCACACCACGGCCGAGGGCTTCGAGCTCCAGTTCGGTAGCAACTATCTCGGCCCGTTCGCGCTGACGATGCTGCTACTGCCGACTCTGCTGCGCGCCGACCGACCCCGAGTGACGACGATGTCGAGCGGCACGGCATGGTTCGGCCACATCCGGCTCGACGATCCGCAATGGGAACGGCGCCGCTACAGCCCGGCACTCACCTATGCGCAGTCCAAACTCGCGGATCTGATGCTGTCGGTGAGCCTTTCGCGCGTCGCCGAGGAGCGGGGCTGGGCGCTGTCGAGCACCGCCGCGCATCCGGGCTATACCCACACCAATCTGCAGACCGCGGGCGCGAGCCTCGGCCGCGAGACTCCCGGGCGATCGATCCTGAGCCGGATCGACTTCCTGCCGAGTCAGCAGGTGCGCCAGGGCGCGGAGCCGTTACTGTTCGCCGCCGCCGATCCCGCCGCGCGCTCGGGCGAATACTACGGCCCCAGTGGGCGATTCGGCCTCGTCGGGCCCACCGGCACGGCCCGGATTCCGCGGCGCGCGAACAATGCGGAACTGGGGCGGCGGCTGTGGGCCGAGGCCGAGCGCCTGACCGGCACCCGGCTGCCCGCCTGAGGGCGCGGATTCAGCGCGGCCAGAACGCTTTCCAGTCGGCGGGTGCGAGCGATCGGCGCTCGCCCCGCTCCGCCGCGGCCCGATCCTCGGCCGCGCGAACGGCTCCGGCGAATTCGAGGGTGGCCTTGCGCAGGCGCTCCTCGGCGCTGTCGGGCCCATCGAGGTGGACGATGCGCAGATCCTCGGGGATCAGATCATCCGGCAGGCCCGCCAGGCGGCTCCGGGAAAGCACCTTCTCCGCCAGCGCCAGGGCGGGCTGGGCCATCGCGATACCGTCGAGGCAGGAGCGGCGCGACTTCTCCGTGGATTTGCGTTCCTCCCAGACCTTTTCCTGTGCGGCGATCTTCTCCTCGAGGCTGGCCTCGGGATCGATCGGCGTCTCGCGCAGATGTGGGCTGCGGTGCGCCAGCTTGGCCACCAGCGCGGCGGCGACATCGTCGATGGTGAATTCGCCCGCGGCCTCGGCGATTCGGGAGTGGAACAGCACCTGCAGCAGCAGATCGCCCAGCTCCTCCCGGATGGTCTCGGGATCGCCGTGCTGGATGGCGTCGAGCAGCTCGTAGGTCTCCTCCAGCAGATACGGCCGCAGCGAATCATGGGTCTGGGCGGTCTCCCAGCCGCCGAAAACCCAGAGCTTGTCCATGATCTCGACGGCCTCGGTGAGGCTGTGTTCGGTCATCGCGCGGCCGACACCTCGGTCGCGACCCGCAGATCCACTGTGCCCTGGGGCTTTCCGTCCAGGGCCAGCAGCAGATCGGCGACGAATTGCAGCAGCCGCACATCGCGGATCCGCTCGGCGCCCACGCTGTCCTCCACCCGCGGCAGCGGCAGTTGCACGATGCCCGTGGTCGGGCGATAGGTCGCGGCCGGGTACAACCGCTTGAGCCGCATCTGTTTCGAATCCGGCAGCTGGATCGGCGAGACCTTCAGCGAGGTGCCCGTCACACCCGCCTCGGCGATGCCGTATTCGCGGCACAGCAACCGCAGCCTGGCCACCGACACCAGCCGCCCGACCTCCACCGGCAGCGGGCCGTAGCGGTCGACGAGCTCCTCCACCACCGCGGCCAGCGCCGAATCGTCCTGCGCCGCGGCCAGTTTCCGATAGCCCTCCAGGCGCAGCCGGTCGCTGGCGATGTAGTCCGGCGGGATATGCGCGTCCACCGGCAGGTCGATGCGCACCTCCTTGGTCTCCTCCTCGGTGCTGATCGGGCGGCCGTCGGCGGCGGCGCGATAGGCCTCCACCGCCTCGCCGACCAGTCGCACGTACAGATCGAAGCCGACCCCCGCCACATGTCCGGACTGTTCGGCGCCCAGAACGTTTCCGGCGCCGCGGATTTCGAGATCCTTCATGGCCACCGCCATACCCGCGCCCAGATCCGAGTTCTGCGAGATCGTCGCCAGCCGGTCGTAGGCCGTCTCGGTGAGCGGTTTCTCCGGCGGGTACAGGAAGTAGGCGTAGCCGCGCTCACGGCTGCGCCCGACCCGGCCGCGCAACTGATGCAGCTGCGAAAGGCCCAGGGCGTCGGCGCGTTCCACGATCAGGGTGTTGGCATTGGAGATGTCCAGGCCGGTCTCGATGATCGTGGTGCACACCAGCACGTCGAATTCGCGCTCCCAGAAACCCTGCACGGTCTTCTCGAGCAGATCCTCGTGCATCTGGCCGTGCGCGACCGCGACCCGCGCCTCGGGCACCAGCTCACGAATCCCCTTGGCCGACTTGTCGATCGAGGACACCCTGTTGTGCACGTAGAACACCTGGCCGTCGCGCAGCAGCTCGCGGCGGATGGCCGCGGCCACCTGCCTGTCGTTATAGCCGCCGACGTAGGTGAGCACCGGATGGCGCTCCTCGGGCGGGGTGAGGATGGTCGACATCTCGCGGATTCCGGCCAGGCTCATCTCCAGCGTGCGCGGGATCGGCGTGGCCGACATGGTCAGCACGTCGACATGCGTGCGCAGCGCCTTGATGTGCTCCTTGTGCTCGACGCCGAAGCGCTGCTCCTCGTCGATGATGACCAGGCCCAGATCCTTCCACCGCACGCCGGTCTGCAGCAGCCGGTGCGTGCCGACGACGACGTCCACATCGCCGGCGACCATGCCCTCCATGGTCTCTCGCGATTCGCCCGGATCGGTGAAGCGCGACAGGCCCCGCACGGTCACCGGGAATCCGGACATCCGTTCGGTGAAGGTCTGCAGATGCTGTTGCGCCAGCAGCGTGGTCGGCACCAGCACCGCCACCTGTTTGCCGTCCTGCACGGCCTTGAATGCCGCGCGCACCGCGATCTCGGTCTTGCCGTAGCCGACATCGCCGCAGATCACCCGGTCCATCGGGACGGTCTTCTCCATATCGGCCTTGACCTCGGAGATCGCGGTGAGCTGATCGATGGTCTCGGTGAACGCGAACGCGTCCTCCATCTCCTGCTGCCACGGCGTATCCGGTGCGAACGCATGCCCGGGCGCGGCCTGGCGCACCGCGTACAGCTGCACGAGTTCGGTCGCGATCTCGCGAACCGCCTTGCGCGCCTTACGCTTCGTATTCGACCAGTCCGAGCCGCCCAGTTTGGACAGGCTGGGCATCTCGCCGCCGACGTAGCGGGACAGCTGATCGAGCGAGTCCATCGGGACGAACAGCCGGTCGCCCGGCTGGCCGCGCTTCCCCGGCGCGTATTCGATGACCAGATACTCCCGGCGCGCCCCGCCCACAGTGCGCTCGATCATCTCCACGAAGCGGCCGATGCCGTGCTGATCGTGTACGACCATATCGCCGGCCGACAGGGCCAGCGGATCGACCTGATTGCGGCGGCGGGCGGCCAGTTTCTTGCCCTCGCCCGGGGCGGTGACCCGGTTGCCGGTCAGATCGGATTCGGCGATGACGACGAGTTTGGCGTCGTCGAACACGATGCCGTCGTGCAGCGAACCGCACAGCACCCCGACCAGGCCGCGCACCGGTTCGGCGCCCGGCTCCAGCGCGGCGGCGGGCACCTCGGCATCGCCGAGTCGCTCCAGAAAGCGTTGTGCCGTACCGTGTCCCGCGACCACGATGACCGCGCGGCCGCCGGTGGTCACATGGGCGCGCAGCGAGGCGAATACCGTCGCCACCAGCTCGTCCGAACCGCGGGCCGCGGGCGCGGCCAGCACCGGCAGCACCACCTCGGCCGGATCGTCGGCGGCCAGCGGGCTCAGCGTCCACCAGGGCAGGTCGTGTTCTTCTGCGCTGGAACGGATCTCGTCGAGGCCGCGATAGGACGAGGCGGCCAGGTCGAGACCGTGGGCGCCGAGCGGGGCGGCGGCGCCGAACGAGGCCGCCGTCCACGACGCCTCCAGGAACTCCTGACCCGTGCGCACCAGATCGGCTGCGCGCGTGCGGATCTTCTCCGGATCGCACAGCAGGATATGGGTGCCCTCGGGCAGTACATCGGTGAGCAGTTGCAACTGCCCCGGACGCAGCACGGGCAGCAGGGCCTCCATGCCCGCCACCGCGATGCCCTGCGCGACCTTCTCCAACATCTCGACCAATGCGGCGTCGACCGGATTCTCCTCGGCCACCTCCGCCGCCCGCAGCCGCAGCTCCTCGGTGAGCAGCAGCTCCCGGCAGGGTTGTGCGACAACGACATCCACCTCGACGTCGGACAGCGAGCGCTGATCGGCGACAGAGAAGGGGCGCAGCTCGGTGATCTCGTCGCCCCAGAACTCCACGCGCACCGGATGATCCGCGGTGGGCGGGAAGAGGTCGAGAATGCCGCCGCGCACGGCGAATTCGCCGCGCTTGCCGACCATGTCGACCCGTTCGTAGGCGAATTCGACCAGGCGCGCGATCAATTCGTCGAAATCGAGCTCGAGGCCGACCTTCAGCAGGACGGGCTCGATATCGCCGAGGCCGGACGCCATCGGCTGCATGAGCGAGCGCACCGTGGTGACCACGACACGCAGCGGCGCGGCGTGCACCGGATCGTCCGGATGGGCGAGCCGCCGCAGCACCCGCAACCGCCGCCCGACCGTATCGGCCCCCGGCGACAACCGCTCATGCGGCAACGTCTCCCAGGACGGGAACAACGCCACCCGATCACCGAGGATCTCGCCGAGCTCGACGGTCAGATCATCGGCCTCGCGCCCGGTCGCGGTCACCACGACCAGCGGCCGCTGCGCCGCGACCGTCGACGCCACGAACGGCCGCACCGCCGAGGGCGCGACCAACCGCGCCGAAGATCGACCGATCAGACCGGTGACCTGAGCCAACGCGGCATCGGCAGCGGCCACCGCGGCCAGCCCGGCAAGAGGTGGACGACGGCTGGGCATGAACAGACTCCTGGGCACGAATCGGAAAACCGATGACGCAGCGAGTCTAATCCGCCCTACCGACAAGCCGGTCAGCTGCCGTAGCGGTACAAGACTCTGGTGCCACCAACAAGGTTCGCGGCCGTCTCGTCGTTCACCAGTCGAAGCGCATACGCAAGGCCCCTGGGCCCCGGGGCCCGGTTCGCGGCCGTCTCGTCGTTCACCAGTCGAAGCGCATACTCGAGGACCCTGGGCCCCGGGGCCCGGTTCGCGGCCGTCTCGTCGTTCACCAGTCGAAGCGCATACTCGAGGACCCTGGCCCCGAGGCCCGGTTCGCGGCCGTGGCGGGGGGGGGGGGGGGGGGGGGCCGCCGCGCCGCGGGGGGGGGGGGGCGGGGGGGACGGGCGACACG
>NZ_JBITDI010000021.1:0-71356 GCF_044454005.1 Nocardia sp. NPDC051570 | reverse complement strand
CCGCGCACCCCCCCCCCCGCCCCCCGCCCCCCCCCCCCCCCCCCCCCCCCGAGACTCAGGGCCGCGAACCCCGCCGGAGCGAAGCGCAGGCCAATATCACGGCACGTAGCGGCGCAATCGTCTGGCCGCGAATTCGCGGAAGTAGGCGACCTTTTCGGCCGGGACGATCGACGGGAGCAGGAAGTACCACATGCGTTCCATGCGGACGGCCATCTGATCGATGGAATCCGTGCCGACGGCGGTGATGTGCACGCCGGCGGTCAGCTCCTGCAGCAGCAGGCCGATGGTCTCCGGGTCCAGCTCGGGTTCGAGGTCGCCCTGGGCTATCGCGCGCTCGGCCAGCAGTCGGTGCGTCTCGCCCCAGGTCTTGGCGATGTTCTCGCCCGTCGCGCCGCGGTAGTCGCCGATCTGATGGGTCAGCTTCAACATGGCGCCGACCATCGGATCGTTCATCGTGAGATCGGCCACCACGTAGGTGATCCCGATGCACGCCTCGAGGGCGGGCACCCGCGGATCGAAGAATCCCTGGCAGGCGCTGACCAATCGCTCGTTGCCCTGATCGACCACGGCGCGCGCCAGCTCCTCCTTGGAGCCGAAGTGAAAGTACAAGGCGCCCTTGGTCACATTGGACTGCGCGATGATCTCGCTCAGGCTCGCGTTCGCGTACCCCAGTCGAAGAAAGACATCGGCCGCGCCCGCGAGTACAGAATCACGCGTAATCTCCGCACGCGCTTGCCTAGCCATCAGATCCGCCTGTCATCAAACCAGCCATCCTGAAGTAGACCGACATCCCGAAGTTGACCGACATCACAGCTCGAACAGCACTCGAAGGATGGGTGAACCGTACCACCCGACCGGCCCTTGCCAGTGGAATCGAGCATTCAGACCAGCCTCCATAGCTAGTTTTGGGTTAACCGTCCAGTTCCGCCCCCATTACACCCAGCTCGGTGCGCGCTCCCCCTCAGGTGCCCGCACCGTGTGGCCATTGCGAGGCCAGTTGCGGGTCGGCCTCGAGGTGGGTCAGGCCGTTCCAGCACAGGTTGACCAGGTGCGCGGCGACCACCTCCTTGGAGGGCTGCCGCACGTCGAGCCACCACGTCGCGGCCGTCGCCACCATTCCGACCAGCGCCTGCGCGTACAGGGTGGCGAGGCTGGTGTCGAAGTCGCGGCGTTCGAAATCACCGGCCAGGATGTGCGCCACCTGATTGACCGCCTCGTTGAGCAGGCTCGAATAGGTGCCCTCCGCGGCCGACACCGGTTGGTCGCGCATGAGGATCCGGAATCCGTCGGTGCGCTCCTCCATATAGGTCAGCAACGCCAGTGCCACCTGTTCCAGGCGTACCCGCGAGCGATTGCGGGTGAGCGAGGCGGTGATCATATCGAGCAGCGTGGACATCTCCCGGTCCACGACGACCGCGTAGAGCCCCTCCTTACCGCCGAAGTGTTCGTACACAACGGGTTTGGAGACCTGCGCCCGCTGGGCGATCTCCTCTATGGAGGTGGCGTCGTAACCACGCTCGGCGAACAGCGCCCGCCCGATCTCGATCAGCTGCTGACGCCGCTGTGTTCCGGTCATACGTGGCCGCGCCGACCGGCTCACCTCTCCCGACGTCATCGATGCTCGCCTCCCTGCGCTTCCCGTACGGCTGTCCTACTTAACTCTCCCAGATATCCCACCGCCCACCGCCGGTGCCCCGACAAGCCCCATTGAAGGCTCCGCCGAAGCGTGCCAACGCTACAACTGATTTCGCACGTACATGGGTAACTCATCGGGCACGCCCAAACGCGACCACACACTCTCGCAGGACCTGCGACCAACCCGAGCGGCACCCAACTGGTATGGCCAGAAACGCGGAGAGGCGGGCGAGCACCCCGGCGCTCGACGTTTCGGCGCGGGCATGCGAGGATCATTCCCGCGTGCCGTGGGGCAACGGCGGATCCGATCGGTCCGCCGGTGTGACAATCCGCCGTAGTGTAATGGCAGCACCACTGATTTTGGTTCAGTTAGTCCAGGTTCGAGTCCTGGCGGCGGAGCTCGGGGGCGCAGGCGTATATCGTTGGCCCGCGCCCGACCAGCCCGACTACGACAGCCCAGCAGCACGATGACAGGCAGCCGAGGGAGATCCATGCCACAGCAGACCGCCGTCGTCGTTCTCGCCGCCGGCGCCGGAACCCGAATGCGGTCCAAGACCCCCAAGGTGTTGCATTCACTCGCCGGCCGCAGCATGCTCGCGCACGCCCTGCATGCGGCGAACGAGATCGACCCCGCCTACCTCATCACGGTCATCGGTCACGATCGGGAGCAGGTCGGCGCGGCAATGAATTCCGTTGCGGCGGAATTGAATCGCGAGATCATCGCGGCTGTGCAGGAGGAACAGCTCGGCACCGGGCACGCCGTGCAGTGCGCCCTGTCGGCGCTGCCGGACGATTTCACCGGCGATCTGCTCGTCACCTCGGCCGACGTCCCGCTGCTCGACGGGCACACACTCTCGGCGCTGCTCTCGGATCACCGCAGCTATCCCGAACGGTCCGCGGTGACGGTTCTGACCTTCGTGCCCGACGACGCCAACGGTTACGGCCGCATCGTGCGCGACGCCGACGGACGCATGCTCGAGATCGTCGAACATGCCGATGCCACGCCGGAACAGGCCGCGATCTCCGAAGTCAATTCCGGCGTCTACGTTTTCGACGTCACCGTGCTGCGCACCATGGTCGGTCGCTTGACCACCGCCAATGCGCAGCACGAGCTGTATCTGACCGATGTGCTGAAACTGGCGCGCGAGGCGGGCAATCCGGTGCACGGCGCGCGGTTGGTCGACGCCAACAAGGTGACCGGCGTCAACGACCGGGTGCAGATGGCCTCGGCCGCGCGCACCCTCAATCGCTATATCCTCGAACGCCATATGCGCGCGGGTGTGACGGTCATCGATCCGGCCTCGACCTGGATCGACGCCGAGGTGCGGATCGGCCGCGACGTGGTGCTGCGCCCGGGCGTGCAACTGCTCGGCGCGACGGTCGTCGGCGAGGATGCGGAGGTCGGCCCCGACAGCACGCTGACCGATGTGGTGATCGGCGACGGCGCGCGCGTGGTGCGCACGCACGGCGAGGGCGCGACCATCGGGCCCGGCGCGACCATCGGCCCGTTCGCGTACCTACGGCCGGGCACCATCGTGGGCGATTCGGGCAAGCTCGGAGCATTCGTCGAATCCAAGAACGCGACCATCGGCGCGCACTCCAAGGTGCCACATCTGACCTACGTCGGCGACGCGACGATCGGCGAGTACACCAACATCGGCGCGTCCAGCGTGTTCGTCAACTACGACGGCGTGCACAAGCACCACACGGTCATCGGATCGCATGTGCGTACCGGCAGCGACAACATGTTCGTCGCACCGGTCACCGTGGGTGATGGCGCCTATACGGGGGCGGGTACTGTGCTGCGTAGAAATGTTCCGCCGGGGGCGCTTGCCGTGTCGGGTGGAGCACAGCGCAATATTGATGGCTGGGTGCAGCGGAACCGACCCGGAACTGCTGCGGCGCAGGCGGCGGAGGCGATCGCGGCCACCGACAGGGCGAGTCAGGCAACCGAGCAAAAGGATGGCAACAGAGAGTGACCGCGTTCTCGACCGACAACCAGAAGAACTTGATGCTGTTCTCGGGGCGCGCTCATCCCGAGTTGGCCGAACAGGTCGCGAAGGAGCTCGACGTCTCCATCACTCCACAAACCGCGCGCGACTTCGCCAACGGCGAGATCTTCGTGCGGTTCGAGGAGTCGGTGCGCGGCTCGGACGCCTTTGTGCTGCAGAGTTTCCCGGCGCCGCTCAACGAGTGGCTGATGGAACACCTCATCATGATCGACGCGCTCAAGCGCGGATCCGCCAAGCGGATCACCTCGGTGCTGCCGTTCTATCCGTATGCCCGCCAGGACAAGAAGCATCGCGGCCGCGAGCCCATCTCGGCCCGCCTGGTCGCCGATCTGCTCAAGACCGCGGGCGCGGACCGGATCATCACCGTCGATCTGCACACCGATCAGATCCAGGGCTTCTTCGACGGCCCGGTCGATCACATGCATGCGCTGATACAGCTGTCGGAGTACGTGCGTCAGCACTACACCCTCGACAACATCACGGTCGTCTCGCCGGACGCGGGCCGCGTGAAGGTCGCCGAGAAGTGGGCCGATTCGCTCGGCGGCGCGCCGGTGGCGTTCATCCACAAGACCCGCGACCCGCTGGTGCCCAACCAGGTCAAATCGCATCGTCCGGTCGGTGACGTCGACGGCCGCACCTGCATCCTGATCGACGACATGATCGACACCGGTGGCACCATCGCCGAGGCCGTGCGCGTGCTGCGCGAGGCCGGCGCGATCGACGTGGTCATCGCCGCCACCCACGGCGTGCTCTCCTCTCCCGCCGCCGAGCGCCTGTCGGCGTGCGGCGCCAAGGAGGTCATCGTCACCAATACGCTGCCGATCACCGAGGACAAGAAGTTCCCGACGCTGACGGTCCTGTCGATCGCGCCACTGCTGGCCCGCACGATCCGCGAGGTCTTCGAGAACGGCTCGGTAACCGGCCTGTTCAACGGCTCCGCCTAGGCGGCAACGGGCTCCAGCCGCGCCGACAACCACCGACAGAAACAGTCGAAGGGTGACATCCACGCAGCGGTGCCACCCTTCGACTCACTTCGACACCGGCCCTAACGCGGTGTCAGTTCTTCGTTTCTGGTGGTGCCGTTCTCACTGATGGTGACCTGGACCGCCGTATCGTCCTTGTCCCATTTCTCGTAGTCGAATGTCGCGGTACCACCGGCGGCCATCGCGAGGCCGTCGTGGGTGAGTTTCTGCTCCCCATTCTTGCCGTCGCGGCGCATTTCGATGTCCACGGACTCCGTCTTGCCCGACTTGCTCGCGTCGACGGTATAGATCTCGTCGTTGGCGGGAAGTGACACGGTGATCGAGCCTCCCGCACCGACAGCCGCATCCTTCGCGATGAAGGTGTATCCGTCGGTCTCGTAGTCCTCACCGATCTCGATGGTCGGCGCCTGCTCATCGGTCGAGGCGTAGGTCACCGAGGTGCCATCGGCGGACACGTCGATTGTCGACTTCGATTGCGGCCCTAGATTGATTCCGCTCACCGCGATCTCGGACGCGCTGTTGATAATGGTCACCTCGGTCGGATCGGCCTTCTCGAGCCCGGCACCGTCGACGGTGATAGTCATATGGGTGCCTGCGGGCACCTGAATATCGGGTGCGATGCGGTAGGCGGAGTCGTCCGCCATGGTGTCGACGAACTCGGCACCCGGAATGTCGTTGACCCGCTTGTCACCCGAGAAACCGGTGCTCCGCCCCTGATCGTCGGTCAGCATCAGATTCCCGTGGTTGATCAGATCGCCCTGGAGAGAAACGGTCACCGGCGCAGCGCCGGCGGGAGCGGCGTTGACTCCCCGGACGTAACGACCGGCGTAGGGGAACTGCTGCTGGCCCTGAGCGGGGCTGAGAGGAGCCAGCTGCAGCGTGCCCGTCGTCGCATCGCCCTCGTACGGTGCGCTCGGGCGGGTCGGATCGGACGCCGTCTCATAGGTCCAGGAGTTCTTCGCGGTGTTGACAACCATCTGCCGGATCTCGCCCCGATAGTTGTTGTCATAGACCATGATGGCAATCATGCGGTCACCGTCGACCACGCCCCTGTCTTCGAGGGCGAACGGGGTGATCGCGTGGCCAGCGGTGAGGTTCCGCTTGGCGAACATGAGCGTATACGACTCCGTGGCACCGGGTTTCAAGGAATTCGCCAGATAGTTGATGATCTGATTCGGGCTGCCGTACTTCTTACCATCCGTCACGGGCTTCAAGAACTGCCCGACCATCTGCCTGGCGATCATCTCCTGCAGCGATGGATTTTCGAATCGGAGATCCCAGGTCGTGTTGGCGCCTTTCTGGAAATCACTCGGCAGGAGCCGCTTGCGGTACATCAGCAGGCTGGTCGCCGACATGCCGTAGCAATGCCCTCCGGCCATGTCCCGGTTCTGCTTCGTCATCCACCGTTGAGCCTGTGGGCTGAGGGTACACGTGCCACCACTGGCGTAGCCGCACACCGTGTTTCCGAATATCTGATACATGGATTGCAGTGTCAGGTTGACCGGATTTCCTGAAGTGGCATAGTTCTCGAAGCTGAAGCCGTCCGGGCGGGGCCGGAGACCGGAATCGGCAATGACCTGCCCGGTCGGTTCGTAATCCGTTGCCTCGACATTCCTCGCGTTCGATACCGCCGGATCGGCATTGACGACACCTGTGCAGATCCCAGTGGCAGCGGTTGTCAGCAGAACCGTGACCGCCGCGAATCTCGTTAATCGCACTCCAACCTCCATAGCTGATGAGCGTCGATAGTGGAACCGACGCACTGCGGACTCTCCGGTGCGACCTATCTGCTCGAATCACTGATACGGACGTATGCGAAAAACGGGACACACGGATCATGGACTACGAGCCATCGTGAATACGGCGAACACGCGATAGCCGCCGCTTCCTGCGCGTGTCGGCCCGGCTGGGAGCCTGCGCCACGCAGCCGAGTGAGTGCGTCCGAGCCCGGAATCGAGTCTTCCGCCGGGACGGTTTCGTTGTAGCGTGAGTTGGTAGCTCCCGGTGCACTGGCCTGTGGAGAGAGGTGGGCATCATGGCCGACGAACGCGACCCGGACAACCGATTGACGGATGAGGTGTTCGAGATGGGCGATGACGAGCAGGAGGATCTCGACTACGACCTGGGCGATGACGACCAGGCCGACGAGGTCCGCGAATACGAGCGCTACATCACCGATCCGCCCGAGGATCTGGTCATCCGCTATCACGAGAACGACGACACCGGCCGGCTCGGCATAGCCAGCGAACTCGATCAGGAGTGGACCCGCCGTCGTCGCCGCGACGAGGAACGCTCCGAGGACGATCGCCCGGCCGAGGTGGCGGCGATGGAGGTCGTGGAGGAGTCCCGGGATCTATGAGCTTTCCCGGATTTCCCTTCGCGGGCTTGGACTTCTACGAGGATCTCGAGGCCGACAACTCGAAGGCGTTCTGGACCGCGCACAAGCATATCTACGACAAGGCCGTGCGCGGGCCGATGACCGCGCTGTGCGCGGAGCTCGAGGCCGACTTCGGTGCGGCCAAGATCTTCCGGCCGTATCGGGATGTGCGCTTCGCCGCGGATAAGCGGCCGTACAAGGACCATCAGGGCGCGGTCGTGCCCACCGCACCGGGCTCCGGCTGGTACGTGCAGATCGGCGCGCCGGGTCTGTTCGTCGCGGGCGGGCTGTACTCCGCGGCTCCCGAACAGCTCGCCCGGCTGCGCACGACGATCGACGACGAGGTGCGCGGGCATGAGCTCGAGCAGATCCTCGCCGAACTCACCGCCGCCGGCTACACGATCGGCGGCGAGCGGCTCAAGACCCGGCCCAAGGGCTTTCCCGCCGATCACCCGCGCATCGATCTGCTTCGGCACAAGGCGCTGGTGATCAGCAAGGACTTCGGCGCACCCGACTGGCTCGAAACTCCCCGCGCGGGCAAGGAGATTCGGCAGTCGTGGGAGACGCTGCGCCCGATCGTCGAATGGCTGGGCGCGGTCGTCGGGAACTAACGCCGCTCGGCCAGCAGCAGCGCGAACCGCCGAGCCGGATCGGTCCACACATGTTCGGTGGCGAATCCCGCGGTATCCAGTTCGGCGGTCAGGCCGTCGACCCGGAACTTGGCGGAGATCTCGGTGCGCAACTGCTCGCCGCGGGCGAATTCGACGGTGAGGTCGAGATCGGCGACGGTGACGGTCATATCCCGGGTCGCCTCCAGGCGCATCTCGATCCACTCGTTCTCGGTATCCCACAGCGCGACGTGGGTGAAGGCCTCGGGATCGAAATCCGCCCGTAGGCGAGAGTTCAAGACGTACAGCACATTCCGGTTGAATTCCGCGGTCACCCCGGCCGCGTCGTCATAGGCCGGGACCAGGACCGCCGGATCGATGACCAGGCCCGCGCCGAGCAGCAACTGCTCCCCCGGCTCGAGGACCTGCTGGATGCCCGAGAGGAATTCGGCGCGTTCGGCGGGGACGAGATTGCCGATGGTGCCGCCCAGGAAGGCGATCATGCGGCGGCCGCCGCCCGGGAGGTTGTGCAGGGTGTCGGTGAAGTCGCTGACCACGCCGTGCACGGCCAGCCCCGGATATCCGGCCGCGATCTCGGCGGCGGCGCCGCGCAGGGCTGATTCGGAGACATCCTGCGGCACATATGTTTTCAGCGAACCCTCGGCGCCGAGCGCATCCAGCAGCAGCCGGGTCTTGGCGGCCGATCCGGCGCCCAGTTCGACCAGCACCTGGGGCCGGGCGATCTGCGCGATCTCGCCGACCACCCGTGCCAGCAGCGCGCGTTCGGTGCGAGTCGGATAGTACTCGGGCAGTTCGGTGATGGCCTCGAACAGATCGCTGCCGCGTGCGTCGTAGAACCACTTGGGCGGCAGCGACTTCGGCGTCGAGGTGAGGCCGGATCGGGCATCGGCGCGCAGGGCGGCGGTGAGGTCGTCGTCGGTGAGGTGGATCTCCAGCGTCGGTGCGGTCATGAATGCGCCCTTTCGGATTCATCGAGTTCGAGAGATGCCACGGACAGCGCGCCCGGGCGCGCCGTCACCAGCTGCCGGTCGGGAATCGCCCGCCAGCGTGGATCGTCGTCATACGGTTCGGAGGCCAGCACGGCCGTATCGTCGGTCACCAGGGCCGACAGCGCGTGATACGCCGTTGTGGCCCAGAGGGTTTCGCCGTCGCTCAACAACAGGTTCAGCCGCGCCGCCGGGGTGTGCGCGAGGACGGCCAGCGCGACGCGGCGCAGGATCTCCCCGGGCTTATCGGGATCGCCCGCGCCGCCGCGGTCCAGCAGATCGCGCAGGACCACCCAGAGCGTGGCCGAATCGGTCCGCGACTCCGCCTCGATCAGCGGCGGCGTGTCGAATTCGGCGGCCACCGCGGTGAGGATGCGCTGCCAGTCCCCGATCACGCCGTTATGGCTGAATGCCCAGCGGCCGTGGGTGAACGGGGCGCAGGCGCTGCGTTCCACGGGCATGCCGACCGTGGCCGAGCGGACCGCGGCCAGCACCGCCTGCGAACGCAATTGCGGGAGCACCTCCTCCACCGCCGGGTCGGTCCAGATCGGTACCGCGTTGCGGTATCGGCTGGCCGCCGGGGCATTCGGCGGCGCATCGGCCGCGCTCCACCACGCCACGCCGAAGCCGTCGGCGTTGATGGTCCCGCCGCCGCGCATATCCCGCGGCGCCCAGGCCTGGGTGCGCAGGGAATGCGCGCCGCGAATCAGGATGTGTCCCACCGGAACCGGCGGTCCGAGATAGCCGAGGTGACGGCACATCAGCGCTCGTCCGGGACCAGATCGCGGGCCAGGCGGAAGCCGGAGAAGATCTGCCGGCGGATCGGATGGTCCCAGTTGCGGAAGGTTCCGCGGCAGGCGACCTGATCGGTGCCGAACGAACCGCCGCGCAGCACCTTGTAGTCACCGCCGAAGAACACCTCGGAGTATTCGCGATACGGGAACGCCTCGAAGCCCGGATACGGTTCGAAACCCGAGGCCGTCCACTCCCAGACGTCGCCGATCAGCTGATGCACCCCGGCGGGCGACGCGCCCTGTGGATACGCGCCGACATCGGCCGGTTCCAGATGTCGCTGGCCCAGATTCGCGGTCCGCTCATCGGGTTCGGCATCGCCCCATGGGTAGTCGCGCGAGCGTCCGGTGGCCGGATCGACGCGGGCCGCCTTCTCCCACTCCGCCTCGGTCGGCAGTCGCTTTCCGGCCCAGTTGGCATAGGCCTCGGCCTCGAACCAACAGACGTGCATTACCGGCTGCTGCGGGCGGATCAGCCGCATGGTCCCGAAAACCCTTCGCCACCACCGGTTGTCGCTGTCGCGCTCCCAGAACTGCGGCGCGGCCAGATCGGCCTGTCGCCGATGGGCCCAGCCGCGCTCGGACCACAGCTCCGGCCGCTCGTAGCCGCCGTCCTCGACGAACGCCACGTACTGGGCATTGGTCACCGGCGCGGCATCGATCGCGAAGCCGGGCACGTAGACAGGATGGGCGGGCCGCTCGTTGTCCAGCGCCCACGGATCGGTCGAGGTGCCCATGACGAATTCGCCCGCGGGAATGACGATCTCATCGGTCACCACGGCCCGGGACTGCGGCGCGGGCGGCGCGGACAGCACCGCCTGACCCGAGCGCAGCTGATGGGTGGCCAGCATGGTCTCGTCGTGCTGCTGCTCGTGCTGGGCGATCATGCCGAAGGCGAAGCCGCCCTCGATCAGCCGTGCACCGCGTAATCGGTGGTCGGCCAGCACATCCCACACCTTCTGCCGCACCTCGCCGACATAGCCGCGGGCCTCGTCCGCATCGAGCAGCGGCAGCGCCGGGCGATCGGCGCGGGGATGCTGGAACGCGTCGTAGAGATGGTCGATATCGGCGCGCACGGGCTCGCGCCCGCCGACATCGCGCACCAGCCACAGCTCCTCCTGATTGCCGATATGCGCCAGATCCCAGATCAGCGGGCTCATCAGCCGCGAATGCTGTGCCACCAGCTCGGACTCGTCGAGGCATTCGGTCAGCGCCGTCGTGCGCGACCGCGACCGGGTGAGCACCCGCGCGATCTGTTCGCGCATCCGTTCGGTCTCGGCGCGATCGGCACCGGTGAGATGTGTGGTCATGCGCACGCGCCCTTCATGATCCGGCCTCCTCGTCGAAGTGGTGCGCGGGCTCGCCCGTGGGCATGCGGCCGTCGCGACATCGGTTGACCGCCGCCCCGAGCTCCTGGGCCGCGTCCGGCGTGCGGGCGTGCTCGGCGGCCAGGGTCAGCAGTTCCACTGCGGTCGAACGGATTTCCGGATCGGCCAGTCCGCAGCGGGCCGCCTCCAGCCATTCGTCCGCGACCGGCGCCCCGATCCGGGTGGCCTCCGCGGTGACCGCGGGCGCCGACAGCAGCGCGTCGAGCGCGTGGATCGGGACCGTCCACCCGTCGCCGGGCTGCGCGTCGATATAGCGCACCTCCAGATGTCCCGAGGCCCGCACGGGCGGAAAGACCGTGGTCAGGTGGTAATCCAGATCCTCGGTATCCGGCCGGCGGCCGACCTCGTCGTCGAGTGCGCCGCACAGCCAGTCGGCGAAGGTCGCACCGGGCGGGGCCGCCCAGTCGTCGACCGTCTCCTCGCTGCGGCGCACGCACAGCAGCGGCACATCCATGACCCAGCGCGCGTAGTCGCCGATCGGATCGGACCACTGCCGCACCGGCGGCCGGGCGCGGGCATTGTCCAGCCGCAGCCAGGCCCGCATCCGCTGCGACGCCCAGGTGCCGACCGGTGCGCCGTGCAGATCGGGCGAGCAGGCGAAGGCCGCCACCAGGGCGGGACCGATGGTGTAGAGCGCGGTCCAGCGGGCCGCCACCTCTGCCCGGTCCGCCCCGGCGTCCACGCTGACCTGCGTCGCGGCGGTATTGCACATCATCAACTTGCCGAATGGTCCGATACCGGAGAACGTGCGCTCCATGGCCCGATAGCGCGGCAGCTGCAGCAACCGCTCGGCCAGGCGGTCGCCGTCGGCGGCCGCGGAACGGATTCGGATGGAACGAGATCGGAGCAGACGCTCCAACAGGCGGGCATCCGCCCGCAGGCGCTCACACAATTCGGTCGGATCGCCGAACGGGGCGCTGGAGAGTTCGACCTGCCCACCGGGTTCGATGGTGACCCGGCTGCCCCCGGGTAGTGGCAGGGCTGGAGATTCGGGGGCGATGGATCGCGGCGCATGCGATCCGAGTGCGTCGGCCAGCTCGGTGAGGCCGGGACGCGATCCGGACGCCGACGGCTCGTCCTGCGCGGTGAGCCACTCGAGTTCGGCGCCGATGAGCGTGGGTGGACCCTGTTTGAAGCAGACACCGCCGACATACGCCTCGGCCGCGGCCCGGGAGGAGAAGTCCGTCCCCGCGCCCGAAGGTGCCCGCACCGCCGTCACTGCCATGCCAACCTCCGAAGGGCTTGTTGAGCCGACCGAACCAGAGTAGCGGCGGGTACCGACAACAAATCTGCCGAATTCGTGACGAACCTGGCGGCCCGAAGGCAACATCGCAGGTCAACCGGACCACGCAAGAGTTTCGCAAATGTCACCGAACCCCCATTCGGGCCGTCTTCTATCGTCGGTGACGTGCTCGATCAGACTCGCCTGCGCGGCGACATCCCCGCCTACGACGACCCGACCCGACCGACACCGGTCTTCCTCGACAGCGCCGGATCCTCCCTGCCGCCGCGGATCGTTCTCGATACGACGATCGCGCATCTGCGCCGCGAGGCCGAGGTCGGTGGCTACCGTGCGGCGAACGAGCGCCTGGACGATCTCGCCGCGGTGAAGTCCGCGATCGGCACACTGATCAACGCCGACCCGTCGGGTATCGCGTTGAGCGACAGCTCCTCTCGCTCCTGGGCCGACTTCTTCTATTCGGTGCCGCTCGCCCCCGGCGACCGCATTCTGATCTCCGGATCCGATTACGCCAGCAATGCCATCGCCGCACTGCAGCGGGCGCGGGCCGCGGGCGCGGTCGTCGAGGCGATACCGAGCGACGAGTCCGGGCAGCTCGATATCAATGCCCTCGGTGAACTGCTCGACGAGCGGGTGAAGCTGGTGTCGCTGGTGCACGCCCCTACCAACGGCGGGCTGGTGAATCCGGTCGCCAAGGTCACCGAACTCGCGCATGAGGTGGGTGCGCTGGTGTTGCTGGATGCCTGCCAGTCGGTCGGTCAGATACCGCTCGATATCATCGAATTCGGCGTGGACGCACTGTCGGCGACCGGCCGCAAATGGCTGCGCGGGCCGCGCGGCACCGGATTTCTGTACGTGCGACCGGAATTGGCGACCACGATGGAACCGCAACGGCTGGATCTGCACAGCGCCGAATGGACGGGTCCGGCGGAGTACCGGCTCGCCGCCGACGCGAGCCGCTTCGAATTCTGGGAGTGCGATGTGGCCGCCCGGCTGGGTCTGGGCGCGGCCGTGCGGTATCTGCTGGATCTGGGTCCGGAGAACGTCTACGCGGCCGTCGCCGCCAATGCCGCGCACCTGCGCGCCGAACTGCCGCGGATCCCCGGTGTCACCGTGCGCGACCTCGGCGCCCGGCACAGCGGCATCGTGTCGTTCACCGTCGAGGGCGTCGAATCCACCGCGGTCCGCGACCGCCTGACCGGGCACGACATCACGGTCACCGTCAGCCATGCCCGCTCCACCCTGCTGGATATGTCGGCCCGGCGGCTGGATTCGGTGGTACGCGCCTCTCCGCACTGTTTTGTCACGGTGGCGGAACTGGACCGCTTCCTGGCCGCCGTGGCGGACCTCGCGCCGGGCCGGTGAATCAGGTATAGATCGTGCCGCCGTTGATGGCCAAGCACTGCCCGGTGATGAAGGCGTTACCCGCCATCGCCAGCACCGCCTCGGCCACCTCATCGGCCGAACCCATGCGCCCCATCGGAATTCGGTCGGCGATGCCGCCGCGCTTGAGCGGCTCGGCCATATCCGTGTCGATGGGTCCGGGCGCGACGGCATTGACCGTGATGCCCTCACTCGCCAGGCGGGACGCATAGCCACGGGTCAGGCCCTCGAGTCCGGCCTTGGACGCGTTGTAGTGCGGGCCGACCAAGCCGGGCCCGCGCGCCGCCGCGGAGGACATGTTGACGATCCGTCCCCAGCGCGCGGCCCGCATATCCGCGAGCACCGCCTGGGTGACCAGGAAGGCGGACTTCAGATTCACCGTGATCGTCTCGTCGAAGACCTCCTCGGTCAGCTCGTCCAGATCGACCACCGGCCCGATTCCCGCATTGTTGATCAGCACCCCGATCGGCCCCAGTTCGGCGCGCACCCGATCGACCAGTCCGCGCACCTGATCGCCCTCGGAGACATCCGCGCCGATCGCGACGGCCTTCCCGCCGCCGCTGCGGATCTGCGCGACGACATCCTCGGCCGCGCCGCCCTGACTGCGATAGTTCACCGCGACCGCCGCGCCCGCCCCCGCCAATCGCAACGCGATGGCCCGGCCCAGCCCGCGCGAGCCACCGGTGACGATGGCCACCCGGCCCGCGATGTCCGACGAGTCCGTCATGACAACCTCCTCCTCGTGATACGCCTCGACTGAACCGTAGCGGTTTCGGTCACGTATGTCGGAGTGCGGAGCGAGTGGGACCGGCCCACGCTCCTACTCGCTCCGCACCCGGGATGCGATCGGCCGGACGGCGAATTCCGCGGCGCGTCAGTGCAGCTGGTTCTGGGCCGGTTCCAGGCCGACGCGCAGCAGCAGCTCGACCGCGTCAGCGGCCTCCTCGACGAAGACCGGGAGGTCCTTGCGTTCGGGAGCGGCGAAGGGTTTGAGAACGAAGTCGGCGGGGTCCTGGCGGCCGGGCGGGCGGCCGATGCCGAAGCGGACGCGTAGATAGTCCTTGGTGGTCAAGGCATTCGAGATCGACCGCAATCCGTTGTGGCCGCCCTCGCCGCCGCCGCGCTTGAGGCGGATCGCGCCGAAGGGCAGGTCGAGCTCGTCGTGCACGACGATCACCTCGGTGGGCGGCACGGAGAAGAAGCGGGCCAGCGCGGCGACCGGGCGGCCCGAAACGTTCATATACGAGCGCGGTTTGGCCAGCAGGACCTTGCGCCCGTCGAGCCGGGCCTCCAGCAGATCGGCGCCCGACTTCTTGTGCACGGTGAAGCGGCCGCGGACGCGCTCGGCGAGCACGTCGGCGACCATGAAACCGACATTGTGCCGGGTGCGCTCGTATTCGGGTCCTGGATTACCCAGTCCGACCACGAGCGCCGGCCCGGCGTCCGATGCGGTCATCGAGAACTGTTGCGGCGCTGGATTATTCGGCGCTGGCGGCGGCCGCGCCCTCGCCGGCCTCCGGCTCGGCGGCCGGGGCCTCGATGATGTTGACGATCAGCTCGTCCGGGCTGCTGGCCAGGGTGGCGCCCGCGGGCAGCGGGATCTGGCTCGCGAGGATCTGGGTGCCGGCCTCGAGGCCCTCGATGGAGACCTCGAGCTGGTCGGGGATGTTCATGGCGTCGACCTCGATGTTGATGGTCGTGGTGCCCGAGGTGACCAGGGTGCTGGCGGCGGCCTCACCGGTCAGGGTAATCGACACGTCGGCGGTGATCTTCTCGCCACGACGCACGATCAGCAGGTCGGCGTGCTCGATGTAGCGGCGGATCGGGTGCACGACAACGGACTTGGTCAGCGCCAGCTGCTTCTTGCCGTCGATGTCCAGGTTCAGAATGGCGTTGGTGCCGTGCACACGCAGGATCGCGGCGAACGCGTGGGCGTTGATCGACAGATGCGTGGGGGCCTCGCCATGGCCGTACAGCACGGCGGGCACATTGCCGTCGCGGCGGGTGCGGCGGGCGGCGCCCTTGCCGAACTCGGTGCGGACGTTGGCTTCGAGGACGCTGACGTCGGACATGACAGATAACTCCTACGGCTTCGGCGGTCTGCAACAGTGGCCAGGGGCTGCCCTGGCAGAGGGGTCTGCTCGTCGGGCGAAGACCGAACAAGGACGGCCGGAAACCGGGTCCGCGTCGATCACGGTGCGCACAATGAAGTGCCTCACCCTCGCCGAGACAACCCGAAGAGAATAACACGCGCGAAGCGGCACCCTCGAATCCCCACCCCGGCCAGCCGGAGTGGCCTGTCAGCGGGACGCGGGGAACGTGGCGGCGTAATGGTCAACGTAGCGCCGACCGGCCCGGGCCGCCAGTTCGAGCATGAGTGTGTCGGTGGCCACCCGAACAGCCGCGCGATCGGCGGGCGGGAAGTAGCGCGGGCGGCCGAAGGCGATGCGGACCTTCGCGAAACGCAGGAAGCGGCGGCCGCGCGGATTGACCCGGTCGGTGCCCGAGAGTACGACCGGGACAACCGGTGCGCCGGTCCGCATGGCCACCCGGATCACGCCGGTGCGGCCGCGATAGATGCGGCCGTCGGGCGAGCGGGTGCCCTCGGGATGGATGCCCCAGATGCCGCCGCCGTCGAGGATGCCCGCCGCCGCGGCCATGGCATCGGCCGCCGCCGAACCGCCGGAGCGATCGACTCGCACCTGACCGGTCGCGGTCATCACCCATCGGTTGAGCCGTCCGCGCCAGCCCGGTTCGGTGAAGTACTCCTCCTTCGCGAGGAAGGTGATGCGTCGGGGCAGGACCAGCGCGAGGTACAGCGAATCGATGGCGGCCAGATGGTTGGCGGCGATGATCACCGGACCGTCGGCCGGAACATGCTGCAGCCCTTCCACCTTCGGCCGGCCGAGCAGGCGCAGCAGCGGGCCGATCAGGATGTGCTTCAGCAGCCAGTACCACATGGGGACCCCTCCGAGTTTGGTTGTAGACAATGTCTACTACGGCCGCGTAGACGCTGTCTACCCTTCGGAGGCTCTCTCTGACATGGCCCCGGGCGGGTAGGGGTTGTTCCACCCGCGACTGTTCCGGATCGGACATATCGCCTACTCTCGACATGTTGTGAACCTCTCTGTGACTGTCGTGCATCTGGTGGCCAGGCTGCATGTGGATTTGGGACGGCTGGCCGCGCAGCTCTGTCGCTGAAGCGCGCCCCGGGGCCGCTTCGGCCTACCCGAATCCTTTTCTCGTCTGGAGCTGTTCGTCATGTCTTCCCCCATTTCGCGTGCCCGCGTTCTGAATCCGGCGCGCTGGTCCTTCGGTGTGCAGATCCTGCTCGGCCTCGTGGTCGGCATCGTCGCCGGTTTCATCGCCCGAACCTGGGATGTCGTCTGGCTCACGAGCACGCTGAAGCAGGTCGGCGGCCTCTTCGTGCAGCTGCTCAAGCTCGCGGTGCCGCCGCTGGTGTTCACCGCGGTGCTGGTGAGCGTCGCGGGGCTGCGGCATGTCACCAATGCCGCCCGACTGGCCGGGCGGACGCTGCTGTGGTTCCTGGGCACGTCGCTGATCGCGGTCGCTGTCGGCATCGCGCTCGGCCTGATCACCAATCCCGGCCACGGCGTGAACCTTTCGCTGACCGGCGCGACGGCGCCCGATACCAAGGGCGGGTGGACCGACTTCCTCACCGGCATCATTCCGACCAATGTGGTGGGCGCGTTCACCGGCGGCAATGTGCTGCAGCTGGTATTCCTCGGCCTGGTCTTCGGCGTCGCCGCCATCAAGCTCGGCGAGGCCGCCAAACCCGTTCTGACACTGGCCGAATCGGTGCTGCAGCTGGTGCAGAAGGCGCTGTGGTGGGTGATCCGGCTTGCCCCGATCGGTACGGCCGGACTGATCGGCAAGGCCGTGGCCACCTACGGCTGGGATCTGCTGCGCCCGCTGGCGACCTTCACCGTCGCGGTCTACGCGGGCTGCCTCATCGTGCTGCTGGTGGTCTATCCGGTGCTGCTGCGCGTCGTCGGCGGGGTGAGCCCGATCCGCTTCTACGCCAAGGCCTGGCCCGCGATCGAGTTGGCGTTCGTCTCCCGCTCCTCGATCGGCACGATGCCGCTGACCCAGCGCATGACCACCGAAAGGCTGGGAGTGCCGGGCGAATACGCCTCGTTCGCGGTTCCGTTCGGGGCGACCACCAAGATGGACGGCTGCGCGGCGGTGTATCCGGCACTCGCGGCCATCTTCGTCGCGCAGATCACCGGCACCGAACTGGGCATCCGCGACTATCTGCTGATCGCCTTCGTCTCGGTGGTCGGCTCGGCCGCCACGGCGGGACTCACCGGCGCGATCGTCATGCTCACCCTGACCCTGTCCACCCTGGGCCTGCCGCTGGCGGGCGCGGGCCTGCTGCTGGCGATCGATCCGATCCTGGACATGATCCGGACCGCGACCAATGTGGCCGGGCAGATGGTGGTTCCGGTGCTGGTGGCCAGGCGCGAGGGGATTCTCGATCAGGAGGCGTTCGATCGTCCGCCCGCCTCGTTGACCACGCGCGAGACCGAACCGCAGGCGGTGCCCGCCGCGGCATAGGCGCGACAATGGCCCGCATGGGAGTCGAGGAGTCGCTGCGGGAACGGCTGGTGAGCACCGGCGTCGAGCTGCTGGAGCAGGTCGGCGCCGGACAGCTCGGACTGCGGGCCATCGCGCGGGAGGCCGGGGTGTCCCACGGCGCGCCGCGGCGACACTTCCCGACCCATAGTTCGCTGCTGGCGGCCGTGGCCGCGCGCGGATTCACCGATCTGCGAGCCGAATTCGAGGCGCACGCCGCGGCCGAACCGCGCGCCCGGATCGAGCGGATGGCCCTGGACTATGTGCGTTTCGCCGGTGAGCGGCCGGAGATGTTCACCCTCATGTTCCGCCACGATCTGCTGGAGGGTTCGGGGGAGAATCTGCGGCGACAGACGCTGCCGTTCTTCCGCGACTGGACCGAACTGGTCGCGGCCTGCGTCCCCGCGCACCCGGGTGACCACGCGCTGGAGCTGTGGGCGAATCTGCACGGTATCGCCACACTGGTCGCCAATCGCAGTATCGAACTGATCGCGCCCCGGGCCGATGTGGCCGAACTGGTCCGGGCGACCCTGGCCCGGCACCTCGACTCGCCGGGCGGCTGACCCGCACCGTCCAGTACCCTGGAACGGTTGCCGACCCCGCGCAGAGGAGCCGTTCCGTGAATTCCCCGACAGGCAATGTCGATGCGGCGTCCGCGGGTCCCTCCGTGGTTACGCAAGCTGCCGCCTCCGGGCCTTCCACTACCGCCAGGGCGACCATGTCCGGGCGGTTGGCCGAGGAAGTAGCGCGGCGCCGCACGTTCGCGGTCATCTCACACCCCGACGCCGGTAAGTCGACGCTGACCGAGGCGCTGGCGCTGCATGCCAAGGTCATCTCCGAGGCGGGCGCGATCCACGGCAAGGCCGGGCGCAAATCGACCGTCTCCGACTGGATGGAGATGGAGAAGGCGCGCGGCATCTCGGTGAGTTCGACCGCGCTGCAGTTCGAATACGGCGACTGCGTGATCAATCTGGTCGACACCCCGGGCCACTCGGACTTCTCCGAGGACACCTATCGCGTGCTGACGGCCGTCGACGCCGCGGTCATGCTCATCGACGCCGCCAAGGGTCTGGAACCGCAGACGCTCAAGCTGTTCCAAGTGTGCCGCCATCGCGGCATCCCGGTCATCACCGTGATCAACAAGTGGGACCGGCCGGGCCGCGCGCCGCTGGAACTGCTCGACGAGATCGCCGAGCGCATCGGCCTCACCCCGACCCCACTGTTCCTGCCGGTCGGCATCGCCGGCGACTTCCGCGGCCTGCTGCGCCGCGGAACCGACGGCGCCCCGGTCGAATACATCCACTTCACCCGCACCGCGGGCGGCGCGACCATCGCGCCGGAGGAGTCCTACACCCCCGAGCAGGCCCAGGCCCGCGAGGACGAGGTGTGGACCACCGCGGTCGAGGAGAGCGAACTGCTGTCGGCCACCGGTCAGGACCACGATCAGGAACTGTTCCTGGCGGGGCAGACCTCACCGGTCATCTACGGCTCGGCCATGCTCAACTTCGGCGTGCGGCAGATACTGGAAACCCTTGTCTCCCTTGCTCCCCCGCCCGGACCGCGCGCCGACGTCAAGGGCGAGCCGCGCGATCCGGCCGATCCGTTCAGCGCGGTGGTGTTCAAGGTGCAGGCCGGTATGGATGCCGCGCATCGCGACCGATTGGCGTTCATGCGCATCGTGTCCGGCGAATTCGAGCGCGGCATGGTGGTCACGCATGCGCAGACCGGGCGGCCGTTCGCGACCAAGTACGCGCTGACCGTGTTCGGCCGGGAGCGGACCACCGTCGACACCGCCTATCCGGGCGATGTGGTCGGCCTGGTCAACGCGACCGCGCTCGCGCCCGGGCACACGCTGTTCATCGACCGCAAGGTCGAGTTCCCGCCGATTCCCTCCTTCGCGCCCGAACACTTCGCGACGCTGCGCGCCCGCAGCGCGGGCAAGTACAAGCAATTCCGCAAGGCCATCGATCAGCTCGACTCCGAGGGCGTGGTGCAGGTGCTGCGCAACGACACTCGCGGCGACGCCTCGCCGGTGCTGGCCGCGGTCGGACCGATGCAGTTCGAGGTGGTCACCGCCCGCATGCAGAGCGAGTTCGGCGTCGAGACACAGCTGGACTTCCTGCCGTATCAGCTGGCCCGGCGCACCGACGCCGAATCCGCGCCGGAATTGGATCGGCAGCGCGGGGTCGAGGTCTTCACCCGCACCGACGGTGCGCTGCTCGCCCTGTTCAGCGATAAGTGGCGGCTGCAGTACATCCAGAAGGAAATGTCGACGATGACCCTCGAGCCGCTGGTCGCCGCCGCCGACTAACCCATGGTCTCGGCCGCGTCCGAGCCGTCGCCGTCGGATTGCATTCCGGGTTCGCGGGAGATCAATCCCCAACGGCTGGAGGTCAATCGGAGGCTGGGCAGATCCGACAGCGACAGCACGACCTCGTAGGTCCGCTCGTAGCCGGTGTGCGCGATGCGCCACTGGCCGTCATCGCAGCGGACATAGCGATCGGTGTAGAAGGCCGCCCCGCGCAGCAGCATGTTGTGACCGGGGATGAGCACGGTATCGGCCAGGTACCAGGTGCCGGTCGCGACATCGCCGTCGATATCGATCTCCGGGTGGTCACAGCGGTGTTCGGTGATGACATGCGGGCCGAGGGTGTTGCGCATGAACGCCAGGAACGCGTCGCGCGATTCGAACTGCAGATACTCGCTGTAGGTCGCGGTCGCCTCGGGAATCATGGTGTCGGCGAAGTCGTCCCAGGACTTGGTGTCGAGTGCCCGCAGGTACCGGAACTTCAGCCGGCTTATCGAGGAGACGGCATCGGAATCCATACTTCAACAATCCCATCCGATGCCGAAGATTCGCACGGATCGGGAAATCTGTAGCAGAGCCGAGTCCGGGCCTAGCTCCCGTTGATGGTGAAGCAGGTCTTGCAGAAGTCCTCGCCGAACCCGGTCAAGCGCAGGCTCTTTCGCACGATCTTGGGCGCGCGACCGGCCTGCTTCAATGCCGTCTCGACCAGCGGCTGCACCTCGAGGACCATATAGCGGCTCAGCACCACCGGATCGTCGGAGGTGATCAGCAGCCCGAGCCGGTTGAGGTTGATCAGATACAACCGGGCGCGATCGGGATAGCGCACCCCGGCCTGTTCGGGTACCGAGGTCAGATCGCCGGTGACCAGCTCCGAACCGATGCCCAGCGGGCGATTGGTGCGCACATCCACCGACGGCTGCGGCCCGTTGAGCGCCATGAACCGCAGGATGCGGGCCTCGTCGGGGGCGATCTGGTCCAGGATGCGGTCGTAGGCCGGATGCACATCCTCGGTGAAGTACACATCCGCGGACCGGGCCAGCAGCGCATCGCCGCGCCGACGCAGATCGTCGAGCGTCCCCGACCGGACATAACCGGTGGCGAGCGCGGTCTGCTGATGATGATTGTGCCCGTTGGAGGTCGGGACGTAGCTGACGATCTCGCGGACCGAACCCTCGGTCACGCCGAGGATGTTGCGCGCCACCGACTGCAATGCGGCCCCGGCGCGCTCGGCGATTTCGGCGGACGATTCGCCGTCCAATGCCGCCTGGGTGATCTGCTTGCCCACCTCGTAGGTGGTGCCGACGGCCCACTGACTGCCCCGCACCGCGGTCCCGGCCGCGAGTCCGGCCGCGCGGAATACGCCGCGAATCAGGCGGGCCTCGTTGCTGATCTGCCGTTGCTCCACATCTGAGCTGCGTTCCACCGCACGGGAACCGGGGCGGACCACATCCTGTCCGGTCCTGTCGTCTGCCACGTCCTTCTCCGTATCCAAGGTGGGTGCGCGGCCCACGCGTTATTGCCGCCGTCGCCGATGATGTGGTGAGGGTCATTCTTCCGGTACCCGCGACGTGAGCGCGACATTCCAGACCCGCGTGTGACCGAAGTCTCCCACCCAAGGGTCCAGTGAAGGGGAACCTTCACGAGAATTGGACCGGTTTCCTGAATCCACAGTAAGGTCCAGCGTGCCGACGGGGTACGTTGAGGTGCCGGTGTGGCGGCGGTCACCGGTATTGGGGTCGGCAGGAGGGTGTCGTGCTGGAGAGTTTGTTCAATGTCGCCCCGAGCTGGTGGCTCGAACTGATCACCATCCCCCTGTTCACCGGAGTCATCGGATACATCACCAACTGGACCGGCGTGTTGATGTTGTTCAAGCCGCTCCACTTCCACGGCCTGCATGTTCCGGGGCTGCGATGGTTGTTCCCCTATCTGCCGAAGCGAATTCAGGTGCTGCCACTGTTGCAGTGGGACGGCCGGATGGGGTGGCAGGGCATCGTGCCCTCACGCGCGGACAAGATGGCCTCGATCGCCGTGGACAAGGGCCTGGCCAAATTGGGCAGCGTCGGCGACTTCTACCGTGAGCTCGATCCCGACGCGCTGGCAGAGCATTTCATCGACATCGCGCAGGATCAGATCCGCGACATCGTCGAGGAAATCGCGATCCGTGAGCATCCACAGCTGTGGTTCAACCTGCCCACCCAGATTCGCGAGATGGTGCACGAGCGGGTGCGCCAGCAATTGCCCGAGATCCTGCGCGAGCTCACCGACGAGTTGGGCAACAACATCGAACAGCTCCTCGACGTCAAGTCGATGGTGATCCGCTACTTCCAATCGCGGCCGCAGTTGTTGAACATGGTGTTCCAGGTGCTCGGCGCAAAAGAACTGCGGTTCATGCAGAACTTCGGTTTCTACTTCGGCGCGCCGATGGGTGTGGTGCTGGTATTCCTGATGCATCTGTATCCGCATCCGCTGGTGGTGTTGCCCGTCGGCGGGGTGATCATCGGCTGGGTGGTCAACTGGATCGGCATCAATCTGATCTTCGAACCGGCCTATCCGAAATGGTGGTGCCCGTGGCGGCAGGGCCTGTTGATCAAACGCCAGCCCGAAATCACCGAGGGCTATGCGGATCTGGTGGCCAGCCAGATCATGACCTACGCCAATATCGGCGACGAACTGCTCAACGGACCGCGCTCGGATCGCACCATGCAGATCCTCGAGGACACCGTGCGCCCGGCGACCGATCGCGCGCTCGGGCCCGCGCGCGGCGCCCTGAAGTTCATGATCGGCAGCCGGGATTACGAGACGCTGCAGACCAGACTCACCGATAAGACCAAGGATCTCGCACCGGCCGCCTTCTCCGATCCGGCGTTCAACGCCCAGCAGAGCAAACAGGTCGGCGTCTACATCGCCAAACAGATGGCGGCGCTGAAGCCGCCGGACTTCGTGGACATGCTGCGCTCAGCCATCAAACAGGACGAGTGGCTTTTGTTCGTGCATGGCGGCGTATTGGGCCTGTTCGCGGGTTACGCTCATATCCTGATCTTCGGAACAGGAGTAGCACCATGGCCGTGGTGAACGACTCGGACAACGACGAAAGTCGCGGGTATTCCACCGAACTCGTGCCAAGGCGGAGCACAACCCCCGCCGTCCATTCCACCGGGCCCGTGCGCACCGCGACCGGCGTCGTCTGGGTCGCCCTGTCGGCGGTCACCGAGGCGACCGCGTGGGGGCTGGGCACCGCGCTGGGTGTCACGAGCACCGTCGTGCGCGGCAGTATGGCCGGGCGCCCGACGCGCGAGGTGTTATCCGAAGCCGGTGAACAGGTGCGGGATTCGGTGCGCCGGGCCCTGGGCATCCCGCCCGGATCCGAGGCGCCGAACGCGACGGCGAACATACCGGGCCTGCGCGATCGCGGTGCCGAACTGCTGCGCCGCTCGGCCGATGTGCACGCCGGCGACGACGATCATCCGGCCTTCGCGCGCATCCTCGCCGAACTGGCCCCCGACGAGGCGCGGATCCTGCGCCACCTGTATCTCGACGGTCCGCAGCCCGCCCTCGATGTGCGCACCGGACGCGCGCTGAATCCGGGCGCACCGCGAACGGCCATGGGCCTCAACATGATCGGCGAGGACGCGGCCCTGCGCTTCCCGGATCGCGCGGACTCCTATCTGACCAATCTGCGCCGCCTCGGCCTGGCCGAATGGACCCGCGAACCGCTGGACAATCCGACCCGCTATCAGCTCCTGGAATCCCAGCCCGAGGTGCGGAAACTGCTCAAGCGCAGCGGATTCGGCACCAAGGTGTTCTATCGCGGCATCGCGCTGACAGGCTTCGGTGCGGACTTCGTCCGCACCTGCCTGCCGGTACCGCCGCTGGATCAGGCGCTGTAGCTAACCGACCTGCTCGGCGAGTTCCATCCAGCGCTCCTCGGTGGACTCCTTCTCGGCCTGGACCTGTTTCAGTTCCGTGCCGAGGCTCACGAGCTTATCCGGATCGGTGACGGCCTCGGCGAGGGCCTTGTGCAGGCGGGCCTCGCGTTCGTCGAGCTTCTGGATGGCCCGTTCCAGTTTGGACAGCTCCTTGCGGGTGGCCCGATAGGCGGCCGAATCCGTCCCGGACGCGGCGGAATTCGCGGGTGCGGCGCCCGCGCGGCGCGTGGTCCCGGCCAGTGCGGCGCGGCGGCGCAGATACTCCTCGATGCCGCCGGGCAGGTTGGTGAGTTTGCCGTCGCCGAACAGGGCCCAGGTGGAATCGCAGATGCGCTCGATCAGATAGCGGTCGTGGCTGATCACCACGAGCGTGCCCGCCCAGCCGTCGAGCAGATCCTCGAGCTGCTGCAGGGTGTCGATATCGAGGTCGTTGGTGGGCTCGTCGAGCAGCAGCACATTGGGCTCGCTCATCAGGATGCGGGTCAGCTGCAGGCGGCGACGCTCACCGCCGGACAGATCACCGACCGGGGTGCGCTGCTTGGCCGGGGTGAAGCCGAGCCGCTCGGCCAGCTGGCTCGCCGAGACCTCCCTGTCGCCCAACGTGATTCGCTCAGCGATATCCGAAACCGCCTCCAGCACACGCATCTTCGTGGGCAGATCGTCGAGTTCCTGACGTAGCCAGCCGATTCGGATGGTCTGGCCCTGAATGCGCTTGCCGGAGGGCAGTTCCGTATCGCCCGCCAGCGCGCGCAGCAGCGTGGTCTTGCCGGAGCCGTTGACGCCGACCAGGCCGACCCGCTCGCCCGGGGCCAGCCGCCAGGTCAGATCGCGCACCAGTTCGCGCCCGTCCGGGGTGGACAGGGTGGCGTCCTCGAGCTCGATCACCACGCGCCCCAACCGCTTTCGCGCGAAGGCGGCCAGTTCGACGGTGTCGCGCGGCGGCGGCACATCGGCGATCAGCGATTCGGCCGCCTCGACGCGGTAGCGCGGTTTGGAGGTGCGGGCCTGTGGGCCGCGGCGCAGCCACGCCAGCTCCTTGCGGGCCAGATTGCGGCGGCGCGCCTCGGAGGCGTCGGATTGGCGAGAGCGCTCGGCGCGGGCGAAGATCCAGTCGTTGTAGCCGCCCTCGTAGCTTTCCACCTTGCCGCCCACCACCTCCCAGGTGCGGGTGGCGACAGTGTCGAGGAACCAGCGATCGTGGGTGACCACGACCAGGGCGCTACGCCGCGCCAGCAGATGTTCGGCCAGCCATTGCACGCCCTCGACGTCGAGGTGGTTGGTGGGCTCGTCGAGCACGAGCAGATCGAGCTCGCGAACCAGGGCCGCCGCCAATGCGACTCGGCGACGCTCGCCGCCGGAGAGGTTCGCGACCGGGGCGTCCATGCCGAGGTCGGCGATGCCGATGCCCTCGAGCACATTCCGGATGCGCGGATTGGCGGCCCATTCATGTTCGGCCACCCCGTCGGTCCGGGCGTCCTCGGCCAGACCGGCGAGCACCACCTCGCCGACCGCGGCGCCCTCCGGCAGCACGCCGCGCTGGGTGACCACGGCTATACGCAGCCCACCCACGCGGCTCACCCGGCCGCTGTCGGGCGGCTCGAGTCCGGTCAACACCTCCAGCAGCGTCGTCTTACCGCCGCCGTTGAGACCCACGACCCCGATCCGCTCGCCCTCCTGCACGCCGAGCGAGACGTCGTCCAGCAACGGCGTGATGCCGAAACTCTTGTGGACTTGTTCCAGGTTGATCAGGTTTGCCATGGGTCCTCGGTGTTGTCGGTACTTACCTCGAGCCAGCCTACTGGGATGGCGAAGTTGGCACCGACTCCGATCAGGTGGACCGCATCGCCGATATCGTCGGCTGATCGGTCGGAGGTCAGGGGCGCGGGGTGGGCTCACCGAGGACCCGCGCTCCCGGCACCGGCGCGCTGGCCGTGCGGACGCTGCGACATACCCCGGCCCCGGACAACTCGGCCGAGACGGCCACGGTCGCGGCCTCGTCGGCACAGAGGAACGCACAGGTGGGCCCCGAACCGGAGACGATTCCGGCGAGGGCGCCCGCCTCCACGCCCGCGCGCAGCGTGCGGCGCAGCTCCGGTTTCAGCGACAGGGCCGCGGCCTGCAGATCGTTGCCGAGCAGCGGGGCGAGCTGACGCGGATCGCCGGAGGCCAACGCCTGCAACAGTTCCTGAGGCTCGCCCAGGCGCGGCGGATCGCCCTGGTCGCGCAGTCGATCGAGTTCGCGATACACCGCCGGGGTCGACAAACCGCCCTTGCCGAGGGCCAACACCCAATGAAAACTGTTGCGGGACAACACCGGCAGCAGCTTCTCCCCGCGCCCCCGCCCCAGCGCGGTGCCGCCGTAGAGCGCGAACGGCACATCGCTGCCGAGTTCGGCCCCGATCGCCGCCAGCTCATCGCGCGCCAGACCCAGATCCCACAGCTCGTTGAGCCCGACCAGCGCGGCGGCCGCATCGGCGCTGCCGCCGGCCATACCGCCCGCCACCGGAATCCCCTTGCGGATCGCGATCTCCACCAACGGCGCTCGGCCGCCCACATGCGCGAGTCGCACCGCCGCCTGCCAGACCAGATTCGTACGATCGGTCGGCACGTCGGCCGCGCCCTCGCCGCTCACTCGCACCGCGAGTGAGCTCGCCGGGGCGATCTCCACGTCGTCGCTCAACGAGAGCGCCTGGAATACCGTGGTCAGCTCGTGATAGCCGTCGGGGCGAGCCTCACCCACTCCCAGGTGCAGGTTGACCTTCGACGGCGCCCGCACGACCACGGGACTGGGCACAACTGAAAGCACGAGCCCCAAGCGTAATGCGGACACCGCCCTCATGTGACAAGGCACTTGCTTCTAGTACCCCCCATGGGTATGTTCAGAGATGTCGGGGATACCCCCGCACCGTATAAAACCGAAACCGAGGAGTCGATCATGGCCACCAGCACCTACACCGTCACCGGCATGACCTGCGGCCACTGCGTGTCGGCGGTGCAGAAGGAGATCGGCAGGATCGACGGCGTCTCCAGCGTCGATGTCGACCTCGCCACCGGCCGGGTCCTGGTCGAATCCGCCGCGCCGATCTCCGATGCCGAGGTCGTCGCCGCCGTCGACGAGGCGGGGTACGAGGTGGCGAATTCATGAGCGACCCGGCCCCCCGGGCACGGCGATTCTCAGACGGTCACGACAGGGGGTCACGATGAGCGCGCCCACGAGTGAACGCTCGGTCGAACTCGAGATCGGCGGTATGACCTGCGCCTCGTGCGCGGCCCGAATCGAGAAGAAGCTCAACCGGATCGACGGTGTCACCGCGACGGTCAACTACGCCACGGAGAAGGCGCGGGTCCACTTCCCGACCTCGGTGAGCGCCGATGATCTGATCGAGAAGGTCGTCGACGCCGGATACACCGCCCAGCTGCGCGACACCGCCGCTTCGGCTGGGGCAGCGGCGGATTCGACGCCGTCACCGGCGCGACAGCTGCGGCAGCGGTTACTGATCAGCCTCGCGCTGGCCGTGCCGGTGATCGCCCTGGCGATGGCGCCCGCCCTGCAATTCCGTAACTGGCAATGGCTTTCGCTCACGCTGGCCACGCCCGTGGTGTTCTGGGGCGGGGCCGCGTTCCATCGCGCCGCGTGGGTCAACGCGCGGCATGCGACCGCCACCATGGACACCCTGATCTCGCTGGGCACCCTCGCCGCCTATGCCTGGTCGGTGTACGCGCTGTTCTTCGGCGATGCCGGAATGCCCGGTATGAAGCACGGTTTCAGCCTCGCCGTCGAGCGCGGCTCTTCGGCGGGGAATATCTATCTCGAGGTGGCGGCCGGGGTGATCGTCTTCATCCTGGCGGGCCGATACTTCGAGACCCGGGCCAAGGAGCGGGCCGGATCGGCGCTGCGGGCGCTGCTGGAATTGGGCGCCAAGGAGGTCGCGGTGCTGCGCGACGGCGTCGAGATCCGGCTTCCCGTCGACCGATTGCGGGTCGATGAGACCTTCCTGGTCCGCCCCGGGGAGAAGGTCGCCACCGACGGCGTGGTGACCGACGGCAATTCCGCGATCGATATGAGCATGCTGACCGGTGAGTCGGCGCCGATCGAGGTCGGTCCGGGTGATCAGGTCGTGGGCGCGACCGTCAATGTCGGTGGGGTGCTGACGGTTCGGGCCACCCGAATCGGCTCGGATACCCAGCTGGCGCAGATGGCGACGCTGGTGGAACAGGCGCAGGACGGTAAGGCGCCGGTGCAGCGGCTGGCCGATCGAGTGGCCGGGGTGTTCGTACCGATCGTCATCGCGATTTCCGTTGTGACGCTGGGTTTCTGGCTGGGCTCGGGAGCATCGATCGCGACCGCGTTCGGCGCGGCGGTGGCGGTGTTGATCATCGCGTGCCCGTGTGCACTCGGATTGGCCACGCCCACCGCACTTCTGGTCGGAACGGGGCGCGGGGCGCAGCTGGGCATCCTGATCAAGGGTCCGCAGGTGCTGGAGTCGACCCGGCGCATCGATACCGTGGTGCTGGACAAGACCGGCACCGTCACCACCGGGACGATGACTCTGGCACAGGTGATTCCGGTGACCGGTCAGGATGAGGACGAACTGCTCGCGGTCGCGGCCGCGGTGGAGCACGGCTCCGAACATCCCGTGGCGCGGGCCGTCGTCGCCGGGGCCACGAAGCGCGGACTCACGCCGGAGCCGGTGCGGCAGTTCGTCTCCCACGGCGGCAAGGGCGTACAGGGCATGGTCGGCGAGCGCGCGGTGGTGATCGGGCGCACCGAACTGCTCGCGGATTGGGCCGTCGCGGTGCCGGAGTCGTTGGGGCGGGCCAAATCCGAGGCCGAGGCCGCCGGACGGACCGCGATCGTGGTCGCCTGGGACGGTATCGCGCGGGGCGTGCTGGTAATCGCCGATGCGATCAAATCCACCAGCGCCGAGGCGATTTCGGACCTGCGGGCACTGGGCCTGACCCCGGTGCTGCTGACCGGCGACAATGCCGCGGCCGCGCGTACGGTCGCCGAGGAGGTCGGCATCGACGAGGTGATCGCCGAGGTACTGCCCAGCGACAAGCTGGATGTGGTGAAACGGCTGCAGGATCGAGGCCGGGTCGTCGCCATGGTCGGCGACGGCGTCAACGATGCGGCCGCCCTCGCCCAGGCCGATCTGGGCCTGGCCATGGGCACCGGCACCGATGTCGCGATCGAGGCGAGCGATATCACCCTGGTCCGCGGCGATCTGCGCACGGTCGGCACGGCCATCCGCCTGTCCCGGGCCACCCTGCGCACGATCAAGGGCAATCTGTTCTGGGCCTTCGGCTACAACGTCGCGGCCCTGCCCCTGGCCGCCGCGGGCCTGCTCAATCCGATGCTGGCCGGGGCCGCGATGGCGCTGTCGAGTGTGTTCGTGGTGAGTAACAGCCTGCGGCTGCGGGCATTTCGCGCCGGGATCTAGCCCTGCTGGGCGAGCCTGACGAAGGCGGCGGTGTCCAGGGTTTCGCCGCGGGCAGTGGGATCGATGCCCGCGGCGACCAGGCGATTCTCCGCCTCGGCCGCCGAGCCCGCCCAGCCCGACAGGGCCGCGCGTAAGGTCTTGCGGCGCTGGGCGAATGCGGCATCGACGACGGCGAAGACGCGGCGGCGATGGTCGTCGTCCTGCGGCCACGGCGGGGTGATGTAGCGCTCGATGCGGACCAGACCGGATTCGACCTGGGGAACCGGCCAGAAGACCTGGCGGCCGACGGCCCCGGCCCGGCGGACGGTACCGAAGAATCCGGCCTTCACGCTCGGCACACCGTAGACGCGCGATCCGGGTTCGGCCGAGAGCCGATCGGCGACCTCCGCCTGAACCATCACCAGAGCGGTTCGCAGACTCGGCAATTCGGCCAGCAGATGCAGCAGCACCGGAACCGCGACGTTATAGGGCAGATTCGCCACCAGCGCGGTCGGGCGGCCCGGCAGATCCGCGGCCCGTACCCGCAGCGCGTCGGCCTCGACCACGCTCAACCGCTCGGCCAGTCCGGGCGCGCGCTCGGCGACGGTTCCCGGCAACCGCGCGGCCAGCACCGGATCGATCTCGACGGCGATCACCCGATCCACCACATCCAGCAGCGCCAGCGTCAACGAGCCGAGTCCCGGACCGACCTCGACCGCCACATCGTCGCGCCCGACGCCCGCCGCGGCGACGATCCGCCGGACGGTGTTCCCGTCGTGCACGAAGTTCTGCCCGAGCTGTTTGGTGGGTCGCACGCCGAACCGCTCCGCCAATACCCGGACCTCGGCCGGGCCGAGCAATTCGGCCTGCCCCCGGGCAGCGATAACAGGTTCGGACACGCCCGACAAACTACCAAGCGGCACGGGTCGCGCTCGCCGCGGCTCAGTGTTGCGCGGGCCTCGCCAGGATCCGGGCGGTGAAGGCATCGACGGCCGACCACATGCGATCGTCCATCTCGCAGTGCTTCCCGGTGCCGACGACCGATCCGAAATCGACGCCGTGCGCGGCCAGCTGGGCGGCCAGGGTCGCGTGCAGCGGGGCGGGCACGGTCATATCGGCGGCGTTGAGCAGCAACAGGATCGGGGCGTCGTAGCCGCTGGTGGGGACTGCCATGTAGTCGGCGAGGGCGGTCCGGAACGCGGGATCGTCCAGCGGGCGCGACAGCAGCTCACCGATGCTCACGCCCTGCACGCGATCGGAGATGGCGTCCAGGCACAGCCCGCCGACGCCGTCGACGATCTCCTTGCCGCGCGGGCTCAGATAGCTGTCGACATCGAGACCGGGCCGAGCTTCGCGCAGACCCGCGAGGATGCTGACGATGAACGAGGTGGTGCCGTTACCGCTCATCCCGGGAACGTCGGGCACCCACGGGCCCGCCGCGGGAAGCAGCGTCTCCACATCGGATTCGGGATCCAGCGCGATCGTGCCGCGGAAATCGAGATCCGGCGCATAGCTCCGCTGCAGGTGACCGGTGCCGAGCGCGGCCTGGCCGCCCTGCGAGGCGCCGAAGACCGCCCAGGTGCGCGACAGTTCGGGATGGGTCGCACGGGCGGCGCGCACCAGATCGATGGTCGCGGTGGCCTCGGTCTTGCGTTCCAGATACGGATGGGTGCCGGTGTCGAAGCGGCCCAGTCCGAGATAGTCCGGTGCGACGACCGCGAATCCCTTGTCCAGGAAGTACTTCAGGGTCCGATCCGTCTTGGCCTTGTTCTGCGGATAGGGCGCGCTCGCGGGATCGGACTGCCCGCCGCATCCGGGTCCCAGCCCGGAGGTGCCGTGGTCGTAGGCCATGATCGGCCAGCCGCCCGCCGGGGCCGCGCCGCTCGGCACGAACAGCGCGCCGCTGGCGGGCCGCACCGAGCCGTCCGATCCGGTCATCCAGTAGTCGACGACCGCGCCGCCGGACATCCCCCGCCAGCCGTCGGGCTGCGCGATCACCGAGATCGCGGTCCCCGCGACCCCCGCGGCCTGGGCCGGAGCCGCAACACACACCATCGCACCCGCCGACACCGCCGCGGCGACGATCACCCGCCAGCTACCCGAGACCCGCATGACCACCGCACTTCTTCTCGCACCAGCAAAACCGGGGCGAGCGTACCGGCGGTTTGTGAGAGCAGGGTGAGAGCTACGCCTCGCGCACGCGCGCGAGGAATTCGTCCACCGCGGCCGTCATCTCCTTGTTCAATTGCATATGCCGCCCCGTACCGGTCACTGCCCGGTAGTCGACGTGATTGGCGGCGAAGCGAGCCACCAGGGCGGCGTGCAGCGGCGAGGGCACCGAGAGGTCCAGGGCGTTGAGCAGCAGCAGGATCGGCCGGTCGTAACCGCTGACCGGCACACCCAGATAGTCGGCCAGCATCGCACGGAAGTGATTGTCCGACAACGGTTTCGACAGCAGATCGCTGACACCGACCCCGGTCACGCGGTCGGCGATCGCGTCCAGGCACGATTTGGCGACACTGTCGAGGATCTGCCGGCCGCGCGGCGAGAGGTAGCCGTCCACCTTCGCATCGGGTCGCCCCGTCCGCAGCCCGGCGAGAATGCTCACCACGACCGCCGTCAGCGCATCGCCGATCGTGCTGGGCAGATCCGGCCCCCACGGCCCGGCCATCGGCAGCAGATTCTCCACCTCGGATTCGGGGTCGAGGGCGATCGTGCCGCGAAAGTCCAACTCCGGAGCCAGTTTCCGCTGCAGATATCCGGTGCCCAGCGCCGCCTGACCGCCCTGCGAACCACCGAACACCACCCATTTGCGCCCGAGTTCGGGATGCGCGGTCCGGGCAGCGGTGACCATATCGATCGTCGAGCTCGCCTCGGTCTTCAACTCCAGATACGGATGGGTGCCGGTATCGAAGCGCCCCAGCCCCAGATAGTCCGGCGCGACCAGCGCGAACCCCTTGGTGAGAAAGCCGCGCAGGAAGGTGTCCTCGTGCACCCGGCGGTCGGGCCACGGCCCCTTCTCCGGTTCGGCCTGCCCGCCGCAATCGGGTCCGAGGCCGAGCGAGCCGTGATCGAAGGCGACGATCGGCCAGCCGCCGGGAGGCGTCGGACCGGGCGGGACGAAGACCGCGCCCGTGGCGGGCTGGGTCGATCCGTCCGAGGCGCTCGTCCAGTACTCGAGCACGGAACCGACGCCCGGCATCCCCCGCCATCCGTCGGGCCGGGCGACGACGGTGATCGGCGTCCCGGGCGCGGACACCGCCGCATCCGCCTGCGTCCCGCTCACGATGAGAGCCGTCCCGGCCGTCGCGACGGCCACCGCCATGCGCCTACGGGAACCGAGCAATCGCATCCAGCACCACTTTCCGTTGCGTCAAGCAAACCGGGACGAGACCAGACCGATCGGCACGAATCGTACACATTGACGCGAACTGATACCCGTTCTAGTTTCGGTGTGTCGCGAAATGGTCCGCAGAGAGTTAGGACGAGCGCAATGCTGCGTAGATACGACGGACGACGAGTGCTCGTCACCGGAGCCGGTTCGGGAATCGGGCGGGGTATCGCCCGCCGGCTCCTGGCCGAGGGCGCCGTGCTGGCAGGGGTCGACATCTCCGAGGAGGGTCTGAAGGGGACCGTCGAGGCCGTCGACGGCGATACCCGCGCCCGATTGCACACCGTGGTGGTCGATATCTCCGATGCCGACTCGGTGCGGGCGGGCACCGCCGCGGCCACCGAATTCCTCGGCGGGCTCGATGTCCTGGTCAACGCCGCCGGAATCCACCGCGCCGCGCACACCCACGAGATGTCCCTGGAATCCTGGAATCAGGTCATCGCGATCAATCTGACCGGAACCTTCCTGATGATCCAGGCCACGATCCCGCATCTGCTGCGGGGGACCCATCCGGTGATCGTGAACTTCTCCTCCACCTCGGCCTTCGGCGCGCATCCCTATATGGCCGCCTATTCGGCCTCGAAGGGCGGGGTGAACGCGATGACGCACGCGATCGCGCTCGAATACGCGAAACAGGGCCTGCGCGCGGTGAATATCGTCCCCGGCGGCATCGACACCGGCCTCACCTCGAATCTGGCCGTGCCCGAGGACACCGATTGGAAGCTGTTCGCCCGGCTCACCGGCTGGCTCGACCGGGGCGCGCTCGGCACGCCGGACGATGTCGCGGGCGTGGTCGCGATGGTCGCCTCCGACGAGGGCCGCTACATCACCGGATCGGAGATCCGCGTCGACGGCGGCGCGCTGATGTGATCAGCCGATCCCCAGCCGACTCGTGCACGAGGGCCAGGCACCCCAGCCCTGCCGGGCCCGCGTCACCTCGGCGATGGCGATCTGTTCGTCGCGGGTGGCCAGATCGGCCCGCGGCGCGTAGCGCAGGCCGCCCTGGCGTTCCCAGGTCCCCTGATCGAATTGGATTCCGCCGTAATACCCGTTGCCGGTGTTGATCGCCCAGTTGCCATGGGATTCGCATCCGGCCAGGGCGTCCCAGATCACCCCGTCGCGCACGGGCGGCACCTCGGTGCCGGGCTTGGCGCCCTTGCGGACGGTCTTCGTCTCCGCCGGCACGATCACGGTGCTGGCGATCGGATTCTTGTCCGCCTCATGGCCATTGACGATGGAGACGGCGAACGTCACATCCTGTACGCCCGCCTTACCGGGATCCTCGACCACAGTGCGGCTCATATTCATCGTCGGATCCTCGATGACGTTCTCCGGCGGATCCAGCGGCACGCGCTCGAGGCGATTCTCCACCCGCTTGCGCGTCACGGTGATCTTCATCCCGACGCTGAGCTTGGTATCCACCGGCGGTTCGACGGTGTCCTGATCGACCAGCGGCATGTGCTCGACCTGCAACAACTCACCGACCGTCGGCGCGGCGATGCGCACGATCTCCGGCGCACCGCCGTTATTACCCAGCAGCACCGTATTCGGACTGGTGATCGCCAATGCGGCGCCCTCGAGCGGCAGCGGTGTCGGCCGCGGCGGTGAGACGAAAACGTCGGTGGGGATCTGCAATTGGGTCAGCGCGTCGGCGACGGTGTAGCCGGTCGTCCACAGCTGGTGCACCTTGCCGTCGAAGGTGACCGCCACGGGCCTGGCCCGGTTCAGCGTGATGGTCCCGCCGTCGGGGACCGCGGCATCGCCGGAGGGTGCGAGCGCGTCCTTGGCGTGCACCACGAATCCGGCGGCCTTCACCACCCCGCGCACATTCACCGACATCGTGCTGAGCGTGGACTGTTGGCCGTCGACGACCAGCGTCACGGTCTTGCGGTGCAGGATCGCCAGGGACGCACCCAGGATCAGCGTGATCAGCATCGCGCCGATCGCCGCGTACAGCAGCGGCGATCGCGACGAGTTGATCCGCTGGAGAGCGGACATCCGAAGCTCCGGCATGGTCACAACACGATAACGACGGGGTCAGGGCCTGGCAATAGATGGTATAGACCAGGCGATTTCCATATAACGGCCGGATAACACGGCCGCGGATAGATTACGACGCGGTCATGTTAGTGGGCAGAACCACAGCGCGCCCACCGAACGGTCGCCCTGTGATCCAGCCCACTGAGCGGGCTCAGATGCCGTATACGCGTTCGGCATTGGCGGTGGTGATCGCCGCGAGTTCGGCCGGATCCCGTTCGCGCAGCTCCGCGAGGGCGCGCACGGTATAGGGCAGGCAGTAGGGCTCGTTGGGGGCGCCGCGGAACGGATGCGGGGTCAGGAAGGGCGCGTCGGTCTCCACCAGAATCCCCGCGTCCGGAACGAGTTTCGCCGCCTCGCGCAATTCGCGGGCGTTGCGGAAGCTGACCGTGCCGGAGAAGCTGAGGATGTAGCCCGCCTCCACGCAGGCCATCGCCATCGCCGCGTCGGAGGAGAAGCAGTGGAAGATCACGGTATCCGGCGCGCCCTCGTCCAGCAGCACCGCCAGCACATCGTGATCGGCCTCGCGGTTGTGGATCATCAGCGGCTTGTCCAGTCGCTTGGCCAGATCGATATGCCAGCGGAAGCCCTCGACCTGATCCTCGATCTCGGCGCAGCCGTCGAGCTTGCCGGGCCAGTAGTAGTCCAGCCCGGTCTCGCCGACCGCGACCACACGCGGATCAGCGGCCAGCTTCTCCAGTTCGGCCTTGGCGGCATCGTCGAGGGCGTTGGCCCGGGTCGGATGCAGCGCGACCGCGGCGTACACCCGCGGATCCCACTGCGCGGCCCGGACGGCGAAGCGCGCGGCATCGAGATCGTCGGCGACGGTCACCACCCGGCCGACGCCCACCGCGGCGGCCCGATCCACCACGGCCGCAACCGATTCCGCATCGTCGGCGCCGCAGGCGTCCAGATGGGTATGGGCGTCGACCAGCGGGAACAGCGGTTCGGGAGCCTCGGGCGCGGGTCGGTTACCGACCATGGTCGCGCGGGATATCGGCATGAGCGGTCAGGGTCACGCGGACTACAGTAGTGACACCATGACAGCACCCGGACGCCCCGCCTTCTACATCACCACGGCCATCGCCTATCCCAATGGCGCGCCGCATATCGGGCATGCCTACGAGTACATCTCGTCCGACGCCCTGGCCCGGTTCAAGCGCCTGGACGGCTTCGATGTGTTCTTCATGACCGGCACCGACGAGCACGGCCAGAAGGTGCAGCAGGCCGCGCGGACCGCGGGCGTCACCGTCGAGGAGTACGCCGCGCGCAACTCCGATGTGTTCGAGGCCATGGACAAGACCCTCGACATCTCCTTCGACCGGTTCATCCGCACCACCGACGAGGATCATCAGATCTCCTCGGTCGCGATCTGGGAGCGTATGAAGGCGGCCGGGGATATCTACCTCGACACCTACTCCGGCTGGTACTCGGTGCGCGACGAGGCGTTCTACACCGAGGAGGAGACGACCGTCCTCGAGGACGGCACCCGGCTGGCCACCGAGACACGCACGCCGGTGGAGTGGACCGAGGAGTCGAACTACTTCTTCCGCCTGTCGAAGTATCAGGACAGGCTGCTCGAATTGTATGAGCAGCGGCCCGATTTCATCGGGCCCGCGACGCGGCGCAACGAGATCGTCAGCTATGTGAAGGCCGGGCTGAAGGATCTGTCCATCTCCCGCACCACCTTCGACTGGGGCGTTCCGGTGCCGGGCGATCCGGCGCATGTGATGTACGTCTGGGTCGACGCGCTCACCAACTACATCACCGGCGTGGGCTTCCCGAACACCGATTCGGAGTCGTTCCGCAAGTTCTGGCCCGCCGATCTGCACATCATCGGCAAGGACATCACCCGCTTCCACACCGTGTACTGGCCCGCGTTCCTGATGTCGGCCGGGGTGGAACTGCCCAAACGCGTGTTCGTGCACGGGTTTCTGTACAACAAGGGCGAGAAGATGTCGAAGTCGGTCGGCAATGTGGTCGACCCGCTGGACCTCGTCGAGAACTACGGGCTCGATGCCGTGCGGTTCTTCCTGCTGCGCGAGATCTCCTACGGGCAGGACGGCTCCTACAGCCACGACGCGATCGTCGGCCGGATCAACACCGATCTGGCCAACGAGTACGGCAATCTGGTGCAGCGCAGCCTGAAGATGGTCGCGCGCGACTTCGGTTCGGCCGTACCGACTCCGGGCGAGTTCACCGCCGAGGATCGCGAACTGCTCGACCGCGCGAACGGTCTGCTCGAGCGCTGCCGCGCCGAATTCGACCAGCAGCAGATGCATCTCGCGCTGGACGCGATCTGGCTGACGCTGGGCGAGACGAACCGGTACTTCTCCGCGCAGCAGCCCTGGGCGCTGGCCAAATCGGGCACGCCGGAGGATATCGCCCGCGAGGCCACGGTGCTGTACGTAACCCTCGAGGTACTGCGCATCGTCTCGATCCTGGTGCAGCCGATCATTCCCGGATCGGCGGATCGCATCCTCGATCAGCTCGGGCAGACCCATCGCGGCTTCGCCGATCTGGCCACCCCGATCGAGGCCGGACTCGCACTGCCCGCGCCCGAGCCGGTGTTCCCGAAGTACGTGGAGCCCAAGGACTGAGCCTGCGATCGCGATGGTGCCGCCCACAGAATCGGCACCATCACCCTTCGATGATACGAAACATCCGCGTTTCAAACACGCCCCGAAAAGCCGGGGATCACTCGACGCGGGCGGCCAGCACGGCGTCGTAGAGTTCGCGGCGCGAGGCGCCGGTGGCGGCGGCGACCTCCGCGCAGGCCTCCTTGAGGCGGATACCCTCGGCGACCAGCGCCTCGACCTCGTCGACGAGTTCGGCGGGATCGGCCGACAGCGGCGGGGCGCCCTCGACGACCACGGTGATCTCACCGCGCGCGCCCTCGACCGCCCAGGCCGCCAGTTCGGTGAGCGTTCCGCGCACGACCTCCTCATAGGTCTTGGTCAGTTCGCGGCAGACCGCCGCGCGGCGGCCGGGGCCGAGCACCTCGACGGCGTCGGCCAGACAGTCGGCCAGTCGATGCGGCGCCTCGAAGAACACGACGGCCCGCGGTTCGCGCACCAACGTGCGCAACCATTGCTTGCGCTGGCCGCCCTTGCGCGGCGCGAAACCATCGAAACAGAATCGCTCCATCGGCAATCCGGACAGGGCCAGCGCGGTGGTGACGGCCGACGGTCCGGGCAGACAGGTCACCGCCAGCCCGCGCTCCACACACGCGGCCACCATGCGATACCCCGGATCGCTGACCGACGGCATCCCCGCATCGGTCACCAGCAGCACAGTGCTCCCGGCCTCGATCTCCTCCAGCAGCAACGGGATCCGCGCGGCCTCCACATGATCGTAGAAGCTCACCACCCGCCCCGTGATCTCCACCTCCAACGCCTTGGCCAGCGCCTTCGTCCGCCGCGTATCCTCCGCGGCCACGATCTGCGCCGACCCCAACGCCTCCCGCAGCCGCGCCGAGGCGTCCCCGACGTCCCCCATAGGCGTCGCCGCGAGCACCAACCGCCCGGCGGGCTGCTCAGTCATCACCACTCCCGTCTCACTTCCAGTCCCCCTACCCCACCACACGACCCAATAGACTCGAGCGCGTGACCCAGCTGACCGACGTTGCACCGCCGATCGGCGCGGGCCCGGCATTGTCCAGTCCGGCGCCACTACGCCCCTCCCCCGACTTCGGACCAACCGATTGGGCGCGTGGCTGGGTGGTGACGCTGTTCCTCACCACGATCGCGGTGATCACCCGGTTCCTGGAACTGGGTTATCCCACCGATGCGGGCACGCCGGTCTTCGATGAGAAGTACTACCCCGCGCAGGCCTGGCAGATGCTCACCGGCGGCGGGGTCGAGGACAATCCGGCCTACGGGGTGATCGTGCATCCGCCGGTCGGCAAGCAGATGATCGCGCTGGGCGAGATGATCTTCGGCTACAGCCCCTGGGGCTGGCGGTTCAGTGCCGCGGTGGCCGGATCGATCATCGTGCTGCTGGCCATCCGCATCACCCGCCGCCTGGCCCGCTCGACGCTGATCGGCGCCTTCGCGGGCCTGCTGTTGATCTGCGACGGAACCACTTTCGTGGGGTCGCGCATCGGCATGCTCGACATCTTCCAGGCGCTGTTCGTCACGGCCGCCTTCGGCTGCCTGATCGTCGATCGCGACCGGGTGCGCGAGCGGCTGGCCCGCGCCGACGCCCAGGGCCGAATCGCGTTGAGCGTCTACGGACCTCGGCTGGGGGTGCGCTGGTGGCGTTTCGGCGCCGGCGTGCTGCTCGGACTGGCCTGCGGCACGAAATGGTCGGGGATGTACTTCATCGCCGCGTTCGGATTGCTCTCGGTCGGATTCGATCTCGCGGCCCGGCGGGCCTATCGGGTGCCGCGGCCCTGGGCGGGCACCGCGATCCGCGATATCGGCCCCGCTCTCTACGCGCTGGTGCTCATACCGGTGCTGGTCTATCTGGGCAGCTATTCGTTCTGGTTCGCCAGCGAGGACGGCTACGACCGCTATTCGGTCGGCAATCCCTACGCCGGGAAGGATCCGATCGGATCCGACGGTTTCTGGTCCTGGGTGCCCGACGCGCTGCGCTCGCTGTGGCACAACCACGGTGAATCGCTGAATTTCCATGAGAGCCTGACCAATTCGGCCGGTAATCACCACCCATGGGAGTCCAAGCCGTGGTCCTGGCCGATGTCGCTGCGGCCGATGCTCTACTACTACGCCGACACCGGGGTGACCGGCTGCGGGCAATCGGTCTGCGTGAAGGCGGTGATGCTGATCGGCACGCCCGCCATCTGGTGGCTGGCGCTGCCCATGCTGGCCTGGGCGATCTGGCGCACCGCGACCCGGCGCGATTGGCGCTATGCCGCGGTACTGGTCGGCTACGGCGCGGGCATCCTGCCGTGGTTCGCGGTACTGGATCGGCAGATGTACTACTTCTACGCGCTGGTGCTGACCCCGTTCCTGGCGATGGGCATCGCGCTGGTACTCGGCGATATCCTCGGGCCCGCACCGTTCACCCGCGGACCCGGCGGGCGGCGCTGGCTGATCACCACCGAGCGGCGCAACCTCAATCTGCTACTGGTATGCCTGTATCTCGCGCTCGTGGTCGCCAACTTCATCTGGCTGTGGCCGATTCTCACGGCCCTGCCGATCACGCCGGACGATTGGCACAACCATCTGTGGCTGCCCAGCTGGAAGTGACCGCTATTCGTTGAGCGCCGCCTGTACGTAGCGCAGCGCCGCCTCGTCGTCGAGTCCCAGCCGCCGGATGACGGCGACGTATTCGGTGGCCGCGCGCCCGGCCGCATCCCGGGTCGGATCGCCCGAGGAGGCGATGAACGAGCCCAGTCGCCCGCGGGTCTCGAGTACCCCGTCCTGTTCCAGTTCGCGATAGGCGCGCGCCACCGTATTGGGCGCCAGACTCAATTGGGCCGCGAGCGCCCGAACCGTCGGGATCTTCGTTCCGGCCGTCAGCTCACCGGACCGGACCCGGGAGATGATGCCTTGGCGCAACTGTTCGTACGGCGGGACCGTCGAATGATGGTCGACCGGAATCTCGAGCATGGCCGTCTCACATCTCGTCGCGCGCGAGCGGACAGGACAGGCAGCGGGGTCCGCCACGGCCCGAGCCCAGTTCGGAGCCCGGGATGGTGAGCACCTCGATACCCGCGTCCGTCAGCCGCGCGTTCGTATTCTCGTTGCGTTCGTAGGCGACGACCACGCCCGGCGCCAGCGCGAGGGTGTTGTTGCCGTCGTCCCACTGCTCTCGTTCGGCGGTGACGCCGTCGAGTCCGGTATCGATGATGCGCAGCTTGTCGATGCCCATCGCCTCGGCCGCGGCCGGCAGGAACGGATCCGGACCGTACATGCTCACCGTACCGTCGTCCTCCTTGCGAATGGTGAACGCGCACAGCGAATCCCGCACCGCGGGATACATCACCACCGCATCGCGGTCGACCATCGTGCACACGGTATCCAGATGCATGGTCGCCCGGTTCTGCGCGATCGGCACGACCAGCACGGTCCGGGCCAGGCTGTCCTCGAACAGGCTGCGCGCCAGGGCCTCCGCCCCGGCCGGGGAGGTCCGCTCGCCCACCCCGATCGCGACGACACCCGGGGCCAGCAGCAGCACGTCACCCCCCTCCATCGGCGCGGTATGCGATTCATAGGCCCGCCGCACACCCAGGAAACGCGGATGGAAAGCGTAGATGAGATCGGTGAGCGAGGTCTCGCGGGCCCGCGCGGGCAGGGCCAACGAGGTGATCGCCACCTTCGAGCCCACCCAGAACGACGAGTCGCGGGTGAACAGCAGATTCGGCAGCGGATCGATGACGAAGTCGGTGCCGTGATGCATGCGCCGCACCAGCGAGGTGGCATCGGGCCCGAACGGCAGCTCGTCGAAGGTCATCCCGGCCATCAGAACGCGGGCCAGATCCCCCGGCGGCACCCCGCGCAGATATGCCTTGAGATCCTCGGCCAGCCCATGGCCGATGCGGCGCGCGTCGACCGCGGCGGTGATGCCCATGCTGCGGCCGGGCCGGCTCGCCGCCAGCGTCTCCACCAGCAGTTCGCGCAGCAGCAGCACCTCCACCCCGCGCCCGCGCAGCACGTCGGCGAAGACATCGTGTTCCTGCTGGGCGCGTTCGACCCAGGGGATTCCGTCGAACAGCAATTGATCGTTGTTGCGCGGGGTCAGCCGACGCAATTCGTCACCGGGTCGGTGTAACAGCACCGTGTTCAGCGCACCGACCTCGCTTGTCACGGAAAACGGTCGCGCCGACGGCACAGCCTCTGCTTCCATGGCTTCGACCGTAATCGTCACGGGCCGCATTGGCACGGAATTCGCTGGCCCCACCCCGCCCCCCAGTTCTTCCGAACGGGCATAAACCTCATCTAACCTAAAGTATTGTTGAGGATATGCAGCACACCACCTGGCAAGCCAAGGAGCTCACACCCGGGCAGTTGTCCGAACGTAGCGGAGTCGCGGTGTCCGCGCTGCATTTCTACGAACGCGAGGGTCTGATCACCAGCCGCCGCACCAGCGGTAATCAGCGCCGTTACTCCCGCGAGACTCTGCGTCGCGTCGCCTTCATCCGCATCTCGCAGCGAGTCGGGATCCCGCTCAGCGAGATTCGCAAGGCCCTGGACACCCTGCCCGAGGGCCGCACCCCCAATCGCAAGGACTGGGAACGGCTGTCCACCCTGTGGCAGACCGATCTCGATCAGCGCATCGAACAGCTGGTCCGGCTGCGCGACAGTCTCACCGGCTGCATCGGCTGCGGCTGTCTGTCCCTGGCCAGCTGCCGCATCGCCAACTGGCACGACAAACTCGGCGACCAGGGGCCGGGCGCGCGCGTGCTGGATGTGAACCTCAACTGCGCCAAGGACGACCTCGACGGCTGCGTCGAACCCGCGGAATCAGCGTAGGAACGAATTGAACACATCGTTCGCGCGGCGCATGACGAATTCGTACGGCCAGGCGAACTTGCGGGCCCACCAGTAACCGAAGCGGACCTCGAGGGAGGTATGGATCAGGAAGCGATTGCGCTCGATACCGCGCAGGATCTGCTGGGCCACCTTCTCCGGCGATGCGGCATGTTTCTGAAAACGCTTGGTGTAGCGCTGAATTCGCGGATCGTCCCGATCCACCCCGGCGATCTCGACGGTCTCGACCAGATGGGTGTCCACCGCGCCCGGCACCACCAGATGCACAGTGATCCCGTGCCGCTCGAGGTCGAATCGCAGCACCTCCGACACCCCGCGCAAGCCGAACTTGCTGGCGCTGTAGGCGGCATGCCACGGGAAGGCCAGCAGTCCGGCCGCCGAGGACACGTTCACCAGCGCCCCGCCGCGCCCGGCGCGCACCATCGGCGGAACGAACGTCTCGATGATGTGGATCGGGCCCATCAGATTGACATCGATCATCCGCCGCCAGTGCCGATGTTCCAGATTCTCCACGGTGCCCCAGGCCGACACCCCCGCGACATTCATCACCACATCGAGGCTGCCGTGCTGCGCGTGAATCTCCTCGGCGAACTCCCGGACCGCCTCGTAATCGCTGATATCCAGGGCCCGCGATGCCAGCACCTTGCCACCGTCGCGCCCGATGGCCTCGACCGTATCGGCCAGCCCCTCGGCGGCGATATCGGTGAGCACCAGCTCGGCCCCGGCGCGCGCCGCGGCGATCGCGGTCGCACGCCCGATTCCGCTGGCCGCACCGGTGATCAGGGTCTTCTTACCGCTGACGGACTTCAAGCGATCACGCACGCCGTTCCTCGAATGCTGTTGACCGGACGTATTCCTGTGCTGCCGAGGAGCATACGGGCTCGCGACGCTCCGGGCTCGAAACCTGCCGTCAGCGACCCGTGAAAACCCTCAGCATCCTGGCCACCGCGACCCGCCACGGAAACTGTTCGGCCCGGCTGCGCGCGGCCAGCCGGCGCTGGGTGAGCGGCAGCGCCAGCACATCGGTGACGGCCTGCGCGAACGCGGTCGGATGATCGGCGGCGACCGCACCACAGTCGGCGGTCACGATATCGGCCAGCGCCGAGGATCGGCTGGCCACCACGGGCGTGCCCGTCGCCAGCGCCTCGAGCGCGGCCAGCCCGAACGTCTCGTGTGGCCCGGGCGCCAGTGAGACGTCGGCACTGGCCAACAGCGTCGCCAGCCGTGTGCGATCCTCCACGAATCCGGTGAAGTGCACCGCCGCCCGCCCGTCGCCCAGCGGGGCCAGCCCGCGTGCCAACCGCTGCAACGACTCCCGGCGCGGCCCGTCGCCGACCACGATCAGCCGCGCGTCACATCCCCCGCGTCGCAGCGCGTGCACCGCCGCGATACTGCGATCCACCCGCTTCTCCACCGATAACCGGCCGCAGTGCACCAGCAGCGGATTTCCCCCGCCGAGTTCGGCACGCAGCCGTCCGTCGTGCCGGCGCGGGCTGAACATCTCCAGATCCACACCCAGCGGCACCAGCGCCACATTCGGCGCCTCGATGCGCTGGAACTCCTGTTGCGCGAATTCGGTTGTGCAGACCACGATGTCGTACTCCGCCGCGGTCCGCCGATTCGCCGCATCGGCCGCGCGCCGCGCCATCGGCCCGGGCAGCACCTGCCCGAGCAGCCGATCCAGCCGCTCATGCGAGATCATCACTCCCGCGATATCCCGCCGCCGCGCCCACCGGCCGAACCCGCGCAACGTCAGCCGATCCGACACCTCCAGCGCATCCGGCCGCAATCCGGCCAGCACATCGGCCACCCGCCGCGGATCCGCCGCCCGATATCCGTCGGTCCACGGAATCCCCACCGCGGGCACGGTAATCCGCACCACCCCGCTCCCCAGCACTTCCTCCCCGCGCCGTGCCCCGGGCACGACCAACACCACCTCATGCCCCGCCGCCACATACCCCGCCCCCAGATGATGCAGGGCGGTGCGAAGTCCCCCAGACCGCGGACCATAGAAGTTCGCCAGCTGAACGATGCGCACCCGCCGATCGTTCCCGCCCACCAGACCACTCGGGTCAACACAGCGTGAACAGGCGCGGAAGTATGGGCTAATCGGGAGCGGCGGCCCTCAGCCGGTCAGCCACCGAAGGTGCCGCGGGATACCTTGGGCAGCTCCAGATCCAGCGGGATTCGCCCGGCCGCCAGATGCACCTCGACCTCTTCCGGAGGTACCGGCCGGGAAATGAGAAAGCCCTGTGCGCGGTAGCAGCCGAGCCCGACCAGGGTGCGCGCCGCGACCGCGGTCTCGACACCCTCGCCGACCACGCCCAATCCGAACGAACCGGCAAGTCCCACAATCGATTTCACGATCGCCAGATCATCGGTGCTCACGCCGAGGCGCTGGACGAATCCGCGATCGATCTTCACCGCGTCCACCGGCAGAGCCTTCAGATGTGACAGCGAGCTGTAACCGGTGCCGAAATCGTCGATGGCGATCTGCACGCCCATCCGCTTGAGTCCGCGCAAGGTCACCTGAGTGCGCGTAAGATCCTGCACCACAACGTGTTCGGTGATCTCCAAGCACACCGAACTGCCATCGATGCCGTATTCGCGCAGAACCTGCTCGATCGATTCGACGAAGTCCAGGCTGACCAGTTGCACCGGGGAGACGTTGATCCGAATCACCACATTGGCGGCGAGGCCTCGTGCCCGCCATGCCGCGAACTGCGCGCAGGCCGTACGAATGACCCACCGGCCGAGTTCACCGGCCAGGTTGGTCGCCTCGGCCACGCCGACGAACGCACCGGGCGGCAGCAGACCGCGGGTGGGATGCTGCCAGCGCACCAGCGCCTCCAACGCGACGATGCGCCCGGTACGCAGGTCGACCTCGGGCTGATAGTGCAGCAGCAGGGAACCGTCGGAGACCGCGCCACGCAGGTTCAGCTCCACGTCGTCCTGCAGTTCGAACTGGGCGCGCATGGCGTCGGTGAACACCGCCACGCCGTTGCCACCGCCGGACTTCGCCGACAACAGTGCGTGATCGGCGCGGCGCAGCACGTCGGCGACCGTTGTCTCACCTGGAATACCAAGGGCCACACCGACACTCGCCCCGCGACTGACCGACTCGCCACCCACCGAGACGCGCCGGATGATCAACTGCTGCAGCCGGGTCGCCTCCAGCTCGGCCGCCACGGCGTCCATGGGTTTGGCCGGCACGATCACGAATTCGTCGCCGCCGAGGCGCGCGATCATGTCGGTCGGCTCCAAGTTCTCCCGCAGCCGCGCCGACAAGGTGCGAATGAAGTTGTCCCCGGCCGTATGCCCCAGAAAGTCGTTGAGCGCCTTCAACCGATCCAGGTCGAGGAAGAAGGTGGCCACCGGCCCCGGACTGCCCGGGCGGAGCCGCTCCTCCATATGTTCGAGCAGGGCGCGGCGGTTGGCCAATCCGGTGAGATCGTCGTGCAGGGCGATGTAGCGCAGTCGTTCCTCGGCGACGACACGAGCCTGCAGCTGTGCGAACAAGGCGGCGATCGCCTTGAGCACGTTCAACTCTCGGGTGCTCCATTCACGGTCACCGACCTTGATGAAGCCGAGCAGCCCGGTGGGTTCACCCCGAGACACCAGCGGTACCGCGGCACCCGTCACACCGGAGATCCCCGAGGCCTTCCGGACCGTTTCCTGATAGTCGGAGTATTCCGAGGACGGCCGGGCGATGAGCGGCTCGGTGGCATGTTCGAGAGAGCGGAACACCGAATCGGCATCGCTGAAGTAGACGATCCTGAGCGGGTCCGGATCGGGCACTCCCTCCCGGGGCGGCCACTCCGCCACGAGCACGGTTGCCCGACGCTCCCGGTCGGTGTGTCGCAGATAGCTGAAGTCGACATCGAAATACTCGACCAGTTTGGCCAGCACACGCTCCGTCGCCGCCACCATCGTCGTGGCGTCGACTCCCATCAACTCCGAGGCGACCTGCGTCACCAGTGAGTCGAGCGTTCGCCGTGGCACCGTGTCTCCGATCGCGCTATCCGCAGGTGTCCATATCCGGTACGGGAAGTCTTCTGCTACCGACGGTGACATCCGGCGCATAGCTCATCCGAAGTACCAATGCCACGGCCTCCTGTTCAGACACTCCCAGCAGGTTCAGGAACCGGCGTTGAAGTGAGGTCAGTGTATCTGTGAACGCGGGTGAAATCGCGATGAGTTCGCTGGGGCGTCGCGCATATAAGAAGACCGGAGAGATCGGTTGGACCGCGAGGCCGTGCCGCTGCGCGGCGAGCCAGACGCGCTCTGCCGCCGCACCCGCCCGCGCATAATCGGACAGCTCCACACACCGTGCGGAGAAGGTCACCGCGACCACCGCCGAACTGGATCGGACCCGCTCCCGGATATACGAGCCGAGGGGCCGACCGGCGTCACCCGCGCGCAACTCCGCCATCACATCCGTCCGCCGGGCCACCTCCAGCGCCGCCGACTCGTCCGCCGACAGCTCCAGACTGCGCAGGTCGAGACCGGTGCGGAGATCGTCGTCGGGGCCGCGCAGTTCGGCGATCATCTCCCGATGCAGTGCCGGCGTCAGATATCGCACCCGATCGGACGCCGCGAGCACATCCGCGACCTCGCCGAGGCCGTCGGGCTGGGTCACCATGCACAGCGCGGCACCCTCCGCTCGTGCCGCCGCCCTCAGGTCGGCGATAACCGACTCGGGGATCGGATCGCCGGTTCCCTTGTGCCGGTTGGTTTCTCGGCGCAGTGCCATAGGGTGGTCGGCAGCAAGATCCGGATCGCTGCCATCGCCGAGATACATGATCGCCGACAGGGGCGCGGGTCCCCGCTCGCTGAGCCGACACTCACCGAGCAGCCCTAGCGCGGCGGCGGCGGTACGGGCGTTATACAGCGCGGCACCCACGGCGACCGCGCTCGCCCGGTAACCGATGTCCATCGCTGACGACCGTTCCGGCATCAGATCGATGCTGATCCCTTCCCGATTCGAGCGCAACACCCAGGGCTGGGCATTGCCACCCGAGGGAGCCCGCCCCGCACAGGCGAGCACGGCCGACACCGCCCCGCCCGGCTCGGGCCGCTCGTCCGCCACCTCGTCCCAGGCCGAGGGCTGCTGCGGCGTCGGTTCGGCGAGCAGGTCCAGGGCCTGTTCGAGGTCCACCCGGACGCGCCCCGAGAGCAACTTCTGACCGAGCCCGAACCGGCGCACGGCGGCCGCCACGCTGGCGCCGCCCAGCAGCACCTCACTTCCGAGCTGGGGCCAGCTCGCGACGGATTCGCCCAACTCCACCATGCTGGCCAGCATCCGCGCCGACAGGGCGCCCGGCTCGAGAATGCGCAGGACGTGCGGTGTCTTCTCCCGTGCCGTGAGGCCGGCCAGCCGGGCCGTGTCCACATCTCCCAGTAGGCCGTGGAACGGCAGCCGGGAGGGCTCCAGATCGTATCGCTCGATATCGAGCAGACCGCGATCGCTGGTCTCCATGATCAGCGGTAGACCGTGCCGACGGGCGGCCTCTCTGATCGCCAGTTTCATATCGAACGAATCGCACTCCTCGATCACGATCGACAACCCGTCGAGGAACGCGTCCAGGGTGTCCTCGCCGACGCCGTCGACGATCTCCACGGGCAGAAACGGGTCGATCTCGGCGATCCGGCGAGCGGTGACCACGGCCTTGTTCACGCCGATATCGAAGATCGTCGCCGGAATTCGATTGAGATTGGACAATGCGATGCGATCGCCGTCGGCGAGCCGAAGCCGGCCGCAGATCCCTTCCAGGGCGAGGGTGTAGGCAACGGCATGCCCCACCCCCTGCCCCACGACGCCGACGGTCAGCTCGCCGAGGCGGTCCTGTTCGGCACGAGTGAGCTTGTTGCGGTTGCGATCCAGTCGGACGGCGCGAAAGGTGCGCTCTCCAGGCAGGGCCACCAGCGTTCCACGCCAGGGGAAGTAGACCCACCGATCCTGTTCCGGGGCTTCCGGCGGGAACGGCCTTTCGGGCAGCTCGTCGAATTCCCGGCGTATCGCAGGCCGAAGATCAATGCATTCGATTCCTGGATCCGCACGCAGTTCGCACAGGCGCTGTCGTCCGCCGGCATCGACCTCGGCGAGGATCACAGGTCGGTAAGCGACGTCCGACTCGGTCTCACCTGACATATCGGAGCTGCGCCTCCACTGCGAAATCCAGGCCCGCGGGCCACGGTTCGGCTTCGATGGTCAACATCAGCCACTCCGACCGGATCAGCGAATCCTGTTGGGGGGTGGCGAATCTTGCGCAGGTCCGGGTGTCCCACCAAATGGGTACTGTGCGGTAGCGATCGTCTGGATACGGCACTGGCAGCACATCCGCTACCACCACGCCACCGGTGGTGATATGTCGCCCTGCGGCGAAGGTACCCACGGTGGCGAATCCATAGCGAGCACCCAGAAGCATCGGGAAGTGCACCGCACAGCGGGAAATGGTGTTGCTCAATTCCGACCGCGCGGGTGATCCCAGCTCCACCCAGGCGCCCTTCATTTCGACCACGCCCGCGAGCAGTCTCTCCGCGGCCATATCGCGTATCAGGGACCGCCCGCAAAACCCTCGCCATTCCTGGAGCGCGTGCACCTCGTCGACGTTCAGATACGGACCGCGAGCCTGCACACCCGCGACGAATCGCCCCGACTCGTCCTGTGCGATCCCGAACAGCGACGTCAACCCTCCCGCACGGACCCGGTCGTATTCGAGCGCCCGCTCGACTCGGTAGTGGCGATACATGCGCAACGCTCCGGCAAGGTATTCGTCCCACAGATCCGGCCGCGCCCCCGGGCTGCTGACATGAAAGGTGCACCCGGATTGCGCATCTCGGAAGCGCAGTGTCCCCGCCACGGGGGATACTGACGGGCCGACCGCGACCGCTTCGACAGTCATACAGTTCCTACTCCGTTGCTGCGCGGTGTCGCGCGACTAACCGAACCCCTTCCGGCGCGGCCGGGCTGGGGCCGTGTCCGGATGTGGTCGCCTAGGGCAGTATCCGTCATCCTGCCGGAATTGACCAGACGTCCGGCAAATCTTCCGAAACCCGGGCGTGAGGTTCGAAATATCCCCAGGTCACGTCCATGGTGTCGGCGCGCCGCGATAACCGGAAGACCGGTTGGTACTTGCACGGTTATCCAATAGCTATCTAGACGAGGATCGAGATGAACAGCTCCACGCGGTCGGTTCCACGCCAGATTTCGATCTCTTCGCGGTAAGCGCGGGTGATCTCGGCCGACGCGGTCGCGTCGTCGACCTGAGCCCAGACGTCCTCGACCGGATCGTGATAATCACCGTTGGGTTCGAAACGCGCGTAGATACCCTTGGGAACCCGAATCAGCACGTCCCCCAATGGAACCGCGTCGACGGCCGGATAGTCGTAGCTCACCAGCACGTTGTAGTTGCCGGCCGGATCCGGCACGTACACCGTGTACAGCGGGCGTTCGGCGCCGTCGCGGTCGCGCAGCCGATCGCGCAGGAATTCGATCAGCTCGCTGTTGCTGACCTTGAAACTGGGACGCATCCGCGGCACCACCAGGCCGCTGTAGATCGCCTCGTCGCGGACCACGATCGAGTAGGTCATCGGGGATCGACCGCCAGGTAGAGATCGATCTTGTAGGCGTGCGGATAGCATTCGAAATCGCCGGTATGCGTGCGTTTTATCTGGTTGTGTTCCTCGGCGTAGGCGATCTGGGTCCACAGATCCGTCATGATCTGCGGGAAGTTACCGACCGAGGAGAACCGGGCGTAGGTGCCCTTGGGCAACCGCGCGACGATATGGCCGCGAGTGACCCCGGCGAAGGAGCGGCACTCGTAGCCGACGATTTGCGTATTGAACGTGTTGAGCTCCGGTGAGTAGTCCGTATAGGCAGAGGCCAGCGCCCCGCCGAGCTCTTGATGCAGGACCGAGGCCCACGCGGCCTCCAGGTCGTGATCGCGCAGTTCCCCGAGCGCGCGTTTCGGGCTTCGCACCGGCAAACCGGCCACCCACGTCTCGTCTCGCTCGACGATCTCAAACTGCATGGAAGAAACTCTCTCGAAATCGACCCCGTACCGGCCTGCCAGGAAGGTCATGCTATCAACCCACTCTGTGAGAGATCGGTGACATGGCCGCCCCACGGGGGCGTACTATGACCGGCTTCACTCGAACCGTCAGGCAGTCCTGCGAACGCAAGATTGCAAATCCCGGGCAATCGATGCGTATCACCTATCGATCCATGACTCTTCCGGCGTGCGAGGGGCAGACTCGCGGATATGACCGCGCATCCGGATCCGACATCGCCCGGTGGATATCGCACCCTGGCCGAGATGGACGCCGATCTGGTCGACTGCCGGGCATGCCCGCGCCTGGTCGCCTGGCGGGAGCAGGTCGCGCGCGAGAAGCGCGCATCCTTTCGCGATGAGACATATTGGGGCCGACCGGTTCCCGGCCTCGGCCCGGCGGACGCCAAGCTGCTGCTGGTCGGCCTGGCCCCGGCGGCCCACGGCGGCAATCGAACCGGGCGCATGTTCACCGGGGATCGCAGCGGTGACTTCCTGTTCGCGGCGATGCACGCCGTCGGCCTGACCAATCAGCCGTTCGCGATCGACCGCGACGACGGCCTGCGACTGCTCGGCACCCGCATCTCCGCACCGGTGCACTGCGCCCCGCCGGACAACAAACCCACCCCCACCGAGCGCGACACCTGCCGCGACTGGCTGATCACCGAGCTCGGACTGCTCGCCCCGACCGTGCGCGCCGTCCTGGTCCTGGGCGCCTTCGGCTGGCAGACGCTGCTACCGATCCTGGCGCAGACGGGCTGGTCGATCCCCAGGCCCCGCCCGAAATTCGGCCACGGCGTACACCTTTCACTCCCACCGCAACGCCCGGACCGGCGACCACTCGAACTGTTCGGCTGCTATCACGTCAGCCAGCAAAATACGTTTACGAAAAGACTCACCCCCGCAATGCTCGAAGCCGTGCTGACAGACGCCAAGGAAGCTGCCGGTCTGTAGCGCACCCGAGCCTGCGGGAACCAGCACCTTTCGAGAAATCAGCCAGCACAACACGTTCACCGGGCGGCTCACCCCCGCGAGGCTCGAGGATGTGCTCGCACGGGCGAAATCCGCTGTCGGGCTGTAGTTCTCAGCCGACGGCACGCAGGAAGGCGCCGGCGTGCAACGAGGTGCCGAAACCGTCGGCGAATGCGCCGTTCTCGTAGACCAGCGTGCCGTTGACCACCGTCGCCGCCACGGCCCGATCGTTGCGGTTGACCATCCGTCGCACGCCCACGCCGCCCGGCATGGGCTCCTCGTGGTAGTCCGCGCCGGAGCCGTCGAATCCGGCCGGATCGACGATCGCGAGATCGGCCCGCGCGCCCGGGGCGATGCGGCCGGTGTCCAGGCCGTACCACTGCGCGAGTTCGCCGGTGAGCCGATGGACGGCCCGCTCGACGGACATGAAGCCGTCCCGATGCACGCGCTCGAGGAAGCGAATCCCCATGTTGTAGAAGGCCATATTGCGTAGATGCGCACCGGAGTCGGCGAAGCCGATCTGCACCTGCGGCGAACGGGCCAGCCGATTCAGTTCGGCGTCTCGGTCGTTGGCGATCGTGGTCCGCCAGCGCAGCGCAGCGCCGTGCTCGACGACCAGATCCAGCAGCGCGTCGGGCGCGAGAATGCCGCGCTCCGAGGCGATATCACCGAACGACCGGCCCACGACCGCCGCATCGGGGCAGGCGACGATCCGGGCCTCGTTCAGATCGCGATGCCAGACCCGCGAACCGAACTTCTTGGCCATATCCTTGCGGAACGCCCGCCGGAATCCGGGATCGTTCAGAAACTCGTGGCGGCGCAACAGATCTCGGATATTCAGCGCCGCGACGCCGGAGCCGAACTCCTCGAACACCACCAGATCGATACCGTCGGCGTACACCTCGAACGGCACCGGCAGATGCTGCCAGCGGAATTCGGCACCGAGCACCCGATTAACCAGTGCCGCAACGGTTGTCGCCAACCGCACCACGGTCCGATCGGCCTTGATGTCAGCCGCGGAGATCAGCGTGGTCTTGAGCGGTTTGCCGTGCCGGCGGGCGACGCTCTGCAGGAAGAAGTTCGCCATCTCGAGCCGGCTGGTCAGATTCGGAGTGCTCTGATGGATCCGATCCCGCTGCCGCAGCACGTCGTTGAGCGGCCGGTACTCCGACCAGGAGGCGTAGGTGGAGGGCAGCTGACGACCCGGATAGCGCTTACCCTCGAGCTTCGAGAACGAGCTGCGGATCGTGGACAGCCCGACGAATCCGGCATCCAGTGCGTCGGTGAGCATCTGAACCATCTGCCGCAGCTCGCCGCGGGTCGGTTGCGCCCGGCGATCCGAGGCCCGCGCCAGCCCCATGGCGGCTACGCGAATATCCGAATGCCCCACGAACGCGGCGACATTCACCCCGAGCGGTTTCGATTCCAGTGCCGCCGCATAGCCTTTCGGATCGCCCCAGTTCCGATGCTCCTTGACCGCGGCATGCACCACATCCCACGGCAGCGCCTCCACCCGGGCGAACATATCCGCGCAATCCTCGGCCTCGGCATAGACCGTCGACAGCGAACAGTTACCGATCACCACCGAGGTCACCCCATGCCGGGCCGATTCCCCCAGCCCCGGCGCGAACAACACCTCGGCGTCGTAATGGGTGTGCACATCGATCAACCCCGGCAGCACCCACTTCCCCGCGGCATCGATCGTGCGCACACCATCGGGCAGATCGATCCCGATGGCGGCCACCCGCCCACCGACGATCCCCACATCCGCCCGAACCGGCGCCGCCCCCGTCCCGTCATAGACGACTCCCCCGCGAACCACGAGATCGTATCCGGCCACCTGGACCTCCAGACCACTCCGAGCTTTCGATACACCACTGTATCCGCAACCCCTCACCCAGAACCAGACCCACACCCAAATCCCCCCGACCAGCCGATTCGGCATCCCCCACCCCCACCTGCTAAAGTTCCTCAGCGTGGTTCGGCAACGATCCACACGGGGCTATAGCGCAGTTGGTAGCGCGTCTCGTTCGCATCGAGAAGGTCAGGGGTTCGATTCCCCTTAGCTCCACCAGAAGTTCTATTTTTGCGGCTTGATCTACGCTTTCCATCATCGAGCAGCCTCTCACTGCGCACTGGCGGTTAGTACGTTGCGGCTGGTCAGGGACGGTTTCCGTGTTCGACTCCCGTAAGGTTGTGTGACTGTTGGGGCTGGTGTTGCCTCAGTGGCACGTCGGTCACAGTTCATGGCCGGTGATGCGGTCATCAGCGAGGTAGAGCCGAGAGAAGAGCGCTCGGTTGAGTAGCCGACGCTGGTCGATGGTGCAGCGCTGATACACCCGGATCGGGTCGCAGACATCACCGCCAGCGTCGCTGCTGAGATCGCTCATGGCCAGGCCGGTCAGAACATCGGCAATCCGCCTGTCGCCTGCCGGGGTCTATGGACCACCGGTTTGCCTGGAGCTTGGGACCGGATTGGGGTCCGGTCGCGGGCCCTGATGGTGACCCACGACCGGACCACCGGTCAATCCGTGTCGGTGGGACGGGGTGGTTTGCCGGGTCGTGGTTTCTGCCGTTGTCGGTAGGACTCGCCCTCGACGACGAGTTCGTAGGCGGCTGATTGCAGCCGGTCCATCGCCGACTGCGCCAGCAGCGGGTCGGCCATCATGGTCAGGATCTCCGGTGGTTCGCGGTTGCTGGTGATCACAGTGGATGCCTGGCGGTGGCGCTCGACGACCAACTCATAGAAATCACTGGTCTCGGTGGCCTCGAGCCGGTGGAGCGCCAGGTCATCGAGAATCAACAATTCGACCCGGTGCAGTTTCCGCATCTCGTCTTCGTAGCTGCCGTCCAGCCGCGCCCCGCGTAGCCGCTTGAACAGTTTGTCGGCGCGTTCGGTGTGCACCGAATGATGACGGCGGACCGCGATGTGTCCTAATGCGTTGGCCAGGAAAGTCTTTCCAACCCCCACGGGACCCATCACGAGAATGTTGTAGGCGTCGGCGAGGAACCGCAGCGAGGTCAGCTCGGCCCAGAGCTCCTGGTCGAAGGTGACCGCCGCGGTGGTGTCCCAGCCCTGGAGCTGCATCTGCGGGTCCAGATGCGCCGCCGTGGCGCGGCGTTGCGCGGACTGGCGGTCACGGCGGGTGACCTCGTCGGCCAGCAGCATCTCCAGGAAGTCGTGGTGCGGCAACCGGTTCGACCGCGCCAATGCCAGCCGCTCGGGCAGGGTGTCGAGCAGCTGGCCCAGCTTGAGCCGCCGCATCAATGCCTTCAACTCCGGGGAGACCTCGATCGGTTTCACCGCCGGTTCGGCGGCAGGGCGCCGCGCCGGGCTCATGACGGCCTCCGGACCGCGAAATCGGTTGTCGCGCGCACGAACCGAGACGCCGTAGGCGCGGGCGGCAGCAACGACAGTTGCTGGCCGGAAGGACTGCGGGTGAGCATACGCTCGATGACACCGACATCGACGACCTCGACCTCCAGGGAGCGACGGCAGGCATCGTCGACCGCAGCGGCGCCGTGGCGGCGGACCAGCCCGAGCAGCCGGTAGACCTGCCGCATCTTCGTCCAGGGCAGCCGATGCTCGAGTACCGCCGCCGCGTAGGCGCCGACATGAGGACCGTGGGATTCTGCCTTGCGCTGCAACGCATTCAAATCCCGCATCGCATACGCACTCAACTCGCTCGGCAGATCTGCCGGATCGGTCTGGCGGCGGCCGGGCTCGACGCGGGCATGGACTTTGATCAGTTCACCGCGGAAGTAGAGTTTCACCGTGGTCGCGTCGACGCGGGCAGTCAGCCGCTGCCCGACCAGATCACCGGGAATGCTGTAGAGCGCCTTGGCGATCTGAACATGCCGATCCGGAGCCACCTTCGGATGAGTCCAGGCCGGGATGTCGAACATGGTGTCGGGCAACGGTTTCAGCTTCGGCGCCTCGTCGAGGGCGAACACCTCGGCCGGGCGCAACCGGGTAGTGCCATGTATTCTCATCCCCGCGACCTCGGCGCACCACCGCTGCGCCCGCGCCCGGCAGTCGTCGATATCCCGGAAGTGTTCTCCGGCAAAGAAATTCGCTCTCGCATAAGGAACACAGCGCTCGACGCGGGGTTTGTCCTGGGGACGGCGGACGCGAGCCGGGTCCACGACGAAGCCGCGGGACTCGGCGTATTCACGGAACGAGTCGTTCAACCTGGGGTCGGTCGCATGGGCGGAATCGACGATGGCCTTCATGTTGTCCGGGACGACCACAGCGAACACACCGTCGAAGAACACCCAGGCGGCCTCGAACCCGGCGATCACGTCGGCGAGGGTCTGGCGGAAGGTCGGATAGACGAACATGTGCCGCGAATACACCGCGGTGAAGATCAGCCCGTGCGTCACCCGCCGACGATCCTCGGCATCGGTGAGCATGCCGAGCCGGCCGAAATCGACCTGCACCTCCGCACCGGGCTCGCAATCGGCCACCCGCACCGTCGCCCGTCGCCTGCCGAACCCCAATTCTGTTCCCGCGTAACGGTTCAGCGTCCGATACGACACCACCACACCCCGGCGAGTCAGCAGGACGTGCACTTTCGTCAACGTCAGGCCCTGATCCAGCCACGCCTGGATCTGCTCCCGATGCGCGGCCAGCGTCTGCCACACTTCGCTCTTCGGGCTGGGCGGTTCGCGGCGGGCACCGGCGATCACCACCGACACCAGCTCATCGGTCAGCTGGCCCACACCCCCGTCACGGTCCACCCCGTGCGCTTGCGCCCGGCTCACGTAGCGCCGACACGTTTTTCGGTCGGCGCCCGACATCGGGCCACCTCCCGTAACCCTCGACCCTCCAACCACAGCCGCAGGATCTCCCTGATCTCGATCACAGAAACCTCCCGGTAGCTCATGTCCGCCAATACAGCGGCCGAGCAACCGGAAACCCCGCCGCCGCGCCGGGGGTGGTCCCATCACGTGGCAAACAACCAGAAGGTGGTCCCATCCACTGGCAAACCCCAGCACAAGTGGTCCCATCGGCTGGCAAACAGGGTGGTCCCAAGCCCCCTGGCAAACCAGCTACGAAGTGGTCCCATCACCCTGGCAGCCGACAATCCGCCGTCGACTGACGGTGGCGTAATAGCGTTCGACAGCCTGTTCGGCGGTCAGGACATTCACGTACGGAGCCGGGCAGGTGCGTTGCTGTCGATTGCGGCAGAAGAAGTACGTGTACTCGTCGTCGCGACGAGTAACGGTGTGCTGGATGATCATCCGCCCGATCCCACCTGCCTGATGGCAATAGCTGCAGTACAGAAGACCTTTGAGGTGGTGGTGATGCACTCGCCGCCAGGAACCGGCGGCCCGAGCATCGAGAACTGCCTGGACACAGGCGAACAGGCCCTCCTTCACGATCGGTTCGTGTCGGCCAGGCAGCTCTTCACCTCGGTAGGTGACGTAGCCGAGGTAGTAGCGGTCACGCAACATCCGAGACAGCTTGCTGATCGAAACCCGTTGGGCCGGATGTCGAACGGTGGGGCGGGTTCGCAGACCTCGCAGATAGAGGCGCTCGGAGAGCTGGTCCAGGGTGAGGTTGCCGGCGGCGAACAGTTCGAAACCGAGCCGGACCAGAGGTGCGCGCTCGGGGTCGACGACGATAGTGCGGATATCCCGGCCGTCGGTGCGGTCGATGTGGTTGAGGTAGCCGAGTTGTGCGCGGCCGATAGAGTGCCACCGTTACGAGCCTTCTGCCCCATCTTGAAAGCGATGTCGGCACCGGACTCACGAGACTGGCACTCGTTGAACGAAGCGAGGATGCCGTGCATGAGCTGACCGACCGGAGAGTCGTCGACGGACTCGGTGGCCGAGATCAACGTAACACCACGATGGCGCAGGTCGGCCATGGCCATAGCATCATCAACCCGGTTACGAGCGAACCTGGACAGCTTGTACACGATCACATGATCAACATCGCCGGTGCCGCGGATGCGGGCGAGCATCCGCTGGAACGCGCCGCGCTTCGACATCTCCAGCGCCGACCGCCCCGGCTCAACATACTCCTCAACAATCGTCAGGCCGAGTTGCTCAGCCCGTCGGCGACAGTCGGTGCGCTGCGCAGCAATCGAGATCCCCTGCGAGTCATAATCCCGGCCGACTTGACTCATCGACGACACCCGCAGATACATCACCGCCGATGATCAGCTTGGTTTCATGTTCAAGCGTTCGATTGAGCCGCTGCAGTAGGGCGGGGTGAGACCGGCGGCGTGGTCTTGGTGCAGGCCGGTCAGGAAGGGCTGCAGTTCTGGTACGGCCTTGCACCGCTGCGGCTGAATCGGGGGAGGCCCTCACGCGTGACAGCCGAAACGTGTCGGTTGCCGCGGATAGAGTCGCCTCCATGACTGTAGCTGTCAGAGTTACCGTTTTGAGCCAGCTCTGTTGCTCACAGAGGATACTGAGGTGTCGCAGGGACGTTGCCAGGCGAGTCGAGTGACTGCCTCGACAGATCGCACGCGCGGTGCTAGCGCTGCCGTCGCCCCGCATGGCCTCGATCTGGACGCTTGTAGCTGGGGTACACCCTCTACCTCACTCGCCTCATGCGGCAGGATGTGCAGGTATCGCTCGTCTTCTGCGAAAATCTGGGGTCTGTGGGCGGCGCACGACGGGTAGTCGCAGCATTCTCCAATGCGTCACCCAACGCGCATCTCAGAGATCGGAAGACTCTCGGAACGCCGAGCACGCCAAGCCCCGTTGCCATTGCCCGCTACAGGGCGCACCTATAGAGAAGGGCCACTGTGAACCATCTGATCCACAACAGGATCGTGAATTTTATCTGGGGCATCGCCGACGACGTGCTGCGCGATGTCTATGTGCGTGGCAAGTACCGTGACGTAATCCTGCCTATGACCGTAATCCGTCGTCTTGATGCAGTGCTGGAGCCAACGAAGGAAAAAGTGCTCAGCATGAAAAATCAGCTCGATGAGGCCGGGATCGCCAATCAACACGCTGCACTTTGTCAGACGTCCAGAGAAGCTTTCTACAATGTTTCCGCTTTTACTCTTCGGGATCTGAAAAATCGAGCAAAGCAGCACCAATTAAAAGCAGACTTCCAAGATTATCTGGATGGTTTCTCTCCCAATGTTCAGGAAATTCTCGACAAGTTCAAGTTCCGCAACCAGGTCCCGACACTGGTCGAGGCCGACATTCTCGGAAACTTGATTGAGAAGTTTCTTGATTCCCGTGTGAATCTTAGCCCCAAACCGGTTCAGGACGTAGATGGAACAGAGCTGATCGCGGCACTGGACAACCATTCGATGGGCACTGTTTTTGAAGAGCTTATTCGCCGCTTCAATGAGGATAACAACGAAGAGGCCGGTGAGCATTTTACGCCTCGCGACGTCGTGAAACTCATGGCCGATTTGATTTTCCTGCCCATTGCCGACAAGATCGAATCGGGCACTTACCTCGTCTATGACGGCGCCTGCGGCACCGGCGGCATGCTCACTGTGGCAGAGGAACGCCTGGCGAAGTTGGCAAAAGACCACGGAAAAGATGTTTCCATCCATCTGTTTGGCCAAGAGGTGCAGCCGGAAACTTACGCGATTGCTAAGGCTGATCTGCTGCTGAAAGGTGAAGGAGCAGAGGCTGAGAACATCAGGTATGGCTCCACGCTATCCAGCGATGCTTTCCCGTCGCATGAGTTCGATTTCATGCTCTCCAATCCGCCCTACGGCAAGAGCTGGAAGACCGACCTGGAGCGTCTGGGTGGCAAGGGCGACCTCAAAGACCCGCGTTTTGTAACCCAGCACGCTGACGACTCGGAATATACGATGGCTACCCGTTCCTCGGACGGGCAGCTCATGTTCTTGGCAAACAAGGTTTCCAAGTTGAAAAATGCCACTCGCCTTGGCAGTCGTATTACTGAGGTCCACAACGGTTCTTCACTGTTCACTGGCGATGCTGGCCAAGGTGAGAGCAATATCCGCCGCTGGATCATTGAAAATGACTGGCTGGAGGCCATCATTGCCCTGCCAGAAAACATGTTCTATAACACTGGCATCGCCAGCTACATCTGGGTGCTGACCAATCGCAAGAGCGCCGAGCGCTGCGGTAAGGTCCAGCTCATCGACGCCACTAAATGGTTCGCCCCATTGCGTCGTAACCTTGGCAAGAAGAACTGTGAACTGTCCGAGGAGCACATCCGCGCCATCTGTGATCTGATGGTGAACCCGGCCGAAACTGATAATTCTAAGGTATTCTCCAACAAGGCTTTCGGTTACTGGAAGGTGACGGTAGACCGCCCACTGAGGCTTGCTGTCGACCTCAGTTCGGCCCGGCTGGAGCGGTTCGAAAGCTCATGCGCTAGAGCCAAAGAGGAGCCGCTTACTAAGCTCGTCCTGCGAGTGGCCGAGCGCTTGGGGACTGGCCCGCACCTCGACTTCAACGCATTCATGTCTTCCTGCGACGCCGATGCCGAGCTGCACGGTGTCAAGCTGACCGCCAAGCGCAGGAAGCTGCTGCAAAGCGAACTCTGCGACACCATAGAGGGGGCCTCCCCGGTGCTCAGGAAGATTCATAAACAAGACAAGGTTGCTCCTGACCCAATCTACGGCTTGTTCGCGGCCGAGATAAACGGCAAGTCGTGCACTGTGGAGTACGAGCCGGACATTACCCTCAGAGACAATGAGCAGATCCCTCTACTGGAAGACGGCGGCATCGACGAGTTCTTTCGGCGGGAAGTGCTTCCCTACACCTCAGATGCATGGATCGATTCAGGCAAGACGTTGATAGGTTACGAGATCTCCTTTAATCGGCACTTCTACCAGCCCGCGCCTATGCGCACACTGGAGGAAATCGCAGCAGACATCCATGCCCTGGAGCAGGAAACCGAAGGGCTCCTGGAGCAGTTCGTGGGAGAGGCGGAGCGATGAAGCTTGCGCCGTATCCAACGTACAAGAGCGCTGGAGTGAGCTCGGTCGGCAAAATTCCCGGACATTGGTTTGAGAAACGGGCAAAGTACTATTTTGAAGAAGTCGACGAGCGGTCGCTAAATGGGGATGAGGAAATGCTGTCCGTGTCCCACCTGACCGGAGTCACACCACGCAGCCAAAAGAACGTAACGATGTTCAAGGCCGAGTCGAATATCGGCCAGAAAATTTGCCAACCAGGCGATTTGGTCATCAACACGCTATGGGCATGGATGTCCGCCTTGGGCGTCTCGGGCCATCACGGAATCGTCAGCCCTGCATATGGAGTCTACAGGCCGAGAACAAGACGGGACTATGACTCTTACTATTTGGATCATCTTTTGCGAACGGAAGGATACCGGTCAGAGTACATCTGCCGGTCAACTGGCATCCAGTCTTCCCGCCTGAGGCTTTATCCGGACAAGTTCCTAAGCATGCCGGTTATATGTCCTCCATTGAATGAGCAAGAAGCTATATCAGGCTTCCTAAGGATGCAGGACGCGCTTGTTTCCAAGTTCATTCGCAACAAGAAGAAGCAGATCGAGCTCCTGAAAGAACTGCGGTCTGTCCTGACCTATGAAGCGATGGAATGTAAAGACACTAAATGGATCAGGCTCGCCAGGGTTGCCAGTCAAGTGGAACGTCCAATCGGTCGTGAAGATGGCGTCACTTACACACCGATCGGCATGTTCAACAGGGGTAGGGGGATATTCCACAAGCAGCCTGCAGTGGGGCGTGATCTGGGAGATTCGACCTTCTTTTGGATCGAGCCGGGAGATTTAGTCTTTAGTGGGCAATTTGCATGGGAGGGCGCCGTTGCGATTGCTCAGCAAGAAGACGGTGGCTGCATAGCCTCGCACCGTTACCCCATTTTTACCTGCGATCCGGAGTCGGCCGAAGCTGCTTATTTATATTCGTTCTTCACGACTAAAGACGGCGATTTGCTCTTGAATCTCCACTCCCGTGGAGCCGCGGGCAGGAATCGGCCACTTAATCCGAGAACTTTGACTAAAGAGAAGATACCTGTTCCCCCACTAGACCTCCAGCGAAAGATTGCCAGCGTACTGAAACTGGAGTTCAAGTTCAGGAATAACGTCGCAAGGCAGATTTCTTTCATTCAGGAACGTCGCGCCAGAATGATCTCCGACGTAGTCACCGGTCAGGTTGACGTGCGCCATATCGATGTTCCAGAAATAACCGAGGAGATGCTACTGGCACTGGACGAGGAGGTTGCTGAAATGGATATGATCGAAGACGAAGTGGGCGTAGATGAGGACGACTGATACCAGTGAGAAGGGTCTGGAATATATCATTGCGGCCTCTCTTGTGGAAAATGCAGGATACGCTGAGGGCGATCCGCGTGATTACGATCGAGAACATGCTGTCGACCTAATTAAGCTGCTGGAATTTTTGATTGCAACGCAGCCCGATACGGTTGGAGGCCTCGGTATCGATGATGACGGCCCTAAGCGTACTCAGTTCTTGCACCGCCTTCAGGGCGAGATTGCCAAGCGCGGCGTAGTCGATGTGTTGCGGGGAGGGATCAAGCACGGCCCTGCGCATGTGGACTTCTTTTATGGCACGCCGACACCCGGCAACGCAAAGGCATCCGAGCAGTTCGCAGCCAATATTTTCAGCGTGACCCGCCAGCTTCGATACAGCCGCAGCGAGGCAGCGCTGGCTCTCGACCTCGCCGTGTTTATCAATGGTCTGCCCATAGCCACCTTTGAGCTCAAGAACAAGCTGACCAAGCAGACGGTTCTTGATGCCGTTCAGCAGTATCAGCGCGACCGCGATCCGAAGGAGTTGCTATTCCAGTTCGGCCGCTGTGTCGTTCACTTTGCTGTGGATGATCACGACGTGCGTTTCTGTACGCACTTGAAGGGCAAGCAGTCGTGGTTCCTCCCATTCAACAAGGGCTACAACGACGGTGCTGGAAATCCGCCTAACCCGGTGGGACTGGCCACCGACTACCTCTGGAAGGAAACTCTGACCAAAGAGGGCCTTACCGACATCCTGGAGAACTATGCCCAGGTGGTGGACGAAAAAGACGAGAAGACCGGCAAGAAGAAGCAAAAGCAGATCTTCCCCCGATACCATCAGTTGAAGGTCGTACGGATGCTTCTGGCGAGTGTGCGGGATAGTGGATTCGGCAGACGCTATCTGATCCAGCATTCGGCAGGCAGCGGCAAGAGCAACTCGATTGCCTGGCTGGCTCACCAACTCGTCGGCCTGGAGCATGACGGGAAGGCGCCATTCGATTCCATCATCGTGGTCACCGACCGGCGGGTGCTCGACAAGCAGATCCGCGACACTATCAAGCAGTTCGCCCAAGTCTCTGCGACAGTCGGGCATGCAGAACGCGCGGGCGACCTGCGTCGGTTCCTCAAGGCCGGGAAAAAGATTATCATCACGACAGTACAGAAGTTTCCGTTTATCCTCGACGAGATCGGCGATGAACATCGGAAGAGCAAGTTCGCCATAATCATCGACGAGGCGCACTCAAGCCAGGGCGGAAAGGCCACGGCCGCGATGAATCGTGCTCTTGAGGAGACCGCGACTGACGGCGACGATGAAGAGACGGTCGAGGACAAGATCAACAGGATCATTGAGGGCCGAAAGATGGTGACTAATGCCAGCTATTTCGCCTTCACCGCGACCCCAAAGAACAAGACCCTAGAGATTTTCGGCGAACCGAGCCTGCGGCCCGATGGGACGATGGAGCACCATCCATTTCATAGCTACACTATGAAGCAAGCCATTCAAGAGGGCTTCATTCTAAATGTTCTCCAAAACTATACTCCTGTAGAGAGCTACTACCACCTAGCCAAGACGGTCGAGGATGATCCGCTCTTCGATGCCAAGAAGGCACCGAAGAAATTGCACCGCTATGTGGAATCCCACGATCACGCCATCCGCGAAAAAGCTGAAATCATGGTAGATAACTTCCATGCACTGGCGATTGGACATCACAAGATCGGCGGTAGAGCACGCGCTATGGTCGTCACGAATGGCGTCGAGCGAGCGATTCAGTATTTCTACGCATTCAAAGAATATCTCAAAGAGCGAAAAAGTCCTTACGTACCCATCGTTGCTTTCGCTGAAGATTGCGAGTATGGCGGCAAAAAGGTCAACGAAGCAATTTTGAATGGGTTCCCGAGTAGCCAAATTCTAGACCGGATACAGCAGGACCCTTACCGGTTTCTTATCGTTGCCGATAAATATCAGACCGGCTATGATGAGCCACTGCTACACACCATGTACGTGGATAAGGCGCTCTCGAGCATCAAAGCGGTGCAAACGCTCTCGCGGCTGAATCGTGCCCATCCTCAGAAGTACGACACTTTTGTGCTTGATTTCTATAATAATTCTGAAACTATAAGGAAATCTTTCGAACCATATTACCGCACCACCATCCTCGGTGGCGAGACCGATCCGAACAAACTGCATGACCTGAAACTCGACCTGGATAGCTATCAGGTCTACTCGGTTGAGCAAGTTGACGAGCTAGTCCGGCGATATTTGAATGGTGCTGACCGCGATAAACTCGATCCGATCCTCGACGCCTGCGTGACGGGCTACAATACTGATCTAGACGAGGACGGTCAGGTGAATTTCAAGGGAAAGGCCAAGGCTTTTGTGCGCACTTATGGATTCTTGGCTGCCATCCTGCCGTACTCGAATATCGACTGGGAGAAACTGTCAATCTTCCTGAACTTCCTGATACCAAAGCTCCCGGCGCCCAGAGAGGAAGATCTCTCCCAGGGGATCCTGGAGGCTATTGACATGGACAGCTACCGCGTGGAAGTGAAGAATAGTTTGAATATCAGACTTGCCGATCAGGATGTTGAAATCGCTCCTGTGCCTACCAACGGTGGCGGTCACAAAGCGGAGCTGGAATTGGATCAGCTAAGCAACATAATAAAGGCATTCAACGACCAATTCGGGAACGTCGATTGGAGAGATGAGGACAAGATCCGCGAAGTCATCGCCGAGGAGATCCCGGCTAAAGTTGCGGCGGATGCCGCGTACCGGAACGCGATGAAGAACAATGACAAGAAGACCGCTCGGATTGAACATGACGCTGCGCTACAACGGGTAATGATCGATCTGCTTTCCGATCACACCGAGCTTTTCAAGCAGTTCAGCGACAACCCCTCATTCAAGAAATGGTTGGGTGATACCATATTTGGTGTAACATATCAACAGGACAGTTAACGGCGATAATCTTCATCTCAACCGACAGAGCCATAATGGTAACTGTGGCAGATGTAGGCACCGAGATCCTCGGTGCGAGCGGGGCGCAGGAACGAGCCACCCGGAGCATGAACGTGCGGCGTTGGTTGACTGCTCGTCCAGAGCTGCGATGTCGAGCAGCCAGAGCTCATCAAGGTTTCCGTGTAAACCTAGCGCCACCGCCGCGGTGAACCCACCGTCCCCTGACTGCGGATCTCAAGCCCTACCGACGCCTGGGCCAACCAGAGGCCGATGCCTGGCGCCGAGTGTCTCGCCGAACCGAAATCAAGTGGATCGTCGGATTGACTATCACAACGTGCTCAGCGGCGGATACTTAGAGCCTACTCTCGGTGCGCACAATCCCGGCCTCACGTGCGCGCACACCGGCCCAACGGATCTCAGCACTTAATCCACCAACCCAACCGACCCTGTCATCAGCCCCTCGGCCAGGGAAGCCCGCAGCTTCTCCTCCGCCAGCACCGCCTCACGGAGTGCATTTGCCCGGTCCTCTTGTTCGGCCAGGACCTCCACTATCGCGACCTGTTCCGCGAGCGGCGGTAGCGCGATAACGAAGTCGGCGAGCTTGCTCCCGCTTATCGCGGGAGCCACGTTGACCGTCGCGGTGGCTCGAATATGGTCGACGCTTGTATCGCGCAGCAGAAATTCCAGCAGAAACCGAGGTGCGATGGTGTCCGGCTTCGTTCGCAGTCGGATGAGGTTGGAGTCGATCAAACAGCCGTGATGCTCCGGGCCCACGATAGTCGCCTTCTGTACCTGGCCGACTCGAACGAGCAGTAGGTCACCTACCTGCACTTGCCAGATGGCGAACTGATCCGCTACTGCGCGTGTGGTTCGATCCATGCCTTCAGTATCGATCCGACGCGTATCGAGATTGCGTGGCCTGATTACCGGAACGACACCGTCGTCACCGACGGTAATGGAGGACTTCTTAAGGTTGGACGGCCCAACCTTGATGTCGCATAGCTCGCCCAGGCGCACTGCCTTCCAACCCGGTGGCATGCCCGTGGAGTTGAGTTCCCTACGCGCAGTCGTCATGGAGCTGGGCGGTAACTCGATCACCCGCCGCCAAGCATCCGCCACAGCGTCGTCATCACGCTGGATCCGCTGTCGATGTGCATCGCCCCTCTCGGTAACCGGCCCGAGGTAGGTGTGTGGTGTGAGCAGATATCCGCGCGCCGCAACCTCACTCGCCGGGACCGCTACTGCCTGGCCGGTCGCTTTGATGCTCCCGTCTTCAGCGGTCAACTCTCGAATCTCACCTGGCACGAGACTGCCGGGCGTCCGAATCATGTCGGCAATAGCCGATATGCCGATCAGGCGCGGTCGAACCCCTCCGCTTTCCTTATGTTTGAGCTGAGTCGCGTCGATAAAGGTGATCGCAGGGTCGACGCGGTTGGTACGCGGATGCTCTAGTACCCACACGGTGGTGTCGACGGAAGTAACCGGGAAGAGATCGCCCGACAACCGAACGATCGCCCGCAACGCGCCGCTGTCGACCAGTTTCCTGCGGGGGTCTTTGCCCTTGCCTCGGCCTCGGCTGTCGGCCTCAGAGACTGGCAGCAGTACTACTGCCCGTCCGTGCGCAGAGGTTGCGGCCAGTGCCGCCTGCACCCAGGCCATATTGCTGTTGTGCGGTACCCCGTACTCCCAGTGGATCTGCGCCGCGTCGGCCCCCAAGGACCCATTGAATGGCGGGTTGGTCACGACAGCGTCGAACACCTGGGTCCGATGACGGTGCCATGGCGCACCTGGCATCACCTCTGCTGTCCCAAGCCGACCACGCACGATCAGATGCATGCGGGTTCGCCGCGCCGCGACCGGATCGTTGCCGGTCGCGTGCACCACTGGCGGCTGCTCATTGCCCGCGGTCGGCACCGCGAGCATGAGCTCTCCATGCCGGTTGTGCAGATCGGCCACCGACTTCAACGGCCCCGCCGCCGGCACCGCACATGCTCCCATGAGCTCGGAGACCTCGTGTGGTGTCCGATAGGTTTCGGGCGTCCTTCCGAAGTCTCCAGCGAAGGTGGTCAAGATCGCTTCGAATCCTGTGACACCGAGGCGACCACACTGGCCGACCAGCCGCTTCAACGAATCGCTGTTGGCCGAGCCCAATGGCCGGAGTACCGCATCCGCAGCGTTGTCGAACCCGAACCGACGCAACACCTGATCGATCTTGGTTACAATCGTGTCGAGGCGCCCACCCGCCGACTTGATCGTCTCCCACTCATCGGGTGCGGTAATCCAGGTAAAGGTCAGCAGAAGCGCGGCGTCGAGTACATCCGATCTCTGTAGACCAATCGGTTGAAAATACTTGCGAAACAACGCGTCCAACTGACTCATCGCCGCCGGTGACAATTCGGCAACATCACGCAACACGACCTCGGACGCCGTTGCCGACAGGAACTGCCTCAGACGGGCGCCATAGGTGCCGTTCGGTCCGTCAGAAGCCCGGCGTTGACGCTTCGGAATCTCGCGCGTGTCAAGGCAGTCAAGCAACTCATCCACCGAATAAGTGCGGGCACCGCCAGTGACTCGGCCATCGGGGAATCTGACGTTCCGCCGACGCCAATTACTGATCGATGCGGGGTCGACGCCGATTGCCCTGGCCAGCTCGTCCGCCGTCATCTGCATGCCGAGCTGCCCGGCTACCACAGGGTTCACCGGGCCAACCACAGCTGCATCACAACCGGCACCCCTGCAGCGACCGTGATCACTGCTGCAACGATGATCAGCAGCCGGGCAGTCCTAGCCCAATCCAGTCGACCGTCGATAACGGCGTCGATGACGGTGCCGACGAGCCCGAGAACGGTGGACGGACGTTCAGGTCGGCTTGGGATGGGTCGTTTGGAGTTAGGCATGGTCCCTCGAAACGTCGATACGGCGTCCTACTGATGGGACCAGACTGGCAGTGCAAAGCTCTCGATGCCAGATGTCACATGTCAGCTAGACTGACGCTCTGTCGCATCTACTCTCCGCGAAGGACCTGTAAACATATGCTCAACCTGCTTAATCTTCTCTGGAGGAGCCCTCAGCGCCAGCTCTTCGAGGCATAAAGTGCATGGTGCGTACTGATACTACGCAAGACCGATCCAAGCCGATCCTCCGCGCTACAGCTTCTTGGACGTTGCCCTGTAGGACGCCCAAACCAGGGACCTGAACATCCTCTATCCCGCTGTGCGGGCGATCTTTAGGCCTTTGGACTCGGCGGCCCGCGGCCTTCCTTGTGCATCTCGGGTAGTGACACCACGCTCACGAAGTCTGTTCAACACAGTGGTGCCGTCGACACCGAGGTGTCGGCCGATTCGGGCGAGGGACCAGCCCAGGTCGTAGAGGTGAATGGCCTCGTCGACCTGTTCAGGCGAGAGAGCGCGGCGGCGCATCGGCACGTTGTGACGATGAAGGATCTGGCTGACTGTCCGTCGCTCGACGCCGAACCGGATACCGAGTTGGTACACCGTCGCCCCACTCTTGTATCCCGTGATCAGTTCCTGAATTTGATCGGCGGTGAGTTGACGTGCCCGTCGGGGTTTGGGCCGGTCGGCGGACGGCATGTTGGGCGTTGCGGGGTCGGGAAGCTTCCGTAGCAACGATTCCAGGGTTTCTACCTGGTGTTTTGTGTTGTAGTAGCCTCCCCCAAGGTCAACTCAATAGCCAAACGGGCCCTGACCTGGGAAAAGGTCAGGGCCCGTTTGGCGTTCCGAGACTAATCGATCGAGCGGTCTTCAATGCCCGTCCGCAGTTCGTCCGCGGCGGCTTCGATTGCGGACCGGGCGGCGGCGTCGAGTCGATCCGCGACCGCCTCGAGGTCATCGGGGAAGAGGTCGGCGTATGTATCCAGGGTCATCGCCGCGGACTTGTGACCGAGCATCGTCTGCACGGCCTTCGGGTTGGCGCCGGCGCTGATCGCCAGCGATGCCGCCGTGTGCCTGAGATCCCTCGGCGAGATCACGAGATCATCGGAAAACTCCGACCAGCTGATCCGTCCGGATTGCCTGGCACGTGGCTACGTCCGACCTGACGAATTCGCAGAGCATGTCGGAGCTGGACACCTTCAACGCGGCCATCTCGCCCCATCGCAGGCCGGTATAGGCCAAAAACCTGATAACGGTGGGATTCTCGGCAACGCTGCGAGCAAGCAGCTCGACCTGTACGTGAGATGGCACCCGCTTCGATGACTTCCTGCCGTCCTGATCCTCGACCGTGATCGACTTGTACCAGCGGTCTTCGACGCCGGAGCAGCGGTTGCGGTGCGCTGTTGCCATCAGTTCTGTCCCCCCGGCTATCGCGACCACAAGGGGCACCGCAACTCGCCCGATGGTCTCCCGCCCGGCCGATGGCGCGATGTGGATGCCAGTCGACGACGATGGTCACGACATTCCATGCGAGCGAAACATATTCGGGTACAAACCCTCGTCGCAGCAGATTCGCGCGAACAGCTTCACCGCCCACACCCGCAATTCTCCTCACCTCAAATCAGTCGGGGGACACGCGCTGACCGATCGATTAGTCTGTCGCGAAGTCACCACCGCGAAGCACGGTGGTTCACGAGGGGGAACAACACTGCATTTTGACACTCTACCTCGGTTCGACAGCATGAAGCTGCTGGAAGCCGGTGTGCGGCAACGCTGGCCGATCGGTGCGATATTGCTACACGAAGGCGATATGTCCGATCACGTTCTGGTGATCGAGTCGGGCAGGGTGAAAGTGAGCTCGGCCGCACCGAGCGGAAAACAGGTCGTCCTGGGCATCCGCGGCCCCGGCGAGTTGCTCGGAGAGCTCTCCTCGATCGATGCGGGTGCACGCTCGGCGACCATCACCGCGATCTCACCGGTTATCTCAACTACCGTGCAGGGCAGTGCTTTTCGCGCATTGCTGATCAGCGACGGCGCACTGACGTTCGAGCTGTTGCGCACCGTGGTGACCCGGCTGCGCGAGGCCGACGTGCAGCGCCTGGACTACGGCGCATACACCGTCACCGAGCGGCTGGCCCGGCTGCTGCTCGAATACGCCCGGCGATACGGGCGCCCCGAGGCGGATCGGGTGGTCATCGCCCTGCCACTGACTCAGACCGAATTAGCCAACGCGGCCAACGCATCCCGCGAAGCGGTGGCCAAGGCCTTCAAGCACCTGCGTGAGATCGGCGCGATCCGAACAGCTCGCCGTCGCGTGGAACTGCTGCGGCCCGACCTACTCGCCGAGGTCGCCGAAGGTCTGCCGAATGTGTATTCGGACGCAGACACGCGCGACCCCCGCCGATAGACCTGAGGAACCGCCAGATCCACGGGGACGTCACACAAATCAGGAGAAGTCATGCCCGAGCCCACTCATCGGTCCTTTCTCGTCGTGGATGTCGAGAACTCCGAATCCTTGACCAATGTGCAGGGCGAGGCCATGCGCGCAACGCTCTACCGCATCATCGAGAGTGCGCTACCACATCCCGTAGCCCTTGTGGCTCAGGAGGATCGCGGTGACGGAGCCATGCTGATACTCGGCATTCCGGTTCTGGACGTCCTCGATCAGGTCGTCGGCGCAATGCTGACCGGCGTGCGCGAACACAACAGTGCGGCGGGCCCGATGAACTGGCTGCGGGTGCGCATCGCGGTTCACGAAGGTTATGTCGGCAGGGACGACAAGGGTTGGTCCAGCGACGCGCTGACCGCGACGTTCCGGATGAACGCCGAGGAAGCGGTCAAGAAGACACTCGAGCGCGCACCTCGCGCGGACGCGGTCGTGGTGGTCTCGGACGTGGTTTTCCGCGGCCTGGTCCGGCACAGTTACCGGGACACGGTTACGCCGGATGAATATGGCAGTGTCACAATGCATTCGAAGGCAGGCACCCAGCCGATCTGGGTGCGCGTACCGGGATACTCCCAGCCGCCGCTCCCGCAATCGGATTCCGCCCCAACAGGATCCGTGGACGGCTCCACCCACGGATCGGGAACAACCACCTCAGGCCCGGATGAGGCCATCATCCGTGCCACGAACTTCATCGGCGGTAATGCGATCATCGGCACTCAGGTGGGCCGCGACAACCATCCCGGGCGATCATGAGCGGCGCCGATCCCGAAACACCCCGGGGTGATCGCACTGACGGCAAGGAAGCCGGAGATTCCAACGCCCAGCCATCCGGCTCCGACACCCCGGAATCCGCTACCACCAGCGGCCAGAACACCGACGCCGCCGAGCGGAACGAGAAGGACAAGCAGGACGAACAGACACAACCGCCCGAGCAGACCACCGACGACGACCCGCTGGACGACACCCGCACGGCGGCCGAAAGCATGCACGACGCGGTCGGTTCGATGCGCGGCATCCCCACCGGGGCACGACATGTGACGATCTACGCCACCAACTTCATCGGCCGCGACGCAACGATCGGCACCCAGGTAGGCCGCGACAATCTAGGCAACGCCACGAACCACCGCACCGTGTCCCGGGGCGAGGTGACCATCGAACGGCTCGAGCAGATCCGCCGAAGCTTTGTGGAACCTAAGTGGTCATGCCTACAAGTTCTTCGGGGGTCAGTGTCCGAGGTAGAGGTCGCAGGCGCAGTCGAGGGCTTCTTGTGGGCTGCCTGCGGTGAATCC
>NZ_JBITDI010000020.1:0-150677 GCF_044454005.1 Nocardia sp. NPDC051570 | reverse complement strand
ACCACGTCCCACAACGAGACAGCTTCTCTTATCAGGCGATGCTCGCAGCAGCGATCGCCGTGCTGGTATGACAGAAGAAGCGCATAGTGGACCGCGCGTCGGGCACGGAATGCTGCCGAGTTCGGCGTCACCCGCCCCACGATCTACAGACACCTCGCCAGCTGAGCGGTGCCCGCCTCCTAATGTTGTCGGTATGGCGATCGCCGGGCACATCATCGAGCTGATAGGTGCATTCCTCACGGCGCTTGGATTGGCATTGGCCTGGAAGCGGGCCGGCCAGCGAGCCGAGAAGATGTACCGAGCACTGATCACAAAGATTCTTTCCCTTCTCAGAGGCCACGGCGACCCGGTCCCCATCGGCGCGCATGACACGATCACTGTCAGCTCCACCGCCACGGTCCTCAAGCAGTACGTCCTGCTCCCCGATCCCACGGATCATCTTGGGCGGCTGCTCGATGCCATCAACGAGCTGAGCCGGGATCTCGACAGAGTCGAAAGGACACAGCTCTCTACCGCCGGCAAACCTGATCTCACCAGTGAGAACATCAGCCGCGTCGCTGGAGAAATGCTCGTCGAGTTCCAGGGTGAGCTCGAAACCCGCAGCGTCAAGGACCTCCGGTGGGCATTCATCGGGATCGCTATCACCATCATTGGATTGGCGGTCGGGATCTGCGCCGAGATCCTGAACTGAAAGCCCCCCGCCTTGGACTGCCGTCCTCTGCGACTGCCAGGAACTCTGGAGGGGCACGAGTGCACGTTTGCGCCTGTGACGGGGGGTTGGTACTGGTGAGATCGCTCACCCCTTCCAGTCCATAGCTGGGATCGCCACCGTATAAAATGAGTGAATCGTCCGCATGATCATCGGCGGATATCTCCCCGGCGCCTTCCGAGGTCACCATGAGCCGAATCAACAAGCGGCACATAGCTATCGCCGTCCTTGGCATCAGTGGAAGCGTCGGCGCGATCGCGCTCTTGAACAACACGGTCTCCAGCTACAACACAAGCCGAGCCGATGCGTCCCTCACCAAGCACGAAAGCAGTGCCGCCGCATCGACGACCGAACAACCAGCCGAGCCGGCAAGCCCCGATGATCGGATGGACCAGTTTCTGACGCAGCACGGCAACCCCCCAGAGCAGCGGGCCCACATGCGTGACATCGCGCGCGAGGTATGCAGCGATCTCGGAGCGACCAGCGACTACAACCTGCAAGTATCGATCCTGACTATCCAAGCCAACATGAACCCCGACGCAGCCCGAGTGTTCCTCAACGGCGCCATCGACATCTACTGCCCCGTATATAACGAGCTGAAACCGCACTAGATCAGGGGGGCCGAGGGGCAGCCTAGTCGCGATCCGTGAGGCGGTCGTAGAGCCTGAGCCAGGGTGCGATGCGATCCGCGCTGCAGTCGGGCACGCAATCGACGAACAAGCGCCCTCCGTGGAAGGTGCCCTCGCTCGCGCAGTAGCAGCCCCGCAGGAAGCCTTCCACGATCGCACGCTCGGGCAGCACTCCCACGGTATTCGCGCGGCGGAACCGCCCGAATACCGCCGAGCGGCCGTAGATCCGAGTGCCCGCATGGCACCTAGCCCGGTCGACGATCTGCTCAGCCGCGCGGCCCGAGGCCTTCGCCAACCGCCGCAGCGCGTCGACGAACGCCGAAGCCGAGTCCACCCCGGCCAGCTCGACCTCCGGCGGAGGGTCGTGCGGCCTGGTCAGCCGTAGCGGTTCCCTGCGCGACCGATACGGAAGTCGGGAGAACAACAGCAGCTGCCAGTACTCGATCTCCTCGGCATCGAGCCCGCAACCAATCAGAAACGCGCACACCGCTCCCCAGTGCAAGTCCACCCGGCCCGGCTTGAACAGGTCGTGCAAAGTCGAGCGGCCCACCGGATCCGCATAGGCAGACACACCGATCTGCAGCGCCGACTTCGCCGCCGAACGCGCAGCGATCTGGCGGAAGGACGGATTACCCGCCGATGCGCGCAGCCGCCCCAGCGCGGCGACGTAGGTGTCCACGCTGGCGACCTCACGTGGCAGCGGCGCATAAAACTTACGGCGATAGGCCTCCGGCGGCCGCAGCACGACCTTCCGCCGTACCGGCCTCTTCCTCACCTTTCCCACCGCCCGCGGAGGCGAGGCCGGGGTCGCGGCAGCTGCGGCACTGAGGCGTGCTCGATAAGCCCGATCCGCCTCGCGCCACATCTGCTCCCACACAGCGCAATCGGCCTCCGGCGCGCACCCCCGCACGAACGCCTCCACCGCCCGCCACGACACCGGCCACCGCGCGCACTCCACGTTGTTCACCACGGTATGGCTCAAGAAGATACGACGACCCAGCTCACGCTGGCTGATCCCCTCCGCCTCCCGCAACGCACGAGCGCGCGCAGCCAGTGCCGCCATCGGATCCGCACCGGCCAGCGACACCACCATCTCGCTCGCCCTACCGCGGCGTCCCGGGGTGGGCGGCCGGCACCAACGCGGTCAACTGCGCCGCCGCCGCGCCCAGCGCGGCCACCACTGCCGCGGCCCTCGCCAGATCCGCACCGCCCCCGGTGAACAGCACCACGGCCCCGGCCATCGCCACGAACGCCCAGATGCGCAGCACGATCACCTCTACATGACGGTGGCGCCCGCGCGACGCGGGACCGGTACGGAACCCGGTCACGGGCAGCAAAGAGAAACCGTTGAACATCGAGGAACTCACTTTCTCGTCGAATACGTCCGGACTGACCAACCAAAGCCCGCCACCTCCCGCCGCTTCACAGCCTGTCGTGGTTTGCCCTCCACCACAGGCCCGGCCCGGAACCGCCGAACTCCGGTCCAGTCTCGACCACCACCACACCCGGCAGCCACCGAATCCCCCCGCACAACGGCACAATTCACGCCGCGCTCCATGGACTCCACCGCAATGGCGGCAACACGTGGCAACCCCACCAAATCCCATGACTTCAACCCAGAAGCAGCAACACATCAAAACACCTGTGCCACAACGCAACTACGGACACCAGCACCACACTCGGGTGTCCGGATCCGTCCGGGCTTGCTTTCCAACGCACACCCCGGACAGCCATAGTTGCGAACGTCGAGATCTCCTTACCGAGGAACGTCCACCACGTCCGGACACACTCGACCCCGGCCGGTCTCCCCGATTGCCCCGGAGAGACCGGCCCTCCACAACAAACGCATCCGATTAGAGCGTTACGAAAGTATCCGCGCCTTATCCACAGGGGGTCTGACCTGGCGAGTCGGTCAGGCATGGTCTGTCTGGGCGATGCGGTAGCATGCTCTATCGGGAGGGCCAATGTGTCCTTCGGAGCCTCAGCCGGATCGGCTGGGGCTTTTTTCGTTTCACCACCCTGATCGCATCCACTCAGCCCTCGGCGCCGTGCCGAGGGCCTTTTTTGTGCCCGGAGGCGCGCCTTGTCTACCACCCGAGTCCTGGACGTCGTCGCATCCTTGGCGGCGACCGGCCTGTGGCCGTTGCTGATCCTCGCTACAGCCGTGGTCACCGTGACGGCCATAGCTCTGTGCCGGGCAGATCGCTGCGATATCCCGAAGATCTTCACGGCGTTCGCGGCCAGCTTCGGGTTCCGCGGCCTCGCTGGAGCGGATGATGACGATGCCGCCGACGTGGAAGGTCGCGCGGCCCTGGAAGATCGGAAACAGGACAATCCGGAAGAGCTGGAGTGAACCGGCGACAGCCCCATCGCTACTCGGTAGAGAATCGCGCCCTGGACTCGGTCGACACGGCTACGTTCAGCGCTGTCCTCACCAGAGCGCTGCAGGAGTGGCGGAGCAACCGTCCCGAACTCGAGCCGACCACTGCGGAGTCCGTGAGCGTCTTTCTGGAGCAGCTCGCGGTGAGCGACCCCATGCTCGCCCGAGAGTTGCTCAACAGCCTTACTTTCTTGCAGCAGGAGTACCTGCGTCGAAGCGAAGACCTCACGGAGGAACTCATCCGGGGCCTGGCCCGGCTCCAACTCGCTGTGAGCGACGCATCCGAACCAGAGCCGCTCATCGAGTGCGCTCACCACGGTTGGACCGAGCCCCGCGGTCGTCCTGCTTGCGCTGAGTGTCCATGCGAACTTCGCGCTGAGCGAGTCTTCGGCCTAGCAGACCTGGGCAGGCCGCGACGCTACTGCTGCAACGCCTGCCGACAGCGCGCATACCGGCGCCGACGATCTTCTCGCTCGAGCCAGCGGTGATCTTTGGAATCGGCTCAGCGCCGAAGAGTGATTCCACCGCCGCGCGGAGCTACCGGCTATCACCCTCGGGACGGCCATGATCTTCGTCGTCGATGATCCAGCCCCGCTGGTACGCGGGGAACCGCTCCCGAAGGATCGGGGCAGACAGCTCGACGCGACCGGCCTGGGATGCCAGCATTTCCGCATAGGCGACATCGGCGGTCATCAACGTCCATTTCGTGCGGGTGCCGTCCGGATCCCGGTCGTAGATGAAGATCGCGCCCCACTGATTGTCCGGGGAGTCGCCCACCTTCCGCAGCTCGGCGAGAACATCCTCGTCCAACAGATCACCGAACAACCGGGCATAGCCGACGACCACCATGTCAGGCTCTCTATTGTCCACCGACACAATCCTTCCCGAGACGCCGTACTCATACCGGGAAACGACGGGAGTCCACCGGCCGAAGGCCACGAACAGTCCCCCGGCATCGACACACCGGAGCGCTACCCTGGGCTGCCATGTACGCGATTGCCTCGATTGCGGGATTCTGCGCCGCCCACGGGATCTGGAGCGTATCCGATGGCGCAACGCTGATACCCATACTCGGATACGAACAGCACGACGGCACACGCGGCATGGAACGGTTCCTGTTCGACGACCTCGCCGACAGCGCACACGCCGGCCGAGCAGCCCTGGCGACCGGACGCGACGAATGGGCCCGCGCAGTGCTCGTCACCGACGCCTACCTCCACCTCGAAACCGGCCGAGTCGACGCCCTCCTCGTCGACGCCGTGGAATACCTCTCCCCCCGGCGATCCCTACAGCTGGCCGTCCCCTACCGGCCGCAACCCGATCCCGAAGGCTTCGGCGTGTACCAGCCCAAATTCCTCGACACCACCGGCTTCGACGAACCCAACTACGACGCACTCGCCGAATCATTCAACGCCGGTGTCGACTCACACGAGCACGCCGCAGCCGTATGGAGCGAATTCCGGCTCGACGAATCCGCGTAAAAACCCATCATCGCCGTGACGGCCGCGGCGCGGTCGGCACGCCGTGAGACTGATCAGTCGGTTCTTCCGGCTACGCTGGCGAGGTGGAGAAGAAAGATTTAGTGCTGTTGGTCGCGGACGGTGTCTCCACGTTCCGGGTACTCGAGATCGAAGGCGACTTCGCGTGGGTCGAGTCCGCGGAGCTTCCCGACGGGCACCCGTCCAAGTACCGCTGGCGGACCGAGACCAAATACCTGGTCGCGACCACCTGAGCACGCACACACCGCTGATCAGTGGAGGTCGCGGGTGCCGGATCCGAATTACCGGGACACGTCGGTGCAGTCCGGCCGGGGTGACCAGTCACGGGGCCAGGAGCTCAGGAACAGGTAGTCCCCGGCCCACTGGCCGTGGCAGTCCGCGCAGACGGTGAAAGTGTGCTCGCAGGATCCGGGTGCTGCGATCGGGATCTCGACTTCGCTGATGTCGACAGTGCGGTCAGTGTGCATGGGGTCAGTTGTTGCCCGGCAAGGGGTTTCCACCGCACCGTCGGGCCATTCCACGCCGTAGCAGTCCGAAGCCGCGTCGATGGGCACTGCGACGATCCGGCCCAGCCGCGCGGCGTCGTCGCTGCGGAAGACCTGTGTTCCGTAATCGAGTTCCATTCGGGATTCCGCCTTCCGTGCCGGTCAGGCCCAGGCGATGTCGGCTTCGATGTCGAGGCAGTAGCGGGCCAGCCGCTCGAGGTTGCGCAGCCGCATCGCCACGTGGCCTTCTCGGCGGGCGGTGACCCTGATCGGACTGCGGGCGGGCTGGGCCGCGTTGTCGGGGTAGAGGGCCGCGGCGATCAAGACGCGGCCGAGGAAGTTCTCCGCCTGTGCTTCACCGGTCATCTCGGCGGGCTCCTGCGGTCTGGGAACCGCCGCGCCGGCGGGGCGGCGGTAGCCCAGCAGGACCAACAAGTCGGCCGCGTTGCCGTCGTGGACGTTGACCTCGAGGTCCGCCACCCGCGGGTCACCGTGCTGGCCGGCGACGTAGAACGTGACGCTCATACTGCCCTCCTCGCGGGGTTTGCTGGGACTTCGACACTACCTTCACGATATGACAAATACAAAACTTATCGTCACGCTTACCTTATGGCGGTCCGCTTCAGAATTGCCTGACCATTCTTCTTGTATTTGTCATGACATTCGAGCTAGCGTGGGCCGACGACCAGGAGCATCCCTACACTTCGACCGAGGAGCCCACTCCGATGTCCATCACCTCACCGCACTCCCCCGCACCCCATGTCCACCGGTTCGCCGCGCACCCGCTCACCGGCAACGTCATCTGCCGATGCGGCATGACCGAAGTCGCCGCCGAAGACCTGCATCCCGACTACGTCACCGTCTGCTGCGGATGCAGCATCGGCGTGCGGGGCGAAAGGCCGATCACCCCCGAATCGCGCGTGTACTGCTTCGCCTGCGATCGCCTGAACCGGCCGGTCATCCACCGCGACCGCTGGCAGGACGCCGTGTGCGCCGCCTGCGGGCGAACCAGTGCCGAAGCGGGCGAGCCCGGATCGTGGACCTTCCATTGGCGCACAGCGCAATCGGCGTCGTTGTCGGCGCAGTCGTGCGGCGGTGAATGCGCCGACCGAGTCGAGGCCGGGCGCGACGATGCCGGAGTACTCCGACGAATCCCGCTCTCCGTCGGCGGCCGCGTGAAACGGCCGTCCCGGCGGACCTGTCACCAACCGGCCGCCTGACACGAAGGACCCAAACGATGCGGAAAGCCCTTGTGCCACAAGGTATCGAGTCCCGATTCGTCGGAATCACCGAGCACGGCCACCTGATCATCCGCTCCGGCACCACCCTGGTCGCGCTCACACCTTGCTGCCAGGCCGTGGCCACCTTCCACGACTACACGCTGTGCTGCAAACGGTGTTGGCAGGAGGTCTCCCTCGAATTCGCCGACGAGCCACAGGTGGCCATCCCCCGCGACCAGCTCACCATCACACTGATTGCGGACTGATACTCGCCCCGGGGCGCGGTCCGCTCGAGCCGTCTACTCCGGCAGGTGAGGTCGGATCGCGGCGAGCAGCCGGAAGCCCGCCAGTGCCTGCGGGGGGACGACGGCGTTGCCGAGCAGACGCAGCTGGTCTCGCCGCGACAGCGCGAGATCGGGGGCGGTGACCCATCCCGCGGGCAGCCAGAGCATCCATTCGCTCCACGCGGCGGCCAGGCGCGGGTTGCCGTGGCGGCCGGGTTCGGTCGGATCCGGTGCGGGGCGGGAAAGTCGTTGCTGGCGTGCGATGGCCGGACCGTAGCGGCCCCAGCGGGCGCTGCCGTCGAGCAGTGCGTAGTCGGCCATCTGGCGGGTGTGTCCGGCTCGACGATCCGGATGGACCCCGCCGCCGGTGCCGTCACACGCGGTGGGCGTGGGCAGCAGGGCGTCCACCGCGGACAGGGACGGGGATTTCCGGCGGCGCTCGGCGGCGCTGCTGCCGCGGCGGGCGTCGCTGGCCTTCGGGGTCGGCAGCATGCGCGTCACCGCCGACGGCAACATCAGGTCCCCGGAGCTGCCCCGCTGATTCGGGCCGCCGTGCGTTCCGTCGGTGGCGCGAGGTGTCGGCAACAGTTTGCCCTCGACCGCGGCCGCGGCGAGACCGGCCAGCAGCTGTTCCGCCGAGCGGGGCCCGGACCGGGAACGGTGCCCGCCGGTGGCGTCGGCGACCGTAGGTGTAGGCAGCAAGCACCCGGTTCCGCGGGCCGCAGGCGGCCGGCGGGTGTCGAGGTCAGCGTGGCGGTTGCGGGCGGGCCGGGTAGGCGAGGACGAACACGCGGGCGCGGGGGTGGCAAGCGCCGACGTCAGCGGCGCGTAGCACCGTCCAGCACGCATCCATCCCGCGCTCGGCCAGGTCGCCGAGTACGGCGCCGAAGGCGCGTCCGGCCGGGCGGGGGTCTTCCACAGTGCGCGAGTGCGGTTCCAGCGGGCGAACGGGTGCATGGAGCAGTCCTCTCACATTCTCGATGAGCACCCACTCCGGGCGCAGGATGTCGATCGCGGCCACCACGTGGGCCCACAGGCCCGAGCGGGTTCCCGGTCCCAGGCCGCGGCGGCGGCCCGCGCTGGACACGTCCTGGCAGGGGAAACCGGCCGTCAGCACGTCGATCGGCGCCACCGTGCGCCAGTCGACGCCGGTGATGTCACCGAGGTTCGGCACATCCGGCCAGTGCCGGGCCAGCACCGCGCGGGCGGCGGCATCGTTCTCGCAGTGCCATGCGAGCGTGGCGTCCGGGAACAGTTGCAGCGCCGCAAGGTCCAGGCCGCCGACGCCGGTGAACAGGGACCCGATCCGGTAGCGGTGCGCCGGTGCGGTGACCGGGCGGGCCCGAGCGGCGGGGTTCGTCATGCCGGACAGCGTCACTTCGGCGACCGGGCACGCTGAACGGTCGAACACCCGGAGCAAGACCCGGACGACGCGATGTGATCCGGTTCGGCCACTGCGCGGCCGATACCGCCGCGTTCCCAGGGCTGTCATCGCGCTGCGGGACACCGAATGTGTCGGTGCCCCAGGGCATCCTGATTCCTGTATGGCATCGACCAGCAGGGGGTTCGATATGGCATCAGATGCAGCAGGCGACGAACAGGACTATGTCGACAAATACTTCGCGCATCAGGTCTGTCTGCGGCCGGGCCAGACGAGCGATTCACCGGTCTGGCCCTACATTCAGCCGCTGGTGGATCCTTTCGCCGAGGACCACACCGATTTCCGATATCGCGACGAAGAAGAGTTCCATCACCTCGTCTGGCAGGTGTGGCGCGACGCGGGCGTCGATAACGACGTCACCATCGACCACGAGCTGGAACTGGCGAAGGGATCCTCGGCCGCACGGGGAAGCCGGATCGACTTCCTGATTCACCACGACGACGGGCACAAGGTCGGCGTCGAAATCAAGACGGCGAGCCAGTGGTCCGAAGAAGGAATCCAGGAACAGCTCGTGCGCTACGCCGAGACCGAGCAGGTCGACTCCATGCTGCTGTTGACCGCCGACCCCGACATCACCGAGATCGACTGGCCACGACACCTCACCGCACCGCTGTTCATCGTTCTGCTCACCGGACGCCGCGGCCGGCTATGACCCGTGCGCGGAACGCGCCACGCAGGTGCCGGACTTACGCGCGTTTACGGCGATGCCTCGGCCTCTGCCGGGTCGATCGAGGCAGTGTCGAGAACCACGGACGCGGCCACGTCGAAACGGTGGGAGGTGGCGCTCGTTCGCACGATGACGACGCCTGGCTCGTGGGTGATGGACTCGATGAGATGCCCATTCAGCAGACGCCCCAGGTCCCCGGCACCGAGTCCCGCGACCTTCTTGGCGCGTTTTCCCACCGTGCGAGGATTCACGTCAGGAACACATGTGCGGCAACGCTTCAGGGCGGATTGACCAGCTTCTTCCCGGGTGACAAGACGGCCCGCAAGATGCGGCGCATACCCGCCTCCGATCTCGGTGATGTCCGCGTAGCGCTCCCCGATCACCTCCGGGTCGTCTGTCTCCTCCACCCAGTACCACGAGGCTGTCGGCACCAATCCCCGCTTCAGACTCGGGCAGTCGACGGAGTGAATCTTGTTGTGAACGTAGTAGGTTCGCCCGCTCTCGATCGCCGCGGTGATCCTGGCCTCATAGTCCTGTAGCCATTGCTGGATCGCGCGCACCGCGTCACGGACCGAGATCTGCTCCTCGGCCTGATGCTCACAGGTGTAGCGCGGCCTGTAGGTGATATAGCCGGTCGCAGTGTGGGAATCGGCGGTGTCAGCCATGCTGACCATCCTGCATGTCGGGCCGGACTAGGAGAACGGTTTGCTATGCCACGCCGCAGAGGACCTCTCAGCTCAGGATCGCGCTGAGCCCGACCGTGACCACAGCCACGAGCACCCGAGCCCCAATCGCGGTACTCAAGGACGCGGACACCTTGGCCGCCACCAACCGGGGGGAAGCTGGTGGCGGCCAAGGTCTTTCACCGGACCAGGCGACCGTGGTCGTACTCGTGGCCACCCCACACACCGGTCTGGCCGGTCTCGGCCGCGAACGCATCGCAAGCCTCCCGGATCGGGCAGCCCGCGCACACCGCCCGCGCGTAAGCGAAGTCCTGCGACGGGAACGGGAACCAGGGCATCACCCAGGCCCGGATCGGCCGCGCACGCGGCACGCTGCCAGTCCGCGGCGGTCGAGGGCAGCAGCAGGTCGGTTAGATCGAAAAGCACAGCCGCGGTCATGATTTGCCCTCCTCCCGGGCGATTCGGTGATCTGTCGAGCATAACTCGACTGCTTGACATTATCTACAGTTTATGTCACGCGCCATCAGCGGTTCGGGACAACGGCGGTTCGGGGATCCGTCGAATTCCAGCGATCCGGCCCGAGACAGCAAAAGGCCCCGGCGCGAAGGGGATTGGCGCCGGGACCTACCTTGATCCGTCGACGGGCCAGCCTGTCGACTATCTCCGGATGCTGCCCTGGGCGAAACTGCCACAACCGGGAATCGGGAGCCCGGAGACCGTCGCAGGATTGCAGCCGATCACGAATGCCGGTTACCGGCTCCATGTGTGGATGTGTTCGGGCGAGCCCTGTTCAGGCGCGACTGGACGCGTTCGGCGGGCGCGGGGTGACCCGCCGCGCGGCGGCCCGGTCGGTGAGGATCTTCTGCCGGCGCGCGGCCATGGCGGCAGCGGGGGATCCGCCAGTGGTGATGGCCTGGTAGACAGCGTGGGCGTCCTCGAGGGCGTCGCGCGCGCCGATCCCAGCGGCGGGGGTGATGGCGTGATCGGCGTCGCCGATCAGCAGCACCCGGTTCCCGGGGTCGGCCGCGCCGTCCAGCAGCACATCCCTGGCATTGGATACGTGCACCGAATCGGTGTGCGCCAGCAGGGTTTCCACGATCGCCCCATTGCTGGGAGTGGCCTCGAGCACGGTGGCGTTCCATTCGGCGACCGGACGCATCCCCAGGTCGTCGCGTTCGAGGGGTTCGCGGGGGATGCGCAGGAACCACAGGGCAGTGGTGCCCTCGGCGCGGCTCCACACGTGCCCGAACGTGCTGGCGGGCCCGCCGGGGGCGACCTCGGCGTAGAAATGCAGCACATCGGGGGTGGTGGGCAATTCCAGGTGCGCGGCGGTCATGCCGTAGAGCACGATGTCGCCGGAGTAGGTGGGGACACGTTCGGGTTCGACCTCGGCGCGCACCACCGAGTCGATGCCGTCGGCACCGATCACCAGCTCGTCGGTGATGAGCAGGGCCTCGAGGCCGTCGCGGTGCAGCAGCAGCGCCTCGGCGTCGCGGGTGATGCCGGTGACGGCGGCACCGTGGTGCACGTGCGCGTCGGCCCCGTCCAGGTACTCTTGCAGGACGCTGATCAGGTTGCGGCGCAACCAGAACCGGTGTCCCCGGTCCATGCGCGAGGAATGAATTCCGGTGCTGGTGGTGTAGTCCAGGCCGTCGATGGCGTGGCTGGCCGAGAACAGGGCCGTCTGGTCGACGCCGAGCCCGTAGAGCGCCTCGTGCCCGCGGGCATCCAGGAACAGGAATGCGCCACCGCCGCCGGAGGTTTCGGCGGGTTGCTGTTCTAACAAGGTGGTGGTGTGTCCGGCGCGGGCCAGCGCGGCGGCGAGGACGGTTCCGGCGATCCCGCCGCCGATGATGGTCGTGTCCGACATTCAGACCTCCTGTGCGGTATTCAATTTCGTGTAACAGCGGGCGAGCCATCGTCCGCGGGCGGGGTGAAAATCGGGACTGCCGGCACCTCCTGCGCCATGATCAGATCATCTCCTTGCTTTGTCGGGCGTAACTTCGGGCCAGTGAAATCAGTGGATCCCGGCCGTCGGCGTCGAGGTCGGTGAGAATCGGCACCGCCGCCACCTGTCGGTCTGGCTGATAGAGAGCCCCCGCCCGGTGCAGACGAACCAGGGCCGCCGCGACGACGTCGGGATCTTGGTAGTCGGTGGGTTCAAGTTCCTCGGCCAGGCGCGGGCTGAAGGTAACCAGTCGATCTCGGACTTCGATGCGGCCGGTCATGCGGGCGGTGTGCGGCCGCAGCAACAGAGGAGTCCAGCCCACGCGCGGAAACGTCAGATTCGGACCGATGGTGCTGAGATCATCGCGCAACCGGCGCATGGTGCGGGTATCGAGTCCGGCGGTCCACATTGCCTGCAGCTGTCTGCTGCGGTGCGCAACAGCCACCGCCGCCCAGCTGCACACCGTGATCACGCCGCCACCGATGAAGCCCACGAAAACGAACGCCTTCAACGGTTGCGCCAGCGCAGCCTGCGGCCCGATACCGATGCTGGCCACGCGGTGCCCGGCCCAGAACCCGAACGGCATGACCAGCCCATCCAGCGCCAGTATCCACAAGCCGACCGTTGCCAAGCCGAGCGCGACCCGCAACGCGCCGGTGGCGCGGCGCGCGGCGCGGGCAGCAAGCAAACCTCCCGTAAATGTGGCTACCGGGAAGAACAAGACGCTCGAGAAATACCAGGTCAGCGTATCGCCGTGCTGGAAATCCCACAGTGCGCGACCGGGCGCCACGGCGACCCCGGATACCAGGACGGCGACCGCCGACACGGCACCGATACCGGACACGGTGTAAATCAAGGTCGTGGCCCAGCGGGTGGCATCGGCCGCCGCGTAATAAATACACAGCGCGATCAGCATCACCGCCAAGGCCCACGCCTGCAGCGACGCGCTGATGTACGGGCGCCCGTCGACCGAGCGGGCCTGAGCAGCGGCGAGCGTTTCGAAGACCCCGGCCACGCAGACGGCCAGGATCGCCACCGTGATGGCCACCGATTCGGCGCTGGGTTTGCGGCGGGTCATCTGCCAGCACCGCCACGCCCCGATCAGCACGATCACGGCGAGGCGCAGTGGCAAGTTGTAGGGCGAGTCGTAGGTCATGGTGTCACCAGCCGATCCGCTCTTGCAGCACCGCGGCCAGCCGTTCGGCGCGCTCGTCGCCCTGGGCGGGAAGTTGTGCGCCGCAGTGCAAGTCGATCCGGGTGCTGATGAGCCGGGCGACGAACTCCGCGTCTTTCTCCTCCGGCTGGCCGTAGTGGCCGGTCCGCAGGGCGCGTGGACCGTTCAGCACGACAGTGACGTCCTCGGTGGTGCCGAGGATGAGGTGCGCGAGTTCATGCAGCAGCAGGTGGGCCTGATGGTCGGCGGTCGTCATGGCCTGCACGAAGATCACCGCACCCAGGCCGGGGTCGTGCACAGTGATGGCCAATGATCCGGGAACGACCAGGGGGTGTGGTTGGACGGTGATCGGGCCGACGTGCCGGGCCAGGGCGTCGACGATGGCGGGGACGCCGCCGGACGGCTCGACCTGCAGACGGCGCAACAGGCCGATGATGCGGTGGCGCAGGATCATGTACCGCCCCGGCATCCAGTGCGGTGGCGTGGAAACCAGTGGTGTGTTCGTGATCAATCGCCTCCTGGATTCTTCGATTTCCGCATGTCTTCCACGATCTTGAGCAGGTCCAGGACCTGGCTGAGCTCGGCCGGGGAGTAACTGGACAGCCGGAACGCGATCTCCTGCTGCACGTCCTCGCCGATCGCGGACGACTCGTTCTGGCGCGACGGTGGGTTCCCGCCGTGGAAAACGTGCGCAGCGGTGCCAGGCGACCACCCGAAGGCCGTGTCGTAGCCGACGAAGGTCGGGCCCTTGGGGCGCTTCTTCCTCAGGATCTCGATCTGGTACTGCGTCATCTCCGCCGGGCCGTCGTGGTCGTCGTGGAGGGTCTTGCGGCTCCAGCCGCGCGCTTCGCGCTCGGAACGCATGATCGCGCCGAAGCGTTCGGGGTCACCCGTGGTGCTGCTACCGCCATGCCCATCGGTCACTTGCTGCTCTCCGATCTACGCAGGGCCTACAACATCCATACAGGAACGGCTCCACCAGCTGAAACATGGCCAGCATACTGCAGCCACTCCTGGGTGTACGACGCACTCGGGCGCCCTGTCGACCGCTCTCAAACCACAACATCGATGTAACGTGCAACTATCATATCGCGAACATGTTGCGAAGATGTATGTGATCGACGTAACCTCGTCCAAGCAAACCGAATAGCCGGAAACGGCTAGCGGAAGAAGCGGTTGGTCTCCCTCTAACCGGTACCGGTGACCTCGACGCCCCGGCGACCCGCCGGAGCCAGTGCCGAACAAGGGCAAGGGGCTACCGATGACAACCGCAGAACCACACACGAACTCCCATGCCGTACTGGCCGATCCGTCGACCGAGCCGGCCAGACGCAACAGCACGAGCAATCCGGCGGAGCCACCGACTCCCCCGACACCGCCCACTCATTCCACTCGTCCGGTCTCGCATCGGGTGCCCCCGGCGACAGTGGTCGGCAGCAGCGACAGGACACGACAGAGCCCTCACGACCTTCGCGAAATCGCCGAGATACACGGCGCCGACGCCATCATCGAGCGGATCAGCCAGCTCCACGCCGACGGAAATCATCACGCCGCCAGCGACCTCGCATGGGAATTCGTTCACCTGGGTGAGACCCCGACGGTCACCGACCCGGACTACATCCACCTCACCGGCGATCCCTTGGACGAGGCCGTCGCATTCGAACTCGTGGGCCTGCTCGCGGACCGATTCCCGGTGATCGCCGCCTACCTCAGCGACCACCCATCCCTCCCAGAGCTCCTGTACCGGGACCCCGAGCCGTCCATCCCGGCACCGGAATTTCCAACACCCGGCCGGAGGCGGACCTCGTGACCGCCGCGGGCTTTCACAACACCGACCTCACCCACGTCACCACCGACAGGGCAACCGTTCTCCCCATCCCCGCCACCATGCGACAGACGGCAGTGCCGCCGGCGACCTGCCCACACTGGTGCGAACGACCCCCCGGCCACGACTGGGAAGACGACATCGCATCCCCCGAGCTGATGCGCGTCCACCGGCACACCTTCCCCATCCCCGGCACCGACCACGGCAGCCTCATGGTGCTCCTCAGCGAGTACCACGGCCCCGCTGGCAGCGAGCGCGGCCCGATGAAATACGTCATCGACACCGGACTCAGCAGTGACTGCGAACTCGGCTCGACCGGCGTCCGTGGCCTCGCCACAGTGCTAGCCGAGGCGCTGACTCTCACCGCCGAACCACCGTAGAGCCGCGGCGCCCCCGCCCCGTTCGGGGCGCACCGGCCGGCGCCTGTCGCTGGGTTATTTGTCCGCCACGGTTTGCACGGAGGGTCAACGATGACCACACAACGGAAACTGACCACGATGCTGGCAGACGGTATCGGGGTGGCGCACGCAGATCGGACAGCGCCGCGCACGGCAACTCTCTCCCACATGCCGAGGAGATAGATGCCATGAGGGACTACCTTCGCTCACATCTCCAGCGCCGCAACGACACCGCGGCGGCCGACGCGCAGGATCGGGTACCCAACGAACAGCTCGCCCGCCTTCGCCTTTCCCACGGCTGGACGCAGGAAGAGCTGGCCTCGGCGGTGGCACACGCCTTGGCCGAGCAGGGCGTCACATCCGGGATCGATGCCGACTACATCAGTCGGCTCGAACGAGGGCTCATCAGTTGGCCCACAGCGCCGACCCGACGCGCACTCGAGGGCCTTCTCTGTGTCTCTGCCACCCAGATGGGGTTCGTCAACCGCCGGCTCGGCGGACCGCGTCGGCGCGTCGCTTGAGGAACCCGTTCGCCGGGCATCCGGGACTTACGGCAGAAGTTCACCGTGCCGAAGAATCTCGCTCTCGGATCCCGGTAGTTGGGGTTGGTACGGAGCGAATCGCGATACGACCACCGCCACGGCTGCAGCTGTCCGGGAGCGCGGATCTCGACATTACCTCTCAGCCCAGCACCCGGGGCTGACGAGACCATAGCCTTCACCACCTGCATGCAGAACGCTACGCACCTATAATGACGTCATGACGTCATCGAACTTCCCGGTGCGCGGCCTGTCCGAGACCGACCGTTACCTCCTCAAGCGGGCGGCACTGGAACACGGCGTCTCCGCCAACACGCTCGTGCTCGACCTCCTCCGCCGTGAACTCGACGCACTGCTGCCCGGCGCACGGGAGGCGTACGAGCGGCGCACCGAGATCGCCGAGCAGGCGCTACGCCGCCAGGGCGTGGACCCCGACTCCGCCGAGTACGCCGCGGTGCGTCGTGACGCGCGGACCGTTCTTGCGCGCGCCGACGGACTGCGCCAGGATCGGACCGCGTGAACGCTGCGGTCCTGCTACTGGATTCCACCGTCCTGATCGCCTACGAACGAGATCTGACCCGCCGAGCCCAGTCCGTGGTGCTCGAGGCGACGATCGACGGACGGCTGCTCGCCACCCCGGCCGTCTCGCTGGCGGCGGCCTGCGCCGAGCTGGCCACCCAGACCCGCGAACTGGCATGGCTGGCGTACGACCGGGAAGGGCCACTCTCGGTACTGCCGTTGGCGCTCAACGCAATCGAGATCGGCACAGCTGGCGCCGGTGCCAAAACGGTCGCCGACCTGGAAACCGCGAGTATGGTGCACGAGGCCACCTCGGCGTCCGCAGTGATCCTGACCTTCGAGCCCGCCCGTTACAGCGGCCACAGTGTCGATGTGGTGGACATGCGGCCCTGACGCACCACCAGCTCCAGCGGCGTCGAATACTCCGGATGCGGGTCGAGCGGGTCGTGCTCGATCGGGACATCATCGTCGAACCCGAACGCCAGCGTCGGTGCAGGCGGACTATGCCGAGACAGACGCGCGTGGCCGGTCATCGCAGTAGCTTCCATCGCCAGCACCTAGGAATGGAGGTTCAGCCCCGCAGGGGGAAGAACTGATGCTCGTGCCGCTCGCGGTAAACCGCGGTACGGCCCGAGAAATAGCGGTCCACGGGGGGAACTCGACGCACTGCGAGCAACCACAGGTCGACAGCCGACGACAGTGAGAGTTCCTGCGGTGCAGACCGCCGGACGCAGCAGGGCGTGGAAACCGATTCATTTCTCTACCGCGCTCTCTGCCGGGTACGACGCACCAGCACGACGCCCGCCACCACGAGTACTCCCAGCCCGACCAGGCACATCATCACCGTGGCGTGGCGGAACGCCTCCCCCACCACGTGATAGACGATCCCGCGAAGCAGGGCCGTCGCCACAGTGTCGGCAAACCCGCCACCGTGATGGTGGGCAAGGTGGCCAACCGAATCCGTGTACACCACCGCATCCAGGTACGGGGTCATCGGACACCGCCACGATCGAGGATCCAGCCATGCAAGCGCACGGATATTGCCGTCACCGGTGTGAACGCTTCCGGCTCGGTGTCAGTCCCCAGGGGGCTGGTCCCGTCTGTGACTCCCATGCGGCAAGTGCTTTCGCTGCTATGAGCAGGATTCCGGCCTGGGCCGCGTATGCCCGGGCCTGTGTGGTGAACGAATGCGCTGTGGTTACCACTGCCGCCACGTCGGCGCCATGGATGGTGTGCGCAGTTCCGCCGAACCGTTGTACGTCCTGACTGCCCACGCTGCGGCCGTTGCGGTACCGCTTGGCCTGCAGCACGATCCGTCGGCCGTCCGGGGCCCGTGCGGTTACGTCGGCACCGAGATCGCCTGCGCCACCGACTACCTGGACTTGGGTGCAGCCGTCGCGTCGGCATAGTGCCGCCAGTGCCTCCTCGAACTCCTTGGGGCTCAGCGTGTTCTGCTGCAACGCCACCAGCACGCGCGCGGCGTCGCGAGCCCGGGTCCGACGGCGATGCCACATCAGCAGCAGCGCGATGCCGATCGCCACCAGCAGCCCACATACCCCGGCGGCTGTCAGCAGTGTGGCCTGCTGCTCGGCCACGTGCGCTAGTCGCGGCGCCACCACCAGCGTCGCGACTGCCGCCATGAATATCAGCGCGGCACCGTCCGACCTCCGGCTACGCCGGCGACGTCGTCTTCCCATCAGCACACCCCTCCCTGAGTAGTTGGGCTGGAACGGATCACGGCCCGGCAGGAACTGCAACGTGGTCGGCGCGGGCGTTTGGAGCCTTGCCGGACACCGATCTGGCTGTCGCGCGCCCAACTGTGCCGGGATTCTCAGTGTGCCAGCAGGTTCCGACAGTTCATGCCCATACGGGTCAGCGGATTTGATCAGTGATCCACGCCGCCGCGGTGGCGATGTCGTCGCCGTAGGCGATGTGAGCCGGCCAGTTCTGACCGCCGCGCCAGCAGATCGGATCACCGGGACGGCAGAAAGAGCGCGTGCGGGCCGCGTATCGGCCCGGGACGTCGACGCCGAGGTTGTTGCCGAGATCGCCGAACAACTCGATTCCGGCGATACGATTTGCCAGTCCGTCCGGCAGACGGGTCGCACCCGGGATGAGATCGGTCAGCGCGCTACCCAGCGCGGTGTGGACGACAGCAGCCCCCTGGGAATAGCCGACCAGCACGAATCGCTGGCTAGGGCACTCGGCCGCCTGGCGGGCGATGTGATCGACGACGTCCGCGCTGCCGGCGCCGACGGAGAACGACAGGTTGGCCGAGTAATCGACCCGGTAGGCGTTGACCGACACCGGTGCCGCCGCCCGCACGGCGGCGAACAACGGGTCCCCCACCTCCGCACCCAGCTCGCCCCCTTCGCCTGTGCCACGGGCGACCACGAGATCGACTGCGCTGCAAGGGGTGTCCGCGTTGGCTTTAGTCGGGGTCAGAATGGCGACGGCGGTCGCCGCGAGCGCTGCTGCTGCGATTCCTGAGCGTGTGGCCCGTCCGGTTATGGTGGCGGGCTTCCTCGGACGGGCGGTGGTCATGATTTCCTCCGGCGGCGGCTGGGGCGATGGTTCGCTCGAGTGAGGCGGGCGGGTGGCTTCTGCCGGGGTGGGTGCTGCCCGTGGAGGGAGGTGCCGATGGTGTGATCGCCGAGGCTGCGTTCGGTGATCGACCAGACGATCGGCGTGGCGGGGTCAGCTCCGGGGGCTTGGCGGGCGCGGTCGTGCCAGGTGAGGAGACGGTCGCGTTCTTCTTCGGCGTCGCTCTGACTACCGTGGATGGTGACGTCGCGCGGGAAGCCGAGTCCATGGGGGCTCGTGGTGCCGAGTGCTCCGTCGACGGTGAGGATCCAGATTGCGCAAGCCGTGCGGTCGTTGGCCATCTGTTCGCGAAGGGCTAGTGCGGCACCGGGCGTCGCTCCGAGTCGGTTGATGACGTCGGTTCGGGTCTCGGCCAGGCCGAGTTGGATGAGCAGGCGGACGGTGCTGGTTTCGGAGGTGCTGAGCCGTTGGGCGAGCTCGGCAAGCGGAGTGTGCGTGGCCCAGGCTTTGGTCGCGGCCTGGGTGTCGGCCACCGACCAGAGGTCCTCGCGCCTGTGCTGTTGCCAGTCGCGGACAACGGTCATCCAGTCCCATCGAGGGCGGGCCAGCCGGTCTCTGACCCATCTTTCGCGTTCGTCGACGGGGATGTTCTCTTCCGGCGGAATGAAGTAAGCGAGGCGTTTGGCGACCGCGGTGTGAGTGCGGCCGAGATTGGCTGCTGCGGTCTCGAGGTCGAGGCCGTTGCGGAGGTCGGCGACGAGGCTGTGATAGTCGTCCTCGGTCCAGGCTGCCCAGGCCCGCAGGGTTTTCACGCGCGGTGCGGTCACAGCGCCGCCTTGGCAGCTTGCTGGGCGAACCAGTCGCTCATCCATCGCGGCGCGGTACGGCCAGCGGGGTCGACGATGAAGTCGTTGTAGAGGTTGTGGGCGTTGGTGCCGTAGAAGGCGGCGGCATCGAGGCCTTGGGAGACCATCTGTTGCAGGTCTTGTGCGCCTTGGCTGTTGGCGGCGTCGGTGAGGGTTTTCGCGAGCCCTGGCAGGTCGGCCGGTCCGGGTTGCGCGGTGGGGGCGCCGGCGGATTGATGGGCCGCGGGGTTGAGCTGGCCCAGGTATGCGGGGTCGGTCTTTTGGGCGTTGCCGGTGACTGCTCCGAATGCAACGGAGGCGACGTCGAGTCCGGGGGCGATCAATCCGGTGAGAGCGAGTCCGGCGTCGATGGGGCGGCCGGATGTGAGTGCCTGCAGGGCATTCCAGCCGACTTCTTGGAGTGCACCGACGTCGTTGGCGAGCCGGATGACGTCGACGTGGCCGAGGATGCCGAGGATTACGGAGGCGATCTGCGCGAATCCTTGGGGGTCCGGGATCATTCCGACGATTTGGCCGACCCAGCCGAGGTCGACTCCTGCGGCCATTTTGACGAGGGGCTGGAACAGGTTGTTGAGGTCACCGCAGATCTGGTGTGCGCCTTGCACGTCGAGCGCGATGATCTTCTGGGGAAGTTGGACGAATAGATCGTCGAGGATCTTGGGGAGGTTGGCTGCGAACGATGTGACGCCGGTGGCGGCGTTGAGCAGTTGGTTGACCACGGTGGCTGGCCGGAGGGTCGACATGATCCCGGTGGCGGTGGATAGGGCGTCGGGCTGCATGGTGGTCAGCGGCTGCATTTGCTGCGCCAGCTGGTTGGCGGATTGGGTGAGGTCTCCGGCCGATGCGGTCGGCGAGGCGGAGGGGTTGGCCCCTTGAGTTGCGAGGGCGTTCTGCGCGGTGGTCAGGATGCGGGCCGCGGTGTTCACCGCTCCGGTGAGGTCGATGTGGGACAGCGTGTCCAGGGCCTGACCCGCGAGGGCTTGAGGGGACCCTGTCGGAGCCGAGCTGAGCATTTGGGAGGCTGCGGTGTTTCCGGCGAGTGATTGCACGAGGTCGGCGACAGGTCGCAGGGAGGTGACGATGTTCGATGCGGCCGAGGTGACGTCTTGCGGGTTGAACTGGCCGTTCGGGTTGGCGAGCTGGGTGGTCAACGTGGACACGCTGGACGGGATGGTGCCGAGGTCGGCGCCGGTGAAGTCGGAGACGAGCGAGGAACCGATCTTCGATCCGGGATCCCCGCCGTCGCCGGTGGAGTTGCCGAGCACGTTGCCGAGTCCGGCGAGGAATCCGTCCTTCGCCCGATTGGTGGCGCAGTAGAGGTCGACGGGTTGATTGCGGCAGATCGTGGCGACCCGGCCGGCGAGTGCGCCGACCCCTTCCTGGCGGGGTCCGGCGATACCGACACCTTGCACTGGCGGTCCGACGAGGGCTTCGCCTGGCGTGCCTTGCCCCGGGTCGGAAAGGGTACCGACGGCGAGCACCTTGTCGGCGGGGATCGGCCCGCGGCCGTGGCCGATGTCGACGGCCAAGTCCATGATGGCGTGCGCACCCTGACTGAAGCCGCCGAGGATGAATTTGGTGCTCGGGCAGGAGCGGACGTCTGCGGCGATTTCGTCGGTAGCGGCCTGGACTCCGCGTTTGCGTGATTCGGCATAGGTGAGGCCCTTGTCGAAGGCGCTTGCCGGGTAGCCGGGGTATCGGATCCGAACGCGGTTGCCGAGTCGCTGTTTGAGGGGGTCTGTGACTGCGGCGAACGTACCGGCCGCGACGTCGGGGTTGGCAGCAGGGCTCGTTTCGGTGGTGCCGGCCAGCGCGACGACGGTGACTGGTGCGCAACCGGGGGCGTCGGTGTGCGCGAGCGGAATCGGTGCAGCGCCCGAGGAGGACACGGCGAGCAGGGCGACGACGATTCCAGCGGTGATGACCGTGGTGGTTGCTGCTGCGCGGCGGCGGTTCATGACCTTCACCTCTCTACAACGCTACTATTCAGCACAAATATACGATCGACTCTGACGATTGTGGAGTTGCGACATGAGCTACAGCGCAGGTTCCGCCCCTCGGGGCGCCCCCTTCGGCGCGGATACGCGGCTGGACCGGACACTGCGGCGGCCCTTACACTGCGGGGATGGGGGCCAATGTGGCACATGGGGCGAATAGTGACTGGCTGGCGCGCATGGACTGGTTGCCGGTCGATGAGCTGCCGTGGCATTTCGCGGACTATCTTCAGTTCCCGCCCGTCCTGAACCCGGTTCCTGCAGGGGAATGGCCGGGCGCGTGGGACCCGCCTTTTCCTGTCATCTTGTTCGACGCCAATAAACGAGCATCCATCAGTGATGTGTATGGGATGCGCGGGCCGGATCAGTGGGGTCGTATACCAGTCGCGGCCGAAGACGAACTGTTCCGGGCACGGTTCCCGCACACTGCGCTCCACCCCATCGCCACCCGATTGGTCGACCTGGATCAGGTGTGGATGCTGGAAATGAGCGATGACCAGAGCGTGTACTGGTCCGACGACACACCAGAGTGGCCGGCGGCTGTAGGGCCGGAGCATTTCAACTTCGATCACCCGGTTCCGGTGCTGAACGAACCGCCCGCACGGCCGTTGCCACGAATCCTGACCAGGCCGGCCGACCAGATGGGGGTGCTGACCGGCCGACGGGGCTGGCTGGCCCGCACGGAGCCAAACGCCTGGGAGGCATGCGTGGTGGTCTCGGAGATCTACTGCGACGTGCCTGCCCCGGAGGAACTCGAGGCGATTCGACGAACTCAACCGGATGCCATGTTCGCCCAATACGTGCAGGTCATGCTGCCGGTGCACCACTGGCTGCATCGGCTCACCGGAGAACCGATGCCGTCGTCTCGGTTTCCGGTGAACCGCGTCTGGTTGTGAGCTGGATGCGCTACTGCTGCACGCTGATTCGCGTCACGCGCCACACTCCTTGACCGTCCTTGGTGACGGTCGCGTATGCGGTGAGTCGACGATCTTCGACCGGTTTTCCTTGGGGGTCGAGCACGTGCTGGGTGACGGCGATGACACGAGACGCGATGGTCGGCTGGTCCGGGTTGTCATTGCGGGCGGGCACCTGGACGTCGGCGACCACGCGATCCCCCGCGGTCATCCAGTTGCGCCACTGCGCACCCGTGATCGGAGCGAGTACCTGGTAACTGTCGTCTACAGGATGGGCAAGTAGCGGCGCGGCGCGCTGGGCGGCGTCGGCTTGGGTAGCGTCGCCCGACTGGTAGGAGAACAGTGTTCGGCTTGCGGCCGCAAGTACCGCTGACGGGTCCGACGGGTTGACCGCATCGAATGGTGCGGGAAATCGCAGCCCGCCCGGGGTGGTTGGCGTGGTCGTCGGCGTGGTCGCGGAAGTGGATGCCAGTCGGCCGGCGGTGGTCGTTGTGGTGTCGGCGCTGGAGCTCGGGGGGGTCAGCGCCGCGTCGGGGTGTGTCTCCGAGCCGGTGCCGCATCGGAACAACATGATTGCGAGCAGGATGAGTGCGGCCAGGACAAGCAGGAGTCGGGCGCTGATCCTCATGGGCAGTCTCCTTTCATCGGCCGGACGGATTCGGCCTGTGATGAGTCACCGTGGCGATGGGTTGGCCCAGCAGTTCGACGCATCATGTGTACCGCCGGTAGGTCACGGGTCCGGCCACGTCAGCGACGGGCTGCCGCTGGACCTTGCCACCGGATTGGGGCGCAGCGATCATTTGGCCTCCACCGATGTACACCCCGACGTGATGGGCGACGCCCTGGCCGCCGAAGAAGACGAGATCGCCAGGAGCAGCGTCCTTTTCGCTGACGGCCTGTCCGCCGGTGGATTGATCTTGGGAGGTGCGGGCGATGGTTTTTCCGGTCGCCCGATAGACGGCCCAGCGGGACAGTCCGGAGCAGTCCCAGCCGATTTTGTTGTAGTCGTCGTAGCTGTCAGCGACACCACCGTCGCGTTGACCGAGGGTGGGCCCGTTGAGGTCGCCACCTCCCCAGGCGTAGTCGATTCCGATCTGGGATGCTGCTGCGGCGACGATGTTCGGGCCGGCAGGGCCACCGGGTACGAATTGTGGGATCTGGATCGGGCCCTGGCCGCAGTTGGCAGGCGATGGTGTCGCCGGGCCGACGGCGGCCGCCGGAACGACGCGGACTCCGCTGTCGTTGAGCCCGGCGATGATCTTCCGCCCGGCGCTCTCGTATCGGGCGTAGTCAGGTGCGCCGTTGAGGTTGTGTTGCACGGCGGCCGCGGCGTCCGGGATCGACATCGATTGCCAGTCAGCGACTTTCAGCAATGCGTCGTAGAACTTGTCTGCGGCGGTGGCAGGATTCATCAGCTCGGGGACCGTGCCCCATCCCAGGTCGGGTTGCTGTTGAAAGATGCCAATGCTGTTGTGATCCACGCCGATTCCGTCGTTCGGGTACGTAAGCGATTCCGGCACGTGTGGGTTGGCGAGATTTCGGAGGGTGCTTTCGTCTAGGGCGACAGTGACCGCGATCGTCTGCCCCTGGGTGGGGATCCGGCGGTCTACTCCTCGACCGACGATGGTGGCGAGGATGCGTTGTTGGCTCTCGTTCAGTGCTTCGGTGCCGGGGGTGCCGGCCGGTATGGATCCGATGCTGGCTGAGCCGGGTGCCGATCCGCAGCGGTCAACTGGACGGCGGAGTGCGACCTCGGTGGTCGACGCGCAACCACACACCAGGATCGCGGTGGCCACGACGCCGATCCCTGCGGCGAGGGACGATCTGTCGAGAATGGTCATGGCAGCGGCGGATCCAGGCCAGGCGCGGTGGCGGGTGGCAGCGACGGCGGGGAGCTCGGGGTAGGTAGTGGTGTCGTGCTCGCGGGTGTCGGGTTCACCGGTGTTGTCGTGGCCGCAGCCGATGGTGTCGATGTGGCCGGGTCCCGCCAGGGTGGGGTGGTGGGAGTGGCGGATGTCGGCGTCAGGGCGGACGTCGCGGGGCTGTATGTGGCTGTCGCCGACGCGGTGGTCGATGTCGTCGCCGATGTGGTTGAACTCGGCCAGGCGGGTGCCGTGGCCTGGGCTGCGGCGGGCGCGACCGGACGAGCTGGGGCGGAATGTGGTGTGGGCCGGGTGAGGATGCTGATAGCGACAGCCATCGTGAGCACCGCGACGACGGTGCCGAGTGCTCTGGTCTCGCTGTAGAGCACCCACCGCCAGATCGGACCGAGGACTGGGTTTCGGCGACGCGCGACCATTAGGCGCCTCCTCCAGATCCGCCGGTGGAGGTTTCTCCCGAGGTGACAAGGGGTCCACCACTGGTTCCTGCCGAAGGCGCCGAGGCAGCCGGCGCTGGGGGCGTCGAATCGCCACCCTTTTTGTCATGTGACACGGGGGGCACCCATAGCTGACCGCCCCAAATCATCGAGTTGGAGCCCGCCGGTTCGTGGCGCTGTTGGCGCGAGCGCCCCAGCCGGGATTGGCCTTTGATCGAAACGAATACGACTTCATTGCGTTGAGTCCGCGGATGAGTCGGTCCGGTGCCGACGCCACCTATGCCCTCGCCTGCTGCGGCAGCGGGAGTCTGCGCAGAGTCGGTCTCGCTGTCGATATCGGATGGCTGGCCGTTTTCCTGTTCGGCCTTGTTGCGCCAGTATTCTTCGTGCTCGGCGCGGCGGCGGCGGTAGTGGTCGGCGATGGTCTGCGCGGCGATCTGCTGGGCTACTTGCTCTTTGCGGCGGCGAACGTCTAGTTCGGCCTGCTGGACGGTGGTACCTTCGGGCCGCGGGGATTGGCTGGTGTTGTCGTCGGCGTTGGTGGGTTTTTTTGCGGCGATGCGTGCGAGCCCGGCGCCGCCGAGCTCGGCAAGGGCAAGGGCTTTGCGGCGCAGGCGGCTTCGGTTGAGGATGCTGGTGTTCGACTCGCGGGCGATGGCGGAGATGCGTTTGAACGGGCGCATCACCAACCAGCAGAACAGGGTCATGAGCAGGGTGACCCAGAACTTCCAGACCGGCGATAGCGCTACATCGGTGGTGTAGAGCCGGACAACGAACAACATGTAGACGGCGAGCAGCACGGAGGCGGCGACGCCCCACATGTAGGCGGCGAGCAGTCCGCGCAGGACGCGTTCCATCAGGCCGCCGTGGACGGCGGCGATCGGGATCCAGATGGGCGCGGTGAGGATCGCGAGCCGGATCACCAACAACGCCGCGAGTTTCAGCAGGGATGCGCCGAGCCAGAGGAGGCTGATGGTGGACACTTTGACCATGGACATCAGTCCGATGGAGATGCGGTGACTGTCTTTGCCCTGAAAGGTGTAGTAGGACAGGCCGTTGCCTTCGAGGCCGCTCACGACGGACTGCCATTTTTGTTTCTTCTCGTCGCGGATCTTGTCGGCGGCCGAGGGATCCTTGCGGATTGTTTCCTGCTCGTCGTAGGACAGGGCCAGCGCGTCGCGGATCTGGGGTTCCAGGTTGTGGGCGTTGGCGGTGTCGAGGTCGCCGAACCAGCCGCGGGTGTAGTCGGGTAGCAGAATCTGGTCGAGCACGACGTCGCGTGGTTTCCCGGTGGTGCCGGTGTCGGCGAAGATCGTGGCTTGTTGATTGGTGATCAGCTGCGCGAAGGTGTCGTCGCTGAGTTGGATCGCCTGTTGCGGTGCGCCGAGGAATAGAGCTCCGAGTAGTAGGGCGCTGCCGCCGAGCAGGGCAGATTTGGTGACCGAGGCGATGTCGGCACGGAGGCCGCGCCAGAGGATCGTCAGGCCGACGATCACCAGGGCGATCGCCATGTATTTGCCGTAGGTGCTGTCGCGGACTGCCTGGGTGATCGTGATGATCAGCTTGTCGAGTTCGGACAGGAAGGAGACGCGGCCGGCTTTAGCGGCTTCGTCGGGGGTGGTGGCTTGGCGGTCCATCCAGAACGCAATCGCGGCCATTTCCTGGCCGGTGCGGAAGAAGGTGTTGCCCAGTTCGGTGTCGGCGACCGCCTTGGGGGACCGGGTGATGTCTTCGCCGCAGCCGAGATCGTAGGTGTACCAGCTCAGTCCGGCCCACCCGTAGGTGCCGTAGCCGGTGTGATCGTTGGGGTCTTGTTCGGCGATCGCGTCGGGGTCGAGGGTTGCGGGCTCGGCCATGGCTGGCGCTTCAGGAGCCGGAACTTCTTTGCACTCGAACCCGCCCGCGGACGCGGTGGAGATGCCCGGGCCGACGGCGATCGCCGCGAGGACGCCGATGACGAGAGTGATTGCGGCCCAACGGCTGCGGGTCGGAGTGGGGCGTGTGTGGCGGCTCATCGTGCGCCCCATTCGGTCGGGCTGGACTTCAGGGCGCGCCGGACGTGGGTGAGGTGGGTGAAGTGGTGCCAGTTGATGCGGACGATCTCGCGGTCGTCAGCGGCTTTGACGATGAATCGGCGGTCGTAGTCGTCGCGGCGGTTGGTCGGTGCGTCTTCGTCGTAGGTGTCTTCGCCGCCTCCGCCGAGACCAGCGAGGAGGGCCTCGTAACCGTGGCCGGGCGGGAGCTTCAGCAGACGCAGCGCCTTGGCGATCGCGTGTTCATCGCCACCGAGATCGCCGATGAATGTCTCGTTGGCCAGGGAGGATTTGTCGTCGCCGTCGTCGTCGATGCCGAGGAAGGGGTCGCAGGTTTGTGAGCAGATCAGTGCCCGCAGGTTGTATTTGCGGGAGTCGGTGGCCATTCGCAGATTCATAGTGCGGCCGGTGCCGGTGCTATCGACGTACTTGTCTTCGTCGATGACGGCCAGCTTGCGCTCACGCGGTGGCCTGTCGTAGATCAGCCGAGACACCTGCCATCCCGCGATGTGCAGCAGCGGGGCGGCCATCCGGGCTCGGAGATCGAGTTCCTCGGAACCGTCGGGTGGGGCAAGCTGCAGCCCCGGCATGGTCAGGATGGTGAGCCGTTCGTCGCCGATCTCCTCAAGACCGCCGAGGTCCCCGGCGACGGGGAACAGCACCTGAGCTTCGGGCAGGTCACGCATCATCGATAGCGCGTCGTAAACGGCCCGGGCGGCTTTGCGTTCCTCCGGGTCGGTTGCCGAGTTCGCGAGGCTGCCGAGGGTGTCGAGTACTTCACCAAGGTGGTGGTCGCGGCCTCCGCCGACTTCGCTCGCGGCGCGACGGATCACGGATCGAGCGACCTGATCATGGAAGAGGTCGACCGGCAGCATTTGGGTCAGTACGGTGACGACTTCGGAGATCCGCATGGCCGGCGCGGCGCGCAGATCGGCCTCGTAGCGGGCACGTGCTGCGGCCTGCGGGTTGGAGGTGGCGGCGAACTCCGGCAGTTCGGGGTCGTAGGCGCCGTCGGTGGGGCGCGGATCGCGGATGATCCGGTACAGGTTGAGCACACCGGGCCGCGGGTTCCGGGTCAGCTCGTAGACGCGGGTGTAGGGCGCGAGTTCGGGGATGGTCGCAATTCGTGCGAGCGGTCCGCTCGGGTCGAGAATTACGCCGTAGGCTCCCGCGCGCACGGCCTGGTAGGTGATCATGCCGACGAGGTCGGACTTGCCGCCTCCGGGGATGGCGACGACTGGGGTGAAGCCGCTCTGGTGCTTGCGCTCGGGGCCTGCCCACAGGTCCAACGCGAATGGTTTCGGCTCGATGCTGGCGGTTTCGCCGAGCAGTACGCCCGTGCGGTCGCCCAGTCGGTCGCTGACCGCGGCCATACCGGCGGACGCGGTGACAACGCTCATTCGCCTCCGGTGGGCGATATTCGCCAAGGACTCACCGGGGATGAATTCGCGCAGCAGCTGCCACTGGCCGTCTTCGACTTCGAGCTGAATCTGTGGTTCGTAGAGGCTCTTCAGGCGTGCGACCTTGTTGCGGGCGTCTTCAGGTGTGTCCCCGACGACGGCGATCCGCCACCATCCCTCGAGCCGGTCCGCGAGGCCGGTGTGGTCATGATCGATGTCGGAGATGATTTGACGGATCCGGGCGTGCTGCTGGGTGAGTTCCAGTGGCGGCGTTTCGTCGTGCTCGCCGGTGTAGTGCTTGAACTGGGCCTCGATCCGGTCGAGCTGGTATTTGAGGCTGCGGCGGGCTCGCTCCCGGCCCCACAGGTGGATGCGCTCGGAATGCTCCAGTCCTTCGCCGAGGCCGTCGCCGAGGACCTGCCAGGGCAGCATGCTCTCCGGAATGTCGAGCTCCCCCATTCGACCGATCGTGACGACGATGACAGTGGAGGAGACCGTCTGTCCGTCGACGACGCCGGTGATGGTGGTGTATCCCTCGCCGGGGATGACCGTTGGCTGGGCAGCGTTGACCAGGCCGGCGACATCGCTGGTCTCCCATTCCCCGTGCCCGACGTAGGCGCTGAGGCCGGCTGGATGCAGGGGCAGGCCGATGGTGGCGGAGCGACGCAGGAGATAGTCCAGTTCACGGCTGGTGGCGGAGTGCGCCCACACGCCGTCACTGCCGAGAATGCGAGCGAGTTCGCTGAGCAGTTCGTTGAGTTCGGCCACCTCGCGGTCGAAGATGGCGTCGGCCCATTGGCTGAGCTGCCGCGCAGGCCATGTCCGAGCGGCCGCGCCGCGGTCGACCACGGAGGCCAGTTTGTCGACCGCTGTAGCCAGGCCGGTGCGGTGCGGCAATTCGATTCCCCAGTAGCGGTACTTGAGGGTCGCGCCAGCGGCCATCAGGGCGTGCTGTTGGCCGATCAGGTAATCCGACCAGGAGAGGGTGCCGGGAACGTCCGGCGGAGGGGATGCCCAAGCGTCGTGGGCACGGGCCCATTCTGCGACCGGCCAGCTGGCACGCACGGTTCGGCGGTGCAAGCGCTCGACACCGGCGGCCTGCAACATGGACAGCACGCGGGCTTCGGCTTCGATGCCGTCGCGCTGTTTCTTCGTCGAGCGCATCGTCCATGCGCCGGGTGCCTGAACGAACCACGCGGTAGTCGTTCTGTCAGTACGGGTGAGATGTGCCAGTGTGCCGCGAAGCCGCAGCTGCATCGTCTTCTTGTCGCGGGTGGCTTTGTCCGAGCGCCGATGTTCGGCGCGGTCGGCGGCGGCGAGACGTTTGACCCGCTGAGTGGGGGTGTCGTATCCGCGTTGCCGCGAAGGTTTCGTGCGCTGCGGCTCGGTCTCGAGTTCTGTGGATGTGGTGCTGGGGCTCGGACGTTCGATGGCTGGGGTCACGGTGTCGAGATCGGCGGGGCTGTCGGCGCCGAGGAAGCGGTGCCAGTCGGCTTCGTCGAAGTCCTCGTCGACGGTGGGGGCGTCGGCTTCGTGCGTGGCGGTGCTGGTGGAGCTGCTGTCGGTGGCCCATTGCTCGGCGCCGAAGTCGTTGTCCCACACGGTGTCGGCGAATCGAGGATCGGTGGAGCCGTCCTCGTCGAAGGCGTTGGTGAGGAAGTTGGTGAAGTCGGGATCGGCGTCCGCGGGGTGCCGGTCGAAGGCGGTCACAGCAGCTCCTCATGGGAGGGGACGGGCCCATGCCTGCGGAGGGTGAGGGCCGGGAGGTAGTGGAGGGTGATGGGTTGGCCGGGTTTCGGCTGCCGGGGCGAGCGGAGGTCATTGAGCGCCGATCGCAGTACGGCGCGGACGGGTCGTTCGGGGTCGACGTGCCGCATGAATCGGACGGTCGCGATAGCGGTGCCGAAGACCACGATCACCACGAGGTTGAGTGAGAACGAGATGTGGAAGACCTCGCGGAGCGTGATGAACAGGGCTACACCGATGCCCAGGCCGACCCACAGAGCGTTGGTTCGGATCGGGAATGGGAGGGTCTTGCCGGGGGGACCGAGGTAGCGGTTATCGACCCGCCACACCATGTCGTCTGACTGATAGGACATGTCGGCTCCTCGTCAGGCGGCGTGGACGAGGTGCCACAGCCAGTTGCCGACGTCGGTCTGCATGCCGCCGTTGTTGCCGAGCACGATGAAGGCCAAGGCGATGATGGCGCAGGCGCCGACGCTGACGACCTTGGACATGTGGGCGCGCATGCTGGCGGCCAACATGACAATTCCGACGATCACCAGCATCACGGTGACACCGTTGTGGGTGAGCCAGTCGAGGAGATTGGTGGTGCCGATCTGGGAGTCGGCCAGTGAGGTGGTCACGGAGGCGGGGTGGTTTCCGAACATGATTGTCTCCAGCACGTTCGTTCGAATGATGTGTTCGTTTGCTTGTGTACGGTACCCGCATTTTTTGACCCAGCGATGGATCCTGCGGCGATTTGCCGACGCGTGTTGCGAACCATGGCCGACGGCAGATGAGCGACGCTGGTTCACCTCGGCGCTGGAACACCCGCGGATTGGATGCCTCGACAGCGCGTCCGGGAAGGCCCCGCACAGGGGGCTGCGACCGGGGCGCGAACGGGAGCTTCCGAGCCTACTGCGAGATGGGGCCGCGAGCGGGCGGGAAGTACGTCAGCGGGAGGTGGCGAATTTTGTTGCCCCCCTTTAGGTCCCCCAGAATCTCTGATTCTGGGGGAACTTGGGAGAATCCGCCAGTCGACACGCCCTGGAGGCCCTGTTTTCGACAGGGTGCAGCAGGCCTCCACAACGGCCGATTACAGCCCTTCCAGGACACTCGCTGAACAGGACGAGCGACGCTCCTCAACGGCTCGCCTGGGAGCCCCTTTCGGCTACCCCCTCTCCGTCTCCCTGAGACAGATCCGCAGTGGGCGCTAGCGGATGTTCGCGACACGCCCATAAGTGCGTTCGTTTATATGTGTCTTTTGATAGCCGTCTACAGTTGCCGTCTATGGTCTTGTCATCTTCTCTAGGCGGTGCACCATGAGCCCCTCGTCGTCCAGCGATCCGTTGGTTCGGTGGTTCGAGGAAACGGTGGGCGAAGTGTTCGCGCCGCCGCACCGCGGATCGTCCGCCGTAGGTGGAAATGAGGCGGATCGAAATCCGACACCGAGATGGACTTCCCCACTGCTCGTCGGCGGAATTGGTCTCGGTGTCTTGGCGCTTTCCGCAACTCAAGTCGCCTCGGCGCTGCCGACGCCCGGTTCGGCCACTCTTCGGGACTTGCTGGCTGAGGCCTGCCAGTGGCAGTGGCGATTGCTGGTGATCGGGGCGGCCGCGATGATCGTGGCGTTCGAGGTGCTGCGCATTCTCGCCAGCAGGCATCAGATTGCGTTGCGCCGACAGATCGCCAAGTCGGCGCAGGCCACTCCTACATCGCTTCGTGTGTCCTGGCTTCCGGGCCGATTGCCTCCGCGGCTCTGGCGAGCCGGACTTCGTGCCCCGCGCCGTGCCGTCGCCCGATTGGGTCTCGGAGCCGTGCTCGATGCCGGGCAGTTGGCGGCGCTCAGAACGGTGGTCAGGGACACTGCTGGACCGCACTGGGACATGCAGGTTTCATGGGAGGCGCCGGAGCGGAGGCTGGTCATCATCCGCGGTCGGGCGGGGAACACCGAGGCCGATTTGATGGCCGGTGCCCGAAGCTCTCGTCATCGTGCCCTCGAAGCTTCCTTCTCCCGCACTCCCTTACGAGATGCGGTGGTGACACCTCTGATCGATGCCGCCGAAGACCGGCCGGAGTATCGCGAGATCGGCTACAAGGTCAAGTTCAAGACAGCGATTCCGGTCGGCAATCGCACGACCCAGGTTGGGTTCGAAAACTCACTGCGCTCGATCCTCGGCCAGCACCCCTCTGGGCGCTTGTGGAAATTCACCTGGTTGCTGGGCAATCACAACCCTGGCGAGAGCGACTACCTCGGTGGTGAAACCGCGCAGCTGCGGATCGAGCTGCAAGCAAACCTTCCCAAACGGATCCCGCACACTCCACCCGACCTCGACGGCGTCACCGGACACGAGCTCTATCACGTCCCGTACGGAATGGGGGTGGCCGCCAAGACCGCGTATTGGGACATCTCCTGGAAGTCCAATGTCCCCCACGCCCTGGTCGTCGGGCCCACCGGCGGCGGCAAGACGACCACACTGCGAGCCCTGATCACCGAGCTGGTGCTGCGCGGGGTGACGGTGCTCGCGATCGACCCGAAGAAGATCGAACTCGACGGCCTGGAGAACTGGCCTGGTGTCGCTGCAGTGGTGTACGTCCTGCGGGACGCCTGCGAACTGATCAGTGCGGTCCACGCCGAGATGCACGCACGGCTGGACTGGGTGCACACGACGAAGGTGCCGAATACCGAACTGCCGATCTTCGCGTTCATCCTCGACGAGCTGTTCATCTTCAGCAACATGGTGGAGCGGGCACGGAAATCGGCCGACAAGTTGCTGTCGGACTGGGTCAAGGACGAAGACCCGCTGGGCAAGCTGGCCGACATCGCCGCCTTGATCCGGTCGGCAGGCGGCCGCCGGGCCGACGGTGTGCAGCGCCCTGACGCGTATGTCTACGGCGACGCGGGCGGCAATGTGCGCGACAACTACGGCACCCGTATCTGCCTGGCGAAACTCAGCCCCGATGGCGCCTACATGATGTGGGGCGATGGAGCGATCGGCAGGGAAGTCGACACCTCGATCCCGGGCCGGGCGGTCGCGACGAACGAACGTGGTGAGCCGTTCGACGTGCAGGTCGTGTGGACTCCCGATGTCGACGATCACCCGAACAAGCGGTCGCGGTTGAGCGCGGAGGACCTGGAGATCGTCAGCGGACTGGAGCCGGAGTCCGAGCCGCTGTTCATGGCCTTTTCGCGCGAAATGCGGGCCTTCCTCACCAAGCACGGGCGCCGGTACGAGACCCCACCGCGGGTCGATGGCGTCGATGATCCTGCTGATCGGATCCTGGCGCGTGATCTGGTCCCCGGCGACCGGCTGCACCATGTCGACGATGACGGCGTCACCGAGGTGACCGGGATCGTCTCGCAGGTCCGGGTCGAGGAAACCAGCGTTTTCGTCGATCTGGTGTCGGACTATCGGCCTCGATGGCAGGCCGAATACGACGTCGACGAGTACGTGCACGCCGACCGGCTGGACGCCTCATGAGCGCGCCGACCGAACCAACACTGCAGGCAACGCTCATCCCCACCGGCCCCCTACGCGGGCAGGGCGCCGCTGCCTCACCGAATTTCGTCATCCGGTTCTGCCGCACCCACCTGTCCGCGTACGCGGACAGGTGGGTCACCCGCGGCCAGCCACAGCACCGACCAGCCCAATCCGTAATCCCTCGCCCGAAAGGACCGTGCCGTGGGCATCATCCGACCGATTCTCACCCCCAGCACCGCCGAAGCCGACATCATCCGGGCCGCTTTCGACGCCAAGGCGACCTCCGAGCCAGTGATCCAGGAGCAGCGGAAACACCTGTCCGCGCACGCCCCCGGCTGGGTCAACCGCATCACCGACGACAGCGATCTGCGGCCCACGATGCTCGCCGAGCTCGACGCGGCACTCACGCATCGCATCGGCGTCCTCGAGGCGTTCCCGGAGGGCCCGCAGCGAGACACCGCACTCGAACGTCACCGCGCGGCCGCCGCAGTGGTCGCCGAACTTCGCACTCAGCTCGACGATCACCAGCTCACGGCCGTCGACGCCCACGTTTGACAGGAGATTCCGCTGTGTCCACCACCGTGCACGAACCCCTTGAAATCAAGGTCGACCTGACCTCCCCCACTCAAGCCCGAACCGGGGACCGCACCCTGCAGGCCGGCACCGGCTCGATCGAGGAAGCGATCATGAGCCACGCTCGCCGACGGGCCAAGGAGTCCGGTCTGCCCGTCCGGTTGGTGGTCACCGCCCCCACAGGTAAGAGCTGGTCACGCCTCGTGGAAGTGCCCCCGAGGAAAGCTCGGGAGGACGGGCCGGACAGCCCGCCCCATCCGCTGCCGCGACGACTCCCTCCACCGCCGGAGAACGACAACGGCCGCGGTGTCGGCCGGACCCGACCCAGCGCAGTCGTGGGCAACGCCCGCACGGTGACCGATCGGCGGGCAGCGGCCGCTGAGACGGCGGTCGCAGCATGGCGGCGGCGCAGCGTCCGCTACGGCGCGGCGGCGACCGTGCTGCTAGCCGCCTTCGTAGCGGGCCGAGCCGCGGCTGGCGGAGGCAGCACAGGGACCGCCGCAATGGCCCCTGATCGACCCCTGGAGACGTTTTCCCTGGCGGGGCCGGGCGATAGGACATCCGGGCCGGGAATCATCGAGGCGTCGAACTACGCGTACTACGTGTGGCCACGCACCGCGGCAGGAGTTTCCGGGTTCTGGGCCTCCGGTGCCGCGGGTCCTCCAGAGACCCTGCAGAAGCTGATCGACAAGGCCGCCGCGGACAAGTGGCAATTCCACGTCGAGGTCACCGAAACAGGCGATCCGCTCCTGTACGACGCGCGGCTGACGATCACCACCTCCGACGGTGTCCAGCACCCCTATGCGCAGCGGTACCGGCTCGCCCGAGCCGACGACGGCAAGTACCTCATCGCCTCGAAAACCGACTGCGACACCACCTGCCCTCCCCTCTGACCTGCACATTTCACGAAAGGTAGGTGCCTGCCATGACCGCCACATATCCCCACACACGCAGACGATGGGTCCTCGCCGCGGCCGCCACCGCCGGTCTCGGTACCGGTCTGGCCTTCGGCGGCCAGGCCTACGCCGCGCCCGCTCCGGCTGAGAACGGCAACACCGCGCCCAGCTCGACCGGCGCCGACAATCCCGATCCGTCCGCGAGCGCGTCCTCGAGCTCCTCAGCATCGACGACCCCGCCCGCCGGCAACCCCGGGCCGGCCAGCTCGGCACCGCGACCGAGCAGCCCACCGCCGACCGCGCCGGCGCCCTCGCCTGCGCCGCCGGAAGCGGCACCCGCACCGCAGTCGACGAACGACCCGGTCGAATGGATTCCCGACCCGCCTGTTCGGCCGAATCGCCCCAAGCCGGACACGGGATGGGTGCCCACGACGCCGCCGAAGCCGAGCCCGCGGACCGAATCCGATAGCTCCGATGAGGCGGATCAGGACACGACCTCCGGCCCGCCCACACCGGAGGCAATGGATGGCCCGATCCAGGCACCCCCGGGGAAGCTGCGGATCGGCTCGATCGAGGTGCCGCGCGATCAGATCCCCGACGTGGTGCCCGATCGGGCCATCGAGAAGGCGAACGATTGGGCCGCCTACGGCGAATGGGAGATCCGCCAGACCGCGACCACCGCGGGTGTCGGCCCGGCCGAGGCCGATGGCCGCGCCGCGGCCGCTACTGCAGGCGCGGTGATCGGCGGCGTCGGAGCCGCGGCTCTCGCCGGAGTCCCCGCCGCTGCCCTCGGGTGCGCTGGTGGGGCCGTGATCGGCGCTGTGGGCGGCGGTATCGCCGGTGAGGCGGTCATGCCCGGTGGCGGTGGGCTCCCGGGGGCTGGGATCGGCGCCGGGGTCGGCTGCGCGGTCGGAGCTGCCGTGACCGGCGGAAGCGTCGCCGTGACAGCGGGTGCGGTCGGTGCTGTCGCCGGCGGTGCACTGGGGTACGCGCTCGGTGGCGGTGACCCCGCGGCTCCCCCGCCTCCCCTGCCGCCGCCTCTGGTCGACCTGCCGGCCCTTCCCCCACCGGCGGCCGAGGTGCAGTCCGCGATCGCCCAGGCGAACCAGGGCATCCAGGACACCGCCCAGCGCCTCGGGCAGGCCGCCGCCGACAGCGGCCTCATGCCGCCGGCGCACATCACGGTCCCGGGTATTCCGGCGATCACGATCGGCGGGATCACGATCGGATCCTGATTCCGATCCTCTGAATCCGATCGAGGGCGGGCACCGACCTGGTGCCCGCCCTCGATCGTGTTCGCGATCCGGGCCAGACCGTGATCGTGATCGGCGATCGGGCTGCAGTGATCGAACGATCGGATCGTGATCGGCGATCGGACAGGCGATTACCGGTCGATCGGAGCGCGATCGGGCCCCGTGATCGGGGGCTCGTGCCGCCACTCGATCGCGATCGGCGGATCGGATCGTGGGCATTGATTCACGGCCCGCCAGGTGATCGGCGATCGGTGCACGCGATCCTCGATCCGGGGCCCGCGCACCAGTCCGATAGCGATCGGATCGCCGTCCCGGCCGCGGCGGCGATCCCGCGGCGCAGCGGGTGGATCGCGGATCGCGATCGGCTGGTCGGGACCCGCCCGATCGTTTTCCGGACGATCGGAGGGGGGTGTGACGCGGGGAAACAGCCTGCCGGGAGCTGGGCTGGGTGGACCTGGTTCGCCGATCGCGGATGCTCCGGCCGGGCCTCATGGGAGGCGATCGGCTCTGTCGCATGCTGCGCCCGATCGTGATCGGCGATCCGGGTCCCGATCGCGATCGGCGGGATCTGATTGGCGCTCGGCCGCGAATGGATCGCGCGGATCGCCGATCGTGAGCGGATCGCGATCCGACTACACCGGCTGGAACGAGCCGATCGGTGTTCGTTCGGCGCGGCCGAGTCACGGTCGTGGGGTTCGCCGATCGTGATCAGCCGTGGTGGTCCGCGATCGGATCGGGCCGATCGCTGCGTGCTGTCCCGATCACGTGGGTGTTTGTCCGGAGCAGGCTGTGCGCCGCTCGGCATGTCCTGCTCGGTGAGGCGTGCGCCGAGGAACCCGCCCGGCGGTGTCGTGACCGGCGCGGTGTCAGGCAGCGTGTTCGACGGTATCGCGGCAAGCGGAGATGCACGGATGCGTTATCGCATGGCGTATCTCATGCGATAACGCACGGCCGATTTTGCGTTGTATCTCTCGGCAGCCATCTTCCCTGTTCGCTGGTATTCTCCGCTCGAATCGGCTGCCCGCGAGGCGACGCGTCAGGCGACCCTGTGTTCGTCTCGATAGTGGTCCTCTGCGACGTTGAGGACGCGCAGTACGGTGCTGTGAGCGGTCATGTTGAGGCTGCGGGCGATAGCGCTGGCGGAGGTTTCCCGCTCGGTGACCGCGGCGCGGATGATGTCGATGAGAGTTTCCAGGGACTGCTGGGTGCGCTTGCTGTCAAATATCGCGAGGGCAAGCTGCTCGATCTCCTCGTCGGCCAGATCAACGCCACCGAACCAGCGGCGGCCGCGAGACTGCCGGGCACCCGCGGCCGACGCGCTCGACTCGGCGGCGGGAATCACGGCGTCGTCGACGCGGCGCGCGAACGGTAGGACGCCACCGAGAAGCGTGTCCGACACCGCGCTGCGCTCCGTCCGGGTGAGTTCGACATGCTCGCTGCCACCGGCGCCCGATATCGCGAGAACGCTGTCCCATGCAGCATCGGACAGGTCGCTGTCGGCCTGCGTTGCGGGCTCCGGGTGCGCCACGGTGGCGGTGGTGGCCGGGTGGATCGCTGCCGTGGCTTCCGGCGCATCGAGGACGGGATCGTGGCGCGGTGCGGCGTTGGTGTCGGGTGCGATGTCGATCAGGTAGGCGTAGCGGGCGGTCACCCAGGCGTGCAGCCAGATCACCACACCCACCATCACCGGTGCGATCGCGGCCTCGGCTGCTCGGGCTGGCGCATGGGCGGCAAGGTGGGGCCCGGCGTTCAGTGCGATGGTCACCCCGAGCAGTGCGACCTCGAGGAAGACGACCTTTCCTCGGTCGATCTCGCGCCCCCATCGGGCCGCCGTTGTGGCCACCACCATGATGGTGATGATCGGGATCGAAATCATTGCCTCGAAGCCGTAGCTCAGCCAGTACAGCGGATCGTGCATGTCGCCACTGGGCACCAGATTGTGCTGCACATTCACCCCGGCCCACAGCATGCCGAGGACGACGACACCGATGAGCGCACGTGAGGACCATTCTGCGCGGCGATAGAGCTCGGCCAGGCGCGCATCCGGGTTCGCTGTGCGGCGGCGGGCAGCGAGCGCACGGCGATGCCAACGGGAGTCTGAATCCTGCTCCGACCGGATCTTGTCCGCGTTCCGGCGTGCGAGCTTCTGCTGCCTCAGCTCGTACCGTACCGCGCTGCGCTGCTGCTTGCGCCGCTGCTCACGGATCCACTCAGCGAGGTCGCGCTCTGCCTTTATCTCCTGCTCCGACAACGCCTCGTAGAGGGCGCGATCTGTCTGCAGCGGCAGCTTTCCACGTGCCGTGGCGACACGGTGCGCGAGCGCGGCTACCTCGTCAGTCGTGTGGACCTCTGTGCTGGTCATAGCCGGTATCAACCTTCCGTGCGGGTGCGTCTGCGATAGACCATGAGATACATCTCGAGATACGTGATGAGATACTTGATGAGATGCACTCCGACGTACAGAGTGAGATCCATCTTGAGTTATCTCATGAGATGTAGTGCGCATGATCCCTCGAGTCCTCGTACGCGACTTCAAGCAGCGTAGCCTCTGCACTACCACAACGCATCCCTCAACCGCTACTTCGTCAGATGGCTCCCCAGACTCTTCACGCGTCGAATCGTGAAATACGTCCCGCGCCCCTTCACGCAGATACCTCTTCAACTACGCACGGACGATCCTCGACGTGCACTCACAGCATCCGTCACGTGCTGTAGCACGCGGGGCGACACGGTCCGACCTTCGGGAGTCATCACCGATGATCTGATGGCCGCTGTCATGGATGCTCTGCCGCGGTTCCCTACACGCGTTGACACGCCCTCCACTACGCCGACCAGCATCCACGATCTTGGCAGATCTGGCATACGTTAGGTGGCGAGATGCCTGACGAGATGCTTCGCGACTGGTCACGCAGGCTATCGTGTGGTCTACGGCTCACATAAGCACACGGAATGGACGATAGGAGGCGCCATGGTTGATCTCACGGCACCTGCCACCGAGGAAGAGATCGCTGTTCTGCGACGTCTCGGCTTGGAACCGACCGCGGCACGGACCGCGGTACTGCGGCAGGGGATCGTCACCGTAGCGGCCTGGAAAGGCGGCGTCGGAAAGACCGAACTGGCCAAGGAACTGGCCTGGCTGCTCAACGCCGTCATGGTCGACCTCGACTGGGACGCCGGCGGCGCCAGCCGCAAATGGGGCTACAACCACGAGACCCGGCTGAACGCGCCGCTGCTCGACGCGTTCGAAAACAACCGGATACCGAAACCGCTGCAGGGCGGCGAATGGCGCGCGGACCTCGTGCCCAGCCACCCCGACCTCGAGAAGAACCAGCCCTCACCGGACCAGGTGTCGGCGGCGCTGGAGAAATGGCGATCCTCGTGGGAACGGTCCGTCCTGGCCGACACCCATCCCGGCGGCACCGACGTCGGTTACGGCGCGATGAGCGCCTCCCACGTCATCGTCGTGCCGACCCCGCTGGGGATCAACGAGCTCGAGGCCCTGGAAGCGATGGTCAAGGAGCTCCGCGGCTATCCGCTGCTGATCGTGCCGAACCAGAACCTGTACAAGGTGCCCAGCGACAAGATGTTCGACCGGCTCGGCCGCATCGCCGAGCAGTACTCGGTGCCGTTAGGGCCGCCGATCACGTTCTGCCGCTGGTTGCCCGAGCGCACCCGTCGCATGGCGGTCGCCGCGAGCGAACCAGTTCCCGCCCGGTTCCAGGAGTACGCCGAGCAGGTCACCCTGGTCGCCCGCACGGTCGTGGAACTGATCGCCAAGCAGATGGGGGAGGAGGGCTAACCAGCATGGCCACTATCGACGGAGTCGGTGGTATCGACAACGTTCGCGGCGCTTTCAAGAAGCAACGGCGCCAGCGCACCGCCCCACCCCCCAGGCACCCGAAGAAGGACGCCGACCAAGCGCAGAACCCGGCGATCGAAGCGCCGGCAGCCGCACCGAGCGTCGCTGCCATCGAGCAGCCAATCCCGCAAAAGACCCCGCCGCCTGCGCCCGCCGGCACCGCGACTGTCGAACCGGCCGCAGGCCGGGCTCCGGTCAGCCCACCGTCGGCCCCGGAACCAGTCGAGGCGACAGGCGCAGCGGAAACCGCGACCGCACCTGACACCCCACCAGCCCCGGTTCCGCACCCGGAGCCCGTCACGGCGCGGACCGAGAACTCGCCGGCGGTCACCCCTGCGCCAGAGGCGCCGGAAAAGCCCGTTGAAACGACTCCTGCCGCAGCCAAAGCGAAACCGCGGGGTGCAGCAACCACACCACCAGCCCAGGGCAGCGGCGGGCTGCCTGCGCAGAAGCAGGCTTGGGTGATGCCGGAGGACTCGATCGAGCCGGACGACCCGACCGCGCTGTACGTGAAGCCGACCGTCGCCAAGATCCCGGTCCCGGTGATGCGGCGGTTCAACAACGCCCGCCGCGGCGCCGCCAGCCACACCGCGGTCGTCCTGGACGCCATGGCCGAGCACGCGCACGAGCTGGACCAGCTGATCCTGCGGCACCGGCCGGAAATCGCGGCCCGCTACACCCGTCAGCGCATGCCGCTGCGGCGTCTCACGATGGACAAGCAGACGAAGGACGACTTGCGGATCCGGCCGACGGAGGCCGAGTTGGGCTACCTGAAGGCCTTGGTGGACTCCATCAACGCCTGGCTGGAGGCGAACTGGCCGAAGATCAAGCCCACGGACCAGTCCGAGGTGCTGACCGTGCTGCTCGACGCCTACCTGCCTGCGCCCAAACCGAAGAAGGAGACCGCAGCCAGCTGACAACCCGGCGGGGCGCGTTGGTTCGCGCCCCGCTCCACCCGTCTCATGTGTTCGCCCAGCAGCAGTTGCCTGGCGCAGCCAGATATACGGCGGTTGGATACGTGCCGACCAAACAACGCGAACGTAAACCGGTCCGATAGCATCCGGATATGCCGAAGGGTCTGGACGACTACTCACCGGAGCGGATGCGGATCTTTCAGAAGCGGTCCGGGATCGGACTCGATCAGATCGCTGTCCGGTGCGGCGTCGTCATCGGCACGGCGCGGGGCTGGACGGCTGGCCGCCTCACACCGACCGAAACCAAGGCGGTGAAGCTGGCCGAAGCTCTCAAGGTGAACATCGCGGACCTCACCAATACCCCGCCAGACCAGCCGACCCTGCGGCAGATGCGGCAGTGGCGTGGATTGCGCGGTGAAGATGCCGCGGAGAAGGCCGGGATTGGGGTGACGCCGATCTACACCGCCGAGACATACATTTCCCTGATGCCCGAGCATGTACGCGCCGCCCTGGCGCGAGCATATGAGGTGTCCGAAGACGAGGTCGAGGCGGCGTGGCAGCGTGGCCGAGACCAACGCTACGGCGGCGATCTGCCCTAGATCCCGACTGTTCGGTACCGACACGTCGGTAAACGAAATCAACATACGCTCGCCAGTTTCCTCATAGCCTTATGTCGGCAGAAGAAGGCCGATCAGGCCAAAACATGCGTCTAGCCCACACCGGACGTTCTATTACCGCTCGGACAACCGCCGTGGGCTCCTAGGCTTGACGCATGTCATCGCCAGTCCACAACTCGCGCCTAGGCGATGTGATCAAGGCGTACATGAAGGCACATGGTCTGACCAAGCACGACGAGATGGCACGCGTCCTCGGCGTCGATCGCACCCTGGTATCGAGGTACATCAGCGGGGCCCGAACGTGCAGGGACGTCCTCCAGCTCCGTCGGTTTGCACAGGCCATGGATCTTCCGCCCGAGACCTTCGGGTTATTGGGTGCACCCGATGAGGCTCAGCAAGAGCTCGATGATGTGGTCACCGAGTGGCGTCTCGTGCGTCAGACGCTGAATCGAAATCGTCACATGTTGACCGCTGCAGCTGCACGCTTGTACTGGGATCCGATCCAGATCGAGGGCACAACCTGCATCTCACAGCCTGGGTGGATGGCTCCAACCCCAGTCGATCTGGACTCCATCTGCCTCGACTTCGACACCGAGGCAAAGGATCCCACTCTCAACGGTGCTGAAACAGCATCCGAACCGTACCGTCCCCCGCGCTCGAACGGGATGAGATACGGGCGATACAGCCAGGCCGTTCGTGCTATCGCTCAGCCTGCGCTGTTCGAGAACCGCACCTCGTATCGGTTGCTGGACGTCTCGTTCGAGGCGAATGGCGGGCGGATGTCGTACGGCCTGACCACCTACTTCGACATGGTCGACGTCTGCGAGGTCATCGCGCATGAGACCGCTGCGGCGTGGATTGCCAACGGTGGCGAGAAGCTCGAAATGAACGACCTACCGTTCAGGAGCCTCGTAGGCAATCTGTTCGACGCTTCGCGGCGCCCCATTCTCCCGAGCATCAACACCTTGACGGTCCGCAGGGCGCCCGACGGTGACACGTTCTTTCTTCATCGTCGCGGCTCGACGACTGTCACTCTCGCTGCCGGGCTCTCGCATATCGTCCCTGCCGGCGTCTTTCAGCCTGCCGCCATCGGGCATGCCAATGTCATGCGGGATTTCAGCCTGTGGCGCAACATGATTCGAGAGTTCTCCGAGGAGTTCCTGGACGCGCCCGAGCACGATGGCAGCAGTGGGACGCCCGTCGATTACGACATCAAGCCCTTCCGCACGCTCACGGAGGGGCGGCGCGACGGGAAGGTTCAGGCGTGGTGCTTCGGGATCGGAATGGATCCACTCGCCCCGGCTGGTGAGATTCTGACGACGGTTGTCATCGATTCCGAGATCTTCGACGCGGCCTTCGCGGGCATGGTGGAGAGAAACGCCGAGGGAGAGATTTACCCATCCGACGACGGGACCATAGGCATCAGGTGGACTCCGTCTAACGTTCGACGGGCCCTGAACCATGAGCCGCTCGCGGCAGCTGCAGCTGCCTGCATTGCTCTGACTTGGAAGTACAGAAGCGTGTTGCTGCCGTGATGGGATGATGGCGTTGTGCGTGTACTCGTTACCGGAGCAGGCGGCTATCTCGGCCGTGCTGTAGTCGAGGCCCTGCGGGCGGCTGGGCACGATCCGATCGCCATGGTGCATTCGTCGCAGTTGGCGATTCCCGGAGCGAGCGAGACTCGGACTGCCGACCTCCTGGATCAGACCGCCCTTCGACAGACTGTCGCTGACGTCGAAGCGGTGTGCCATCTCGCAGGTCTGACCCGAGCCCGGGAGTCGATCCAAGAGCCACTCAAGTACTTTCGCGTCAACACCAGCGGGACCATTGCGTTGCTCGAAGCTATGGCGGCGTCGGGGGTAGCTCGGCTCGTCTTTGCATCCACCGGCGCCATCTACGGCACGCCCGAACGCCAGCCGATGACCGAAGACCTTCCAGCCGCCCCGCCCCATCCCTATGCCAGCAGCAAATATGCTGCGGAGCTTGCCATCGAGGCTCAAGCGCAAACCGGCGAGATTGCGGGAACCGTCGTTCGGCTACTGAATGTCGCCGGCGGGGCCGATCCGGATCCAACACGTTTGGTTCCGAGGGCGATCACCGCTGCTCTGCGAAACGAGGCGCTGGAGGTCAACGGCGATGGCAGTGCCGTCCGAGACTACCTGCACATTGCCGACACTGCCGATGCCTTCGTAGCGTGCCTCGAGCATCTACCGCCCGTCGGCAGGACGCGGCGATACAACATCGGAAGCGGTCACGGGACAAGCATTCTCGAAGTAGTGGCCGCAGTTGAAAACGTGACCGGAAAACACGTACCGATTACGAGGAATCCGCCCGCTGCCGAACCATCCACGCTGGTCAGCGACCCATCACGAGCGATCGCCGAAATATCCTGGGCCCCAACACGTTCCGATATTCACACCATCGTCCGAGATGCGTGGAACGCAATGTCGGCGGACCCACGAGAAGCGCTGTCCAACTAAGACCCTGAGCTGGTCGGGCCATAGGTCCACGATTTTCCGGTGCCCCTGTACTCCTCGACGGAGATCGGCTCGATGCCAGGCCGCATCCGGTCCCGGTACAGATGCCCCTCAAGGTGGTCGACCTCGTGCGCGACAAGGCGCGCCGTTCCGCGCTCGAACACCGTGATGTGTTTGCGGCCGTCGAGGTCGGCGTATTCGACACCGATAGTCAGTGGGCGCGGTACCTTCCCTCGCACATCGAAAAAACTCAGGCACCCCTCGTATTGCTCGTCTTCGGTGGCACTGGCCTCCACGATCCGTGGGTTGAGCAGGGTAATTCGATCCCCGCGCGAGGTGCGCACTATCACGGCAGCACGGTCTATCCCGATCTGCGGCGCTGCGAGCCCCATACCTTTCGAGAAGATGTGGGCCTGCACCACTCGCTCCGCGGCTGAGTTCAGCCCAGCGACCACTCGACATGCGTCCCCCGCCTCGGTAGGCAGATCGAACGGCCTCGCAACCTGGCACAGCAGCGGATCACCTTCCTGCAGAATGCCTAAATCGGCCATCACCTGGCTCGGCGAAATCCCTCTGCTTTCCAAGCGCCCTCCTCCCAAAGGCTGGTTTTGCTTCGCGCCGGCGAGAGTATCCTCCCGATCAGTCTGAATCGTGTGTGGCTGCGACAAATTGCGCTGCACGAGCATGTAGGCCGCTTAGCCAGGTCTGCGCTGCGCTCAGGCGAGACACAGAAGAGACATTTTTGAGGCATAGCTGGAGCAGGTGAGACACTGAGGGAGACGAGGGGAGACCGGGTCAAGAAACATCCTTGGGTGGACAGGCTCGACCATCCACTTGAGGAGTGAAAACCCCTTGGCTAGCATGCGTTCTCCGGCAAAGATCCGCGCGCCCTTGCCTCTCCTCTGGCCGACGGTTCTCCTGCTGCCGGTGGATCCGGTGCTCGTGCTGGTCGGATTCGCGGGTGTGCTGCTGATCGTGATCGCCGGATGTATGGCCGCGGCGATCAGCGACCCTCGTTTCGCACCTTCTCCAAACATCTGCCGCAGCGCTGAGGTTGAGTACCGAACTGGCTGTGTGCCTCGTATGGAGCAGGTGGCCACGGTTGGCGGTGAGGGCCGATGAGCAGGGCACCATCGAGACGGCCGAGCAGTACGGTGTGACAAATTGTCACGCTCAGACTGCTCGCTTTCCCTCAGCCTTAAGTACATGGCGCTCGCACCCGAAACCATTCGGCCGCAACACCGCCTCCCGATGAGGCACCGCTCCCAGCATCTATCCGAGTGTCCCGCCGGGCGATCGTCCGGGTCTAGCACCGTTCCTGAACCACGCGACACCTGGTCGAATTTGTCCATCCGGAACGTTTGGCAAACAGGTCGTTTCGTTTGGATCAGGAGGAACGCCGTGCAACGGTTGTCGAAGCTCGATCAGAACATGGCCGCTTACCCGTCGTATCGGCTGCCACCGCCTCGGGCGCGCAACACACAGACGGCGAGAATCGTTGAGGGTTCCACTAGTCGTAGGAACCCACCTCCTACGATCGACATTCATGAGCACCTCGAAACCGGATCCGAACGCGCCGTACTGGACCCGGGACGACGTCGCGGCCTACCTCGGATGGAGTCCGCAGACGGTGAGCTCCTACCTCAATGCCAAACGTCTTCCGGCACCGTCCGACCGGGTCGGCAAGTCCCCGATATGGCTGCCCCGCGTGATCATCGCGTGGGACCAGGGCGGACGGCCCAAGCAGACGGACGCCTGAACTTCCCCCTGGACAACGTAGGAGGTGAGCTCCTACACTCAAGTTCCATAGGAGCTCACCTCCTACGGCTCGGCCCCAGCAAACGACGCGAGGAGGGCTGCTACTTCAGCATCGGTTCCTGAATACGGTGCTCTGATCGAACTCAAAATGCCTGTGACAGCGGGCGAGTCGATCTCCAGAAATTAGTGAACCCGGCGGTGACAGCCGCCGGGCCCCAAGGCTCACGGACGGTGACAGCCGTCGGCGAGCAGTCGCTGAATTGGAGTGTCAGCAATGTCTATCGTATCCGCATCCCCGCGTGCGGGGAACAAGGCGCTCGTCACGCTTCCTCGCCCAACTGCCCGGGTTCGCCTCAACGACCAGGGGTGGACCGGCGATCTGGGTGAGCATGCCGAGTTCGAGGAAGTCGTCGCCTGGGCTGGCCGCGGCACCGTCTACTCGCCGTGGCACAACGACCCGGTCGACGCCGATGACGCGGAAGCGTTCGCGTCGTGCCTGCTCGTCGCCTGCAGCGTGGCCGGGATGCCCGAGCAGGCCGGTATGGATTCGGCCGCGGCTGTCACGATCCCGCTGCCCAAACCGGATCCCACTGACTCGGAATCCCACGAGCCGGGCTACACCTACTTCGGTCGCGTCGCGGCCCGCGGCGGCGACCCGATGCTGCTGGTGGACGGCGAGTTCATCGGTGTCCGTGAGGCCTGGTCCGGAGCTCTGAAGCTCATCGCGGCCGGCCGTATCGCCCGCCGGGGGTGCGCGGCATGAGCGGCGTACTGATCTCCGCGCAAGCCCTGTTCGCTTTCCTCGACCGCTCGGAGCGAGACGAGCAGTGGCAGGACCGGGCGCTGTGTGCCCAGACGGATCCCGACGCTTTCTTCCCGGAAAAAGGGGGGTCCACCCGTGAGGCGAAGCGGATCTGTATGGGCTGCGAAGTGCGCGATGAGTGCCTGGAATATGCCCTTGATCGCGACGAACGGTTCGGCATCTGGGGCGGATTGACCGAGAAGCAACGGCGACAACTGAAGCGCGATCTCGTTGCCCGTGCCCACCTGGGTGGCTCCACCGCGACTGCCGCAATTTCGAAGGCGGACGCGGCATGAGCGCCTCCTTGAGCTCCGCCCGGCCTCAGCCGACGCCCGCTCCGGAGGTCGGGCGGATTTCCAACTGGGTGACCGCCAGGTCGCCGCTCGGCGTCTTTGTGTCCCATGAACCGGAGCCCGAGACGGTCATCGCCGAACCGCTGCTGCCGCATACCTGGCACCAGGCGCTGACCGAGATGCTGGTGATCTGCCTGGTGATCGGGTTCTTCTGGCTGTGCTGGGGAGGTGCCTGACATGGCTACCACCGAACCCGTCCGAACCTCCTGCACCACAACCGGATCCGGCGCCTCTGCGATCCGTCCGTGCTTCGTCGGCTCGCCCGGCCAACGTCACCACTCATGTCCCGGCGGATGCAAGCAGCCGATCCCTAACCAGTACTTCTCGTGCGGCGCTCACTGGCGGCAGCTGCCGCCGCGTTTGCAGCGCGCGATCCTCGACACGGCCGCTCAACCACTGGGGGATCTAGCCCGGCTTCAGGCATGGGTTGAGGGCACGCAGTACCTCATGTCCGGGGGTGCTCGATGACCGCGCGCGCACCCCGTCCGAGGGTCTGGCCGGTGCGCCCCGACGGATCGCTGGACCAGGCGATAGCGGACCGTGTCGACGAGGCCGCCGAGAAGTTCATCGACATCGTCCACGGTGAGGGCGATCAACACGACATCGCCCGGCTGATCGACGGGATGGGTCGCTCTCATTTGGTGGGTCTGGCCATTTCCATCGCCAGCCAGGTGCCGCCGCGAATCCCTCTCCCCGCCACCACCGTTCGTTCTCGAGCTGGGGAACGCCGCGCCGTGCTCGACACCCGCGCGGCCTTCGTCCGTGGCGTCTTGGCTGGCCGACGTCGGCCCGAACCCGTCCACGACTCGCACCCGGCAATCAGGAGGGCCGGATGACGCGGAATGCCCATTGGCTGAACCACTCCGACGACGAGTGCGGAGATTTCGCGCCTCGGCCACCTCGGTTTCGCGGTGCCCCGGATTCGACGCGGTCGTTCCAGCCGTGCGAGAAATGCCAGCACCGCGGCTATCCGACGCGCAGTCACGCTAAGGCTGCCCGCCGCGTGCACCGCGGCACCCGCAAGGGCCTGGCGATCTGGCGGTGCCCGCACAACGACCAGCTCTGGCACATCGGGCACCGGCCGCAGGCCCTCAACCGAGGTGACATCGATCGACAGCAGCTGGCCGAATCCATGCGCACTCGTCGTGCGCGTCGACGCACGGCATCGAAGGGGCGAGCGGCATGATCGACCGCGCTCGGATCCTGCAGACGCTCGCCCTCGGCGGCCCGCTCGCTGTCGCGACCGGATATCCCTTGCACCTTGTGGTCGACGTGATCGTGACCACGCTGGTGTTCGTCGTCCTGGCGGCGACCATGTCGATCATCCTGGCGGTCCGCGATGTGGCTGGCCGCGCACGGCGACGGCGCGCGCGGTTCGACCAACTTGCGTTGTGGCGCACCGGTGTTGCGGTGATGGGGCGGGTGGACCGGCAGCTCGGAGAGTTCGAGATGCCCGACACCGTCGACGGGATCCTCGACTCGTTGTTCGGGCGGCCTCTCCTCGGCGACAACCGGGAGCCCGACACCGCCCGCTTCTACGCCGCATACCGCGCCGCGCACGCGCTGTGGTCGGATACCGCGCCGACGGATACGACGGCGATTCAGGCCTTCGTCGACGCTGCCCGCGACGCTGAACAGATGTGGCGGCGCGCCGACGACAACGCACGCGACAAGGCCCAGAAGGGCACCGTGGGCGAGGGCCACCACCTCAGCCACGCCGAATACCGGGCGCTGCGTGGGGCGCGCGCGATGCTCGCGCTGGCGTTGGACCCCGACACCGAACCAGCGGAAGCGCATCTCGCCGAGCGGAAGGCCCGCGCCATCCTCGAGGAATTGGTGCAGATCCCCGGAAGACTCGATCTTCACCTGACCGAGGCGATCACCGCGGCCCATCTCCACGTCCCACACGTACCGAAACCCAGTGCAGCGGAAGGAGATCGGCCGTGAGGACCGCTCACACCTGTGGTTACGGCGCAACGAACAACCACCGCGGTGACCGCGCCGCCCCCTCCTGCGGCCTATGCAACGAGTTCGCGCGAACGGAGGTGGCGACCTGACGAGAACTGCTGTCTCGCAACATCCTTCCGCCGTTCAAAGGAGTACTCCGATGACGCTCGTCTCCGTTTCTGTCCCGCTCAAAGATCACGACCCGGCCACCATCGTGGCCGAGCAGGTCAGCGAACATTTCGCTGTCGCACCGTCGTTGACGATCCGGACCGGCGGCTCGGTCGGGTTGACCGACTGCGGCCGCAACCTGGTCCACCTCCCTACCGGTTACGTCGTCACCCACGCCAGCTGGGCCGACATGCGCCGGTTCGCCATCGAACTGGAAGCGCTGCCGATCGACTGGGCCCAGGTCACGCCCACTTCGATCACCGCCGAGCAGGTCGCCCTCGTGTGCGACGCGTTCAAACGCGCTACCACCCCCGGTGATCCAGAGAGCTGGCCCTGGCCGGAATGGGCTGGGGACGAGAGCCAGCCGACGCTGTCTGTCCTCGCCTCGCACCTGGATCATGCTCTCGATTTCGAGCAGCGGCGCGCGACCATCACCGCGTTGGAAGAGCGCGCGGCCGCGCTCGATCCCGCGTTCAGCAAGGAGTTCCACGGCCCTCTGTGGCATCTGCTGGTCGCGGCGCATGTGGACGGCTACGGGGTGGCGTACTTGCTGGCCGTGCTGCACCGAATCGCTCCCGACGCTGCCGATCGCGCCGCCCGCGACCTGGTCGGAGCGTGGGAGGCAGGAGATTCGCTGGGGGAGTGGGAGTACGAGTGGCGCCGGGAACTCGCAGAGGGCCAGCCCCTGACACTGCACGGTTTCCCGGACCTTCCCGCCGCCAACGACGTGCGCGGTGATGCGGCATGAACCGCCCCGCCGAGGACGCGGCCCGCATCGCCAGCGGCTGGATGTCGTGTGCTGTCGCCGCCGATGGTGTCATTCAGGCGTACCAACCACCCGTGCTGGTCGACGAACAGATCGTAGACGAGGTGCTGGCCGAACGTGCCCGCCAGGACGCCCGGTGGGGTCAGCAAGACCACCCCGACGGCACCGGTACCGCATGGGAGAACGACTGGTGCGGCGGGTTGGGTGGCCAAAGCCCTGGCGGCGCCCTGGGGTACGCCGATCTGATGCGGGCCTGCTGCCAGGCTGCCGCCGACGCGGGTCAAGTGACCTTCCGCCACATCCTCCTCGAGGAGGTGGCCGAGGCCTTCGCCGAAACGGCACCCCTCCGGCTACGAGCCGAACTCCTCCAGGTGGCTGCCGTGGCCGTGGAGTGGATCGGTGCGATCGACCGCCGCATCCAGGCCGCGGGTACAGCCGTTTCCCAGCCTATCGTCACCGTCGAGTTGCCGAGTCCTACCGAGGAGGTGTAGCCATGTCGCACAACGCTTTTCGCACCGAGTCGTCCGCACCGAGCGGCACGACCGACATCGACCAGCGGCATGAGGCGTCGAACGGGCACGGCTCGGCTGCGCTGGCGAATGTCGATCCCGAGCGCGCGGTGGAGGTCGAGTTTTCCGCCGGCCTCGAGTCCGGCAGCGCCGGTGACAATCGGGCTCGCCCTCGAACGTTCCGCGCGTTACCCGTTACAGCGGTGGACTGGCTGGCAAACCATCTCGGTCCGCTGCTCGCCGGCAGCATCGACGTGACGATCCGCCAGGACGGTACGCCCGAACCTGTGCTGACCCTCCACGGTCCGAAGGGACATGTCCTCGACGAGCTGGCCGAATGGCTGGCCACCGTGCGGCAGGGGGCCATCGAATGACCGCGCCCACCGTGCGGCCGCCGTGGCTGCAGCCGGGGTCGTTCTGCGGCATCGGCTCCACGCCGAACCCCGCCCTGCTCGCGGACCCCGACATCGCGCCGGTAGCGGCGGAACTGTCCGCGAGTGATTGGGCCACCGCCCGGGAAATCTGCACTGGCCTCGACGGCCTGCAATGTCCGGACACGCATATCTTGCCGACCGAGCTTCGGCTGCGCACATGGGAATCCGCCTGGGTCGCATACGATTTGCTCGCCACACCGCGCGTGCGTCGCACTGCGTCCGACCACGCCGCGACGGTGCCCGCGGAAGGCGCTGTCTTGCCGGTGACGGATTCGTTCGGCCGAAGGTGGCGGCTCTGCTGGCGGCACGAGTCGACGCGCTACACGTTGCTCACTGCTGTCGCCGAAGACAACGCCCAGGCGATGCCCGTGCGAGCGCTGCCCCGAGCATGGTTTCCGCTTCGCGTCGACGCGCCGCGCACCACGACGATGGCCGAAACCGAGCCGACAACCGAGGAACTGGCCGCCGGCTGGAATGCGTGGGTGTGCCCGCCGTGGTGCCAACTTCCCGCCGGGCACAGCGACTGGCGGCACACGGAAACCGGCATGGTCCGGACTCATCGAGCGGCGTATCCGCTCACCTCGAACGGCCGAACCGTGACGCTGGTGCTCACTGTCCCCGAATACGCCGACGATCGCGGCATCACCTGGGGCGAGCGCGATATCCAGCTGGCGGACACCGTGACGGCCAGCATCGAGGAGACCGCTCTCATCCACTCGTTGACCCGGCACCTCGGTGCGGTCCTGCGCGTGGCTGCCCTGCCTCTTCCGGGGCGGCTCCGCACGGTCGGCGACCTCCATCTCATGACGATCCCTGCGGAATTGGGCACGCCGACCGGCGTCGCCGCCTACCACTTTCAGCAATCGCGGGCGCGCACCGTGCTCGCCGACCGGCACGGGAGAACAGGCCGATGAGCACGACGATCGAATGGACGGGGTTCAGTTGGAATCCGTCGACTGGCTGTGACCGGATTTCGCCCGAATGTGATCACTGCTATGCGCTGACGATGGCCAAGAGGTTGAAGGTCATGGGAGCCACGAAATATCAGAACGACGGCGACCCGCGGACCAGTGGGCCAGGGTTCGGGGTCACGATGCATCCGGATGTCGTGCTGGAGCCGGTTCTGAAGTGGTCGCGGACGCCTCGAATGGTGTTCGTGGACAGCATGTCCGACGTCTTCCATGCGCGAATTTCGGTTTCCTTCCTTGGCCGGATCTTCGCAACGATGGCCCTCACGCCGCAGCACACGTATCAAGTGTTGACGAAACGGCCGAACAGGATGCATGACCTGCTGACCGACGGACGGGTGCAGACGGCGATGCAGGAAGCGCTGCTCGACATCGTCCGGAATGGACCGAGCCTTCCCGCCTGGAACACCAAGTTGTTGTTCCTGCGGGCCGAGCACTGCCCATGGCCACTTCCAAACGTATGGCTGGGGCCTTCGATCGGCGTGGACGAATACTGTTGGCGCGCCGACGAGTTGCGCCAGACCCCAGCCGCTGTTCGGTTCCTGTCCTGCGAACCGCTGCTGGGTCCGCTGCCCAGCCTGGATCTGACCGATATCGACTGGGTGATCATCGGCGGCGAGTCCGGACGCGGTTTCCGGCCCCTGGATTTGGACTGGGTGCGCGATATCCGTGACCGGTGCCAGGCTCAGACTATCGCCCTATTTTTCAAGCAGGTCGGAGGCATCCGCCCGAAGACCGGCGGCCGGTTCCTGGACGGCCGGACATGGGACGAGTACCCACCCACCAATCACCCTGCCGGAACGGTGATGGCGTGAACACGAGCGCCGGGCGCACCTGCCCAATCGCGCCGCCGCCAACCTGATTCCCGCCACGCATACCCAATCCGAAAACCGCTGGAGACAGGAATGAGCAACGCCATGGACTACCCGTTCGTCGCGACCGTGCACCGTCCCGGACTGCCGGACGTGCATCTCGGATTTACGTTTCGGCATCAGGCCACGCATGCGTCCTGGTCCCTCACCGACTGCTTGTACAACACCGAGCACGTTGAGGGGACCACGATCGCCTGGTCGCCAACACCTGATGGCGTGTCCGCGCTTCCTCCGTTGCCGACCGATTCTTTCGCGCTCGCCGAGTTGATCGCGCAGGAAGACGACGACCTGCCGACGGGACATGCCTTTCCCGACCTGTTCTCACGGTTGAAGGCGCAGGAGGGCCACGAGACGGCGACAACGATCTGGCGCAACGCCTGCTATTGGCTGGACCACACCGGGCCGGAGAGGACTGAGTGATGCCCTCCCATTCCACCGTGCGAGCTACGAATTCTCCACTGCGCCAACTGGGTTTGCCAGATCCAGGAGGTGATGCAGCACTGCGCTGAGGCGCCGAACCCCACCTAACCGAATACTCGCAGCGACATAGAGACGCGTGAAACCCCTTCGGCATAAAGGGATTTCACATCGACCGGACGTACCCGGCCCTAATCGCCGCTGCCTCCTCAAGCGCAGGGACTGCCGCAAGCGGCAGATCCCCCAGGAGTTCCAAACCGAAGGAGACTGCAAATGGGCAGATCTCAGGGTATCGCACACCCTCGACACGCTTCTACATCCACGCCGAAAGCGCGGCCGCGGATCACCTTTTCCGACGCCACCGCCGTCCGTGCTCGCGTGCTGGACGCCGCGGGCCCGCTCGGCCTCACCGGCGCCCGCGATCACGTCCTGGCTGCCGTGCTGCGGCTGCTGTGCGGGTGGTCCCGCATCCGCGACGACCAGGTCCGCATCCAGCAGATCAGCGACGTGATCGCGGAACACGCTGGCACGCAACTCGACCCGAAGACGATCGGTCGCGCCCTGCGCGATCTGAACCGCGCAGAACTGATCATCTACCTCCCGGCGCGCGGCCGCGGCCGTTGCGCGACGATCGCGATCCACGCCCGGTTCCTCGACGGGATCGGCGAGCTCGCCCGCGACACCGCCGGCCGCGTGATCACCTTTTCGCGCCGCCGTCCTTATATCCCCAAAGGGGTTAATAACCCCCCTACCCCCCGAATTCGCACCGACACCAGCGGCCGACCGGCGGGGGTGGAGATCATCCCCAACGACGTCCGCCGTGTCCTGGCCCGGATCCCTGCCGTGTATCGGCACCTGCCCAGCCGTGTGCGCTGGTGCCTGGGCCGCGAGATCCGCCGCTACCTCAGCCGCGGATGGACCACGGACCAGGTGATCGCCATCCTCGCCGCCCCCATGCCCGGCACCGTAGCCCGACCGCTGCTGCTGGCCCGATGGCGCCTGGCCCACAACATGATCGGCACCGGGCCGCTGCTCACACCGGTGCAACGGGCCTGGGACGACGCACAGACCGCGGCGCAACGCACGGCCACCGCCGACGAACAGCATCGCCGTATCGACCAGTTGCGGTCGGTCACAACCGAATCGGTTCGCGGCCGCATGCTCGTCGCACTGCGGGCGCGTCTGCCGCACCGCGACGGGCCGCACGCCGACGAAACCCGGGCACTCGTCCACGCCGCCCGCATGGCGTCGCGGGAACACCCCGACCACGACCTCGCCGCCGCAATCGACCGCTGGCTGGCCCATCACCTGCCAAAACCAACCTCCCCCGACCAATCTGCCACGGCACCGGAACACGGCGACTGCGTGGCATGCGGCGGCACCGGCGGCGTCGTCCGGGAGGAGCTGCCCCTGCGGTCGCTCGTCTGCGACGCCTGCTGGAGCGCAGACCAAGACCTGGCATCTGCAGCCGCCTGAACAGCGAAAGGAACCCGCATGTCCCACACCGGTTTTACCTCTTCCTCAACCTCCGACGACGCGCTGCTCGCCGCCGACGACCCGGCCGCCGGCGAGGGAAGGAGAGAATGATGTGCCAGCAACCGCACCCGACTGCGAAAAAGGCTGTGCTGCACTGTGATTGCACCCATTGCGGCCAGTGCTACCGCCGCAACCGGGACCGGTTGATCATCCTGCAGCAATGGCGGCCAGACCGCACCGACCCGGCCGCGACACAACAACATCTGCAGCTGTTGAGCGCGACGATGAGCGCAACGCAGATTGCGCAGATCGCCCACCTCGATCGGACCACGGTGTCGCGGCTGCCGTCGGCAGTCTTTGTCAGCCGCCGGGTCGCCGCGGCCATCCAGTCGATCCCGATCCCGCTTTCCGGCGCCGAAATCGCCGCGGACAACACCCGGGTACCGATCCTCGGAGCCACCCGCCGCATCCAGTCCCTGATCGCGTTCGGCCACACTCCCTGCTATCTGCGCCGACGACTGCGAGTCTCCTGCGCCACCATGCGCCAGCTGACCAGTCGCCCCGTCCGCAACAGCAGAAATCGAGGCGCACACATCAGCGTCGCCCTCCACCGGCGCGTCCACACGCTGTGGTCCGAGTTGCAGATGCAGCCCGGCCAGTCGACAACAGCCCGCCAGACCGCCGCCCGCCACCGGTGGGCCCTGCCGTTCATGTGGGACGAGGCCGACCTCGACGACCCCACCGCCAAGCCCATCCCATGCCGCCGCACTCGCACCACCAATTTCCGGGACCGCCGCGACGAACGCATCCACCAGGTCGTCGCCGCCACCGAACGGGGCGAGGGCAGCGCCGAAATCGCCGCCCGGCTCGGCACCACCGAACGCACCGTCTGCCGCGTTCGAGCCGAAGCCCGCCACCGCGGGCTCCTCGGCCCGGTCACCAGCCAGATGACCGAGGCTGCACGGGAGGTCGCCTGATGACCTCGGTCGCCCGCCACAATCGTCTGCCCCACACCAGCCCCGCCGAGATGGCTTCGGCCGCCGACGATTTCGGGCGACAACCGCCCTACGGGGAGGCCGCCGAACAGTCTGTGCTCGGCGGCGTGCTGCTGAGCAAGGACGCCATCACCGATGTCGTCGAGGTGCTGCGACCCGACGACTTCTACCGCCCCGCCCACCAGATGATCTACGCCGTCGTTCTCGAATTGTACGGGCGCGGCGAGCCCGCCGACGCCGTCACTGTCGCTACCGAGCTGGCCCGCCGCGGCGAACTCAAACGTGTCGGCGACGCCCCGTATCTGATCACGCTGACCCAGGTCGTCCCTACCGCGGCCAATGCCTCCTACTACGCGGAAATCGTTGCGGAGAAGGCGATTCTGCGCCGTCTGGTAGAGGCCGGCACGCGCATCGTCCAGTACGGCTACGCGGGCGCCGAGGGCCAGGACGTGGCCGAGGTGGTCGACCGGGCCCAGGCGGAGATCTACGAGGTGACCGAGCACCACTCCAGCGACGACGTCGTCCCGCTACAAGAACTACTGCAGCCGACACTCGATGAGCTGGATGCCATCGCCGGGCACGGTGGACTGCCCGCCGGAGTGCTCACCGGATTCGCCGAACTCGACGATCTCACCAACGGGTTTCATCCCGGCCAGATGATCGTCATCGCAGCACGCCCCGGATCCGGCAAGTCGACCCTGGCCATGGACGTGATGCGCCACGCCTCGATCAAGCACAGCATGGCCAGCGTCATCTTCTCCCTTGAAATGAGCCGCTCCGAGATCACTATGCGCCTGCTTTCCGCCGAGACCGGTGTGAAACTGGCCGACATGCGAACCGGCCGGATGCGCGATGACGACTGGACCAAGCTGGCACGGCGGATGAGTGAGATCAGCGAGGCACCACTGTTCGTAGACGACTCACCGAACATGACCATAATGGAGATCCGCGCGAAGGCACGACGTCTCAAGCAGCGCCACGACCTGCGGCTGATCATCATCGACTACCTGCAGCTGATGACCTCGGGTAAGAAGGTCGAATCCCGGCAGCAGGAGGTGTCGGAGTTCTCCCGCATGCTCAAGCTGCTGGCCAAGGAGCTGGAAGTGCCCCTCATCGCAGTCAGCCAGCTCAACCGCGGTCCCGAACAGCGCGTCGACAAGCGGCCCATGGTCGCTGACCTGCGCGAAAGCGGATCGATCGAACAGGACGCCGACATGGTCATCTTGCTCCATCGGCCCGACGCATTCGACCGCGACGACCCACGCCAGGGGGAAGCCGACCTCATCATCGGCAAACACCGCAACGGCCCGACCGGCACCATCACCGTCGCCCACCAACTGCACTACAGCCGATTCACCGACCTCGCTCGCGGGTGACCGCTGACTGAAACCGTACGGCTGCCGCAGCGAGTAATGAAGGCAAGCGCCTTGGGTGTCGGGAACGTTGTCCAGCTTCTACGGCCACGGAGTCTGTTGTACTGTTCTGCGCGTGAGAGCGGGGGTGGCCCATGGGTGGCGATAAGGTGCAGGTCTCTCCCGATGATCTGCGGACGGCCTCACGAGCAATTGCGGTCCTGCAGGAGCAGGTAGATCCGGATCGCATCGGGTCGATGTGGTCGGATCAGGAACTGCCGGGCTCGGCGGTCGCCGCCGCGTTGGCGCAGGTGGACACCGCGGTGGTGAAGGCGACGCAGGTGATGGGGTACCGCTACGTCGAGATGGGCAACGTGTTGAATACGTGCGCTGACGCCTATCACGACAGCGATCTCGACGCTGCCAAACGTTTGTCGGCCATGGGTGACCTGAACCCGGAATAGCAAGGAAAGTGCAGTGGCACCGACACGCTCACAGGTAGACCATTGGGACACGACCCGGCTCGGCAATGTCGGCAAGGTCGTCGCCGGTAACGTCGTCAACATCGACAACGCCGCCGATTCGATGCTGCGGACCATCACCGGGATGCATTGGTCCGGTGAGGCCTATAACGCCGCGTGTGACCGCGCCGATCGCGAGGACCGGCAGATGCGCAAAGTCGGCTCCGCCTTCGACCGGCTGGCCACGGCATGCACGCAGGGCGCGGCAGCGATGGGGCCGATCATCGACAGCCTGAAGTCGGCGACGAGGGGGCTGGAGAGCGATCATTTCCAGGTCGGTGACGACTGGACGGTCACCGATAAGCTCACCACGACCGACAAGTCGCTGCAGCAGCGGCGAGCTGAAGAAGCCACGAACGAAACCGTGCGGTTGCAGAAATTGGCTGGTGATCTGGGCGCCGCCGATCAGCAGTGCGCCCAAGCGGCCGGCGACGCGCTCAAGGACATCGGACTGCTCACCCCGGCCCTGGCGGGGCTGACTGGATCGACGGCCCAGTCCGATGTCGACGATCTCAGGACCGGGCATCCCACGCAGGCCGAACTCGATCGCATCCATGCCGCCACCCAATTGACGGACCAGCAGAAACGCGACCTTGCCGAGGGCAGACCGGTCGATATGCCACAAGGCCAGTACGACTATCTGCGCGGGTTGATGCGCGCGATGGACGGGTCGAGCGTGGACGACATCAGCAAGCTCGCCAGCGCCCTGCCCGCGGATCGGCAGGGTGACCTGGCCAACGCGATGCAGTTGATCTCCAATCCGCAGGTGCAGACCGCGAGTGTGCTGCATCCGGGTGACGCGCCCTCGGTGATCGATCGCGGAGGCCTGGGACAGTTGCCCACCAACGTTCGCACCCTGCTCACCGACAACCCCGTGACGTGGTCGAAGGAGCTCATCACGCAAGGCGGAGTGGTGCCGCCGGTTCAGTCGGTGCCGCGCGCGAGCGACTTCAAATCGGTGACCAGCCTGCTCGGTCACGGCGATCCCGGTCTTGCCCAAGGCTCGGATCTGGATCGCGGGTTGATCAAACAGGCGTCGGAGATCGCCGGTGCGACACCGGGCAAGGATCCTGTGGTCGACGTGAACCACAACGACATGAACGCACTGGCCAGCGACATGCTCGACCGAGCGAGCACCGACCACGTCGCCGTCACCGACGCTTTGACCGGCAACAACATGGATGTCACCTGCGGCGGCAACCACTACGACCCGACCAGCCACATCGACGGCCTGCTCAACCACCGCTGGGACGGCCACGACCAGGGTATCGCGAAACTGATCGACTCGATCGGGCAGAACGCCACCTCCTCGGACGGCAACCTCAATGTCCCGTCCGGGCGCGCCGCGTACGCACTGTCCCAGTACATGGGCAGCCATCAGGATCAACTGCTGCACCTGCCCGGCAGGGACTTCGAAGACGCGCCATCGATCGGCGCCAACGATCCGAACATGACCCAGGCCCTGCAACGGACCCTCGGGCATTACATTCCCAACATGGTCGGCGTCCCGGACTCGATGGTGCAATCACACGGCTTCGGTGATGCGGCGGGCACCAATCACCTCGGCGCCCAGGACGTCAAAGCCATCTTCAAGGAAATAGACAGCAACCACGAGGCGGCCGTGCAGTTCAACGGCAGCGCCTACTCCACCATCACCCAGCTCGACTACCAGTTCGGCCACGACGGGGGCGCTCATCCGGAACTGGGGGAGTACGCGTCGCGGATCGACTGGGCCGCCCAGCACGCCATGTACGACCCGTCCGCCGGTGACGGTGATCCCCAGTTGCAGACCAAGAAGGACTTCTTCGACAGCCTCAAACCGCTGGTGAAACTGGGCGTCGGTGAGATCCCCGTCGTGGGCTCGTTCCTCAACACCGGCATCGACGTCACCTCACCCGAGGTGAAGACGTGGCTGCTCGGCTCCGTGCCCGACGCGGGAGCCTCGGTCGACATCCACGGCCAGGGCAACTCCCCCCACCGCTACTACGACATCTTCCACGGCATGTCGGATTCGCCGCAGTTCCCGAACCTCCGCCACGACCCGAACCTCGGCCAGTACTACCGTCCCGACGGCAGTGTCATGTCGTTCGACGACATCGTCCGCGGTACCGGCGGCACCCCCCAATTCAACGCCGACATGGACAAGAGCGCGGGGACACCGCTGCAGATCTACCAGAACGGCTGGAACCGCGGACAGGACGCCCAGAACTGGATCCGGAAGTGAACGCCTCGACACACAGCCCCGGTCCGGCCGGCAACGACAGCGCCAGTGAACACAAGCGCGGTTGGCGATGGCACCGGATGGGTGCCTTCGTAACCGTGGCGGCGGCGCTCGGACTGATCCCGGCATGTTCGTCGAATACCGATCACCCGAACCAGCCGGGGCACAACGAAATGTCTTTCCGGTGGGTGGCCGGCCCCGGCGCCGACCTGTCCAGTTCCGATGCCACCTTCGTCCGAGCCTTCATCGAGTCCCAAACCCGCTACATGGCCTCCGGGGACAACAGTTCGCTGTACCCCGGGTTCACCGAAGCCAACAGCGCGGTCAAATTGAGTACCGTCACCACCGCATGGCGACGCACACAGCTCATGGGACTGGCCGAGATCACAACCCTGCCGGACGGCACCGGCCGCGCCACGGTCTGCGAATGGTGGAACAAACCATCCTCGCCCGGCTTCGCCTACCTCTACTACACCCGGCAGGGATCATTCCCCTTACCTGACCAACGAGGACCCTCGGTTCGACCGAATCGCAACGTATTCGGTCACTGGACCGCCACCAAAGAGAACAACACCGTGGAACTCGGCGACGACTATCAAAAAGTCGCGACCGCCTGCCAAGCTCTCACACCACCCATCGGCGATTTCCCATCATCGGACGCAACCGTGCAGCCCCCCGTCCCCGGATGGCCCAGCTGACAACCCTCGCCACATGGCACTCGGCTGCCTGGATCGAGCCGGAAGCCCAGCCGTAACACGCCAGGACGAGACGGGCCGGTCTCGGCTGGTGTTCTGTCTGCCGAACCACGTTCGCCGCGTGGATGATCGAGGCCGGGCGACGCCGATCACCGACTGCCAGCCAGGAAACCACGAACATCTGCGATCGATGTCAACTATAAAACTGACGGAGATGCTTGACACTCGGATCCCCTGAGCCCTAAGGAGATTCGGGTGAGTGAGCCTGTTCTGGACCGCGAGGTGCGTCGGCGCCTGGCGGTCCTTCGTCATGTCGAGGAAGTCAGCGGCAACGTCGCGATGACCTGCCGGTACTTCTGTATCAGCCGCCCCACCTACTACACGTGGCTGCGCCGCTACGAAACCGAGGGCGTCGACGGACTCAGAGAACGATCCAAGCGCCCGCGAACCAGCCCGAACGCCACGCGCGCCGAGGTCGTGGAGAAGATCATCCATCTGCGGCAGAACTACCACTTCGGGCCCGAGAAGATCCGGATGTACCTCAAGCGCTACCACGACATCGACATCAGCAAGTCCGGTGTCTGGCGCATCCTCAATCGCCTCGACATGGGCAGACTGCCTGCCTCGCAACGGTATAAGCGTCATGACCGCCGGTGGAAGCGTTACGAGAAGCAACGCCCCGGCCACCATGTCCAGATCGACGTCAAGTTCGTCGAGGCCCTGCCCGGGAAGACCGGTGGCACCGCGATCGCGCCCAAACCGATCGGCCGGCGCGGGAAGTTCTACCAGTTCACTGCCATCGACGACTGCACCCGCCTGCGGATCCTGAAGATCTACCCACGCAACAACCAGAAGACCGCGATCCAGTTCCTCGACTACGTGCTCGCCCAGCTGCCCTTCGCCGTCGAGACCATCCAGACCGACAACGGCGCCGAGTTCCAGTCGGGGTTCCACTGGCACGTGCTCGACAAGGGCATCAACCACGTCTACATCAAGCCGCGGACCCCGCGGCTGAACGGCAAGGTGGAGCGCTCCCACCGCATCGACGCCGAGGAGTTCTACCGGCTGCTCGACGGCGTCGTCATCGACGACGTGAACATCTTCAACGCGAAACTCAAAGAGTGGCAAGACTATTACAACTACCACCGACCACACGGCGGACTCGACGGCCAGACGCCATATGAGAGACTTCAGCAGAAGACACAATCCGGGAGCCGGGTGTAGTCGATCTTCGTCAGCGGCACAGCCGACAATCGAGAACGAGACCGCAACGAGCGCGTGCAGCGCTGCGTGAGACCGATCATCGAACTGGGGGAGTCGCGCCGCCGACGAACAGCCGTCGCAGCGCCAACGATGTCACGGTAAATGCGAGAGCCTGTGCACAGAGCGATGCGGTGGAGATTCCGGTTTGCTTGCGGCCGACCCGAATTGCACCGAATTCGAGTCATCCACAGCTCCCGGCAGCCTACTACAGGATTTCTTAAACAGGAAAGAACTACAGGGGGGTCGGCGATTCGCCCCGTGACCTGGGCAAACAATGAGGCTCGGTCGGCAAGATATGCGTAAAGGTCGGTAAGATATGCGTAGCGACCTGGGGTTTTACGGTTCGAACGGTCGGCAAAATATGCGTGGATAACTCCACCTAATCGCCAAGTTATCCACAGGCCCGCGACGGCTTATTGTTCGGTCGGCAAAATATGCGTAACCCGTATTTCAGCCACCGCACACCGACCCACGATCACCACTGGTCGGCAAGATATGCGTGACCTGACCTGCGTGGTCGGCAAGATATGCGCCGACCCGAGGCCTGGTCGGCAAGATATGCGTGCCACCCGGTCGCACGGTCGGCAAGATATGCGCGAGAAGACATCGTGAGGTCGGCAAGATATGCGCACCGACTGTGTCCGGTCGGCACGTTATGCGTAAGGAGTTGTCCCATCTCAATGAAGTCGGCCAAGTCTCGATCGATCTGGCCAACCCGACCAGGCATCGGGCCAGCGTCCCAGTGGATCTACCGAATCCGCAGATCGCGACTACCGGTCGTCTTCATCATCACTTGAGTCATACTCGTCGACGTCGAGCTCAGCTCGCGTCGACACCAGAAAGTCCAGCATCGACAGCGAAAGGTGCCACCCCAGCGGTCGAGGCCAGTCCTGCGCCTGATCCCAGGCAGTGCCATCGGGCGCGACCTCGATGCCGTCTGGATCACCGAAATGGCGCACAACCTGCATCGCGGGGCTGACATCGTCGTCGGCACACAGCGAGACCAGCTCGGCGCGAATCGGCTCCAACCGATCCATCAGATGCTGAATCTGGTCGTCGACGCTCTCGCCGCTGCGGCAGACGATCTTCCACGTATGACACCGCGGAAGGACACGTTCACGGGACCGACTGCCCATCACGAGCACCTCGTCCGGCTGCATCCCTAGCTGCGCAGTCATGTCCGCAGCCGACAACGAGGTGCTCCTCACCGAGAAATAGCAGTACTGCCTGATCTTCACACCGCAGATCCCACCACACCCGAGACTGGGCCAGCGACCCCATTTACTGCCCACAGGACGATCGGAACAGTCCTGCGCAGCCTTCTGCGCTGGCCAGAAAAACTTGAGCCCCAAAGGAGTTCGTCGTCTCAATCAATCGGGGCGATCCGCAGGCTCCAGCCCCTGGGACTGGCCAGATTCACTGAGACAGGAGCGCCCGGCCGAGGTGCGGCTCCGGTACGGGCTGCTGGCCCCTATCCTGTGACAGTGAACCGTGCTCTGTGCCAATGAATCTTGCTCGTGCCGCCGGTTCTGCCACTAACAGTTTGCTCGTGGTCGACGGGCCGTGGTGCCGAGAGGGCAACCGCACCAATGCCTGGCTTGTCTACACGGATACTGGCCTGCTTCTACCCGGCAGCGATGAGGTCCACCCACGCTGTGACAGCGTCGCCTTCGTGGACGAGGTCGACACCCATTGCCGAGAGCAGTCGTTGACTAGCCGTGTTGTCGGGCTTCGTGCCCAAGAACAATGAATCGAATCCGAGGCCGCGTGCGAGGGTCAGTAGGTGGCTGAGCACCGCGCCGCCAACGCCGCTACCGCGGTAGGAACGTCCGATCCACACCCCCGCTTCGACCGCATGCTCCGCACCCTCCAGTGGGCACAGCCGGGCAGCCCCCACCACGGCGTCCCCCACGACGATGGCATAGGTGCTCTCCACCGGCTCCGCTGAGAGAGACCTCGACTGATGGAACCGCGAGAACGCCGCCCGCCGCTCGTCGGTCCATCCAGCAGGCCCGGCAACGGGGGGCATCACCTCATGGGGGTCCGCATCGACCACGGCCACATCCAGCAGATCTTGAAGCAGACCCTCATCGAGCTGCCGCAGGGTGACATCAGAGCGCATGCCCGCATCCTGCCACCGCGACCGCGCCATTCCCCAGCGGTTTTCCGGAACGGCACTGAACCACCGTCACGGACATAGTCTATGAATCACCGCAGTTCAGAGCCGCTATCAGAGCCCTTGTGGTTCGTAAAGCCGACGAACTCCATTAATCTCAACGCCCGCGAAACGAGCAAGATCCAATGGCGAAATCGCCCGCCCGGAGCTCTCCAGCAACATTGACCTAGCACGCGGATCGCCAGTTAAATTCCTCGCCGCAGGTCAGGGCACCCGCCTCAAGGACGACCCACTGTCACAGGACAGCCCCGGATATCTCGGTCGGCAAGTTATGCGTAGACCGCGATGGTCGGCAAGATATGCGTAGCCGAACCCGGCGAGCCGGTTCGGCCGCCCGCGCACCCGGTTCCCGACCACCGGTCGGCAAGTTATGCGTGACCTGACCTGCGTGGTCGGCAAGATATGCGTGGACCCGGCATTGCCGGTGCCACCGAGTCCAGTACGGCGGTGGACATCGAACCTGTCGACGAGCCGCTGCCCCGCGTCGATGACCGATGGTGATACTCCCCATACGCGGACCGCGAACAATGCTGCCACCTGGAGCAACAACGCCCACCACGTCCACGAAGTGGTGAAACGACCCGTCGCGCACCCCCGAAAGGCGACTCGGCACCCATGAGCGTGCCGTGAGGTTTCCGGCATGAACGGACTGGACCCCCGCCTACAGTCCGTCGGCTCAGGCCCCGCTGGTCGGCAAGTTATGCGTGGGCTCCATCTGGGCAGATCGGCGTACGAAGCCCGGCGGCAGCCCGCTGGTCGGCAAGTTATGCGAAACTCGGCCATTTCGGTCGGCAAGTTATGCGCTGCGTGTCCGGTCCGGTCGGCAAGATATGCGTGTGACGGCCCCGAACCGCAGCGTGACGGCCTGCGATGGCGCATTGGCGACACGCCCGGGGTGGCTCGATCGATGCTGCGCGGCGATCGTGCAATGCTAGCGGGCATGTCGTCGTCTCGAGATCTGGAGCTGGCTCGCGCTGCAGCCGAACTCTGGACGGCGGACAGTCAGGAGATCGGTTATCTCGCGAAGTTGTTTTCGCAGACATCCCTGCCCTACAAGGACCCGGGTGACGACGCCCCCGTCTGGTTCCGCAAGAACGGGGCGTTGACCCTGACCGTGCAGCCCGGGGTGGCGGTCGACACCAAGGGCAAGGCCCGCAGTCTCGGATACCCGTACGGAACCGTTCCCCGGCTGTTGCTGACCTGGTTGTCGACCGAGGCAGTGCGCACCAAGGATCCCGAACTCATGCTCGGCGCCTCGCTGACCGAGTTCATGCAAAAGATCGACATGACTCCGACCGGCGGCAGCAACGGCACGATCACCCGCTTGAAACGGCAGATGGAGCGGCTGTTCCAGGCCACGCTGTCCGTGCGGGTCGATGACGGTGACCCCGACCATCAGGCCGGCGCCAAGCTGTCGGTCGCCTCCGCCTATGACCTGTGGTGGACGAAGGGGTTCGACGACCAGCCGAGTTTGATGCCCTCGACCGTGCGATTGTCCTACGAGTTCTTCGAAGAAGTGACCAGCCGCCCCGTCCCCATGGACTTAGGTGCGCTGCGCGCGTTGCGGCAATCCCCGATGCGCCTGGACATCTACGCATGGCTCACCCACCGCATGAGCTACCTGGAGCGGCCCACCACCGTCTCCTGGGAACTGCTCCGCGGCCAATTCGGCAGCAATCTGGCCGACACCAAGCAAGGCAAGCAACAGTTCAAACGCGACTTCATCCGCAACCTGCAAGCCGTTTTGTTGGTCTACCGCGACGCCAACGTCGAGATCACCGACACAGGAATCATGTTGAAACCCAGTCTCACTCACGTGCGGTTCAAGGGCCTTCGCGCGATCGAACGCGGATCCTCCAACAGCTGATCCCGATCGTTACACCGGAGATTTCCTGTCCTCGAAAGATTTGGCCCTCCAGCGGCAATGCCTCCGGCTGAGCACAGGCCGAGGCTCCTGACAGCCCTCCGGTAGTTCCTCCGGGTATCAATGTCCCTGTTCGTCCGTTCTGTCGTGTGTTCGGTCGATCAGATAGTGAGCCATGACCTCGACACCCTCCCTCATCTCGCCTGCGGTACAAACCCCTGTGGACCTGTCTCTACCTGCGCAGATCGTGCACGGTGAGGCGCTGGATACCATGCGTGGCCTGCCCTCGGCTGCCTTCGATGCTCTCGTCTGCGACCCGCCCTACTGCTCGGGTGGTATCTCGACGGCCGAGCGGACGTCCCGGACCGCGGCCGAGAAATACGTGTCGTCCGACAGCGGGCAGGGACACGCGCTGCCGGACTTCGGTGGTGATCAGCGCGACCAGAGAAGTTTCACGCTGTGGTGCTCGATCTGGCTGGCCGAAGCACTGAGGCTGGTGCGGCCGGGCGGGTCGTCGCTGGTGTTCACCGACTGGCGACAACTGCCCGCGATGTCGGATGCCCTGCAGGTGGCGGGTTGGCGGTGGCGAGGAATCGTGGTGTGGGCCAAGACCAATGCCCGCCCGCAGCCGGGCTTCGCCAATCAGTCCGAGTATGTGCTGTGGGCTTCGCACGGGCAGCTCGACCGTGATCACCAGCCGCCGTATCTGCCTGGCGTCTACACCCTCGGGTCACCGAAAGGGCGAGCGCGCCGGCACATCACGGCGAAGCCGCTCCCGTTGATGCAGCAGCTGGTGCGCGCCATGACGCCCGGTGGACTGCTGCTCGACCCGTACGCCGGCAGTGGCACCACCGGCGTCGCCGCGGTCATGGAAGGCCGCCGGTTCCTCGGCATCGAGGGATCCGCGGCGTACGCGCAAATCGCTGCGGAATCCGTCGCCGCCGCGGTCGCCCACCATCGGTGATGCCGCTCGTCGGCGAGACCATACATGGACCCCCGCTCTACAACGCGCGTGACATAAATGATTGTTTTCGTCATGACGTTGCGTTAGGCTGGTGGCAGCCTCACCGGCTGATCCCGGCGGACCGGTCCACGAGACACAACGTGGTGGAGTGGGGACAACGGCGTCTCCGCGAGCTGGACAGGTCCGCTCGACACCCGCCTCGGCCATGGCCGGCGGCTCCGTAGGAAAGGGGAAGCATGATGACCGACACCGGCACTGTTGCGATCGCCGTCGACCGTCGGATCACCGTCGAGGGGCGGCCGCCCTATCAGGAGGCCGTCCCGGCCCTCCGGGCGCTGCTGCATCTGGGGGAGTTCCTCGCCGAGGGCGCTCGGGTCCGCGCCGACCGCGACCCCGACACCGCCGACATCCGCATCGAGGTCACCGGCACCACCGAGGACGGGCTCGCCTTCCGCGCGCGCTACCGCATCGACGCCGCCGCAGCGATGGCGACCGAGCTCGCCGACCCGGCCACCGGCCCGCTCCGCTGACAACCCCAGGGGGGACACAATGATTCACGACATCACCACGCCGAGCGGCGGCCCGCAGCCGTCGGTTCGCCTGCTGGCGCTGGGGCAGTCCGGTCGACAGATCGTGGACAGCCCCGACGCGGCCGGTCTGGTCGACGGGCTGCTGGACGGCGTCGGCAACCTGTACGCCGAGCTGGAGAGCGCACGCTGGCGCGCCCAGCAGGCCGAAACGCATTCCGATCACGTGTACTGCGAACGCGCCCACGCCTACGCCCTGGTCACCAGCCTGCTCGCCGAGATCCCCGACGCCACACCGGCCGCGCTGTCCTACAACTCCGAAAGCGATCCGCAGGACTGGCCCGTGCTCTACCTCGAGCTGCCCCGCGACGGCGGACAGCTGTGCTACCACGTCAACCCGCGCGACCTTCCGCTGTTCGACCACGTCGAGGTCGTCCCCGCCGACGACCCCCGAGCCCGCTGGGACCACGCAGGCAAAGACGCCCACCACGACCGGATCCGCCGATTCGTCGCCGCCCCCGAACGCACCGACCGCTGACCCGCCCCGTCATCGCCCGACCACCCGGCCGTGGCCGGGGCTTGCCCCAGAACATCGACAGGAGAACAAGTTCGATGCCCAGCACTTCCACCGGCGGCGTCGATCACGGCGCGGCCCCGGAATGGCGATACCGGTCTCTGGGGCAGTTCCTGCAGCGATACCTGGCTCCCACCTACCGCCGCCAGGTGACCGACAGATCGGACACGGTCTGGTGCCCGCAGCCGTGGCTGCACAAGGAAGCGGCCGAACGCCTCGCTGCGATCTGGCGGGCCTACGAACACGGGTTGCGCAGCCCGAACCCGAAAGCCGAGAACGACTGGTGGCTCACCTGCGCGGATCCGACCCTGCGTGCCCTGATGAAGCCCGACGGGCCGTTCCAATACTGCAGCGTGCGCAAGGGGCACAGCGACATGCTCGTGCCTCTGCCCATGCAATTCGCCGCCGCGCCTCCCGAACTGTTCTTGGAGGTCGTAACCCAGCCATCCGCCGTGCCCGACGCCGCGGCGTAAGAAGACAAAGGAATCCCGCCATGTCCGAGCTTCACGACCACCCGACCACCAGCGAATGGCTGCGCGACATCTGCAAACGCGCGCAGGAGTCTGTCGAAAGATCCCAGCGCGAGTTGGAGCAGTACGCCCTCGAGCAGGCGGAAGAACAGGAGCGCATCCTGGAGCTCACCCAACGCCCATGGAAGGGCATCACGCTCGAGCCCGACGGGTCCGGGTGCCGGGTCGTCTACTGAACAGGACGTCCACCCGCCGCGGCACGCGACTGCCTACATGGCGCGTCCGACGACGGGATCGGCCGGACGGCGTCGGCGGGCACCCACTGCCAGAAGTCGTGTTGCTCCTGGCGATTCCGGGTCTCGAACGTGACGGCGATCTGCCCGTACCAGAGGTAGCCCACACTGGGCGGCTGCGGCCACGACGCACGCAGCCGCGCCCACGCGTACAGCTGCGCCGCCAGCCATTGGCCGTCGCCGCAGGCCTCGAAACTTGCCGCCTGCACCCCGATCGACGGCTGCTCCTGCACCTGCAGAGGCACCACCAGCAGCCGCCGGGGATCCACCAGCACAGGCCGCGGCTCGGAGAATCGCCGCAACGCGGACATGTCCATACCGGCCCCTTATCCCGTCTGCGCGAGGCGCCGGGGCCCACGGTCCCGCTCGGACTGTCCCGGAATCCACTGAGTGCGCTCGCCGTCCACACCGGTGAGCATGACCCGGCCGCGGTGCGGTGATTCGCCAGCTGCCGTCACCCGTACATCCAGCTCCAGACGCGCGAAACGTCCACGGCCCCGGCCGATTCCGGTATCGCCGACGCGGCGGTAATCGATCGTCAGGTGCGGCTGGCGCGCCCCGGTGCCGCCGGTGACGACCAGTATCGAGCGGGTAGTGCGCAGCCGGGCGCGTAATCGCTCATGCTGGGTCGGTGTCAGGTGCAGCCGCGGCATGTCGAACAACACCATCGCTTCGATGCCATCGGCGAGCACGTGCACGATCTCGGCCGGGGCGCCCGCGGTCGCGTCAACCAGCGCGACTTTCTCGAGCGTGCCACCCATCTCCCAGATATCCAGCAGTGCAGGACGCATCGCACGGAACTGGCGGAAGTTGCCCACGATCGCGGCATGTCGGCCGCTACCGGTCACGCCAGCGAGGATGGCCGACAGCACCACACCGCGCGGGCACGACACCACGGTCCCGCGCACCACACCGCCGTGGGGAAGCAGCTCGCCCAGCGCCCCGGGCACCGGGAGCACATCGTGCGCGGCGACCGTCGCCGGCGCACCGGCGCCGACCCGGCCCGGGACAGCCGCTATCCGCCGACGGAGTTCGACCAGCCGGTCCTGGGCCGACAGCGCCGCCAGGGCTGGGTCGACGCGTCCTGCGTCTCGGTGCCCCACCACCTGCCCCTGTTCGTACATGTGTTCGATTTTACGTCATGGGCGCGAGAGTTGAAGGGAGGGTCCGAAGGCCGCCGTCGAGGCGAACGCCACCTCGACGGCGGCCCGTATCCGGCCCGCTGAATGCGCGTCGATCAGCCAGGATTCTGCCGCGGTGTGTCATTAGCGATCCTCAGTCGGCAGTCGGCAGGTCAGCGCACGGCGGTGCCGCGCACCTCGCGGTACCAGTGCGCGAGCCTGTTGCCTTGAATGGTCCAGCGAGGGGTACCGGTGCGTGTCTCGGTGCGGGCCTGGATGAAGCGGGCGCGGCCGTTGATGATCCCCGCCTCGCGTTCGGCGGCGGCCTGGGAGGTGATCCCCTCCCGGTTGGCGACCACCGCCGAAGTCGAATAGACCGTGTCGCCAGAATCCTCGGTGCGGGTCTGAATGGGCTGGTCGATGATCAGGCGCATGCCGTGATTCAGGACGACGTCGCCGTGGCGAAGCCGGTCGGTGGAGACCTTCTCGGTGGCGGTGACCGTGCTTGACTCGATCATTGGGATTCTCCCTCTCGCTCTCGGACAGTAGGGCACTCCCGGCTAGAGCATGACATAAATCATTGTTTTTGTCAGGCGAAAATCGTAGTCTGAATCTCGCCACGTCCCGTGACGAGAAGGGGATGACCGAATGAGTACCGGGAAGCGAATACACTCCGGCCGCCTCGGCGGCTCCGCTGACTTGTTCGGCCGTCGCGCGGCATGCCTCAGCGGCCGTCCGACCGCGACCGATCTGTTCTGCGGTGGCGGCGGATCCACACTCGGGTTGGAGCGGGCGGGTTATGACGTGCTGACAGCGATCAATCACTGGCCCACTGCGATCCTGACGCATCGATCCAATCACCCGAACACCGAGCATCAGACCTGGAATCTGTCCGCGGACACCGATTTCCGCCGTATCCGGCGCACCGACATCTTGTGGGTCTCGCCGAGTTGCGTGTGGCACGCGCGCTCCGGCGGCCGTAAGCAGCAGCCGGTCGAGGCAGAGTTGCGCCGTGCCGACGAAGGCTCGGTCGACCGCGCCACCGCGTTCGCGGTGATCGCCGCGACCGAGGTCCACCGCTACGACGCCGTGATCGTCGAGAACGTGCCCGAGTTCCAGAACTGGGTGCTCTACGAGTGGTGGCTGGACGGCATGCGCCGACTGGGCTACCGGGAGCAGATCCTCATCCTCAATTCCGCCGACGTCGGCCCGAACCCGGTGGCGCAGCACCGGATTCGCTTCTACGGTGTTCACCCGCGATGGTGGTGTAAATCTGACGCTGGCGCCGGTCGCGCGGACCCCGGCGATAGCGATCCTGGATCCGGATCTCGGCAAGCCGGTCACCCGACGGCTGTATGTGACGCCGCAGATTGATCAGATCCAGCTCGAGGGTGTACCGCACCTGGTGACCTACCGCAACCACGGCCGCCCGCGGCGTGCCGACCAGCACCCGCTGGCGGCGGTCACCGCGGGCGGAAACCACCACGCGATCGCGACCGTCACCCCCGACGGGGTCTTCCATCGGATGCTCACCCGCCGCGAACGCGCACGCGCGCAAGGGTTTCCGGACGACTACGAATTCCACGGCGGCACCGTGCTGGTCGGCAAGCGCCGCGTCGACGAGGTGGTCGTACAGATCGGCAACGCGGTATCGGTGAATGTGGCCCGCTGGCTGGGGGAGCGGGTGGCCGAGCATCTCGGCGCGCCCACCGCCGCCACCGCCGCGTGAACGCTCGTTGTTGTCGGGTGTGCATGGTTGACTTGCCCGACAGTCCGGGCAGCGCGGGAACCCGCGCGTGAGACGACGATTGGTGACGGAGGTTCGAGAACGATGGCTCGCCAGTATCTGCGGGGGCGGCCGCGTAGTACTCCGGCCGCGCCGACCACGGCCCGGCTGGAAGGGTTCCCGGTGCAGGTCGCCGGGGATGCGGTGGCCACCTGGGCCTCGGCGGCCGCGGATCCGGATTCTGGGGTGGCTGAGCTGTCGCGGCCGGTGACGGTGGGGGAGTTGCGCGAACAGATCGGTGCTGCGGGCCTGCGCCAGGCGGCGATCGACGCCGGCCGTACACCGCCGTCGGACCGCACGATCCGCCGCTGGATCCAGCAGGACCGGATCCCGCACGACGTGGTCGCCGAGCTCGCGCAACGCCGCGGCCTGGTCACCCGCTTCGGCGGCATCAAGGGCGGCGCGGCCGCGATGGGGGTCAGCGACAAGACAGTCTCCCGCTACCAGACCGGGAAATCCGCGTCGCTGCGTCCCACCACCGAGCGCGGCCTGTCCGAGGCCCGCGCCACCGACGCGCTGGCCCGCGCCGATCTTGCCGACCGGCGGACCGGCGCGCTGCAGCGACGGCCCGCGGTGACCGTCACCGCGGCGTTCCAGTATCGGAATTCGGGAACGACGAGCTCGGACTACCGGGCCAGCCGCAGCTTCGAAATCCAACTCGACGAGCCGGTCGCTTCGGATTTCGCTGCCGCTGTGGCCCGTGAGGATCATGCGGCGGCGGTCGCCATCCTCGAGCGGCACCTGACCCTGGAATACGCGACCACGTTCGCGGACTTCGACGACGACACCGGATTCCACATGGAATCGGTGCTGGACTTCGACGTCGACTGGCAGTGAGCCGCGCCGAATGTATGACTAAAAATTGAATTTACGTCATGCGTTTTGTTACAGTGGGCCGGACGTGTCAGCTCATCGCGGGCTGGAATCTCGGGTGTCCGGACGGAGGCCACCGCATGACAAATGCGACGATTATTGTTATGACTGACGACCGACGTACGATCCGCATCCCCGACAGCGAGTGGGAAGCGGCGCAGCGCGACGCCGGTGAGGCGGGGGAGTCGGTGTCCGATCGGGTGCGCCGGTTGTTGCGGGAGGCGGCGCTGACTTCGGCCGGTGCGCAGACGGTGTACCGTGCCACGCTGCTGGAGCCCGCGGCCAGCACCGGCAAGCCAGTGATCGTGCACATCGACGAGAACCTGGCCGAGGACGAGATCCGTAAGCTGTTCCCGCGCAAGACCTGGCTGCTCGAGGCGCGGGATGTGACCGGCTGGCGGCCGGCGTCCAAGCGGCCCCTGCAACAGGGCAACCGAGGCAACTGAAGTCGTTCCACGGAAGGGTTGAGGCGATGCCGGCGACCACGGGCGCATCGAAGTCCGGCGAGCCCGCCGAATCCCACGGGCGGGCGGTCAATCCCTTTGCCGCCGACGAGCATGCGCTGATCATCGCGGCCGGACGCGTGTTCCTGCCCTCGGGGCGGGAGCTGCCGCTCAAGGAGCCGGTGGATTCGGTGGAACGGCTCGCGGAGGTTCTGCATCAGGCGCTGGATCCCAGCCGCAAGCGGAAGATGCTGCGGCCCAAGGGCGTCACGCCGCAGGTGTGGATCGTCGGCATCGACGCGTGCGAGCGACTGGGCTGGCTGCCGCCTGAACCCGACGGCTGGGCCGACCTGCCCGATCTGCAGCGGCGTGTGGCGCTGGCCGAATCGCTGACCGCCCTGTTGTCGAAAACGTTGTGGCCGTTCACCGATCACGGATGGGAGTTGCGCGCCGACCCGGGCCCCCGGATCCTGTTGACCCGCGGCCGCGCCATGGTCGACCTCGTCCTCGAACCGTTCGCCTGGATCGCCCAGGGCAGCGACAAGGGCAACATCCTCGGCGACCTCGACCAGGCCGACGCCGACCCGGACGGCGAGGACGCCGACACGAACGACAGCGTGGACGACGGCACCGCCGAGACCGCGGGCGCCGAGACCGATCCGACGTCGACCGCGCTGCCCGACGACGACATCGCCGCGGCCGCCGAACTAGGCCGCCGCCTTGCCGCGGCCGTGCAGCACCTCGGTGTGCTGCCCTCGGAATCGGCCGGCCGCACCGGCGCCTCGATCGCCGACATCATCTGGAAAGACCGGCAAAAGGCCGGCCGCGGCCTGGTGATCAGCGAACCCGGCGGCCTGCCCGAGGACATGGAATACCCGCCCGGCCCGGAGGACGACCTCGAGCCGCCGCTGGAATACACCCGCCGCCCCACTCTCATCTCGGCCGAGGACCTCACCGCCGACGAGGCCGGGGTCGTCCCGATCACTCACTTGGTCGAAATGGACCAGACCGCCTCCTATCTCGGCTCCTGCTCCATCAACCTCGGCTACGGCGCACCGGTCCACATGTCCGGCGACGCCGCTGTCGCCGCGGTCCGCAAGGCCTGGAACGCGCCCAAAACCGTCCCGCTGCCGTTCGGTCTCTACCGCGCGAATCTGCCTGCCGGACAAGAGCTCTCCACGCCGGAGTGGATGCCGCTGCCGCATCCACACATGCGCGCCGATCGGCGGGTGAGCACCTGGGTCACCAGCGTCAGCGTGGAATGGCTGTGCAAGCCGGTCGCCGACGGCGGCGCCGGGCTCGGCCTGGACGACCTCGAGATCGAGCAAGCCTGGCTGTGGCCGTCGCAAGGCCGCGCCCTCGACGCCTGGACCAAGACCCTGCGCGAGGCCCGCGCGCATTTCGTCACCAGCGGCGACCTCGCGATGGAGGCGATGGTCAAAGCCATCTACCAGCAGTACATCGGCCGCATGAAGAACCCGGACATGTGGCGGTCCAAGTTCAAGATGCACCACCACCAGCCGGTCTGGCGGGCCGCCATCATGGCCACCACCCGGTGGCGCGCCCGCGCCCAGGCTCAGCGTGTCTACGACGAGTTCGGCCTCAAACCGCTGCAGACGATCGTCGACGCCCACATCTACGCGATCGGCCCCGGCCTCGACGCCCAACTGCCCGACCTCGCCGCGATCGTCGCCCCGGACATGCGCAATCGGCTGGGCCAACTGCGACGCAAACGCGCAGTTCCTGTCGACCAAGCCGGTTACGAACAGCTGTGCGTGGATATCCTCGGCGGAACCCGTCCCCAGGACGTGGCCAGGGCCCTGGCCAAAGTGTTCAAGGGCGCATCCTGATCGCCGTCCGCATCCTGGACCGCGCGACTACTTAGGAGCCGGGGAGTCTCAACGCGGCCACGCGTTTGGCGTGACTTGGAAGCCTGGACCTCGATGCGCCGAACCCAACCAACGCCGCGTGAACGCGAGGACGGCTCAGCCGAGTAGGTGAGGGCTGACGTCGTGCGGGACAGGGTGGGTGTCGAGGATTGACCGGTTCTCGACACCGACCTGCCGGGCCGGGATCTCTTGGTCGATACGGCCGGATAGGTGTCGGAAAACCATGAGCACGAGACTTCACGGATCCGCCGCTTGTCACACCTGGCAGGCTCTCGACTATGGCCAGAGTGTTCCCGTTGGCCTTTTCGGTCTCGATGATGTTCCAGACCGCGATCGCGCGCCTGATCGCTTCGGTGGCGCTGATCTTCTTCGCCTCGGCCCAGCCGCGCAGCACTGCGGCGACAGGGGCGAGGCCATGTTCCGCGCCTACCCGGCAGGGCGGGCTGGTGCAGCTGCTCGTTTGCGGGTGGCGGTCCGGTGTCGGCCGGTGCAGCGCAGCACTTCGCGAGCGTCGGCGCGCCGCTGCGGATCCGAGTGCGCGACCGCCACGAATCCGGCGATGAGCCGGACCGGGCCGTCGTGCCACAGCCACCAGGTGAGCCCACCGATACCGCCGGTGATTGCTCCGGTCCCGGCCAACAGGTCAACCATGATGACCGAACCTACGGGCGGCGAGAAGGCCGAAGTGCCAAGGTTTTTGGTACCTCGGCCGGTCCCATCGACCGTGTGATGCGGTCGGCGCTGCAGCGCGCCGGGGTGTTCGTAGAGATGCGTCTGGCGACATGCTGGGCTCTTTCCTGGGCACATGTTCGGGAGCGCACACCAGGGCGGGTTTCCCGCCTGCCCCTACCTGCGCGAACGTGGTGGGGCGGCACGCTTTTCGGTTCACGACGCTGCAGCCCGGCTATTGCATCACGCACCCGCCACGCAATGCGACCAGGCCCGATCGACAAAACCCGTACTCGCGGCCAAAATTGGACACTTACACCGTTAGCCGCAGGTCAAAGCATAAAAATGGCGTCCGGATTCATCACGAAGTGTTGAAGAATTCGCGATGACGGTGCGCCCCAAAATAGCGGTGTGTCAACGCCATTCGGGCGTGTCGGCCTACCCCAGCCCCACCGCCCCAACCTGAGTGGTCCCCGCGGTACGGCCGCGCACCGCGAGGCCGTACCTACACATCTGTTTCGACGCACGGCCCGCGGGCCCGGTTCCCCGGAAATCTCCTCAGGGCTCGTTTCGCCGGGACTCGTTCGCGCTATACGGTTTTCGGCCGGAACGGGGTGGGGGACGGTGTCTGTGAGGACCGCCTGGCTGCCAGTGATGTCACCTCGGCCGTTGGTCCGGTCGTCACTGTGGGTCTGGCTCGTGCCTGGAGCGTTTCGAGGACGGCGGTGAGGATCTCGGTACCGGTGGGTTCCGGCAGCGCTGTGATGATCCTGCTTGCGTCGGCCGGGTTCATGTCGATCAGCAGGTTGAGCAGCTCCTTGGGCTTGGTGGTCGCGAGGTTGGCCAGCCCCGCGCCGGTCTGGTGAGAGGTCGCCGCGGCGGTGCTGGGGTTGGGTCGGCGGGATTGCTGGTGGTGGAACTCAGCGCGGCTCCACGCTTCGGTCCATTCGTAGTCCGATTTCCATGTCCGATCGCGTTCTTCGAGTCCGTGGATGGCGTGCGACCGCAGCAGCAGCACGGTGAGCAGGGCGCGGAAGGTGAGGGCCCGGGGGCGTCGTTTGCCGTTGAAGATCTCCGAAAGCGCGGTCAGCGAGCAGGTGGCCTCGGGTCCCCGGAATGCCTGGTTCCGCAGGTCGTACAGCAGAGCCCGCAGCGTAGGGTTGCCCACCGCTGCCCTGAACCGTTGCAGCTGATAGGCGAGATCGTCGAAGGTGCCGACGAGTTCCGGGTGGGGCCGCCAGTCGTCGTACCCGGACAGGTCCGGACGGTCCGGCTCGGTCTTCGGCTCGACCACCCAGCCCTGCGGGTCGGGAACCATCGGGTCGGGCAGTCTTCCGGTGACCTTGAGCCGGGTCTCCTTCCAGTAGTTGTGCCACTGCTCGATTTCCTCGTCGCCGGCGTCGCAGCCGTGCAGTACCGCCACGGTGGCCTCCCAGGTGGGGAGCTTCCTGCCACTGGCCGCGCCGGCCAGCGTCGCGTAGGAGTAGTTGACCTTGGCGGCCAGATCCCGGTAGGTCGGTGTGGGGTCCTCCTGTTCGATTCGTTGACGCAGTTTCGTCGCGAACTGCCCGATCGGGCCGAGGTCCTCGATCGGATTGGGTTTCCTTCCCACCGCCGGATCAGGAATGCTGCGGTGACGCGGCGGATCTGGGCTGGATCGCTGTCCCGATGGTGCACAGCCAGCGCAGGGCCGCGATCGCCGCGGCGCTGGCGCTGACCGGGACGGAGACCGCGACCATCGGCGACAAGTCGCGGGCGATCAGCACACCCTCCACCACGATGAACATGACGAACACGAGGACGTAGCCGGCGAACCACCATCCGGGCAGGCAGTTCCTCCACGAGGACACACGGGACCCCACGTAAATCACCCGCTATCTGACTATTGGGACTTTATGGACTGGACGGTCATGTCGCGGCGGATCCGGGGCGCCTACCCCGGCGAGCTTCCGCAGCCACACGGCAACCCATAGTGCCCTGTATTCACGCCGGTGGAAATAGGGTCGCTGCCAGAGAATTGTGCGCATCTTTCCCGGGCCCCTGTTCCATAAATTGTGCCCTTTGTCAGGAGCGCTCTGAACAAAGGGCCAGAACAACGCTGATCAATGTCACGACATTCCAGGAAAATCCAGATTGCCGTTTCCGTGGCCGGGAACGGGAACCGTTACCGTTTCTTGACAAATTGAGGTCTGGCCGTGAAGCGGGAAAGGCAGCATCCTTACAGCTGTCGCCTCACCGAGCAGTCGGGCCGCGGCACGAGGACGGGCAACGTTGGACTGGACGTGACCCATCACGGTGGGGTATCCGCGCCTACGGATACCCCACACCTCGCAAAACGTGTGAGCTGGACGGCTGGCCGGTTTTAGTCGGAAAGCACTGAACCGGGGTGGGGTCTATGACATCTCACCCAATACTCGCCTCGGCAACCGCGCCGCGACCGGTTTGCGCGTCCATCCAGCAAACTTTTTACGTGTCCAGCAAATCTGCCTGATAGGACATGCCCTGGAAGCACAAAACTCAACAAAATCACCGGACAGGCGTACTGGTTCAGCAAGTATTCCGCGACAAATCGGTCGATCTGGTTCGGTGCCTTTGCCGGCGGGCTGATCGCCACCACCGGCGGGCGGTCGCCGGGGCCGTGCTCACCGGAGCGCTCTGCACCGCTGCGGTCCTGATGGAAACCGCGGCCAGAACGATGCCGCTCTCTCCGCACCGACCACGAACATGTAGCAACCCAGCCGGCACCATCTAACGCCTCAACCCTTGAGATCCAAGCCGTTGTCGGTGAGGTCGGCCGCTCCCCGGGGGCGAGAGCCGTGCATGTTCGATCATGGTGCCGATCGACGAGCTGTGGCCTACGCTCGGGCGGCGCCGCACCGCCGTCGCGAGAGTGGGACGCCGCCCGGAGGTCAGGGCCGGGGGAACTGAATGTCCAGCATTCGAGCGATCAGTTCGTCCTTGGTCCACCCTTCCGTGTCCAGTAGCTCGACGATCTGCCCATCGGGTCGCCGAATACCGATGCGGGACTTCGCGATCAGCTGTTTCTTGGTCAGCCGTGCCAGCTCGGTCCGGCGCTCGTCTCGGCTCACTCCCATCGGAGGACCTCCTCTGTGGATCGTGTTCGGGGGCGTAGCATCCGAGGGGCCGATGGGAGGACCTGTCGGAGGAAAGGTCCCGGCGCCAATCCCCTTCGCGCCGGGCCCTTTTCGTTGCAATCGACGGGAGAAGAGCGACTCGCATGCCCGGCAGGGTTGCACGCAGACGTCACCCCCTGCCGATGGTTTCGGCCCATGTTCGTTCGAGGAACTCGCGCCCGTCGACGTCGTAGAGGACAGTCAGGTCGTGCAGCTGTCTGATCGTGGGCGAATGACTACCGGATTCGACGTTGTTCAGCCACTCTTGTTCGTATCCGATGTGTTCGGCAAGCTCGGCCACGGTCAGCCCGCAGGTCTGCCGTAGCCGTTGCAAACTGCGGGCGACACAGCGGTCGTACCGGTCCAGGCGTGCACCCTGGTTGGAATTGGGCGATCGATAGTGTGGAGCAGTCATTGCCTCGGTTCGTATTCGGGTGCGTATAGGTAGTCTCGGTATTTGCCGGGCGATGGGATCCTAGCTCCGATGAAACGGACATACCGGGATTGTGGTTTACGTCGGCTGGGCGATCGAACGGCCTCCGACCCTGCATGGATCCGTGTCACATTCCCTCTCGGGACCAGCATCGGTCACACACGATCGATCGCAGCGGAAGCTCTTGCCGCGGTGTACCGTTCGCTCCGCATGCGACACAACGATCGGGCTCGGCTGCTGTGAAGGGCTTGTTGCTCTCGGGCACGTCGGCGTGCGCCGGGAACATATAGAACTGTGCGATCCAGCGGTCGACGGCCTCGCGCAGGGGTGCTTCGGGAAAGGCGCGTCGCGCGAGACGGGCAGCGTGGATCACTGCCGTGGTGTGATCCGGTAAGGGAGTGCTCAGGTGTAATCGGTTGCGCAGAGCCGTGAGCAGCTTCTCGCGTATCGCGGCTGTGGTCGCGGTGAACACGGCGGCTGCGTGGCGGCGCTGCTGCGCATCGTATCGTGCACGATCCTCGGCTCGGTGTCGCCGGTCCCAGGCCCGCTGGGCCGGGGCCAGCCGGGGCCCGGCGCCGATCAGGTTGTGTCGGAACCGATATCGAGCCAACAACAGAGGTCGTCGGACCTGTTCGGGTAGTGCGGCCCGCAGCGTCGTGAGTAGTTGGTCGGGCCGCCATCCGCGAGCCAGGTAGGTGCGGATTTCCTTGCCCAGGCACCACCGGAGACGGGCCGGCAACGACCGGAACGGCTCGGGGACGTTGGCCAGCACCTCGCGCACCTCACCAGCATCGACGGTCACCGAGTCGGGCCGTGCGTCGCCGGAGCGCCAGCGGAGGGTAGGGAGGTGTTTTCTCTTGGAAGAGTAAGGAGACGGGCGGGAAAAGGTGATCACGCGGCCGGCTTGGTCGCGTTCCAGCTCGCAGATGCCATCGAGGAACCGTGGGTGGATCGCGATCGTGGCGAAGGTTCCCCGACCTTGGGCGGGCGTGTAGAGGATGAATTCGTCGCGTTGTAAGGCGGCCAGCACGCGACCGACGGTCTTCGGGCCGTGCCGGTGAGGTCCGCACAAGGTGATGATCTGGTGGATGCGGACCCGGTCGTCGCTGATGCGTGACCAGCCACACAATAGTCTCAGCACTGCGGCCAGCACGTTGCGGCGTGCTCCGGTCAGGCGTAGGTCGTCGGCCGCACGCAGTAGCCGCTCTCGGACGGTGTCGGCATCGGCGAACCGGACACGTCTGCGGCGCTGTTGCGCGGCGAGTGCCGACTCAGTTGTGCTGTAGCCGCGGCGGATTGGTCTCGGCCACGATGCTGGGCCGAGTGTCGATGGTCGCGGCGCGGCACAGAATCGCTGAAACGCGGCAGCGACGGTCGCCGCGGCGGGTGTGGGCACTTCCGACGATGCGAGGAGGGCTCGGTCGGTTTGACATGCGCTGGGGTTGTACAGGGTTCGAGGGCATGCGGTACCCTCGGATCTGCTCATGGGAAGCAGTCCTTTCCGGACACAGCAACACCCGGAAGTCGTTTCTGGCGACTTCTTCAGCGATTTGAGGGTCGTCGGCGAAAACGCTCCCTCGTTCAACGAACTCTTTGCCGAGAGTTCGTGCTGCCTGCCCAGGTGTTGCCTCAGACGGATATGCAGTTAGGTGTGGAGTCGTCGCTGGTAGTCAGCGTGGTTTGAGCACCTCGTTTCGGTAGCAACATGCCGGAATTGTGTGTGGGAGAACCGGTTCGCGGCTTTCAGGTCGATAGACGCAGCCGGGGCGGACGGGCGAGAACACGAACACCGAGCGCGTGAGTCTGCCGCCGGGAAGCGAATGCGGCGTTGGTATCGGGTGCTCACCTGGGGCTCGATTCTGGGCGGCAGTCATCGCAATCCCGTACAGGGATTCGATCCCAGCCACTGTGAGATTCCCCTGAACCGACCCTGCCGGATCGCCTCGATATCAGACGATCCGGTCCCAGGTGGATGTCGACGATTCCGACAGGCCCAAACACTCGGCGGACGCTTGTGCGGTCGGCCCGAAAGTGCCGTTCGGTAGCGCCGCAGGATCGCGCCGATCGGGGCGTAGAAATCGTTTTCGGTCGGTGCCGCCTCGGCTCGGGGGCGCGTCCAGCATGCCGTTGTGTCTCCCTTGTCGACCATCGTTCGCCCCCTTCGCGAACGTAGCGCGCCAAGCCCGGGCTCGGAGATCCCATATGCTGTCGCTCGTACCGGATTGCCTCTGGCAGTGGGTGCTTCGCCGCATGGCCCCGCAAGGGCCCGTCGAATCCGGCCGACCCCTCGTTAGACGGCAGGATGCGATGCCTTGCGTAGCGCAGCGGCGGGTGAGCGACTCGGGATGTTCGATAGCCTGCTTGGGAGACCGCAGCGGCTGTGGCATGGTCACCCAGTCATTTCATAGTCCTTACCTTTCTTCCGGGGTGCTCGATGCCGTCAGCCGTAGCTTCGCAGCACCCGGGAGCGACCGGTATGCACTCGTAATGCACGTAAGAGCAGGCAGATCGTCGACGTCGGTGTCAAGCCAGCAGTTCTTGCGCGCTCAGATCAGAGTGTAGAGCGATAGGATCATATTGCCAGGAGGATCGGAGGATTCACCGAAGAACCCTGCAGCCGTTCGGTAGGACCCCTATGTGGTCGCTCTCCGCGCGGGAACCCGGACTGCTGGACAGAGTCGGGTGCTGTTGTATCCTCATGTGGACGGGAGGGGTCTGTGGCTGCGACAGAGTCGGATGATGAGGAGATCGGACCGATCGGTCGACGCTTGAACCAGTTGATTGAGGCTGCGCAACAACGCGATTCTCGGGTATATGGCAACAAGGACATTGCCGAGCGGTCGACCGAACTCGGCTACCCCGTTAGTCCTGCACAGGTCTCGCACATCAGGCTTGGACGCGTGCGCAATCCAGGATTCAGGATCATCGAGGGTATTTCACTTGCGTTGGGAGTCGACGTTCGCGAATTCCTCGATGGCGCAGCCGCTGACCAAGCTCGACTAGAGTCCAAGCTCCACAAGGAACTGGCCGACTCCGGCGTGGAGGCAGTTGGGTTTCGTCTTTCCGAGCTCGGCACCCTAAATGCGGTTGGGCGCTCTACGTTCATGTCCATCGTTGGTGACATTCTTCGCGACCTTCAGTCCCACGAGGTGTACCGGCGTCACTCCGACGACTCGAACGGTAGCTGACACTGAGACATGACTGCGACGCACAGGATTGATGATGTCGATCGCCAGGCCTTCAAACCGAACACCAGCCAGGTTCATGCCGTGGAAGACCAGGTTCGCGCGTTGGTCCGGCGAATGGGTGTTCATCAGCCTCTCGGTATCCGCCAGCTAATAGAGCGTTACTCTGAGTTCACCGGAACACTGATCCTTCTGCAGGAGAGGCTTCTGCCTGTGGACTGCTTCTTTGCGATCACCCTCAAGTTGACCTCACCGTTCGACGCCTATGCGATCACCTACCAGCAGGCTACGTCATCTTGGCATCAAGACCATGGTATAGCGCACGAACTCGGGCATATTATATCCGGGCATTATGATAGCCGCTCGGGTACATGCCATTTCGATATGTCCGCCCACATGGAGTGGGAAGCCGAGTTCTGCGCGAACCTTCTGGGGCGTTGGACTTATCAGTTGGGGCGTGCCATGGACCGAACCAAGGACCTCCGGCCTTTGTTACCCCTCGCCGACGTATCAGCTCCGCTACGAGAACGCATGGGCTGGCTATGATCTATATCCCACATCCTGTGCTTATTGTGATCTTTTCGTTCGTGGCCATCTGGAAGGCGCAACAGTACCGACGCAATGCCGACCCCGCTCTACTGGCCGTGGTGGGCGCCTTTGCCTGCGAGGCTATCGGTCTCGCATTCGGCGACTATGCGCGGAAGTCCCACGCGACGTGGCTACTCCACCCCATGGGATACGAGCTCATCGGCCAGATCGTGTTGTTCTGGTGCAAGTACTTGACAGCCGCCTTCTTCGTGTTTGCATCGCAGCATGGGAAGGTCGTCAAACGCGTTCTTGCCGTCAGTCTGATCCCTATGGGGATCTCGACAGTGCTGCTTGTGGTCTTAAGTTTCGCTGCTAGCCCATCGGCTAGGCCTCACGGGTTCTCCGATCCGGCAGCAGTCAATGCCTTCTTCGCCGAGAAAGTATTCTTGCTGCCGATCGACCTGATTATCGTCTGGTATGCGGTGGCATATTTGCGTTTATTGTCCGGCACGGCGGCGCGCGGCATAGCGGCGGCTACCCTTGGAGCGGCTCTGATCTTCGTCGCCGAGGCAACATTCACAGTAGAATTGTTTTATTACGCCAACGCTAGCCGTCCACCCCGTCCATTAGTCGTAGCGGGACGTTGGGAGATCTATACCGGCCAGTTCTTATTTATTATCGGCATATCGTGGTATGGGTTTGTCATGCGCGTCCGCGATCTTCTGACCGCCCTGGCTGCGGTGCGCGACATCGTGAGACTTCACTGGTTGTGGAAAATGGCGTCTGCCACGCTCACCCAGTTCTTGCCTCCGCGGATCCCGCCCCGTATCGATGCACGGCGCCCCCTGGCATCTGTTCTGGAACGCCGTCAGGCCATGATGGTCGACATCCGTGACGCTCTTATGCTTTTGAGCCCGCAGATAGACCCCAGTCGGGCCGCAACCGTTGCGGGCTATACGTCAGAAATCCTCCGGGTCGCCGCAGCCAACCAGGAACGACCCGTGCTCTACGGGACAGCAGTCCGAGCGCCCGCGGATCGTGCCAGTTCCTTCGATGGCGACCGCCGGCTGCTCAAGGCAGTAGGCCGATATCTCAACCATCGCGCTGTACCCTCCCCTTGATTCAGCACGTGGGACTTCATAGAGCTCATTCACCAAGGAGAATTCGGTTATGGCGGCTTGGCTCGACGCGGCAGTGATCGGCGGCGGGATCGCCGGAACCACCGCCGCCTTGGCGTTGGCCAAAATTGGTGCTGACGTGGAGGTCTACGAGGCGGCGGTGCGCACCGCCGCCGAAGGCGGGTGGGTGACGCTAGGACCGTCAGCGATGACGGCACTCGATCAGATAGGAGTTGGTGAACGGATCCGAGCTGTGGGTTTCCCGGTCGTCGAGGCCCGTATGGTGAACACAGTTACGGGGCAGAAGGACAGACTTTCCCGATATGAGCCTGGCCATCGTTGGTCGAGTACGCATGTCTGGCGTCGAGACCTGCTGTCGGTGCTGCGCGATCGGCTCGATCAGGTGGGTATCGGCTGCCGCTTCGGCTTGGCTGTAACCGCAAGCGAGGTGAGCGCCGATCTAGTTGTCGGTGCCGACGGCGCACGCTCGACGACGAGGCGCCTGCTCGGAAACTCGACACCACTGAACTTCGCTGGGCAGGTCATCCGGTATGGCCACCACCCGATGCCAGTGCCCGGGCTGCCGCGGCACGTGCTGCACTTCTGGACCCACCCCGACGGCGTCATCGGTTACGTCGGCGATGATCGGGATGGATCGTTCTGGTTCAGCCGACACGACGCCGATGCCCCGACAGGCATGGTCGAACTCGCGCAATTGCTACGCCCGCTTCGGGCGACCCCCGCCGCTGCGGTCGTCGACATGTCCGAACTCAGCGATCAGTACGCCCTCCACGAACTGGATCCCAGCGGGATCTGGAACAGCACGGACACAGTGCTCACCGGCGATGCCGCCCACGCCGTCTCACCGGCAGCAGGACGCGGCGCCACATCCTCCATCGAGGATGCCCTCGTTCTCGCCAGGTCCCTGCGCCAGGCCGACACCATAGCCGCAGCGCTGGACGTTTACACCGCCACCCGCCGGCCGGTCGCAGAGGCAACCTACCGGCCGATGCCCGGTCACCGACCACCGCGCCCGACAGCAGATGACCTCTTCCTCGATGAGATTGTCCGAAAATAGCCACCGCAGCATGGAATAGTGAGCTGTCCGCTCGCCGCGGCCAGAGCGTTGAGCTGCGCGGTCGACGAGTTTCGGGCCCGGCGTCAGGATGTGACTTCCGAGAATAAACATTCTCAGAAGCTGACGGTTTGACTCCCCTTTGCGGCTCGAACGCATCGACAGCCGAACCCTTCGACGCGCGTTGGTATTTCGGCGGTTCGTGCGAGGCCAGGGCCTTCCTCACGGTGTTCTTCGACACCTGCGGATGCCGGGCGATAGCCCGGATCGGCATGCCCTCAGCTCGATGCAGCCTGTGGATCTCCGCCCAATCCTCCACGTTCAGCACCTCGTGTTTCGTCACAGGGTGGGTCAGCGTTCGCCCTGAACACGAGGATCAGTATTTGGGCCGGAATCGACATGGGTAGGCCGTGGGTGTCGTGGACTGAATCGTTCTGAGAATGCGAGGGTGTCGGCCGTCAGGTAATTGGCTCTGTCCCACTTTCGGTGATTCCGCTGTCAGTCGGCGAGCAGGATCCTGCGGCGAAGGAGGTCGAAGTTGGCGCGGCCGTACATCATTCGTTTGATCATCTTAATTCTGTTCACGTTGCCTTCTACCGGTCCGCTGCTCCAGTCCATGGACAGCCCGTTGCGGACTGCGTCGTAGTCCTTGGTCAGGCCGTCGGCGAATGCCTCCAGTTGTGCGATGCCGCTGTCGGCTGCGGTCGCGATCCAGGTGTCGAGGTGGCGGCCGTGGCGTTCGCGGGCCATGCCGGCGAAGTCGGAGACGAGCCTGTCGATCTGTTTGAGGGTGTCGCAGCGGTCCACTATTCGTTGGAGCTGGGCGTTCTCGTCGTCACTGCGTTTGGCGATCGGCCGCATCATGGTCGCGGCGATATCGCGGGGTTTGGGTGGGCGCACGGCGGCAGCGATCGCGGCCTGCGGTGACGTCGCGGCCCGCCAGGTCTCGAGTAGCCGCCGCACCGAGCGGGCGCTGCCCTTGTAGCCGCGTCCGGTGAGTTCGGTGTAGAGCGTCTCGGCGTTCGTGCAGCCCTGTTCCCAGCGTTGCAGCAGGTAGGGAACGTGGTCGTCGAGTTTCTTGCGACGGCCGGTGTCCACGGTGAGCAGCGCGTCGGCGGTCTGCGCGCACGCGTAGCGACGAACGGTTTTCCGATCGAGGTTGAGCTTGGTCGAGATCGCACGTATCGAGACACCCTGCTCGACGAGTGCATGGACCTCGCGGTGGCGGGTGCGGGTGTTCTCCTCCCGAAGTCCCTGCGGGGCATGGGTCGTCTGCGTCGGCGGCAGCGGATTGCGCTGGTCCACGGGCTGCTCTACCGGGTCGGCCAGGCAGCGGCGGTGCGGCCGGATCGCGTAGTCCACCGCCTTGGTCAGGTTATGGAGCAGATGCCACCTGTCTGCGACCTGGATTGCGCCGGTTGCGCTTTGGCGGGCCGCCTCGGCATAGGCGCCGCCCCGATCGCGGCAGATCACCTCGACTTCCGGGTGCTGTTCCAGCCAGGCGGCGAAGGTCGCCACTTCCCGGTCCTCGAGCACGTCCACGGGCCGGTGCGAGGCCATGTCGATGATAACGGTGCCGTAGACGTGGCCTTTGCGGGTGGCGAAGTCATCGACCCCGATCACCGGCAGCACGCCCGGCTCGGGCACCGGCAGCTTGCGGACCAGCCGTAGCAGCGTCGACCGCGAGGATCGAGTCGCGACGTGACCGGTCATCCGCGCACCCGCCCGACCACCCAGGGCCAGCCCGATCCGACCCAACAGGGTCGTCAGCGGGTTGGTGCGCCGCTGGTACCGCTCAGCGAGATCCGGTACCTGTTCCGCGAAAATCTTTTGTTCGCAGCGTGATTCGATGCAGCGGAACCGGCGCACCCGCAGCCGGATCGAGAGTTCCCGGCCTGTGATCGCACGCTCGGCAACGGTGCGGTCGTAACGGCTGTGGACCCGCCGCGACGGGGTCGAGCACCGCGGGCACCTCACCGCTTCCGAACAGGTGCTGGCCCGGAGGCGTATCCCACCACTGCGCATCTCGACACTCTCGATCCGAACATCCGCGAGAACTGGAAACAGCAACCGCAGCAACGATTCTGACGCACCAACACCAATCACACACAGAGTCGATACTCGAGTTGATCACCCGATCATCGGAACGACACGCCCGTCACCGAAAGTGGGCCAGAGCCAATTCCGTGACGGAACTACCCCTCACCTGGGGGAATTACTTGACCGCTGACAAGGGCCGTCCGCTGCAACGGGCGGCCGTCGAGTCGATGCGCTCGTCCAGCGCTTCGAAACCCCGTGGGGCACTGTCCATCATCGGTGCTCAAGCTAACGGTGAAACGGTGATAACCGCTCACCGAGCGTCCTTTGCGAGAAGACGGCCGCGCAACCTCGTACCGCATGACCGCAAGTGTCTCAGCAGGCATCGACACCATCACCGATCTTGCGCCCGTTCCGGCAGGCACCGCCGCACAAACAAATGGGGCCGAACAGGTTTCGCCCGGATCGAGCGACCGCGCGAGGACAATGGCGGGGTGGTTCAATCACCGGCGCCTCTACCAGCACTGCGGGGACATGCCACCGGCCGAGGTGGAGGCCGCCTACTACGCTCAGAATCCAGCCCAGCAAACCGCTGGGCTGTCACACCAGTAACTGCCATCAGCTGGCCGCGCTGTCGGAACCGGCCGTAGCGCTGGCCTGTCCGATCGCGTCAGCCGCCGCGGAGTCCTGGCCGGTCAGTTTCCGTATCGACAGTTCGTAGGTGTCGCGCATGAGCGTGACGATCTCGATCGCTCTCGCGTACTGAACAACGAGTGAGTCTGGGCCGCCGTCGGCTTTCTGCTCGAAGGCGGTCTGGAGTGTGGTTGACGATGGTAGTGCGCCGAACCCGCTGAGAGTCGACAGGTTGCGCGCTCGTCTCTGCAACTCCACGAGCTTCTGGCGCATCTCCTCGGCGTGGTTGCGGAGTTCGGTGGCGAGGTCGGGATCGAGCCGGAAGGTGCCGCCCTCAGCTTGCTGCTTCAGGTTGCGCCAGTACGCGACCTGGCTATCAAACTGCGGTTGACCCGATGCGGCGCTCACGGGATCTGCCATGGTTCCCCTCCTCATCGACATCGGCGGTATCGCACCCCCTGAGTCACTGGCCTACCGGACTAGGGCAGACCGACTTGATCATTTGGGCAGATACGGCTCGAGGTCTTTTGCGTGCGAGATGGCAAGATCGCACGGTGGTAGTTGCGGTGCTTTCGCCTCTTGACCGTAATCCCAGTACATGATGACCTCGATCGTGCCTTGGGCGAACGGCAGGCTCACATAGCAGTCGAGCTTGCTGCCATTGGCTGCGGTGTTGTCGAGATGGACCAAGCCCTTGCGAGGACCGACCTGCACGTCACGGAAGTCCGTGTACTTGGGGTTTTGGCGCACTTGATCAATGGTGGTCCGAAGGGATTGCACCCCAACGCCGTAGGGGCCCTCGGTGGAGTTCCAGATACAACTTTTCGTGAACGCGTCCACATCTTGGCCGGAGTCGACGGACACCTGCTTCGAGGTGGGGTTCAGACGAGTTCCTCGCAGGGCGTCGTCGGACAGCTGTTGGCAAGGGTTGTAGAGCGGGTCCTTCAGTCCACTGGGCGTTGAACCGGCCGAGGAGGACGGACTGTTCGGCGTACCGGTCGTGGTCGACGAGCATCCCGCCAAGGTTCCTGCGACAGTCATGGCCGCCAAAACAGCAGGCAGCGCTACTTTTCCTCGTATGGCGGCGGCTGATCGCATCGACAAGTTCTCCCCGGTCTCGACTTCGGCTCGACCTCGATAGGTTATGACGTGCGGCGACCGGCCGTGGTTCCACCCCGAGCCGTCTCAGCTTTCCAGCCAGCCCCGCCTGTTGCGCTCCTTGCCGACGCCGCGGATCTGTTCGAGCTGGCGCTGTGCGCGTTGCACCTTCATGCCGAGTTCTTCGAAGTTGTTGGTTCGCTGGCACATTCGCAGTGCCCTTCAAGCACTCACGGATGTCGGGTCGTCGGTGCGGCCGATCCGGTAGGCTGGTTGGCGCCTTATTGGTCGTAGGTGTCGCGTCCGGCAACCGGTACTGCTGCTGATGACCGCCACGCGGCTGCCGCCAGACGGTTTTCGTTGCTTTACCCTAGAGCGGCAACTTGCGGCAGGATACGACCAGAAACCCTGTCGGCCAATTGATTACGCCATATCCGTTGTTTTCGGCGATTACTACCGAAACCCCGTCGAGCAGCTCGGCCAGGCGCAGCGGGGGAGGCGTCGGTGACGTCCTCGGTGCCGGTGCGCTCAGTAGGCAGTCCGGCCAACGACACGGTCCGCCCGGCCAGCAGCCCTGCGCTGGGGACGCCAGCGGTGCCGTCCAGCAGGTCGGGGCGTCACCGCGCGATGCAGCTGGGCTCAGATCGGCAGGCCCGCACGCAGCGCCTGTTCGAGGACTACGGTGGGGTGGCGCAGCGCCCGCGCGGTGACTGCCTGGTGGGGGTCCAACACGACCAAGCCCTGCGGATCCGGCGCATTTCTATCGGGTCTTCTGCACGTGGGTGTTGTCGGTGTCGCCAGGGAAAGGCGTGGCGTTCTCTCCCCCGGCGAAACCTGCCAAGAACCCGATACCCCACGCGCGCGGGGCCAATGCCGCTTACTGCGTGGCCGTCACCGATCCCACGAAGTTCCAGGGTTGGCTGATGGTGGGCCCACGTTTCGCACCCTAGACGCTTTGACTATTGTCGATAGCTGCGGAATCTTCACGACTGAAGGGGGGCCATTCTATGGCGAAAAGGTTGTCGTCGAGCTGATCGACGACTTCGATGGGTCGTCGATCGCCAGGGAGACGATGACATTCGGACTCGACGGCACCACATACGAGATCGACTTGTCGATGAGGAATGCGGGCAAGCTACGCGCATTGTTCGAGCCCTGGACTGACAACGCCCGCAAGGTCGGCCGCATCCCCAAGGGCAAGAGCGCGGCCCGACCCACAGGGAAGCGGGAAGAGACACAGGCGATTCGGGAATGGGCCGGGAAGAACGGGCACAAAGTGTCCGCCCGCGGACGGATCTCGGCCGATGTCGTCGCGGCCTACCGGAAGGCGACACCGTAAGCACTGGCACCGATCTCGATGACAGCGTGTCCCCGCTGGTGGATAGGGACATCGGGAACACGCGAACGGTGCTGGCACCGAGGTGGCCGTTCTCTGGCGGCACAATGGGCCCGCTGCGCGTCGGCCCGTGACCGTGTCACCTGACATCAGGCCGTGCACATCGAGCGAAGGACTCTGGTGGAGTTGGGTCGGCACGAGCGCAGAGACCCGCTCGCGCGATTAACCAAAAGCAGGTGATCACGAAGTGCCGCAGACGAATCCTTCGGCCCGGCGGCGGGGTGGTTGAGCTTCTCGATGTCACCGGATGACCGGAGACAACCCGGCAGTGCCCGATCCGCGCTGGCTGCCTTGGCACGCAGCGCTACGCGAAGCACTTGGCTGAGCGATTTGGCCTCTCCTGGCATCGCATGCAACACGGTGGGACGGTGTCTGCCGTCAGGCGTGGTTGGCTGTGGCGCAGGGGTTGGGATCGTGTTGCCGCGATACCGATATCGGGTGATCGGTGGTCCGCACCGGCTTGTCCTAGCCCGACGGCGTCCGGGTAACCGCCGCGTTGTCCGGTAGCAGGGGTCTTCAGGAGTCGTCGTCCATGAGCGCTGCGACCATGGGGGCGTAGCGGTCACCGCTGATTGCGTCCGACGGGAAGCTCGCGTCCAGTCGTTTCAGATCCTCCTCGTCGAGTTCGAGGTCCACCGCAGCCAGGTCTTCCTCCAGGTGCTGGGGGGTCTTACAACCGACCAGCGCTAGCGGTGCCGACGGCCGGGACATGACCCAGGCGAGCGCGACCTGGGCCATGGTGGCCCCGTGGCGGTCGGCGACACCGCGCAGCGGACCCAGCAACGCAAGGTTGCGGCCCACGTGGTCGTCCAGGAACCGCGGGAAATTGTGCCGCCAGTCGCCCTCGTCGAGGTGGGCCATGCCGTAGACGGTGCCGGTGAGGAAACCCCGGCCCAACGGCGCGTAGGCCCAAAGCCGCACTCCGAGTTCCTCGGCCGCAGGCAGGATTGCCGGCTCGGTGTGCCGTTGCCACAGTGAGTACTCGGTCAGCAGCGCGGAGACCGGGGACACCGCGCACGCCCGGCGCAGCGTGCCCACGGCCACCTCCGACAGCCCGAGCCCACCGATCTTGCCGGCCGCCACCAGCTCCCCGAGCGCGCCGACGGAATCCTCGATCGGCACCTTCGGGTCCACCCACGCCAAGCAGTACAAATCGAGGTGGTCGACCCCGAGCCGCTTGAGCGACCCGTCGCACGCCGAGCGTAGATACTCAGGCGAACCGTCGAGGATCTTGCCCTGGTCTGGATCCGGCCGTATGCCGGTCTTCACCGCGAGGGTGATGTCGTCGCGGCGCCCGGCCAGTACGCGGCCGATCAGCTCCTCGTTGGCTCCGTCGCCGTAGTAATCGGCTGTGTCGATGACGCCCACGCCGCGGTCGAGCGCCAGACGGACGGTCGCGGCCACGTCGCCGGGGTCTTCGACGCCGTAAGCGCCGATCATGCTCAGGCAGCCAAGCCCGAGATCACGCCTCGAGGTTTTCACGTCAGACACCGGAAAGTCCTTTCGTCAGGGAATGCACGAGCTGATCGGCGACCTCCGATGGCGTGGGCTGGGCACGACAGTCCTCCGCCACCGCGGCGGCCCGCTCCGCGTAGCGGGGGAAGGAGAGCAGCCGGTCCACCAGGCCGGCGATGTCCGCGCCCGGCGTGGCACTGTCCGCCTGGATGCCACATCCGGACGCCACAAGGTGCGTGGCGTTGACGAACTGGTCGGCGAAATGCGGTACGACTACCTGGGGGGTACCGAACGAGAGCGCGGTCATCGTCGTGCCCGATCCGCCGTGGTGGACGACGGCTGCGCAAGTGCCCACGACGGTGGCGAGTGGCGTCCACACCGCTTTGCGTACGGCTTCGGGGAGCGTGGCCGGATCACCCAGCCGTATCCGGTCCGACTCGCGCATCCCCACCACGATGTCGAGGTCCTGTGCAGACAGGGCGGCGACCAGATCCGTTATGAGAGTTCGCACATTGCCGTAGCGGGGCAGTACGGTCCCCAGGGTCACGAGTACCCGCTGGCGGGCGGGTCGCACGAGGAACTCGTAGGGCATCTCGGCAGGGCCGTTGTAGGGCACGTAACGCATGGTCCAGTCTGGAGTGGTCTCCGGTTTCATCAGGAACGACGGTGGGCACACGCCGAGCGTTCGTGAGGGCGCTGCTGGGATGAGATTCCGGCCAGCGAGGAACTTCACCGCCGCCTCCTGCACCTCGGGGTGTAACGGAATGCCCCAGTGGAATTCCACGTGGGGGCAACCGGTCCGTGCAGCGGCGATCCCCGCTGCGTAGGCGGACGTCTCGCTCACGATGACGTCGGGCTGCCACGTCTTGCATACCTTGGTGAGGCCGGTATGGGTGAGGACCGCGAGCCTGCCGAACCCCTGTCCGGTGCCCACGCGGGCGGCGCTCTCGGTTGGTGGCTGCCGGGGCCCGTCCTCACTGGAATCAGGCCGCATCACGTCAACCATCTCCATCGCCGGCGCGGTCGCCACGGCGGTCAGGCCCGCCCCGACCACCTGCGGCAAGAAACTCTCGGCGGCGCCCACCAAGACCTCGTGCCCCGCGACGCGCGCTGCTTGCAGGAACGGCACCATCGGGTAGAAATGCCCCTCGGCGGGGTTCGTCACGGCCAGAATGCGCATGGGAGTCTCCTTCACCACGTGATTTCGAGTGTGCGGACCAACCGATGTATCCCGGGCCACAATGTCATCGCGGGCTCGCCCGCTGGACGCAGATCCGGGTGCCGCTGCGCCAACCCGCCGAGCGCGCCCGAGAGCAACCGCCGCGCCAGGTGTATGCCCACGCAGAAGCGCGGCCCGTAGCCGAAGGCCAGGTGGCGGTTCGGACTGCGGCCGATGCGCAGCGTGTCGCCGTCCTCGAACTCTGTCTCGTCCCGGTTGGCCGAGGCGAACACGGCCATCACGTCGGTTCCGCTGTCCAGGTCGATTCCGCCGAGCGTCACCGGGCACGTTGTGCGGCGCTTCAGGGCCTGGATAGGGGAGTCCAGCCGCAGCAGTTCCTCGACTGCCACCGGCGCCAGCCTCGGGTCGGCGGCGAGTTTTCGCCAGCCCTCGCCGTCGCTGAGCAGCCGGTGCACGGCCAGCCCGAATGACGACGTCGTGGTGCTCTGCCCCGCGCCGATCAGTGCGATCAGCGTCTCCACGGTCGTCCGGGTCACCGCTGAGGGATTGCGGGTGCTTGCGGCCTCCTCGACCGCGGTGACGATCTGCGAGATCAGATCTGTTCCCCGCGTCGCGATTCGCTCGTTGACGTAATCCGACAGCATCGCTTGGTAGGGCACGACCGCGCGTGCGAGCTCCAGTTGCGTGTGGCCGTCCAACGTGGATCCGCCAGAACTGAGCACCGAAAGGGCGTACGCTCCGTCTACCAGCGCGGGCAGGTCCTCGCTGCGCAATCCCAGCGCGATCGCTTTGCCGTGGATCGGCAGCGGGCGGCCCACTGTCGTCATCAGGTCGCCCGGCCCCCGCGCGTCCAGGTCGTCCAGCAGCGCTGAAATCGCCGCCGTCAGCTCCGCGTCCATCGTCCGCACCCGCTCTGGACTGAACGCCCGGGAGATCGGTTCGCGGGCCTTCAGTCGTGCGGCGTCACCGGGTTCCTCGTCCGGTGGGAAGGGCGGGAACGCTTTCTGCAGCTCGGTGCGTGCGTCCTCGCTCAGCACCTCCATGACGCGCAGCACGCCCGCCATCGAGAAGACGTCGACGTCGCCGAGCACCCGACGCACGTCCTCGTACCTGGTCACCATGTAAGCGCCTGTTGCCGGCGCGTAGAAGACCGGCTCCTCCCGCCGTGCCCTGGCGTAGAAGCCCCAGGGGGACGGTTGGAGCCGGATCGGGTCGTACTGGTCCCCGATCGGGGCGGGTTCGGGCACGGTTCCGGACATCGGCAGCCTCCTTGTCCCGGTTTCGCCATCGACACTTCCCCCTGTTCGTCAGGTGGTGATCCAGCTGCGATCGACAACCAGCAATCACGGTCGACTGGAGTGGCGCCGGGTGTGCTGGTGACGACGCCGGACGCACTTCCGAAGGCAGGTACCCAACGTGACCACGACCGAGATCGGCCAGACCAGAGCGGAACAGGCCCCCCTGACGCCGCAGCATTTCCACGAGGTGCTGCTCGCCTATTGCGGTTCCAAGGCGCTCATGTCCGCAGTCGAGATCGACCTGTTCTCCATCCTCGCCGGGAGCGGGGGCATGACCGAGGCCGAACTCCGCCGGGAACTGAGCCTGCATCCACGGCTGAGCCGCCACTTTCTCGAAGTGCTCGTCGAGCTCGACCTGCTGGCGAAGGAGGGCGACCGTTATCGCAACAGCCCCGTGAGCGAGTTGTACCTCGACCGTGCGAAGCCCACCTTTGTCGGCGGGTTTGCCGAGACCACGAACGACACGTTCTATCCGGCGTGGGGCAAGCTCACCACGGCGTTGCGTACTGGCCAGGCTCAAGCCCCGATCCCGCCCGATGACAGTGACCACCTGTTCCGGGTCAATGTGCACACCCAGGCCGACCGCGTGCGCCGCTTCATGACGGCGATGGATTCCCACAGCACCGCCATGGCGCGGGAGCTGGCCCGGCTGCTGCCGTGGGATGAGTTCACGAGCTTCGCCGACATCGGAGGCTGCCGCGGCAACCTGGCCGCACATCTTGTGCTCGCCCAGCCGCATCTGAAGGGCGTCTGCTTCGACCGGGCCCAGTCCGAGCCGTTCTTCGACGAGCACGTAGCCGCTCTAGGCACCGTCGGCCGGGTCACCTTCCAGGCAGGCGACTTCTTCGCCGACGACCTACCGAAGGTCGATGTACTGGTGTTCGGGCACGTGCTGCACGACTGGAGCCCGGAGAACCGCCTCATCCTCATGGAACGTGCGCACCGCGCGCTCAACCCCGGCGGGATGGTCGTCGTGTACGACCGCATGATCGACGGATCGCCGCTTGACCTGCACCGCCTCTTCTACAGCCTCACTTTCATGCTCGCCTCGGGCGGCGGCTCCGAATACAGCGTTGATCAGCTATCGCAGTGGCTCGCCGAGGCCGGTTTCCACTCCCCGCAGTCGTACCGGGTGCTCGATGATCACACCGTCGTCGTCGCACGTCGCTGACCACATTCCTCCCTTCTCGAAGACCATGAAAGGTGCCGAAGTGAGCGACACGCACGTTCCTGTGCTGATCGTCGGCGGGGGCCTCACCGGGCTATCGGCGGCGCTGTGCCTGGCCCGGCTCGATGTCGGGTTCCTGCTCGTCGACCGCCACTCCACGACCTCCAGCCATCCCAAGGCGCGGGCGCTCAACCCCCGCACCACCGAGGTGCTCGGCGCGCTGGGCCTCGCGGAGGCGCTTACCGCCAACCGCTCGCCCATCGCGGAGAACAACCAGCTTGTCCACGTTCACTCGCTCGCCGGCGAGGAACGGATCCGGCTGCCCCGTGCGCCGCACGACGAGGTCAGCTTCGTCAGCTCGCACGGCTGGTCCCTCATCGACCAGAACCGTCTTGAACCGCTGTTGCTGGAACAGCTATCCGAGGATGCGGGCGAGATCCGCTTCGGCACCGAATGTGTCAGCCTCAGCCAGCAGGACGATTGTGTCCGCGTGCGGCTGCGCGACCGCGCCACCGGCACCGAGCAGGAGGTGACGGCGGATTACGTGATCGCCGCCGACGGTGGTCGCAGTCCACTTCGAGACGAACTCGGTATCGGCGTCGAGGGCCCCGGAAGGCTGTCGTCGATGGTGAGCTACTTCTTCCGCGCGGATCTCAAGCCCTACCTGCGCGGCCGTCGCATCATCGCCGCCTATGTGCTCAACGATCGGTTCAAGGGCACCCTCATGCCCCTGGACAACGTCGACCGCTGGGTCTTCAACGTCTCCTACTACCCGGAGAAGGGCGAGGACGCCGCCGAGTTCGATCGCGAATGGTGCGTGCAGAAGACCCGCGACGGCATCGGTGTGCCCGACCTCGAAGTTGAGGTGCTCAGCGACGAGCTGCTGCCGTGGGAGATCGCCGGCCGTACCGCCGACCGCATGCGCTCTGGGCGCGTGTTCCTCGCGGGAGACGCCGCCCACGTCATGCCGCCCACCGGCGCCTTCGGCGCCAGTACCGGAATCCAGGACGTGCACAACCTGTGCTGGAAGATCGCACACGTGCAGCACGGTCACGCCTCGCCCGGCCTGCTCGACACCTACGAGACCGAACGGCTGCCGGTCGCCCATCTCGTTGTCTCGCAGTCGATGCTGCGGTTCACCATCCGCCAGGGCAGCGCGCTGGGGGATGTCTCGGACCGTATGCTCGACGAGCTCGCCGTGTCGTTCGGTTACCGCTACTCCATGGACGGAGAGTCCACGAAAGGGGAGGTGCGGGTCGACGACCCCCGCGAGCGGATCGCCGAACCGGGCTGCCGGGCGCCGCACGTCATGCTGGCCGGCCCCGACGGTCCGGCCTCGCTCCACAACCTGTGCCGCTACGGTCGCTTCACGATCTTGGTCGACGGGCACCACAGTGCTTCCGCCGACCTCGCTGCTGGACTCGCCGCCTGGCAGCACCCGCTGGACGCGGTCCTGATCGGCCCCGGCGGCAAGCACACCGATCCTGAGAGCGAATGGCGCCGAGTCTACGGCCTGGGCGAGGGCGGTGCCGTGCTGATCCGCCCCGATGGGTTCATCGCCGCGAGCTGGCCGCAGCCGCCGTCCCGTGCGGACATCGGGCGGGCACTGGACACGGCCGAACGGTTTGAGGACGAGCCCATCGGCACTCGCTTCCGGCCGTTCGCCGTCGATCCGCAGGACGAACTCCTGGCCGAGGCCCGCGAAACAGAACCGGTGTTCCACTCGCCCGAGCTGGACGCCTGGATCGTGACCCGCTACGACGACGTGAAGGCGATCCTCGGCAACACCAAGGCGTTCAGCCTCGCCACGGTCCCCGACAGGCTCGCCCGCCTCACCGACGCCGCCTACGCCGAGCTGGCCAAGACCTTCTCCGAAGTCCCGGTGGCTATCCGCGAGGAGGCTGTCGACGAGGCCCGCAAACGCGTCCGCATGCCGCTGATGAACGCCTTCGATCCGAAGCGGATCGCGGAGCGCGAGAAACGGACGCTAGCCGAGATCGACTTCCTGATCGACCAGTTCGCCGACCGCGGAGAGGCCGAGCTGATGGCCGAATTCGCCCGGCAGCTGCCCGTGCGGGTCAAGGCACCGGTGCTCGGGATCGACCCCGCGGACGTCGACGAATTCGTCGACGGCACCTACCGGTTCATGAAACTGCACTCCGTCGCCGCCCAGCTGTCCGCCGACGAACAGATCTCGCTCGCCCGCGAGGTCGTCGGCTACCAGCGGCTGCTCGACCGCTACGCCCAGGCGCGCCGCGAAGTCCCACGCGACGATCTGTTCAGCGACCTCGTCGCGGCGATCGCCTCGGGTACGGGCGCGCTCACCGTGGCTGAGCGGAAAGCGGTCGTCGACGGTATGACGGGTCTCATCGCGGCCGGCCACTTCACCACCACCGCCGCACTCGGCACCAGCTTGCTGGAACTGCTGCGTCGGCCACCGCTGTGGCAACGGCTGGTGACCGACCCGGACCTGGCCGCCACCGCGGCCGACGAATTGGTCCGCTACCGAAGCCCGCTGCGTGGCCTCATGCGACGCACCACCAAGACGGTAAGGGTCGGGGCCGTGACGATGCCGCCGAAAACCGAGCTCATGATCAGCTATCAGTCGGCCGATCGCGACGGTGCTGTGTTCTCTGACCCGGATGAGATCCGGCTGGACCGTGGCCACGTCGAGCACTTCGGCTTCGGCCATGGTCCGCGCGCCTGTGTCGGCGAGGCATTGGGCAGGCAGCTGCTCACGCTCACATTGCGCAGGCTCGCGCAGCGGCTGCCCGGGCTAGAACTGGTTCCCGGGCACGAGCCGGAGTACCTGCCCGGGCTGCATGTGATCCTTGACAGCCTGCCGGTGCGCTGGCCGATCAGCCGATGACCACCCAGATGCTGAAGAGCAGCAGTGCCGCCAGCGACGCTGCGAGTCGCGCGAAGTGCCAGCGACGCCACGCGGCGCGCGGGTCCTTCTCCGCCGGGCACCGGCCCGACTTGACCCAGCGGTTGATGGGCACGTTCCCGAACTGGGACACCAACGACACGGTGCACTGGCACGCCAGCGCGCCGACGTTCAGCGGGGCCGGGCCCGCCACGACCAGCAGGGCGGTCATGCCCAGCACTGTTCCCACGACGATCGGTGGCATCACCTTGTCGAAGTGCCTGCCGAACAGGATGTGGGACGTGACGTACTCCTCGTACGGCAGGGCACGAAATGCGGGGATGAGGCTCAGTGCGACGCAGGACATCACGCCTGCGGTCACCCCAGAGCCCAGGAGTACCAGGACAGTCAGCAGTTCTCGCATGCGGCCCATGGTGATGGCACCGAAGCGCGCCGCTCTTGAGGATCACGCCTGGACCGCTGCTGGAGGCCTCAGCCGCCACGATCCCCGTAGTACGCCAACCGAAGGAGGTACCCGGTGACCGGACAACACCGGACGCTCATCGTCGCCCGCGCGGACAGGCGTTCGCTCGCCGACATCGGACGGATTTTCGCCGACTCCGACAACACTGGCTTGCCGCACCGGCTCGGCGTGCGCAGGCGGTCCCTGTTCTACTACCGGGACCTCTACTTCCACCTTATCGACGCCGACTCCCCGGTCCTCGGCCCGCTCGAGCAGATGCGGGACGACCCGGACTTCCGCTCGGTGAACGAGCGACTGTCGGCCTTCGTCACCCCGTACTCGCCGGAGTGGCGTGGACCCGGCGACGCCATGGCCAAGGAGTTCTACAGCTGGTCCGCCGAGGAAGGAAAGCAGTGACCACGGAAGATCTCACTGCCCGCCAGAAGTCCCTTGACGACGTCCCTGCCCGCACCCACCGCGGCGGCTCGATGCGGTTGTTGTTCGGACCGGCCTCCGGCTGCGCGGACGGCCTGTTCGGCGTGCTTGACCTCGGCCCTGGCGAGGTGTTTCGCGAGCACTACCACCCGTTCTCCGAGGAGTGCCTGTTCGTTGTCTCTGGCTCCGTCGTGGTCGGCCTCGACGGCGACTACACACCGCTGGATACCGGCGGCGCGATCCGTATCCCGCGCCATGTGCGGCACCGCGTGCTCAACGAGTCCGCCGCACCCGCACGAGTGGTGTTCGGCCTTTACGGTATCGCGCCCTCGCCCGAACTGGGGCACGTGGAGACCGAGGTGGCGGGTGTCGTCAACAGTGAGACGGACACGGTGGGTATGGAACGGACGCCCGGGGACGGACCTGGGCACAAGGGAACCGGGTATGCACAGGACTAGACCCACCGCAGCGATTACCGGGGTCGGGGCGATCGCGCCCGGGCGCGCGGGCCGGGATGCGTTCTGGGAGCTGATCTCTTCGGGTCGCACGGCTACTCGCAGGATCAGCAGCTTCGACCCCGCGCCGTTCCGCTCGCAGATCGCTGCGGAATGCGAGTTCGACGACGGTGCGGTGACCGACACGCGGCTGCACGGTGCCGACCGGGCCAACCAGCTCGCCGTCGCCGCGGCCGCCGAGGCGTGGCAGGACGCGGGGATCCACGCCGCGCCTGAGCGGATCGGCGTTGTGGCGGGTAGTGCGGTCGGCTGCACTATCGCGCTGGAACGCGAGTATGTGCGCCTCAGCGGCCGTGGTGCGCGTTGGCTGGTCGACGTCGACCGCGCCGATACCCGGTTGCACGATCACCTCGTGCCCAGCAGCATCCTCCGCGACATCGCATGGACGGTCGGAGCCGAGGGACCTTGTCGGATGGTGTCCAACGGCTGCACCTCGGGCCTCGACGTCGCGCGGCATGGCCTGCGAATGCTGCACGCCTGCGATCTCGACGCCGTGGTTGTGGTCGGAGCCGACGCCCCCATCTCGCCGATCACCGTGGCCTGTTTCGACGCGATCAAGGCCACCAGCCCCAACAACGACGACCCGGTGCACGCCAGCCGCCCCTTCGACCGCGATCGTGACGGGTTTGTGCTGGGGGAGGGGGCGGCAGCGTTGGTCCTGGAGAAACCGCGTGACGCCGAAAACCGAGGCGCCGATGTCTACGCCCGCCTGCTGGCGGCCGAGAGCCGTGCCAACGCCTACCACATGACCGGGTTGCGCACCGACGGCCGCGAGCTGGCCGAGGCCATTCGTGCCGCGCTGGAGGTGAGCGGCCTCGACGCGGCCGACATCGACTACGTCAATGCGCACGGTTCCGGTACCAAGCAGAACGACCGGCACGAGACTGCGGCGGTCAAGGCTGCGCTGGGCCCACGGGCACGCTCGATCCCGATGAGCTCCATCAAGAGCATGATCGGTCACTCCCTTGGCGCCATCGGCACCCTCGAGCTCGCCGCGTGCGCGTTGATGCTGCGCCACCAGTTCATCGTCCCTACCGCCAACTACCGGACCCCCGACCCCGAGTGCGACCTCGACTATGTGCCGGGCACCGGCCGCGCTGCGCGGGTCCGCGCCCTGGTCAGCGTCGGTTCCGGATTCGGCGGATTCCAGAGTGCCGTGGCGCTGACTGACGAGGGCTGGTCGGCATGACGGCGGTCATCACCGGCATCGGCGTGTGGACCTCGTCGGGGAAAGGGCACAAGGAGTTCTGGGAGACCGTGTGCGCCGGCACCGTGACCCTGAGCGAATTGACTCGCTTCGATCGCAGCTACTACCCGTTCACCCGCGCCGGCCAACTGCGTGACCATGAGGCCACCGACATCCCGCCGCGGCTGCTCGCGCAGACGGACGTGTGGACAAGGCAGGGCCTCGAAGAAGGCGCTCTCGCACTGGCGGATGCAGGACTGGACCTGGAGACCGTCGCCGAGTACGGCGCCGGGGTCTCCCTCGCCAGCTCTGCGGGCGGGGTCGAATTCGGCCAGCGTGAAATCAACGCACTGTGGGCCGCCGGCCCGCACCACGTCAGCGCCTACCAGTCCATCGCCTGGTTCTACGCGGCCACCACCGGCCAGACGTCGATCCACCACCGCATCCGCGGTCAGTGCGACGCGGTCGTGGCCGAGGGTGCGGGCGGCCTCGACGCCCTCGCAGTGGCTGGCCAGGCACTGGACGACGGCACCTCGTCGATCATGCTTTGCGGCGGCACCGATTCCGCGCTCAGCCCCTACGGCATGGTGTGCCAGTGGTCCAGCGGGCTGCTATCCGGGCGAGCCTATCTACCCTTCCAGGACGAGGCCGACGGCTGGGTCCCCGGTGAGGGCGGAGCGGTCCTCGTCGCCGAAACCCTCGATGCCGCACGGCTACGCTCAGCCGAGCCCTACGGCAGCATCGCGGGCTACGGCGCTTCGATCGACCCGTCGCCGGGCAGTGAGCGGCCGTCCTCCCTGCGCGTGGCAATACGCCAGGCGCTTGCGCAAGCACGGGTCCGACCCGACGAGATCGACGTGGTCTTCGCGGACGCCGCCGCGGTGGCCGGCTGGGACAGCACCGAAAGCGAGGCACTCGCTACGGTCTTCGGCCCGCGCAAGGTCCCCGTGACAGCTCCGAAATCCGGCTACGGTCGGCTCTATTCCGGCGGTGGCGCCGTAGACGTGGCGACCGCGCTGCTCGCCATGCGACACGGGGTGATTCCGCCGGCGCCGCACCGCCCGCCCGCGCACCCGGCGCTGGACCTCGTGAACGAAGCGCGGGAAGCCCGCCTATCCACTGCGCTCGTGGTGGCGCGCGGGTACGGCGGGTTCAACTCTGCCCTGGTGCTCAAGGCGCCGAACGCGACACTAGCGCCGACAGAATGAGGAGTAATGGCTGCTTCCACCGAGAACACCGTGTTCATCAAGGCACCGCTCGACCTGGTCTGGGAGGTGACTAACGACGTCGCGAACTGGCCCTCCCTCTATTCCGAGTACGCCGCGGCCGAGGTTCTCGAACAGACACCGGAACGGATCGTGTTCCGGTTGACGACGGTGCCCGACGAACACCACCGGACCTGGAGCTGGGTCTCGGAACGGCGCCCCGACCGCGCAACCCGCACTGTGCGGGCGAAGCGGATCGACCCTGGCCCGTTCGAGCACATGGAAATCTTCTGGAGCTACACCGAACGCCACGGTGGCACGGAAATGCTGTGGCGCCAGCACTTCCACCTCCGTGACGACGCGCCACTGGACGACGAGGCGATGCGTGCCCGGATCGATGCGAACACCCGCGTGCAGATGGACCGGATCAAGAAACGGCTAGAGCAACTGGCTGCAGAAGACGAAGGAGCGACACGATGACGGATCTGGCGGGCAAGCGGATCATGGTCACCGGAGGCACCCGGGGTATCGGACGGGGCGTGTCGGTGACGCTGGCCCGCCACGGCGCCACTGTCGTGGCGGGGTACCACCAGGACGAGGGCGAGGCGGAGGCCACCCTCACCGAACTGTCGGCCGCGAACCCGGCGGCCGAGCACCGTGTGGCCCGAGGAGACCTCACTTCCCCGGCCGGTCGTGCCGATCTGCTGGCGGCCTGCGACGGCATGCTCGACGGCATGGTCACCTGCGCCGGTGCGATCAGCCACGTCAAGCTGGAAGAGTTGTCCGAGCAGGAGTGGCAGCGCGTCCTGGACACCAATCTCACCGCCGCGTTCGCTCTCACCCAGGCCGTGGTCCCGCTGCTGCCTTCCGGCGGTGCCATCGTCTACATCGGATCCAAGGTCGCAACCGTCGGCGTGCCCTTGCGCGCCCACTACACGGCCGCCAAGGCCGGGTTGGTCGGCCTCATGCGTGGCGTCTGCAAAGAACGCGGCCCCGCCGGGTGGCGGGTCAACCTCGTCGCCCCGGGCGTGATCGAGTCCCCGGCCGTCGATGCGCTGCCGCCTGAGGCCCGCGCCCGCTACGAGCACATGGCCGCCCTCGGTCGGCTCGGCCGCCCCAGCGAAATCGGCGAGGTCGTCGCATTCCTGCTGAGCGCGCGGGCCTCCTACGTGACAGGCGAGGTGATCAATGTCGACGGGGGAATGTGAGCCCGGTGCTGTCGGACGAGTGAAAGTGCTGCTGTGGTGCCGATACGAAGACGCCGAGGAGCTCGCGGAGATCGAGCGGCAGTTCGATCGGATCGGTGAGATCCTGCACGGCACGCCAGGCCTGCTGGGTAGTGAACTGCTAGTTTCGCTCAGTGCGCAGGGTGTCTGCGTCGTGCTCAGTGAGTGGGCGAGCCACGCAGAATTCGACGCGTGGGAGCGGGGGAACGATCATCGTGGGCAAACCGCGGCAATGCGCCCATTTCACGATCGGCAGCGTAACCAGGTTTTCGACCTTCTGTTGGTATCGCGTGCGCACAACGCTACCACAAATGGAGAGTGTTAGAATTTTTGTGGGCGCAACAGGGAACCTTCTCGTTAGTTTCCGCTTATCAGCTCATCTGAGAATTGTTCGAAACCATTCGAGGCTTGAATTCAGATTTCCGGTCCTTCGGCACATCAATACGTACCGGACCGATATCGGTGTGCGCTGTCTTCTGTGACCGCCCGTTGCGGTGATTTCAATCCTCGCGGACAGGCCGGTCACCCTTGGGATATTCGAGGTATTCGTCCTCGGCGTTCAGCGCCGCTTCCGGAACGGTTTTCGCAATCTGCGGCAGCAAACCATCCGGACCGGCCAGCGACACCCCTCCGGCACGATGGTCATTTCCGCTGAGACAGGTCCGATCACCGCCCTACAGATGACGAACAAGGGGTTGTCATCGCCGCCAATGTCACATAGGCTCCTGCTAAGGAATGCGTTCCAAAAGCTGTGGCTCGGCCTTGAGGGGGATCTCATGAGAATCAGCGTACTGGGAGAGCTGAAAGCTGAAGATGGTGAGTGTATATTCACGCCTCACGCCACGAAGCCTAGGCAGCTAATTGCACTTCTCGCTCTGAATGCAAATCGTGTAGTCAGCAATGAAATATTAATCGAAGAGTTGTGGCACGACGCCGCAGTGCCACAGAGTGCGATCGCTACGCTGCAGACCTACATCTTCCAACTGCGAATGGGCTTGACCTACACGCCCGGTTGTGCGGGCGACCGCGGCAAGGCCCGAGAGCGCCTCATCACTAAACCGTTCGGTTACCAATTGCGGCTCGGTGACGACGAGTTCGACGTCTCCGAATTCAAGGCCCGCATCTCCCGCGCTTCCGAAGCGGGTGAGGCGGGCCGGCACACCAAGGCCATCGAGTACTACAGCGCGTGCATCCGGATGTTCCGCGGGCCCGCGCTCATCGGGTTGCACACCGGGCCCGTGCTCCAGGCACACGCCCGTCAGCTGGAGGAACTACTGCTCTCGGTGCACGAGGCGCGCGTGCGCCACCTGCTCCTCATCGGGCGATTCTCCGAGGCGATCTCCGATCTGTCGCCATTGACGGTCCGTCACCCGCTCCACGAAGGGCTGCACGTACAGATGATTCGCGCGCTGAGCCGCTCGGGACGACGCAGCGAATCGCTCAAGATCTACCAAGACATCCGCCGCAGGCTGATCGACGAGGTCGGAATCGAGCCATCGGTCGCTCTGCAGGGCGCGCAGCGGGAAGCGCTCTGCATCGAATGCCACGCCTCCTAAAGCGCAGGCGACCCAACAGAAAGGACCGATGCCATGTCCGCAGAGGACCGGCATGTACAGGTCATCACGCGCGTTTTCGACGAGGCCGCCAGCGAGTTCGACGCATCCGGCATCGACTTCTTCACCCCGTTCGGCGAACGGCTGGCGGATCTTGCCGACGGCCGCGACGGGGATCGGGTCCTCGACGTCGGCTGCGGGATGGGCTCATCCCTGCTGCCTGCCGCCGCACGTGTGGGCCCAGGCGGCTTCGTCACCGGCATCGACCTCTCCCCGGCCATGGTGCGACGGCTCAGTGAGCTCCTGGCCAGGCGTGGCGTGACCAACGCGCGCGTGTTGCAGATGGACGGTACGCGGCCAGAATTCCCCGAGTGCTCCTTCGAGGTGGTGCAGGCCGGGTTCAGCGTGATGCACTTCTCCTCGGCGCCGGACTGCCTCGCCCGCTATCCGCGGCTGCTCCGCCCCGGCGGACGGTTCTGCTACAGCGAGCTGGTCGACGACGACGGTCTCCCTGATCTGGTACCCCGGGACGCGTTTGCGGAACTGGAACCCTTTTTTCCCCGCGACCTGCCGAATCCGCGCGAACGAGGTGCCGCCACCTGGAACCGGACGCCGCAGTCGACGGTCGCCGTGCTGCGGGAACGCGGTTTCGCCCGTGTCACCGTCATCGACGAAACATCCGAAGTGGACATCGTCAGCGGCAGTCGGTGGAACGCCTGGACAATGTCGACGGGACTGCGACAGGCCTGGGCGAACATCCCCGTTGGCGAGCTCGGTGAGGTGCGAGCGCGCACAGCGCGGGTCATCGAGCGCAGGCGCGACGCGCGCGGCAGGCTCGCGCTTCCGGTCCGCGTGCGGTACGTACTGTGCGAGACGGGGGAGTGACCGTGGTGGGTGAGACCGTCGATGTCGTCGACTTGGCCGCCGAACTGGTGCGGATGGACACCTCGCACCAGGGCGAGGGTGGACTGACGCTGCCCGTCGTCGAGCGACTGGAGGCGCTGTGGTCCTCCCGCGGAGTCGAGACGCGGCAGTTTCCCACCCCTAAGGAGGGCAACACACACCTATGGGTCCGGATCGCCGGGCGAGGTGCCGCGCCGCCGCTGATGTTCCTCTGCCACACCGACGTGGTCGGCGTGCAGCCCGGATGGACGGAGGACCCGTTCGCCGGTGAGGTGCGCGAGGGGTATCTACGCGGCCGCGGTGCGCTGGATATGAAGGGCATGGTCGCGGCAGTGACGACCGCGTGCCTGCGCCTCGTCGACGACGGTGCCGTGCCTGACCGCGACCTTGTCCTGCTGTACGACTGTGACGAGGAGGGCGGCTGGCACGGTACATCGTGGCTGCTGGAGCAGCACCCGGAACTCGCTAACGTCGGCGCCGTCGTGACCGAGGGCGGCTGGGCGTTATGCGGCTCCGACGGCAGGACACCGATGCTCGCCTCGATGAGTTGCGCAGAGCGGACTTTCGGTGCCTTACGGGTGAGTACCGTGGCGATGGCCACGCATTCGTCCCGGCCGATGCCACGGTCGGCCATCGGCGCACTGGCCTCGATCATCACGCGGCTGGAACGGTTGGAGCTACCGGTCCGGCTCGCGCCGCTGAACCGGAAGTACTTCGAGTGCCTGGGTGAGGCCACGGCCGATCCGGAGCTCGCGGATGCGGTGACGGAGCTGCTGGCTGCGGGGACCCAGCCGGAGCTCGACGCGGCCGGGAGGCGGGTTGTAACGGCTTCGGGCTACCCAGCCCTGCACAATGCTTTGCTGCGCAGCACTCTCGCATTCGTTGCGACCGAAGGCGGCAAGCGTGCCAACGTCGTGCCGTCGGCGGCGTCGGTGCTGCTGCAGCTGAGGTTCACCCCGGGCGGCAGTTCGCCGGCGGAGGTGATCGATCTGGTGCGCGAGTGTGTGAGGCCCGACGCCGACGTTGCGGTGGTCGGCCCGCCGTGGGAAAACGAAGCGGAGACCCTCGCGCGGTGGCAGCGCGAATGGACGGCCCCGCACTCGTCGACCGGACACGAGGTGTTCGCCGCCTGGCAGCACGCCATTGCCGAGGTCCACCCCGGCGTCGTGACCGCCCCTGTCGTCTTCGAAGGTGGCACGAGCGCGAAACCATGGCGGGAGAAGGGGATCCCGGTGTTCGGGATCTATCCGTACTTCGTGGACGACGGCACCCTTACGGCCATGCACGGCGCCGACGAGCGCGTGCGGGTCGACGAGCTGCGCTGTGCCGAGGATCTGCTACACGGCATGCTAGCCCGTTTCTGCCGGTGAGGGTGGGACCGGCGCTATCGAAGCGCCGGTCCCACCCGCTCACGCGTGCTCGCCGGGCAGGTGTGCCACCAAGGACATGCTTTTCATGGAACCGGCCCGCCGGTAGGGGTGGAGCAGCTCGCGGTGGCGCACGTGGCGCTCAGAGCGCTCGAACCGGCGGAACTCCTCCTGGCTCGTCCAGTCGCTCACGACGTAGTAGACGTGGGGCCGGTCCGCGTCGCGCAGCAGCCACTGGCCTAGGTTAGCGGGATCGGCGGAAACGCTGATGCCTACCTCGGACCAGACCTTTTCGAACTCTGCGGTCCGGTCCGGATCGATGTCGAGTTCCAGCATAATGCGCCAGCCTGGCGCTGCGGCGGCGCTCATGCCGTCGCGTCTTCCTGCTCGTCTGCTGCGGCCAGCAGCTCACGCGGGGTGGAGGTGTCGCTGAACACGAGGTCGGCGGGGAATCGGATCCCGTGCGTCCGCTCGACCCGTCCCATGAGTTCCTGTCGTGCCAGCGAATCGAATCCCATTTCCTCGAAAGTCAGGTCGAGTGGATCGCCGGCTCCGGCGGCCTCGAGCTCGGCGCCGGAGATCGCGGTCATCGCGGCGGCGAGTGAGGTCTCGGTTATTTTTGTCATGGCACCCTCCTGTTTCCTGGTGACCTCAGCATGCCCAGCGCCCGTACAGGAACTCTTGACTATGGCTCGTCGCCCGGTTGTCGAGAATTACCGGACCGCGATAGGGGACGCGCGACGTCCGGTCTTGCTCCGGACACCCGCTAAACTGCCCGCCCATGGGACGCTCCGTGAAACCGCTGGATGCCCTCCCCGGACCGATGCTGTTCCGTGCCGTCCGTCTCCTGGCGAGGGCGCCGGAGCAACAGGACCAGCGCCGGTTCTCGGGGATTCTCGTCGTCCAAGCTGTGCGAGCGTGTCGTGAGCGCACCGAGTCCGGCGAGGTGACCGTGCGCTCGGTCGCCGACTACATGCACGTCGCCCCCTCGACGGCCAGCAGGCTCGTCTCCGACGCGGTGGAGGCCGGGTACGTCGCCACCGAACCGTCCAAGTCGGACCGGCGTGCGGCGGCACTACGCCTCACGGCGAGCGGCCGCCAGTTGATGCGTAGTTCGGTCGAGTACCAGACCAAGGTCTATGAGCAGGCGATCGAAGGCTGGTCGCCCGAGGCCAAGGAGCTCTTTGGGCGGCTGCTGGTGGACTTCTGCAACCGCCTCATCGACCCGGTCTGACCGGCAGGGCTCTCACCTGTCGGCGTCCAGTTGCACAAGAAGCTCCAGCTCTTGCCCGCGTTGGCCGATCTCGCCCAGCGCGGCGAGCGCCTCGCGGTCGATCGGCAACTCGGACTGCAGGAACGCTCGTGTGGTGGCTGCGAAGTCGTCGCTCGCCTGCACCATCAGCAGGTAGTCGCCGCGGTCGTCGGAGCCGAGGAATACAGCCTCGTGCCGCAGCCCGTTGTGGCGCATCGCCTCCATGGCTTCATCGGCCCGGGAACCGAATCCCCGCATCCACCCGATCGCGCGCTCGCGCTGCCCCTCGTGCAGCCGCACCTTGATGCACCGGAAATCCATCGAACCTACTCCTCGAATTTTCTTATTGGGAGCTGCGGAAACTCCGCTTGATATATCGGTCGTACATGCATATAGTTGGCGCCGTGGACACTACCACTGAAGAGTCGGTCAAACGGCCCCCGCGGCTCGCGGTGAACCTGAGCTTCGCCGCGTTGCTGCTGGGCCTGCTCATGGCGCAGCTCGACACGAACATCGTGGTGGCGGCGCTGCCGGTGATCAGCCAGGACCTGCACCTCGGGGCGGCGGTGGCCGGCATAACGGCGAGCACGCTGCTGACCGTTACGGTCTTTACGCCCGTGTGGGGCAAGCTCGGGGACGCCTTCGGGCGGCGATTCACCTTGGTCGTCTCGGTGCTGGTGTTCGGGCTGGCGTCGCTAATGTGTGCCATCGCGCCCACGACCATGGTCCTCATCGCGGGCCGCGCACTGCAGGGTGTCGGTGCGGGCGGGCTCATCGTCACTGCGGTGAGTGGGGTTGCGGTCATCTTCGACAAGGAAGAGCTTGTCCGCCGCCAGATCTGGATGACAGCCGTGTTCGGTATCTCCTCGCTCGCCGGCCCGCCCGCGGGCGGGTTCATGGCCTCGGCATGGGGTTGGCGTTCGATCTTCTACGTCAACCTGCCCATCTGCGTGCTGGCGTTGCTGCTGGGGCTGTGGGGTCTGCCGAAAGAGCCGAGCCGCGGCACCTTGAAGCGGTTCGACTATCCCGGCGTGCTTCTGCTCGCCATCGCGGGCAGCGCGTTGGTTAGTGTCGGGTCGAGCGAGACGCTCGCGCGAAACCCGGTCTACGCTGTGCCGCTCGTGATGATCACGCTGCTCGCTGTGGGGCTCCTGGTCTGGCGGGAGCGCCGTGCACCCGAGCCGTTGATCCCGCCGGCGCTGTTCCACATCAAGACGCTGCGGCAGACACTGGTGACCACACTGCTGATAGGGATCACGCTGTTTGGCACGTTCACGTTCGTCCCGCTCGCGTTGCACGCCGGCGCCGAGGTGAGCACACAGGCGATCGGGGCCATGCTGCTGGCGCTGACGATCGGGCAGTTGGTGATTGTCACGTTTTTCTCGGTGCTGGTGCGCCGCAACCGCAACCTCGCCATGTGGACGGTGCTGTCGCTGGTGATGGGCGTCGCCGGGCTGGTACTGCTCACGGTGCTGCCGTTGCTGCCGCACGGCACGGCGGTCACCGTCGCGATCATCGGTCTGGCGCTGGCTGGCGCAGCACTCGGGCTGTCGCTGCAGGTACTCACGCTGATCGGCCAGGCGACTGCGGCACCGGGGCAGATCGGCCAGGTGATGGGCACGATCACCTTTACCCGCCAGTTCGGCGGCGCGGTCGGCGCCGCCGGTTTCGGCTGGATCATGCTGCTCGCCCCGCAGGGTGCGACCGCGCCGGCGGTGACGCTGGGGATCGCGGCCGTGCTTCTCATGATGGCGTTCCTCAGCCGTCCCCGCGATGTCCCGCAGCTGAAGAACAACGGCGCGGGCTGGTGAACCCTGGGGGCCGGCTTTCCCCCCCTCTCTAAGCCAGCCCCCAGGTACTGCCATCACACGTACCTCAAGATCTGAAATCTTTCAGCAAGCCGTCCATCCGGAAGCCCTGCCGCGCGGGCGGCTCCCGCCATGCGGGAGCGCAGCTGAGCTTCGTCGCCTGCGCGAGCCGACAGTTGTGAATCGTGGCAGCGCAGGGCCGCGAGTTTGCGCGCCAGATGGTCGGTGACATCCTCGAAGTGATTGGCCTCAGGATCGCCGAACAGCCATACCTCGGGCACCTGCCACGGAAGGCCTGCTGGGCTCCCTACGGAGCTCGGGATACTAGCTCCTGGGTAGACCGCGTCGAGCGTGGCGGTGCCCACCGCACGGTGGTCGGGGTGGCTGGTGGTCGGGAAGGCCCACGCATAGCGCGGACTGTGCGTGAGGACGCGGTGTGGCCGCAACAGCCGTAACAGATCTGCCAGTGCCGCCCGCAGTTCCAACGTGGGGGACACCTCGGCGTCCATATAGCCGAGGAAGCGCGGCCGATCGACGCCCAGCGCCTTCGCGGCGGCGGTCTGCTCCGCTCTGCGATCCGCCGACAGCGCGCCGTCGGTGCCACGCTGCCCGTCGGTGACCACGCACAGGCTCACCTCCCAACCACGCGTCACCCAGCCCGCGACGGTGCCGCCTGCTGCGAACTCGATGTCGTCGGGGTGAGCGACGATCGCGAGCGCGCGCCTCTGTTCCTCACGGTGGGAAGGAGTCATGTGCCGAGTACACCGTCAGCCGACCCCCGTGTCGGTCGAACGGCGCCGGTCAAGGCGCAGCGGAGCGATACCGGAGAACCGGGCAGGAGGGTGGGGGTACCCAGTCTGGATGGGAGGTTCGATGAACGGAAACGCCCGCTATCTCGATCTGCTCGTGCGTGTGCTGACCAACGAGATCTACCGCGATCCGCCGGCAGGCCCGCATTACCTCCTGGGCAGGGGGTACGACCAGCGACTGCGGGAGGCAGGCAAGGACTGGCCCTCAGTCGCGCACACCATGGCGGGCTCGCGCTGCCTGCGGCAGGTGCGGGCGACCGTCGAGCACGTCCTCGGCAATGGGGTTGCCGGAGACCTGGTGGAGACCGGAGTATGGCGCGGCGGGGTGTGCATCCTCATGCGCGCGCTGCTGGAGGTGTACGGGGATCCGTCCCGGCGCGTTTGGGTCGCTGATTCGTTCAGCGGCATGCCCGAATCGGACGCGGCCGGAGACAGCGAACTCGCGCTGCACCAGTTCAACGATGTGCTCGCGGTGTCGCAGGAGGAGGTCGAGGAGAACTTCCGCCGTTACGGTCTGCTCGACGATCGTGTGGTGTTCCTCGCCGGCTGGTTCGAGGATACGTTGCCTGCGGCGCCGATCGAGCGGATCGCGCTGCTGCGCATGGACGCGGACTTGCGCTCGTCCACCACGGCGATCCTTGAGAACCTGTACGACAAGGTGTCGCCCGGTGGGATCATCGTGGTCGACGACTACTCACTGCCGATGTGTAGCGCCGCGGTCCGGACATTCCGGGACGCCCGCGGGATCACCGACCCGATCTACTCGATCGACGACGACGCGGTGTGGTGGTGCAAGGCTGGTTCAGCCCCGCACGTCAGGGCGAGCGTTGCCACAGGAACGGGCGCGGCGTCATGACCGCGTGTCTGGTCCTGGGACTTGTCATCGGGACGATCCCAGACAACGGGTCTGGCACGGGCGCAGTCGACTCGGTGTCGGCGGTCGCGGCCTCCTACGAGATCGACTTGATGGTGCTGGATCTGTTGGAGCCCCCGTTGTCCCCGCTGGGGGAGATCGAACCCGTACGTAAACGGTGCCGTGAACAGTTCCGTCGGGCCGGGGTGTCGTGTCGGATCCCATCCGAGTTGTCGCCCGTCTCCCAGTGAATAGGAGCCACCATGGACACCGACGATGTGCTGCGGCTGCTCGTCGCCGCGGAGGGTTCCGAGGCGACGCTGCGATCGACGATCGACGAGCTCGGCCCGGGGCATGTGGCGAACCTGCTCACGCGGGAGATCGTCTTCCGCGCCCGGCTCGGCGAGCTGGCACCGCGCCTGAGCGCTCCAGTGGGCGTGAGCCTCGATTTCAGGTGTGCGGGGCGGTCTTTCGATGCCACAGTCGTCGTGGAACCCTCAGGTGTTCGTATCGTCGAAGAGGAGGCCGAAGGGCAGGCGGTGGCGGTGCTGGCCCAAGACCTCGACGAGGCGGTCCGCGCGGTCTACGGACCGTACGACCTGGCCGCGAGGCCGACTCCGTCCGTGCGGTGGCCACAGACCGCGGTGATGGCGTCTGCGGGGCAACCGGGTGCGGATCTGCCTTCGGCGTTCTACCCGGTCGTGCAGCGAGTGTTTCGTTCGCTGACGCGGGGCGGGCAGACTGAACTCGCGGAGCTGGCGGTCGAATGTGGCACAGACAAGTGGAGCGCGCTGCATCGCTACCCCGAGCACTATGACCGACACTTCGCACCGCTGCGCGAACGGCGGTTGAAAGTGCTGGAGATCGGGGTCGGCGGGTTCACTGATCCGAAGCTGGGCGCGGCGTCGTTGCGGATGTGGAAACACTACTTCCCACGCGCCATCGTGTATGGACTCGACGTGGAGGACAAACGGGTCCTCGACGAACCGCGGGTTGTGACCGTGCGCGGCGATCAGTCCGATTGGGCGGTGCTGACGGCTCTGGCGGAGCGGGCCGGGCCATTCGACATCATGATCGACGATGGCAGCCACGTCAGCGCTGACGTGCTTGCGTCGTTCCGGGTCCTGTTCGACCACCTTTGCCCTGAGGGGCTGTACGTGATAGAGGATCTGCAGACGTCCTACTGGCAGCCGATGTTCGGTGGCGACGACCGCGACCTGACCAATCCGCGGCACACCATGGGATTCCTCAAGACGCTGCTCGACGGCCTGCACCATGAGGAATTCCTGCATGCGGACGCGCGGCGGCCGCAGCCGACCGACCGCTGGATCCGGGGGATGCACTTTTATCACAACCTGTGTTTTCTGGAAAAAGGTCCGAACGCGGAGGGCGCTCCATTCGCGGAGATCCTGCGACGCTGGGAAGTCACAGGGCAGGGCCCATCCGGGACCTGAGAAGCTTTACAGTCGCTACCGGGCGGCCGGACCCAGCGACGATTCCGGCTATCCGGTGATGTCGCGCTTGAGGAAACCGATATGACTCTCCGACGTAGCCAGATCAGACGACTCCATCGCCTGTGGGCAATCATCTGTGTGGTCGCGGACTACGCCGGCCGATGGCTGGGCGGGGTGGGCCTGGGACACGCCTACCTTGACCCGTCGATGTTTGTGCAGAAGACCGGGCCCGACGAAGTGATCTTCCTCGGGCACAGCCGACTCGATGGTCGCCTCACCGCTGACGAGCGGCGCACCTGGCACGCGTTGGAGAAAGCGCTCAGCGATGGATGAACTCTCGATCCTGGTCCGATTTCCTATTCTCGTCACTAGAGGGCGATCGTGATGGCGCAAACACAGGAAGGTCGAAAGCCATGCTTAAGGGCATCATTCTCGCTGGCGGAACCGGGTCGCGGTTGTCGCCGCTGACAGTGATCACCAACAAGCACCTACTGCCGATCTACGACCGGCCCATGATCTCCTTCGCAGTGCAAGCCGTGGTCGAGGCGGGGGTTACTGAGCTGATGATCGTCACTGGCGGCACTCATGCCGGTGAGTTCGTCCGGCTACTGGGTAGCGGGCACGACCATGGCGTGGACCGGCTCTGCTACGCCTACCAAGAGCGCCCTGGCGGCATCGCGCACGCCCTCGCCCTGGCCGAGCAGTTCGCCGACGGCGATCAGGTCGTAGTCATGCTGGCGGACAACATCTTCGAGTATTCGATCGCACCCCTGATCGAGAACGCACACCGCAATCCGAGGCGGGCCCGGCTCCTGCTGGCCGAGCTCGACGACGAAACACACCTACGCCACCTCGGGGTCCCCGCATTCGCCGGCGATAGGATCGTCCGAATCGTCGAAAAGCCGCAGGATCCACCTTCGCGATACGCCGCAACCGGAATCTATGTCTACGACAGCACGGTGTTCGATATTATCCGCACCCTGGTGCCGTCTCAGCGCGGTGAGCTCGAGATCACCGATGTCAACAACCACTACATCCGTCAGGGCGCCCTCGACTTCGATGTCGCAGAAGGCTGGTGGGGCGACGCTGGTGAAAGCATCGACGCCTACTACCGAGTGAACGACTTCGTTCGCGAGTCCGGAGCCAACAAAGCTGTCCCGAGACGGGCTGCGACAGCCGCGGCATCACTCGTCGCCCGCACCAAATCATGACCACCACAGCGGCCGTGGACCCGGCTTCAGGACTGTGGTGAACAGGTCACTCAGCAGGAAGTTGGCGGCCGCGCTCGCCATCGACCGCAGCGAGATCGGTTTGGCTGATCGACCGCCTCGAAAGGGCAGACCTGGTCGCTCGCAATCGCGATGACGCCGACCGGCGCAAGTATCGGCTGACGATCACCGAAGCCCGGCGCCTACGCGCAAACAAGTCGACAACCAGCTCGCCGCCGCACAGGTAAACCTGTTCGCCGGTTGAACTCCCACGAATGAGTCACCGTGCATCGGCTACTGCTCGAGGCCCTTCAATGGGCAGGCAAGGAAGTGAACGACATGCGGATTCGAGAACTGACAATACCGGGTGCCTGGGAGGTGACCCCTCAGCTGCACGCCGACGACCGCGGAGTCTTTCACGAGTCATTCAGGGCCGCCGCATTCGAGGAGGCAGTGGGCCGTCGTTTTGACCTGCGTCAGGTCAACATCTCGACCTCGGCCGCGGGGGTGCTGCGCGGCATCCACTACACCGAGAATCCGCCCGGGCAGGCCAAATACGTGACCTGCGTGCGTGGGGCGTTTTTGGATGTCGTGGTGGATCTGCGGCGCGACTACCCCACGTTCGGCCGATGGGATTCGGTCGTCATCGACGATGTCGCCCGCAAGTCGGTGTTCCTGTCCGAAGGGCTGGGCCACGCGCTGGTCTCGCTGGAGGACAACTCCACCGTCAGCTACTTGTGCTCGCTGGAGTACTCCCCTGAGCTGAACCGGGACCTCGACGCGTTCGACCCGGAACTGGCCATCAACTGGCCGACGATCGACCGCAACGGCGAACCGTTGACCTATATCCGATCGGGGAAGGACGCCGCAGCCCCGCGCCTGGCCGATATGAGACTGCTGCACTGAAAATGGGTGTATCTGCCGCTGTTCAGTGCATGGTGCCGCTGGTCCGGCACTCGATTCACCGTATTTGTTTTTCCGATATCCGAAGGCGTCAGCAAGATGAATTAGGGGGCCACCGCAGCTATCTGATCCAGATACCGGGTGTGGCGGAACCAGTACTTTGGTCCGGCTTATCACGCGGCTGTTCGACACATTGTCGATTCCGATTACGCCGCTCGGAAGAACGTTGGTGACGGCGAGCTGATGAAGTCGGCGCCGATTCTCGGCCTTGTCCGCGCCATCCCACGCTGCAGCGGATCGTCCGGGTGTACCAGCTCGAGGTGGCTGAAGAGCGGCATATCGTCGGGGGTGGGTGTGGTGGCTTATCTGGACGGCCCGGGTCTGTATGCGCAGCACCGCCATCGTGGGCAGCCCAGGATCGCGTAGGAGAGCACGGCGGGGTACGTGCTGGTTGGTGTCGATCGGTCCGTGGCGGCTGGCTGTGTTCGTAGGATGGGCGTTATGGAGATGGCGCCCCTGCAGGGTGGTGGCGGATCAGGTTCGGCACGAAGGGTTTTCGCCGACAGGCTGGGTGAGTTGTTCGAGGCAGCCGGGAAACCAACCCTGGAGCAGGTGGTGAGAGTGACCACGCAACGCACATGTGCTGCACGAGGCCCCGGCAGGAACCAGACCGTGACGACGCAGCGCATCAGTGATTGGCGGTCCGGCCGCAACCTGCCCCACACGTTTGAGGCAGCGGCGCCGGTGCTGGTGACATTGTTCGTGTTGGCCAAAGCCCAGCGGGGTCGCATTCGTGAGGATCTGGTCGATCACCGAGCATGGAAGCGATTGTGGACCGCGGCGGTCACCGAGCCCGCGGTGGGGTCATCGTCGCGGCCGCTGGCGGCCAGGGCGCTGCCCCGCGATCTGGACACGCTGGTGGGCCGCGAGGACCAGTTGCGGCGCATCGTGCAGGCGGCGGATTCGGAGCGGGTGGTGTCGATCCATGCGATCGACGGCATGCCGGGTGTCGGTAAGACCGCGTTGGCGATCCGCGCCGCCCATGAGCTTGCAGGGCGCTTTCCTGATGGGCAGTTTTTCGTCGAGCTGCATGCCCACACTCTGGGGCAACCGGTCGCGGACCCGTCGGAGGTGTTGGCTGGACTGCTGACCGATCTGGGTATCGACCCCCGCAGCCTGCCCGACACCCTGGCGGCGCGTCGGAATCTGTGGCGGGCATGGCTCGCCGACAAACGGGTGCTGCTGGTGCTCGACGACGCCCGCGGTCCTGATCAGATCGAACCGCTGCTGCCGCCAGGCGGCGGATGCGTGACGATCGTGACCAGTCGCCGCCGCCTGGTGGCCCTCGACGGGGCCATGCCATTGGCCCTCAAGGTGCTCGACGCCGACTGCGCTGTTCGCCTGATCGCTACCCTCGCTCACCGCAGCATCGCTGGCGACGCCGATCAGGGCGCCGTGGATCGGGCGGCGGCAGAGCGCATCGTGGAGCTGTGCGGGTTTCTGCCGCTGGCGATCGTGCTGCTGGCCGGGCGGCTGGCTCACCACGACACCTGGAGCATCACCGATCTCGCCGAGAATTTCACTGCCACGACCGACCGGCTCGCCGAACTCGACACCCCGGATCGGGCGGTGCGTGCCGCGTTCGATCTGTCCTACCAGAGTCTCCCGGTCGAGCAGCAGGTCGTGTTCGGGTTGTTGGGTTTGCATCCCGGCACCGAGTTCGACCTCTGGGCGGTGGCGGCGCTGGCCGACATTCCGCTTGAGACCGCGCGGCGACACTTGGAGGCCCTCTACACCGACCATCTGCTCGACGAGACCCGTCCCGGCCGTTACCGGCTCCACGACTTGCTGCGCGAATATGCCGGCACCCTCGCCGCGACCGCCGACAACACTGCGGCGGTGGAGCGCTTGCTGGACTACTACCAGCACACCTTCGCCCGGGCCGACCGGTGGGTGGCGCACCGCTCCCGACCTACCGACGACCACACCACGCCCCCCGCCGGGGCGAGTGGTGTCGCGGTGCGCGAATTCAGCGACCAGGCACCGGCGTTGGCGTGGATGCGTATCGAGCGGGCCAATCTGCTCGCCTGCCTGGAATACACCGCCGACTGTGATCCTGCGCGGATGGTCGTGTTGACCGGGGTGATGGCCGGGCTGCTGAACCTGGAAGGGCCGTGGCCACTGGCTGCGCGACTGCACCAGCGCGCAGCCGAGACCGCTGCCCGCCTCGGCAACCGTCACGCGGAAGCCAATGCCCTGACCAACCTCGGCCTCGTGCGCCGGCTCACGGACGATTACCGGCAGGCCGCCGGCGTGCTGCATCAGGCCCTGACCTGCTACCGCGACCTCGGCAACCGCCACGAGGAAGCCCACGTGCTGGCCGAACTCGGCGTCATCTGCTTGCACACGGACGATTACGGGCAGGCCGCCGGCGTGCTGCATCAGGCCCTGACCTGCTACCGCGACCTCGGCAACCGCCACGAGGAAGCCCACGTGCTGGCCGCACTCGGCTTCGTTCGCCTGCTCACGGACGATTACGGGCAGGCCGCCGGCGTGCTGCATCAGGCCCTGACCTGCTACCGCGACCTCGGCAACCGCTACGGGGAGGCCTACGCGCTCACCGCACTCGGATACGTGCATCGGGAAACCGGAGATTACGAGCAGGCCGCCGACCTGCATGAGCGGGCCCTGACCTGCTGCCGCGATCTCGGCAACCGCTACGGGGAGGCCCACGCGCTCACCGCGCTCGGCTTGGTGCGCGGGGAAACCGGAGATTACGAGCAGGCCGCCGACCTGCATGAGCAGGCCCTGACCTGCTACCGCGATCTCGGCAACCGCTACGGGGAAGCCACCGCCCTCACTGCACTCGGGCAAGTGCGCCGCGAAACCGGGGACTACGCACGGGCCGCCGACCTTCTGCAGCGGGCCTTGGCCCTGAACCGGGACATCGGCAATCGCCGCAATCAGGCCGACACGCTCGGCAGCCTCGGCATACTGTGCGAGAGAACTGGGGACCAGAAGCAGGCCGCCGACCTGCATGAGCAGGCCCTGACCGTCTATCGCGACCTCGGCAGTCGGCTCGGCCAAGCCAAGGAGCTCAACAGCATCGGGCGAGTATTGCTGGCCACCGGCGAACCTGGTGAGGCGTTGACAGCCTTCACTGATGCGCTCGAGCTGGCTCGCGAGATCGGACACCCCCTCGAACAGGCCCACGCTCTCGACGGTGCCGCTCGCTGTCGCGCGGGCATCGGTGATATCCCCGCGGCCGTGATAGACCTGCGTGCCGCTGCCGATATCTACCGGCGCCTCGGCGTGCCCGAAGCCGCATATCTCGCGACATTGCAGACGCATACATTGGTATAGGAGGTGGTGAAGGCGGCGTGGACTGCGCGGTGGCCGGTATCGAGTTCGCCGAGCCGATTGTGGGTGGTGGCGAGGCCGGTGATTGTTCAGGTGGGGATGGTGGGCCAGGCGCCCGGCCAGCAGCACGATCGCCAGCGGCAGGTAGCCGCACCATTGGACGATCTCGGCGACCGTCGAGGTGTCGCCCGGACGCGCCCGTCTCTGGTGGGCGCGATGGTGGGCGCAATATCCGCAATCGGATCCTTTGAGCCACGGGGTCGGCGGGATTCTGACCTGGTGTGTGGGCGTGTAATTCGACGAAGAAGCGGCTGTCGGGGAAACGCTCGGCCAGCAGGTGCGCGGCGTGGGTGACCAGGGCGGTCTTGCCGACACCGGGCATGCCGTCGATGGTGTGGATGCAGACCACTCGGCCCGGTCCGGCCGTCTCGAGGATCCGCTGCAACTCGCTGTCACGCCCGACGAAGGTGTCGATGTCGCGGCGCAGGGAGGTCGTCACCATCGGACGTGGCAAGGGTTCTGCGGTGGCAGCCTTCCATAAACGTTGCCAGGCAGATCGGTTCGACAAGGTAGATGGAATCGGACCGGACTCCGCTGTGGCCAGGCGAATCAGTGTCGTCAGCACTGGTTCGAACGTTTCGAACTGTGAGGTACGTTGCGGCCGATCCGCCAATCGCTATCGTGGATACAATCAAGTCGTGTTGATTTGTTACGAGGTCCTCGATCAGTTTTCCGGCGACGTCGAATGCGAACTCGATTCGTGGCAGGTCACCAGCAGCGGTGCCACCGACTCGAACGTGTGAGGTAGGTTGCGCCCGGCGCGCCAATCACTTATTCGCTGCGTCGTTAGGGCTTCTTTCCCGCCGGGTGCCCGCGTGCTTCGTTTGCGTTGCGCGGTCGGTCGCACCACTTGCTCTAGTGTCGGTTTCCCCGCCACCTCGAACAGCTCGCTCAGCCGGTCGGCGAACATTCTTCGCGCCGAACCTGATTCCCCGCCACCCTGTGAAGGTGTCTTCGCCATAATGGCCATCCTACGAACGCCAGCAGGGTGTACCGCGTCGGCAATGCAGTTCCGCCAAAAGGTGATTCGACGATCAGGCGTGGCGCGCCGTAGATCAGACCAAGGTGATGATCATCCAGGTGGTTCGATGCTGATCGCATCTCGGCCTTGCGCACCATCAGGTTTCACGGCTGGTCGGTTCCGTTTCGGGTGGAGTGTCGACAGCAGAGCATGGCTGGGGATGTTGACAGCCCGGCTCCTCACGCGGCTGTTCGACACATTGTCGATTCCGGTGAGATCCTTCGAACGGCCTTGACAGACATCACCCCCTGCTGTCGATCCGTGTCGCGCTGGGCTGGAGGAGCTGTTGCGACCCCTGGCCTGACGGCACAACTTTTTACTCGCGCCGAACTCGCCGCAGCCTGCATCGGGCAGATGTAGCTATCGGGTGCGCTAAGTTCTGGTGGTCCTACGTCTGACCGGCGGAACCAGGGCTTCTACGCGGATTCGTCGAGCCGGAATTCGCTCCATATGGCTGCGGCGGGACGGCTCGCGAACCCGTAGCTTGGGGTTAGTCCAACAACGCATAGGACTGGTTGATCAGATCCGTCATCGCTTGCTCGAACTCGTGGCGTTGCTGCGGGCTCCAGCCTTTCGTCAGCCGGTCGAAGACCTGCTCTTGCCAGTTGTGAGCTTGGTCCAGGAGAGCGTGGCCGGATGTGGTGACCGTCGCCTGGCGTTGGCGGCGGTCTGCTTGCGATGTCTGCATCGCTAGGTACCCGGCTGATATCGCGCTCTTGACCAGCCGCGACGCTCCGCTCTGGTCGATGCCGATCTCGTGGGCGATCGCATTGATCGTTACTGCGATTCCTCGCCGAGTCAGGCAGTGGACGGTTTCGGTGACGAGTACCAGTCGGCCTTGGTCGGCAAGTCGGTCGCCAGCCGATGACCTGCGCGACCAGTGCCGGACGAACGCGAACAGAACCTGACCCGGCCTCGAAACAGTCATTCGGTCGCGGCCATCTCGCGGCAGATGTAGGCCAACTTGAGCGCTGACTTCAGATTCGGTAGTCGCAGGGACGCGGTCACCTTCTCACCGGCTACCCGGAACACCGTCGCGACCCGAGTCGGCGCCTTGCTCTCGGGCCAGGTTGCGTCCTCTTCCACGACCATGAGGCGCTCGCTGACCGGATGCCACGATCGCGGGATCAGCTTGATGCCCGAGCGTTCCACCCATTTGGCGAACTGCTCGGGTGTGATCGGGCCTTCACCTTTCGGGCCCAGAACGACGATCGGATCACCGACCGCCCTCGCCGACCGCTCCAGGTCGCCCTCGTTCACGCTTGCGTGCCACTCGTTGATGGCTGCTTCCAACATTGACTCCATGATAGGAGTCTATGCAAAACGCATACATCTTCGCACATGGATCGACAACTGGCTTTCCTGACGGATTCCGGCGGAGTTTCCGAATGAATCATGGGCGGCACGGTATCCGGTGCTGCGAGGGTTGTCGGAAGACCCCCGGCGGGATGCCCCCGGGATCAGCTGGGGCTATGCGGGTGGTGGAACCAGCATTCTGGTCCTGCTCATCACGCGGCTGCTGGACGACATCACCGCCCCTGCCGCCGACGATGTGTCCCGCGGCCCCGCGGGGTTGGAGAAGTTGCTGCAGACCGCCTGGCCCGACGGCACGACCTTTACTCGCGCCGAACTGGACGCGGCACGCACCGGGCAGATGTAACGGTTGTTCTTCTGACAGTGCGCTGGTCTCCTTGTTTCGGAGCGCTTCAGGTGAGCGGGGTGCCGGGGTCGCCGAAGGTGCCGGGCCATGGGCCTAGTGCGGGCTTGTTCTTGGCGAGACCCACCTAATGAGCAAGGCTGACGTGCGGCGGTCGGCCGTGGTTCCACCTTGAACCGCCTCAGCTTTCCAGCCAACCCCGCCGGTTGCGCTCTTCGTAGTGTCGGTCGTCTTCTTCCTCGTACCGCCGGTGTTGCTCGGCACGTTCGGTTTTCGCGTTCGATAGGGGTTCGTCACCGATCCGGGAGTCCCGTTCAGGCTCGACTGGCGAGGAGAAGACGGCGGTGAAGCGGCACCCTGGCGTAGCATCCGAGATGCCGACGAAGCTTCTTGTCGGAACGAAGGTCCCGGCACCTCCCCCCCGTGTCGGGGTCTTCTCCGTTTCAGCCTGCTGGGCGGATCATCGTCTGCCGCAACTAGACTCGGCGACATATCCAGTGCCAGGAGAAGCGAGTGGGAGCATCGCTCCGCTCGGAGGGGGTTGACATGTTGACAGTCGCGGAAGAATTCCTGCTGCTCGCTCTCGACGACAACAACGGCAAGAGGCTGGTGGACAACACCCGGCTGGGAGCTGCCCTCGCCGGCGCGGCGCTGGTGGAACTGACGTCGGAGGGTGTGTTGCGGTTGACCGGCCCTGACGACCCCGGTCACAAGCCGGGTCGGCTGGTGGTGACCGATCGACGTCCGGATGACGCGCGATTGGCGGGCTTGCTGGATGTCGTCGATGGCCGCAAACCGAAGGACGCGGTCGCCAAGGTTGCCGGGTTCGGTAGCTGGCGCGATCGGTCGAAGGACTTCAAACAGGCATTGCTGGCCGACCTCGTCGACGCTGGCTACCTCACCGAGCAGCGCGGCAAGTTGCTCGGTGTGTTCCCGACGACGGTGTGGAAATCGGCGAACCCTGCAGGGGAAGCCGAAATCGTGGCGCGCGTTCGCGCTGCGGTCGCAGGGCAGCGGCTCGATGATCGCACCGCAGCACTGACCTCGATCCTCTACGCGGTCGGCCTTCTCCCCAAAGTGGTTCCGGACATCGACAAACGAACCGTCGAACGCCGCGGTAAGGAGATCAGCGACAGTGGATGGGGTGGCCCCGCGGTACGCAAGGCCGTCCAGGAGATCCAGGCGACCACCGCGGTCGTCATCGTCAGCGCCACCGTCGCCGCGACCACCACCAGCTGATCCACACTCGCCCGGATCGGCAGAGCTGTCGACCGTGAAGGTGAGGCGTCTTCCTCGCCGTGACCCACGCTGCAGTGCCACTCATGCCGCGGCCGCCGAACCGTTGGTCCCGTCCGGACGAGGCCCTGTCACGGTCCCTCCCGGAGCCAATATCGGCCGCATGCGACTGGTTGCATCGGAAGCTCTTGCCGCGGCACACTTTCCGCGCCGCATGCGACACACTCGTCACGAACGGCTGCGGTGCAGGGCTTGTTGCTCTCGGGCACCCGGGCGGGGGTCAGGGTGTCGAACTGCGCGACCCAGTAAACTCCTGTCGGTGAAGGTCCCGGCACCGATCCCCTTCGTGCCGGGCCCTTCCCATTGGCCGAGTAGAACCTGGCCGTTTCGGTTGGGCGCGTTCTTAGATTGCGCGTCCGGTTGATGCTTCGGCCCACGCTTGTTCGAGGAGTCCGCGTTCGCTATGGCCGTACAGCAAGGCCAGGTCGCGCAGCTGTTCGATCGTCGGCGACTGGGTACCGGATTCGATGTTGTCCAGCCAGTCCTGTTCGTAACCGGTGCGGTCGGCGACCTGTGCCGCGGTCAGCCCGACGCTTTGACGTAGCTGTCGCAGCCCGTGGGCGATACAGCGGTCATAGCGGATCAGGTGCGCGCTTTGGTCAGGGCTGAGCGATCGGTGCTGGGGAGAAGTCATTGCCTCGGTTCGGGTCGGCGGTGAGCATGGGCGGTCTCGGCAGCGCTGGCGATGGGATGCTCGCTCGGATGGACAAGCGCGGCCTGCACTTGCCTCGTGCTGGCCCGCGTGAGGAAGTGCACGAGGGTCGGATCCTGTTCGCGGCAACCAGGCTCGGTATCCGGAGCATCCGGCCGATGACAGTACTGGTGCGCAGGTCCCGACGCCATCTCGGCGCATCCCCCTTTTCTGGGGGGCGACCAGCAGCGCGTCACATTCCTTCCTGACGCCAACATCGCTCACACACCACTGACCGCAGCGGAAGTTCCTCTCGTGGTTGGCCTTTCGCGCCGCACACCACGCACTCGTCCCGCTCCTCTGCGGTGGGCGTGGGACTGTCGGACACGTCGCTGGGGGAGGGCTCGAACTGCGCGACCCAGCGGTCGATCGCCTGCCCCAGTGATGTGTCAGGAAAGGCTCGCAGAGCGAGTCGAGCAGCGTGGATCACGGCGGTCGTGGGGTCCGGTAGGGGAGCGGTCAGGCGCAGCCGGGCGCACAGGGCGGTGAGCATCCGTGCGCGCATCGTCGCGGTGGTCGCGGCGAACACCGCGGCCGCGTGGCGGCGCTGCTGTTCGTCGTGACGGGCACGGCCGTCGGCGCGGTGTCGCCGGTCCCAGGCTCGTTGAGCCGGGGCCAGCCGAGGCCCGGCACCGATCAGATTGCGCTGGAACCGGTATCGAGCCAGCAACAGGGGCCTTCGAACCTGGTCGGGGAGCGTGGCAGCGAGCGTGGCGAGCAGTTGGTCTGGGCGCCACCCGCGAGTGAGGTAGGTCCGAATCTCCCGGCCCAGGCACCACCGGAGCCGGGCACGCAAGGACCGGAAGGGCTCCGGAGCGTTGGCCAGCACCTCACGCACCTCCTCGGCGTCGACCGTCACCGACGCGGGCCGCGCCGCGCCGGAGCGCGGGCGGAGGGTAGGGAGGTGGTTTCTTTTGGAAGAGTAAGGAGGCGGGTGGGAAAAGGTGATGACACGTCCACCAGGGTCGCGTTGCAGCTCGGTGATGCCGTCGAGGAATCGGGGATGGATGGCGATGGTGGCGTAGGCGCCCCGACCGCGGGCAGGGATGTAACGGATGAACTCGTCACGGTGCAGCGCGGCCAGCGCGCGACCGATGGTTTTCGGGTCGTATCGACGCGGTCCGCATAGGCCGATGAGTTGCCGGATACGGATCCGATCGTCGCTGAGGCGTGCCCACCCGCATAGGAGCGCCAACGTCGCGGCCAGGACGTTGCGTCGCGCTCCGGCCGGGATGACATCCTCGGCGGACCCGAGCACTCGGTCACGGACGAGGTCGGCGTCGGCGAATCGAATCCGGCGGCGATACGTGCGGTGGTGTTCAGCGCGAGCGGTCGAGTCGGCGTCGCGGTGAAGGAATGTGCTTGTCCGCGTGAAGGATCCGATCGTCTCCGGTGCGGTCGTGGCGGCGGGGGCTCCGCCTGCGGGTCGACCGGTGGTCGGGGTATGCACGGTATGAGGGCATGCGGTACCCTCAGATCTGCTCATCTGGAAGCAGTCCTTTCTGGACAACAACATCCAGAAGTCGCGCCTGGCCGGGCTTCTCCGACTTCTGGGGTGTCTGAGGGTTGGTTGTTCGACAACGCCCTCGCGTAACGAACTCTTTGCCGAGAGTTCGTTCTATTCAGCTGTCACTGGCGAATCGCCGTTGTGGCGTGGTAACCCCCTTTGAACGCGGCCGAACTTCGGTGTGTAACAGCGCGATTGCCCCCTCGCGCCGGGATCCGGCGTGGCCGGTGGAACGTGCGCCCGTGCGAAATGGCCACTGCCCCAACGATGATGGCTACTGACTACATCTCCGCTGGAGCGCTCACCGGTCACGCTGATTATCGTCACCCCTCCGGACGACACTCCTCGCGTGGCCGGCGAACTGCGCACTTCCCTCCGCTGCCTTCACATCACGGAGCAGCCCGTCGCGGCGCTACTCACCCACCTGCCCGGATTTAAGCGACGCCAAAGTATCATGACATCCCTTTTGGGGGCTATGAGTTGCTCATGAGTTTAAAGTAGGGGTCATGTGATCGTTCTGAGGTGACGTTGTCGATGGAGAGGAAGTGCAGCGAGCGTGGGTCGCATAGGGTTTGGTCCGTGGTGACGCGGGATCTGCAGGAGCGCTTCGGCCGGATCGTGGCCGAACGACGCGACGAGTGCGGGTTGACGCGGCCAGGCGTGCACGCAGCCGGAGGGCCGTCCGTGGCGACGATGGCACGGATCGAAAATCCGCGAGCCGACACAGCGCCGCCGAGCACCATGACGCTGAGACTGCTCGATCACGCGCTCAAATGGGCCGCAGGCAGCGCCACCAGAGCGCTCCAAGGCGGTGATCCGACCAAGCTGGAGGAACAGGCCCTCAGCGCCAATGCCAACGTCTCGTCTTCTTCAGGGGGCAGCGGTCGCGACCCCTTGGGCTTCCGGTTGGTCGAGCTCGACATCGACGTCGTCGATGAGCTCGTGGCCGCTGCCGACCGCTGTTTCCAGCTCTGCGACCGAAGCGATCTCCCCGAGGCAGCCCGCGACGCCGCACACGCGGCGAAAGAACAGCTCGCAGTCGCCGTGGCCAGACTTGCCGCCGCGCAGGCAACGGAGGTGCTCGAACGCGCGGGGGGTCCCGGTAACGAAATACCCAAGAGCATCGAAAGACTCATCGGTGCGCTGCTGGCGACGCCGCCGATGGCCACGGGAATCGAACGGGAGAACCAGCAGTACCGGCGATGGCTCGCGGGCAGCGCAGCGGATCTGGACCCCGCCCTGTCGGACAACTTTGCCAGGCGGTGGCGGTCCAAGCTGGACCGGATCAGTCTGATGGAGTGAGGGAGAAGGTCTTTGAGCCCCAGTAGCCGAGCCGTGCCGTTAGAGGAGCGGGTGAACATGCTGTTCGCCACCGTCATCGACAACGACGGGGTCGCGGTCGCCGGAACTGTGGTCGCGCAAGCACTTTCGAAATCCCTCGGCCGCCCGGTGGCAGCCAAGGATATGGTGGCCCTTCGGCGGCCCGGTGCACAACGTCCTGGTGACGACCTTCTGGATGCGCTGGCCGGCTACTTCGACATGCCGGGGAGCTTCTTGTCCGACGACCCCGACAAGTACTACGGCCCGTTTCGGCAACTGAGTCTGCTGATCGTGCAGCGCGACAAGCGCATTCCCTTCGTAGCCCTGCGTTCGAGCTCAGATCACCTGGGCGACAACGCATTACAGGAGTTGAAGAACTACCTTGAATCCCTCGGTTAGTGACAACACGGGCCAGGATCGTATGATCGCGGAAAAGGCCCTTTCGAAGCTGACCCTGCGGCGTCCCTGGTCGATGCAACGTTTCGTGGAGGAACTGAGCCTGCAGCGCGACCGGCCGATCGAGATCGTCGACGGACTCGCCGAGTTCGAGAGCATCGACTTCTCCGGCATCTGGATCCCCCTCCCGGAGAAAGACCTCATCCGGCACCGATCAGGCTTCAGCCAGATCGAACGCGACGGAATCATCGCGCACGAACTCGGACACATCGTCCTCGGACATGAAGTGCCGCCCGAGGAACGGATCCTGTATTACGAGCGGACCGCACCCTCGATCCCCACCGCCGTGATCAAACGGCTGATGGATCAGCAGGCGTGCCTGCGCTCCAACTTCGACCTGCCACTGGAACGCCAAGCCGAGTGGTTCGCAACCCTGCTGATGGAGGCTGCGGCGGCTCTGAGTCGTCCACTGTTCCCGGACAAGAACCTCAACCAGAGGCAGCGGCTCATGCTCGAACGGGCTGCCGCGATCTTCGGATGGGCAACGTGAAATTCACGATATACACACTCATTTCCATCCTGCTGCTCGTACTGGCGGCGCACCGAATCAAAGCCGACCGCCGACCCGGTACGACGAACGCCACCGGGCGGCCGGTCGTGTCGTCACGGGCGATCCACCGGTGTGTGCGTGCCACCCGTGTGCCGTTGCCCGCTCCGAGTTCCCGCACTTGGCCGCGGTAGCACGGGAACCCTCGGTGGACCGAGTCATAGCCGAACCAGAAATCGGTGATCTCATGGTCCGCGGGGCCGAACCCGGTCAAGGTGGTTCCTTTTGGAAGGGTATCCGGCCGGTCGAATAGTGTTCTGATTGCGAAGGGTTTCGCCCGCTTGTGGGCTCGTCGAGGAGGCGTTGGTGGAAGGATTTGTCGAGCGTGGGTTCGAGGCGGTTCGTGACGCGTTTGCGTACGCGCACGATGGCGATGAGGGTGCCGCGCAGCTGTGTATCTATCGCCACGGCCGCACCATCGTTGATCTTTGGACAGGCCAGGACGCGATATCCGGCAAGTCGTGGGACGCGGAGTCACTGGTCGTGCTGAGGTCGGTGTCGAAAGGGTTGACCGCGACCTGCGTGCACATGCTGGTTGAACGCGGACAGCTCGAGCTTGATGCCCCGATTCATGACTATTGGCCAGAGTTCGCGGTCGGTGGTAAAGCCAGCATCACCGTCGCCGACCTACTGTCCCACCGGGCCGGCCTGTCCAGCTTCGATCCTGAATCCGAAATCGGGGCTTGGGATTTGCTGGACTGGTCGGCGTGCACGACCGCGCTTGTGTCGATGACTCCCTTGTGGCGGCCGGGAACCGCCTTCTACTACCACCCCTTCACCTGGGGCTACCTGGTCGGTGAGCTCATCCAGCGGGTCACTGGCAAGAGCGTCGGTGACTTCCTTGCCGCCGAAATTGCTGAGCCGCTCGGGCTGAGCCTGTGGATCGGCCTGCCGGAATGTGAGGAGCATCGCGTTGTTCCCGGGTTCACCCGCAAGCACTTGGCCACACCCGCCGAAGTGGAGGCGCGACTGGCCGGTATGGGGATCGACGTCGGCTCCCGGTTGGTCCGAGCGACCCTTGCGACCATTGCCACGAGAGAGGAGGCGAACGAGATGCTGAACACCCGCGAAGGGCACGCGGCAGAGATCCCGGCGGCCAATGCGATCGGTAATGCCCGCTCCTTGGCGCGGATGTATGCGGCGATGATCGGCGAGGTCGACGGGATTCGGTTGCTGACATCGGCGGCTGTGGACCGGGCGCGGCAACCGCAGACCGACCGACTGAGCCACCCGGCACCGCTGGATGTGATGCCGGTGGCCACCCGCTTTGCCTACGGTTACGAGATCACTCGTCCCGCTGGACTGCTCGGCGATGGATCATTCGGGCAGGTAGGCACCGGGGGGCGGATTAGCTTCGCCTATCCCGAGTCGGGCGTCGCAGTCGGCTACACATGCACCAACATGGTCGGGGACGAAGGGGTGGACGATCCGCGTTGGCTGCCGTGGGCCGAGGCGCTGCGCGGTGCCCTCGTGTAAAGCGGCGCCTCAAGGCGGGTAGCCGAAGCGTTTTCAGCCAGGGCGCGGGGGTCGTGCTGATGGCTGCGGGTTGGAACACAAGCGTTCCAACCCGCTGCCAAGTATTCGGAAGAACCCGATCAAGCGATTGCCGGGTCGGCGACGGCAGACCTTCCCTTCACCTGATGTGAGTGGTCAGCCAATTCGATCTGCAGCCGGTAAGCGGTTGCCTCCGTGCGGGATGCGGCCCAGCACGCCCGCCGTGTGGGGCGGAACGTGTAGGACTTGTCCAGGACGACCTCCGGATTCGCTGCCCGAGCCTCTACCCATCGGTCACCGAAACGTCGCAGCAATCGGTAGCGGTGGAACCGGTCCTTGAAGATGGAGGAGGCGTAGATTCCCGCGGACACTCCCGCTGCAGCCAGCATTGACAGGGTGAGAGTGGCCGAGATGTGCAGGGCGTTGCGGTGCCAGTAGTTGTTGATGTGCTCGTGCTGCAGATAAAGGTTGTAGACCTTGAAAGCGCAGTAGACCAAGCCTATGACCTCGTATACAGCGATGCCTGCCAGTGCGCGCGCGAACGGGCCTCGGCGAACCCACAGTAGTTCGCGGATAATGTAGGTGCTGCCGAGGAGCAGCATGCTTGCCGGTGGCCCGAGGTACGCGAGCCAGTACGTCATGACAGGCACTGTTACCGGGAATTGGTTGCTCATGTACGAAGTCGGGGTATGTGCCATGGGGGTGTTCAGAAAGGTCCCGGTCATCGCCACGATGATCACGACGGCGGTGCCGATCTGGATGCGTGGCGCGAAGTTCCGGCCGGTAATAAACGAACTCACATTCAGCAGTGGTATCGCTGCCAAGGATCCGAACGTCATTCCGGCAAGGGACATGATGTTTGCTACACCAGTCCAGTCTCGAAGCACAGGATTGATGATGTCGTCGGTGATCACCGGAACCCTGCATAGCTTCTCGAGTCCTAGACAGAGTAGGAGCTGTGTCAGCGGGTTGGTTAGCCCGGTTGAGGTTCCGAGACGATAGTGTGGACGGTTCGATCGAATGCGGTGTGCCGCCAACAGGAGCAGCGCTGCCGGTATGAGGGTGCCGACGACGATGTTCACGACGCCCATCCGAAGATCGCGGCAGCTCTTTCCAGCATGAGGCGCGGCCTCGGGTTGAGATTTTTTTCTGGGAACAGTGGACGGCTGAGAGAGGCCGCGGCCTCCATCAACAATGATGCGAACCACTCGGCTTGACGTTCGAGTGCCGTGTCGAAATTCGAGCGTAGGCAGGCTTGCTGGTCCATCAGCTGTTTGATGACGGCGGGCGGTATCGACGGTGTGGTGCGCTCGTAGTAGCGAAGCCGCTCTTCGGTCGAAACCTCGTGTCCGAGGACGATGTGCCCGATTTCGTGAGCGATGATCCCTTCACGCTCTTCCGGGGTTAAACCCGACCGGTGTCGGATGAGGTCCTTCTCCGGGAGAGGGATCCAGATGCCGGAGAAATTATTACCTTCGAATTTGCCGATCCCTTCTGCGATTTCGATCGGTCGGTCACGCTGCAGGCTCAACTCCGTCACAAACCGTTCCATCGACCATGGTCGGCGTAGGGTCATGCTTTCGAGAGCTCTTTCTGCAACCACGCGATCAGGGTCTGCGGCGCTAGTCAAAGGATTCAATGTATTTCGTCAACTCCCGAACGGAACCATTACTCGCTTGTCACGTTGTGCGATCAGCAGTGCCAATATCTCCTCCAGTACGATTGGACCGCCGCTAGCCAATGCACAGGCCCGCGCTGCCCGGCGCTCGGACCGGGTCGGGCAGCGAGTCGCTTCAATGCCTTGGGCCGCGCGGTGCCGCGGTCTCAGGTGTCGGCTTCTCGGTTCGAGCCAGAAGGGTCGTATCGGCGAGGCCGCGGGCGTCGCGGACCTCGTCGTGTGAGCGGGCCCCGGCCACCGACACCGCTCACGGACTAGGAAGCCGCAGCGCACTTGCTGATCGGACATTACCCTCACGGCCACAACCCTATTCGAACCGACGGCAGGCGTCTTCCTCGTCGACACCAGTTCGGGAAAGTAGCGAGCCGACATGCGTGTCGACGCGAACAGGCCGGGGCACGTGCCGCAGGTACTTGGCAAGTGCGACAGATCAACCGGCACACGACACCGGGCGAAGAGCGGGACCACTGCCAGCCCCCGTCAAAACCCCCTCCTGGGACCAGCATCGGTCACACACGCCCGATCGCAGATCATCCGAGGCCGGGCGGAGCATTGGGCGGTGGCGCACAGCCAGCGTCGATCCGACCCGTGTGGCAGAGGCAGCGATGGACAGGCGTGTTGATGCGGTTCTTCACGGCCGAGCCGGCCGGGCCCCCCGGGGGCGGCGCAGATGCCGGGCCGAGGACCCACCGGATCAGTTGGCGGCTTGTTGCGCGAGTGCGCCGGCGAACAGCAGCGCGGAGGCGAAAGCGATGGGTCCTCCGATAAGGATGGTTCCGGCCACTGCGCCGACCGCTCCCAGCGCGGCGCCGGTGATCAGGCACCCGCCGAGGAAGCCGGGGATCGCCAGCGTTCCGATCGTGGGGACCGCGGCCGCCGCGCCGACCGCGGCGCCCCCGGCGATACACCCGATGGTTGCGCCGATGACGGTGCCGACGAGACCGCCGATCGCCACGCCTAGGCTCGACTGCATCTGGAAGCGTGCCACCGCGGCGTCGAAGGCGGGGGAGTTTGGATCGATCGCGATGTCGCGCAATAGGTTCGGAGGCTGGCCCGTGGGTGTCGCGTCGGCAGGGTTGGTGCTGGGAGTCAGGGTGGCGGTCCTGCCGCTGATCTCGGTCGCGATGGGGTAGTTCGATCCGTCGCGCTGATACGACATCGGTATCGCCGCCGCCAGCTGCCCGTCCGCCGCCGTCACCTGCAGACGGTTGTCGACAACGGACAGCGACCCCGAATCCAAGGTCACGACCACCGATTCGCCGAGTATGCCTGCCTCGTAACCGATTGCGGCGGAGTCGGTGTCAGCCGCTGCTGCGGGCGGCGCGAGCTGTGGCGATGGGGTCGCACCGGCCGTGCCGGCGGGCGCGGTGAGGGCGCCGATGATCGACGCAGACAGCACAGCCTTGCTCAGGCCCCTCATCAAAAGTCTTCCTCTTTCGTGATCGGATGCGTTCTATGGTTCACGGGGCGGGCCGAATTCGGTTCTGCGGTTGGTCAATTCAGGCCCAGTACATCGACGACGGGCGAGGACAGATTGCGTGCCGGTTCATTCGGGTCGATGCCTGCGTCGAGGAACGCCGCGTGGATGGTGGCCGCCAGCGTCATCTCTGGCACCTGATCGACGGCGTGCCGAATGACGGCTTGGGCCAGCACGTGTGCACGGTGCTGACCGAAGGAGAGCCCTTGACGGGTGATCGTTCGGTCATCCGGCTCGAACGCGCAGCACACGGATTCGGTGATCGCGCGGGCGAACGGCGAGGTCCCCTGACCCAGCAGACCCGTGCTCTGCATCGCCGTGGCGCAATCGCGGGCATGGCGCCACCCGTCCCGTCCCAAGTAGACCACCAGCGCATCGTTGCGGGGGTACAGGGCACGGTTCGACAAGATCTTTGCTTCCCACACCGCGCCGGTGCGGTCCAGGAATTCCAGCAGCGTCTTCCACACCGGAGCAGCGGCGTCCGGGTCGTCGATGCGCGCGTAGAGCCGCAGCAGGGGGCCCGGTTTGCGGTGACCATGACCGGCAAAGACGAACCCCGGCGACAGGGCCGGGCGCACGGCGTCGACTTCGACGTCGACCTGCTCATCGGTGAGTGCGCGCACCGAGCTGTCGGGGACGTTCAGGCGCAGGGTGCCGGTGTCGACGATGATCCGGCCCTCTCGGCGTTCGACGACCGTGGCGCGCAACGTGGTTCGCCGCTCGCCGGCGGCCTCGCGCAGCCGCGCCTCGAAGCGGGGATCGCGCAGTGTGCGCATCCGCTTGTCCACCAGCTGCTCGCGCCCGTGGTGCGCGGTTTGATACAGGGCGTTGCCCACCTGCCGTGCCACTGCGGAGGGATTGGCTTCCTCGTAGGTCTCTCCGGCGACCTGCGCGCGCAGCCCGCCCGGATCCACCTCCACCGCGGCCGACATCGCGACGATCTTGTCCGCGACGGTCACGCTCATCGTCATGATCATTCCTCCAAACCGAGAATCGACACGAATTCCGCCGGGGACAGCAGCACGGTGCGGCCGATGCCTGCCGCGGCCCGGTTGATCGGAGACAGTCGGGCCGACTGTCCGGCTCCGGCGAGCATGCGGTCGATCATGTGCCAGCCGGCGTACCGAGCCGCTCGCGTGGCCAGTTCGCGGTCGTCGCGGGCCTGTGGACGGCACGCCAGGTAACGGCGGTAGAACGCACGGACTTTGGGGCTGCGCTGGGCAACTTCGCCGACGCCGGTGGCGACGATCTGCTCGTGGGCTGCGGAGGCACCCAGGGGCAGCGAGTCGGCCAGAGTTTCCGGCAACGCCGAGGCAGCGAGGAACAGCCATTCGCCGGCGAAGGCGCCGATGTCGCGCGCGGGGTCGCCCAGGCGCGCCTCTTCGAAATCGGACAGATACGCCACGCCGTCGGCGATCAGGAACTGATCCAGCCGCAGGTCGCCGTGGATGGGGCAGCGTGGGGTCGGCGGATCGTCGTCGATCTCGCGCAGCGTCCGCAGCGCGGCCCGCAGCTCCTGGTCGGGCTGCAGCAGTTTCCACATCGCGATCTCGGCGGCCGAGGCCTGCGCGAAGTACTCCAGCGAGACGGCTTCGAACGGTTTGAGAGGCGGCATCGGATGGGGCGCGGGGTCGAACCCTTCCGCGGGAAGTCGATGGAAATTCGCCAACTGTTCCGCGACGGCCTCGCACAATTGGTCGTCGAATACGGAATCGCCTGCCAATTCCAGGCCGTTGCGTGACTCGTTCACATAGTCGGTGGCGATCAGCGCCTCGTCCTCGTCCACACCGACCAGCCGCGGCATATTGACCAGGCCTTCGCCGGTCGCCGCCACGTGGACGGTCCGGGCGATTTTCGCGCGGCGTTCGTCGTCGAGCACCAGTTCCTTCACGAATACTTTGCCGCCGCGCGTGGTCTGCCCTATCCAGTTCGGATTCCGGCCGAGGGTGCTGACCACCGACTCGGCGTCGAGGTCACCGAGACCCAACCTGTTCAAGAACCGTCCCACATGCGGTGCCTCACCGAGATCGACCGAATGGTAGGAGGTTTGTTTCCGTGTGTCCGACTGAGTCATATCGAGTCAATTATCCTGTGACTTCTATCGCGTGCGTGTGGGAGACGAGATCAGATGGTCGAGATTTACTCGCCGCTATTCGGCGGCGTACGAGCCGCCGGTGTACGACTGGAAGCTGATGGCGCTCGGTGGAATAGGGGTATAGCCGAGCGCTGCGTGGGAACCGTTCACTTCCAGTTCGCCTGAGGCGATATAGGTGCGGTAACCGGAGATCAGCTCGATCGCCATGAATGTGTCCTCTCGTTCGAATTCGAATCAGCACTGCACCGGCAGTGTTCGAATCGTGGGGGTGACCGATACCGGGCTGACCCCGGGGATAGGGGTGTCGGCGGCCCCCGCAGCGCCGAACTCGCTGGTCGTGGCGTAGGCAAGGTATCCGGCGACCAGATCGACTTCCATAGTGATCGATGCCCTTCTTGATCTCACTCGGCAATGGGTGGTACAAGATGTAGGCGGCGTCGGCCACCCACACGGTCACGCTGACAAGCAGGGGATGGTGGGTGCCGTCGATGACGTTCGCCGCGAATTCGATCGCCCCGCCGCGCATCGGATATCCGGCAATGGGGACGTATCTCCACGACTCCTCCCGAAATCGACGAAGAGCAGGTATCGAGTACGCGATGACTGACGGCTGCTGCGTTCTCGCATCGCGTTCGATCCAGACCGACGTTCTCGTGCCGGTCGACCATCGGCTGTGACTCTGCGGAACTGACGTAGTCGACTGTCACGGTGTTATCCCCCTATTTTTACGCTTTCGACCGGATCGGCGAGTGGAAAAACGATCGGCGTGACCCCCGGCTCACTACATCACGGTTATCAGCTCGGATGCGACTGTGCGGGACCGCGAAAGTTGAATGCGTCGGGTCCGCGAGCTGGTCCGATGACCATCTGTCATAAAGTTTCGTCTGAAACTTTATGACACGAGAGTGTGTAGTCGACCGTTCGGTGACAACTGAAACCGAAGGTAACGCTAACTGGAAGATTTGGTTGAACGCACAATGAAGTGCTGCGGGTTGATGTTGCGCAGAATGTCGGGTTTACTTCGTTGCTGTGTCAGGGGTTGATTCGGGGGAGATCGATCGCCTCCCCAATGGGCTATGTATCACGGCAGCACAGGTGAAAGGCACCCAAGGGTGCGCTGTTGTCGTTCAATATCGGGCCGGTTTCCGTACCGACCCGCCGAACCGGGCAGGGTTGGCTCATCTTTTCGAGCACATGATGTTCCAGGGTTCCGCATCGGTGCCACCGGGTGGGCACTTCGAAGAGCTGCTCGCGGTCGGGGGCGCGGTCAACGGCAACACTTTCCCCGACGTCGCCGACTACCACCAGATGGCACCGGTGGGGTTGCTCGACAGGATCCTCGCGCTCGAAGCCGACCGGATGGCGCATCTGCGGCTGAGCCGGGACAATCTCGACCGCCAGCGCGAGGTGGTCAAAGAAGAGATCCGGCTGCGGGTGCACGGCAAACCCTACGGAGGGTTCCCGTGGACCGTGCTCCCGGCGGTGCTGTATCAGCGGTGGGCCAACGGCCACAACGGGTTCGGTGACTTCACCGACCTGGATCGGGTGACCCTCGCCGACTGCCGGGACTACTACCAGGCGCGATACGCCCCCGGACAAGCGGTGGTCGCAGTCTGTGCCGACCGCGACCCACACAGCACACTGCGCGCCATCCGTGCACACTTCGAACACCTCCCCGCCCGCCCCTCACCGGCGGTGCCGGCCTTGACGGAATCGCCACGCGCAGAACAGTTCGCCGTACACAGCGACCCCCTCGCACCGCATCCCGCCTTCGCGATGGGTTGGACGCTTCCCGACCCGGGCCGCGACCTGACCGCCTACGCGGGCTACGTCGTCCTGACCCGGTTGCTCACCGGCGGCGCCCACGGCCGCCTCACCCGGGCACTCGCGGCGCGCAACGCCCGGGCCGACACCTCACCCGGCCTGTTCGGGCCGCTCATGTCGACCGATCCGGACACCTTCGTGCTCGTCTTACACCACACCGCGGGAGACGAAGACGCCTGCCGGGCAATCGTTTTCGACACCCTCACCGAGGTGGCTACCGGTGCGATACCCGCCGGCGAGATCGAGCGGGCGGTCGCCGCCATGACCAGCGACCTGTACCTGAACCTGGATTCCCTCGCCTATCGAGCACGGATGCTGGCGCGCGGTGTTCTGCTGTTCGACGACCCCGCACTCACCGGACGGTTCCTCACCGAGATCGAGCAGATGTCCGAGCCGGCAGTGAGGGCCGCGGCCGAGCGGCTGCTCGCGCCCACCGGCCGCGCCCACCTCACACTCGTGCCGGGAGCCCCAGCATGATCACACACCCGGCCGTGCCCCTGCCCGACCACGTCACAGAGCGCCTCGGCAACGGGCTGTCGCTGATCGTGTCGTCGCTGCCCACGGTGCCGATGATCCAGGCGTGCTTGGCGATTCCGGTCACCCTCGACACCGCCGACCAGCTCGCCGCCATCGACGTCATGTCGGCCTACTGGCCCGACACCGACGCGAGCCGGGCGTTCGAGCAGGCCGGCGGATCGGTCGGCATCGACCGGCAACGCGACTGGCTGATCGTGTCGTTGACCGCTCGCGCCCACCTGCTCCGGCTGCTCACCGCAACACTGGCCGCGATCGTGCACGGCAGCTACACCGACGCGGGAATCGACCGCGCCCGGGCCCGCTGCCGACACCAGGCGACCCTGATCGAAGCCACACCCGCAGCCCGGTCGCAGCAGGATCGCTGGATCGCCCGCTACGGTCACCTGCCGATCGTCCTGCAAGCGGCACCGGCACCGGCCACCCTGGACGCCGTCACCACCACCGCCGTCACCGCGATCCACCACCGCCAGGTGACCCCCGAGCGCGCTCATCTGCTCGTGGTCGGCGACGTCGACGAAGACGCGGTCCTCGACGCGGTCCGCGCCGACCTGGGGCAGTGGGCGCGCGGCCCGGCCACCGATCCACAACAGCGGCCGGCACCGTCCGGCTCACCGGGCCTGCGCACCATCGCCTATCCGCACTGGCAGCAAACCCACATCCGCCTGGCCGCCGACGCCACGTCCGGGGACGACCTCGAAGCCTTCGCCGCGGCGACGGTGGCCAGCCTCGTCCTCGGCGGCAACTTCGCCTCCCGGCTGACCCGCCAGGTGCGCGAAGACCACGGGCTCGCCTACCAGATCGCCACCAGACTCGACACCCACCTGGGCCACACCGTGCTCACCCTCGACGCCGATGTGAACCCCGCCCATGCCGGCCAGGCGCTGCAGCTGATCGCGGCCATCCTCACCGACATGGCCCGCACCGGCCCCACCGACCGCGAACTGCGGGCCGCGGCTGGATACATCGCCGGCATGCACACCCTGGTCCTGGGCGCACAGTCCTCACGGGCGAGTTGCCTGCTGTCGTATCTGATCAGCGCGCAGCCGTTGACCGCGGTGTCGGACCTTCCTCAGCTCGCCGCGCAACTGTCGCCGGCCCAGGTCCGGGTGGCCGCCGAATCGTTCACACCGCAGCTGGTCGGAGGGGTCGTCTGCGGCGCAGACGACACCGAACACCGCTGGGGCCGGTAGCCGGCCCCAGCCACACCCAACGTCACCACCCGCACGAGAAAGGCACGTCATGGGGGGCAACCCGTCGTCCTCGTCCGAGGCCACCATCAGCACACTGATGCCGCTGCAGCCGATCGATCTCGGCTCGACACTGCCGTATGCGCGACTGGCGGCACGCACCCGGTCACAACGACTGTGGTGCGGACAATCGCTGAACATCGAAACCCATCAGATCTTCGCCGCGCTAGCCGCCTCCGGTCTCGGACTGCAGTTCGGATCCTCGGTCACGCTGACGCCGCTGCTGCACCCCGCGCACGCGGTCGTGCACGCCCGCTCGGTCGCCGCGCTGTCGGGCACCACCTACATCAGCGGATACGGGCCCGGGGCGAAGATCTTCCAACGCGTCACCCGCGGTGCGCCCTACCCGTCGGCACTCGCGGCGATGGAGCAGTACCTGACGATCATGCGCGCACTGCTCACCGAGGAGGTCCTCGACATCACCGACGGCGAATGGGCCTGCGCCGGAATGGAACTGCCGCCGCTGGACCGGCCGCCGGTCGAGATCGGGTTGGGTGTTCTGCGGACCGGCATGGCCGAGCTCGCCGGACGCCACGCCGACTGGGCCATCACTTGGCTGACCCCGGCCACCTACATCCGCGACACCCTGCTGCCGGCGATGACCGCCGCCGCCGACGACGCTGGACGACCGGTGCCCCGCGTGGCCGCCGTCGTGCACTGCGCGCTCGCCGCACCCGGCCGCGACCTGGCCGAGATGGCGTTCCATTCCGCCGGTCGGCATCTGTCGGCCCCGCACTACACCGACATGCTGCGCCAGGCCGGACTCGACGTGCACCGCTCCGACCCCCGCGCCGGAGCGCAGGCCCTGCTGGACGCCGGCGTGTTCGTCACCGGCTCGGCCGACGATGTCGCCGCCGAAATTCACCGCTACCACCAGGCGGGCGTCACCGACGTCATCGTCAACGTGTTCGGCGTGCAACTGACCCACGGCACCGGTGCCGCGCTCGCCGACCTGTCCGCGATCATGTCGGCCGCCGAACAGGACAAACCATGACCACGCACCGCCGACCGACCGGCATCGGCACCCCCGGCCTCTTCTACCCGTCACCTCCACCCGAACCAGCAGGTGATCGGTGGTGTCGCTGCATCGATTCACCCGATACAGCGGCAGTACGGGTGGTGTGCCCGTGACCGGGCCACAGCTCGAGCCGGCTGCCGCCGCGCCGGATTTCCGGGGACGGCGCCTGTTGTACGTGGTGACTGGGGGCGTGCAGGCGATGTTCTTGCCGAGCTGGCTGACATGGCTGCGCGCCGGCTACCCCGACCTGCAAGTCCGTCACATCCTGACCCGCGCGGCGACCCGGTTCGTCACACCCACCATCGCCGCGGTCGCCGCCGGTGGAACGCCCGGACTTCTCGACGAATGGCCCGACCAGCCCAGCTCCGCACTGCACGTCGAGCTGGCCCAATGGCCCGACACCATCCTCGTGCACCCGGCCACCATGCACTTCATGGGCCGTCTCGCCCTCGGTCTGGCCGACACACCGGCACTGCTGGCATTGCAGTGCACGATGGCGCCGATCGTGGTCTGCCCGTCGCTGCCCCCGCACGGACACCTGAATCCGGCCTACCGGCGCCACGTCCTGGAACTCAGTGCCCGCGACAACATCACCGTGCTACCGCCGACCTACGGTACCTCGATCTCCACCGGCGAGACCGGAATCGGCACCCCGGCACAGCTCACCGACGCCCTGCACGCACTGGAACAACTACGTCAATGGGGGGACAACACACCGTGACCGTCAGCCACGCCAACGACACCGAGAACGCCGAGGCCGCCCAGGTCATCGAGACCTTCAGCAGCGGCTACCAACTCACCGAAATCGCCCGCACACCCGACGGAACAGTGCGATGGACCCGCCGCCCGGGACTCAACCGCACCGACCGCTACCCACCACCACATCCGGACTTCCGACGCCGCGCCGCCAGCGTCTCGGACACCGACTTCGCCTTCCACACACCGACACACAGCACCGCCGATCACGCGGCGTGGTCGGTGCCCGGCGCGCGCACCCTCGCCGCACACATGCTGGCCGGAACCCGCGAACCGCAACTGCTGCACACCGACCTGCTCGCGGCCGGACGAGGCCTGGCACGACTGCACCGGCTGCCCGTCGAACCCAGCCTGGCAGGTGTCTACCCGGAGCCCCGCTGGCCACGCCGGTTCCTGGACTGGCTGCGCAGCGGCCAGGCACCCCGCGCGGGTGCCGCATGGCACTTCAAACTGCGTCGACACCTCGGGCCACGGCGTTGGCAGACCCTCCTCGACATGACCGACCGCATGCTGCACCAGCAGAGGACCCCGGTGGTGCTGCACGGATGGCCCTCCACGGGCAGTCTCGTGCTGGCCGATGACCCGACAGCGTTTCCCCGCATCGCGGTATTGTCCGGCCTTGAGGTAGCGCTGGGGGCGGCCGAGGTCGACCTGGCCTGCCTGCTCGGTGAACTGGTCGAGTTCCGCTACTACGCGCAGAACGCGGGCAACGCTGTCCACGTCGCCGGAGTGGACGCGGCCGTCACCGCTCTGCTCGACGGCTACGGACCGGCAGTCGACCGATCCGCTGTAGCCACCGGCGCCGTCGTCCGGGTGGCCACCCACGCCCACGACTTCGCCGCCTACGTCGGCTGGCACACCGCCCTGGACACCTACGCCGCCATAATCACAGAACTGTTGGACGACCCGGACAGAACGGTACCCACGGACCCTACACGACCGTAACCACACCCATGCCGAGAAAACCAGCACTGACCGCAGAAGAAAAAGGAAAACTCGTACTGCAAGTAATCGGGGGAAGCCGGACCCTGGCCGACGCCGCCCGGGACGTCGAGGTCTCGACACAAGCGGTCGTGAATTGGCGCAAGCAATTCATCGAAGCAGGCGTCCGCAGTTTCTCGCCCGCACGAAAGGATGCCGAGGCCGAACGTCGCCTTCGTGAACTGCACGGACAGATCAGATCCCTCAAATTGGCCCTGGCGGATGCCCACCTCGCACTGAGAGAATTTCGCCGCCGAACGCTCCACCGATAAAATATTCCACGAAACGTTGCTACTGGCCGAGAGTCCGGCCAGCTCAGCCGGGATGCGGGAGCAACTTTCCCCGGCAGCGGCATCACGGGCGAACGTCTCCCGTGGTGTACTGGCTGCGCGAACCGACGATTCGCGAGAATCATTTCGACAGACCAAAAGGAACTGTGATGGAATCCAATCTGATCGCTGGCTACCTGGCGTACACCACCGCTGACGAGTTCGGCACCAGCGCCGCGGGTGACGCTCCGGCCTCGACCATCACCAATGTCATGACCACGACCTGCGCTACCGGATCGTACACGCTGCACACCGGCTGCTGATCCGGACACCCGAGGTCAGCCCCACCCGGTTGACGAGGCGGGTTGGCCCGGCCTCGGGTGTGCCGTCCGCTCATCGCGACTGGTCTGCTGCCGCGGCTGCGGCGTGGCTCGCGATCTCCAGCAGGTGGTCAGATGCTCCTGCAGGGCGACAGCTGCACGTTTGTCCGGCGGCAACGGTCTCGGCGGTGACACCAGCGCCTGTCGATCCGCATCCCAATCGAGGCCTGGCTCGGCATCCGCCGTGATCCTGACCTACGTCCCGGACCACTACACCGGGTTACGCGCGCATGCCGACCGAACTGCTGGACGATCTCGTCGACACCCCAGGTGCCGAAACTCAAGCCGGAGTGAACGGGTTCGCCCCGGGTCAGAAAGGACCCGGACACCCAACGTCGCTTGCGCGAACTGGACCGGCAAGTGAGGACGCTGAAGTCGCCTGGCCGACGCGCATCTGGCATCGCGAGCAATACGACGGCGGCCACACCTCCGATAAAAAAATTCCTAAAGGTTGATCTTCATCGCCTGAAAGTCCACGTCACCTGCGATCTCCGTCCAACTTTCGTCGCTTCTCCGATCGCCCGCCTGGCCATCTCGTGATGTACTTGCCTTCGAATCGACGATGATTCGCTTCAACACCAAGCATCCATCGTCGGTCTTGTGTCGATAAACAGCGCATCCGCCACCTTCCACTATTCTTGCTGACCCGTCCGTTCACGAAAGGTGTCGGAAATTATGGCGTCCGATCTCGTTGCCGGTTATTTGGCGTACGCGACTGCTGACGAATACGGTGCGCAGGCTGAAGGCAATCCACTGCAGTCTGTCATCACTTCGATAATCAGCGTCAGTCGCCCATAGTTGTTCTTCCCAATCTACATCGAGAAAGGAGGTGAATAAATCATGGAGGAAAATCTCATTGCTGGCTACCTCGCCTACACGACTGCTGTCGAGTTCGGGGCCCATGCCACGACTGAGGCGCCCGCTACCTCGCCGACGACGGTGACCGTCGCCACGGCATCGGCCTCGCTCAGTTACAGCATCACCAACGGCGTCGGATGCTGATCCGATAAACGAAGAGAGGTTCAATCATGGAATCCAATTTGATCGCTGGCTATCTGGCCTACGCCACCGCCGACGAGTACGGTGCGGGCGCCTCGGGTGAGGTCATGGCATCCACCCCGTCGGTGTCCGTCACCATCACTGTGGCCACCTCCGGTGCGTCCGTTAGTGCCAGCGTTGCTGCCACCGCCCACTTCGGCTGCTGATTCACGCTCGGAAAACAGGTCGCCACATCGTGGAAGCTGATCTCATCGCTGGTTACCTAGCATATGCCACGACCAACGAGTCATGATCACCACCTGAGCGACCACGTCATACACCCTGCACACCGGGTGCTGACAACCTAAGCGCGGCCGGACGGCGAGACGTGCATTCCTCCCGGATCCACGTCATCGCTCATCCGGCCGCGCTGCCGCCGTTGCCGCGGCCGCGGCGATCTGCTGCAACGCCGCCAGGTGGGACTGTAGGGCAGTGCGCCCGTCCGTGGTCAACGCCAACCACGTCCGCGGCCTCTTGCCCACGTACCCCTTGTGGATCTGGACGTATCCCAACTCCGATAGAACCGTGGCCTGCTTGGATAGATTCGACGGTGTCAGCCCGCAGTAGTCCTGCACGACCTGGAATTCGGCTCGCTCACATCCGGACAGGTAGCTGACCAGCTGGATGCGGAGAGACGATTGCAGCGCCGGATCCAATTTCGCCGTCATCGCCATCTGCGCAGCATGACTGCCACCGCGATCCCCAGCGCGATCCCCAGACCGACGTAGAACCAACGCATTTCGGCTGTCGCGCTCACCGCGGCCACGAACATCGCCGCCGCAGAGATCAAATGAGCGCCGAGCGAATCGCGAGCCGAACCACGCAACCCGGTCAGCCCGCGTCGCCGACGAGACCAGAAGAACAGTCCCGCCGACGCCGCGGCCAGGGCCACGGCCCCGACCAGAAACAGCGATCGGATCACGCCGTTGGGGGAGTACTGCCCGCTCAACGCCACCGCGGCTCCGGTCAACACGCTGCAGGTCACCACGATATGCGTCGGCAGCCGCGGCAGGACCGCATCACGGTAGGCGGCTCTGGCGTTTTCCAACTGCTCTTGCGCCTCTCTCGGATCCATGCATACCATCATGGCAACTTCTTTCCATCATGGCAAGTAGTTCCGTTGGTTCAAGACGCGCAGCGTCGGAGATGATCTGCGCATCGACGAGGGAGGGGACGACATGTTCCAGCACCACACCGGCCACGACGATCAGACGCCGATCATCGCCGACCACCTTGAGCAGTCCGAAAACGACTGCACGGCAAATGGCTCCATCGAGGACGAACAGACCGCCGCTGCAGTGACGATCGTGGCCACGGTCGCGGTCACGATCGGAGCACTCTGATGCCGGCGCCGGCGACCCTGAAGGTCGACCACGTCAGCAAACGTTATAACGGCGTGACCGCACTCGACGACATCAGCCTTGAAGTCCGCGCCGGCGAACTCGTCGGCTTCGTCGGCGGCAACGGCGCCGGCAAGTCCACGACCATGCGCATCATCCTCGGCGTGACCGCCCCCGACTCCGGTCGGGTGACCATCGGCGCCCACCCCGTCGATTTCGACACTCGCCGCAGGATCGGATACATGCCCGAGGAACGCGGCCTGTATCCCAAAATGCCGGTCGCCGCCCAGCTGATCTACCTCGGCCGCCTTCACGGACTTTCGGCCGACACAGCACGCGCGGCTGCGCACGAGTGGCTGCACCGCCTCGACCTGGCAACCCGCGCAGACGACACCGTCGACGCCCTGAGCCTCGGAAACCGGCAGCGAGTCCAACTGGCCGCCGCCCTCCTCCACGACCCCGACGTGCTGGTCCTGGACGAACCATTCTCCGGGCTGGACCCGATCGCCGTCGAGGTGATGAGCGAGGTGCTGAAAGAAAAAGCGGCCGCCGGAGTATCGGTGCTGTTCTCCAGTCATCAGCTGGAACTGGTCGAGAAACTGTGCGACCGCATCGCCATCATCGCCGCCGGACGGATCCACGCGTTCGGTACTCTCGACGAACTCAGCAGCCACAGCGGCCGCCACGTGGAAGTGACCGCACCCCTGGCTCCCTCAGGATGGGCCGACGGCATCCCCGGCGTCCGGGTGGTTACTCACGACCATGGGCACACCCTGCTCGAACTGACCGGCGACGCCGACGACCAAGCCATCCTGGCCGCCGCACTGACAACCGGGCCGGTCCATTCATTCACCACCCGCCGCCCTCCGCTGGCCGACCTGTTCCGAGAGGTGGTAGCAGCATGAGCCACACCATCGGCACCTACCATGCCGTCCGAACGATCCTGCTCGTCGCCCAACGCGAATTCGGCACCAGGATGACCAAACGAGCCTTCGTCATTACCAACGCCATCGTGCTCACCGTCATCGTGATCGCGGTAGCGGTGCTGTCGTTCGTGACCGGCAAGGTCAACCACCCAGCACCCGCCGCCGTCGGCCTAGTTGCCAGCGCCCAAGATCTGGCACAGCCGTTGACCGAAACCGGCGCCGCGTCCCACACCCCGATCCATCCCACGCCGCTGCCCGACATCGAGACCGCCCGCACCCAGGTCCGTGCCGGCACCCTCGCCGTCGCCCTGGTTCCGGACGGCCGCTCCTACACCGCGATCTCCCGCTCCGGCCTCGACAACGATCTCGCCCAGGTGGTCGACACCGCCGTGCGCACCCAAGCCACGAACCACGCGCTGCAACAGCACAGCGTTAACCCGACGGAAGTGGCCACGCAGGTCGCCGCAACCAGCGTCCACCCCATTGCCCTGGACCCGCCCGACCCCCACCGCGGTGAACGCATCGGCATGGCCTATGCCACCATGCTCGTCCTGTACGGCGCACTGCTGCTGTTCGGTGTACTGGTGGCGCAAGGCGTCGTGGAGGAAAAGGCCAGCCGGATCGTGGAGATCCTGTTGGCAACCATCAAGCCGGCGCACCTGCTCTGGGGAAAAATCCTCGGCATCGGTGCGCTGGGGCTGCTGCAGACCGCGCTCCTCGGCGTCGTCGCCGTCGGATCCGGTATCGGCTTTGGGGTCCTGACACTCCCCGGGACAGCCATCGCAGTCCTGGTCTCCGGGCTCGGTTGGTTCGTGCTCGGGTATCTGTTCTTCGCCGTCGCCTACGCCGCGGCCGGCTCCCTGGTATCGCGGCAGGAAGAAGTAACCGCCGCCACCATGCCGCTGACCCTGCTCGCCGTGGCCATGCTGGTCCTCGCACAATTCGTGGTCGCGCAGCCGGACTCGGCGACAGCGGCGGTCGCGAGCTGGATCCCGCCGTTCTCCGCGATCCTCATGCCGATCCGCATCGCCGCGGGCGGCGTCGACGTTCTGCAGATCCTCGGGACGATCGCGATCATGCTGGTGTTCTGCCTGGCTATCGCGATGGTGGCCGCACGCGTCTACCAGAGGTCGGTTCTGCATGTCGGCACCCGAATGTCGTGGCGGATGGCTCTTCTCCAACCCCGGCGCGGCTGAGAGCGCCAACCGACGCCCGGCTGATCGTGCGCCGATTATCCGGCACGATCAGCCCGGCGACGTCATTGCGAGTGAACCCCTCCCGCCGTGCGGCTCGGGTAAGTTTCGCGAAAAACTTTGGCGAACAGGTGAATTCGTCCCGGCAGGGGCCGACACGAGCTCAACTTTCCCTCAGCTGTCGATGGCCCACCGCATCGGTGAATGATCTACTGCCGCTATGGATGCTGAGCTCAGCGGGGGCGCGCCTATGAATATGTGGGGTATGGCGTGGCGACAGCGAAGCCTGCTGGTCGTCGCCATCGCCGTAGGGATGATCGGTGCTGCGGTGGCATTGATTCAGCCCTTGGTGATCCGGGAATTGATTGCGGCGGCTGCCTCACACGCGTCGGTCGGTGCTCCGATCGCCGCAGTGGGAGTGCTGTTCAGTGTCGATGCCATCTTGATGGCTGTGCATGCGTATCTGCTCGGACGGGTGGGGGAGAACATCGTCTTCGACATACGCCGCTACCTGATCGGGCGACTGCTGCGGGCGGATCTGGCGGCGTTCCGCCGCTGGGATCTCGGCGATCTGCAGGCACGGATGGTCACCGACAGTTCAATTGCCAGAATGGCGTTGTCGGAGTCGTTGGCGCAGATACTTACCGCAGGCCTGTCGGTGACCGGCGCCCTCGCGCTCATGGCGTGGATCGACCTGAAACTGTTCGCTCTCACCGTGATTTCGCTGGGAGTATCGAGCCTGGTCTGTGTGCTGCTCGCTCGGAACATACGGGTGACCGCGATCCGCAACCGCGACGACACCGGCCAGTTCGCGGCCAATCTGCACCGGGTGTTCGGCGCTCTGACCACAGTCAAGGCCTCGCGCGCGGAGTCGGCGGAGGAGGAGGCCATCAGCAAGCAGGCTCGCGCAGCCCGCGACTCCGGCGTACGCACGAGCGCGCTGATGGCGCTGCTGGTCCCCACCATGAACCTTGGGACACAGATCTCCATCGCCCTGGTCGTCGCACTCGGAATGGCCTGGGTAGCAACCGATCACATGCCCGCAGCCGACCTCACCGCGTTCCTGATGTACCTGTTCTACCTCATCACACCACTTGTCACCCTGTTCCTCGCGATAGGTCAACTCCAACAAGGACGAGCCGCCATCAAACGGGTCACCGAATTAGCGGCACTCCCCGAAGAAGACCAAGGACCCCGCAGATCGCGCAGCGTGCCAGCCAGCACCGATACTGCCGCCGTGGAGTTCGACAACGTGACCTTCGGCTACGACCGTGCCCCTGTTCTCCAGAATGTCTGCTTCATCACGCCTCTCACCGGGCTGGTCGCCGTGATCGGCCCGTCGGGCGCAGGCAAAACGACGCTGCTGCAACTCCTCGAGCGGTTCTACCAGCCTGCCCACGGCGCCATCCGCCTATTCGGGCAGAACATCAACGACCTGCCGCTGCACGAAGTCAGGAAGCTCGTCGGATACGTCGAGCAGGATATCCCGTTGCTGCGCGGCACGATCCACGACAATCTCACCTACGCCGCACCCACCGCAACCGACACCGAGATCGGACAAACCCTGGCGCTGGTCGGCCTCACCGACGTCGTCGCCGACATGCCCCACGGGCTGGCCACACCGCTGGGTGACCGAGGCGCCGGACTGTCGGGTGGAGAACAGCAACGTCTCGCGATCGCCAGGACACTGCTGCAGAAACCGAAGATCCTGCTCCTCGACGAAGCCACCGCGCACCTGGACTCCGACACAGAGACCAGATTCCGGCACGCGGTCTCCCACGTCGCCCAGGAGCGGGCGGTGATCATGATCGCGCATCGCCTGTCGACCGTCATCGAAGCCGACACCATCATCGTGATGGACGCCGGCCGCATACATGCCATCGGAACCCACGCCGACCTGATGGAAACCAATCGGCTGTATCAGAGACTTGTATTACAGCAGACGCTGGATACAGGAGCCGTCGGCTCGGTGGCGTAGCAAGCAGTGTCGACAATCCGTTGGCTTCCTGATTCATGGCCCGCACTCGTTGCGGAAAGGAAAACGCTCCTTGATCGATCATGCCTTCGCGCAAGTTGCTTCGGCACGCGAACACGTCGGCTCGCAGCGAGCCGCGCTCCGAAAGGAATCCCGGGTTCGCTGCTGAACCCGGCCATAGGAAAGTAGAAATCATGGAATCGAACCTCATCTCCGGCTACCTCGCCTACACAACTGCCGCCGAATTCGGTGCCGAGACCACTGGCGACGCCCCAGGAACCTATCCGACAACGACCATCGTGTCGGTATCGATCGTCTCTCAAACCATAGGAAGCCACTGCTAATCACAACCCACCCGACGCCGCTACGGCCATGCTGATCAGCTCGAAAGCGAGTCAACGCATCTCCATGGCGGCTGGTGGCGGGTTCGCGTCGGGCGGCGTCGGAGGAAACGGGGGCTTTCTGCACGCGATACAGCACCGCTGCTACCGATGGCGCTGCGGCGGTCGCTACCGCCGCGGACCGTGCCGCCAGCCCCTTCTCGTGCTTATCAGGCACCTGCATCGCAGGTTGCTAGGTCAATGATGGTGTGAAGAGCACCGCTGCGACAAACACAGCGTCCACATCAGGGCTATCGCTCATGCAACTGCCAATGAGTTCGGCCAAGTAGTTGGCGATATGCCTGGAACGTTCTCGAACTGATGAACTGAAATATCATGAGATAAGGATCGAAACCATGGAAGCTAACCTGATTGCCGGCTACCTGCTTATGCCAGCACCGACGAATACGGCACCAGTGCTGTCGGCGATGCCCCGGCCACCTCGCCGCCCACGCCGAGCACGGTCATTCCCAGCGTCTCCATCAGCGTCGTTTCCACCGTGTCCATAGTCGCCACCTACAGCCACCAGTGCTGAACCGAAGCACTGCAATCTGCTGACGAGATGTCCCGGATCCGTCCGGGACATTCTCATGCAACTCCCGCATGTGACGGTGGCATATGATCCAGGCTGACCTCGTGAGTCGGTGCCGTGCCGTGCCGAGCCGTGCGCGCCTTGCCGAGCCCGTTCCGTGTCGCGCCGCCGCCGACTCTACGGTCAAGCGGCGACATTGGCGACGGGGGACGGACTCTCGGGACGTTTGGTCCTCGGGACGGGCCTGGCTTCGAGAAGCCGTGCGCGCCAACGGTACTCCCGGCCGTAGGCTGAATGGTTCCGGTGTGCACGGATGAGGTGATCGTCGAGCTGAAGCGGTTCGGCGAGAAGCGGCCGGTCGCGATGGTGTTGGACCGGTTGCGGGTGGAGATCGACCTGTAGGAACCTGAGGTCCTCTCGCTGATCCGGGAGGACCAGTCGGGCGTGCGGGATTGCCTGCGGTTATCCGGATTGCACGTGAGCGTCGAGCCACTCGCCGAGGGTGTCGAGGGCCGTCTGGTCGATGAGTTGGAAGTCATCGGTCAGCACGGTCGCGGTACGGCCCAGAGAATGCCCGAGGCCGGGGAACTGGTGCAGAGTGTGGTCGCGGTTTCCGATGACGAACAAGGCAGTATCCAGTGCGACCGCCCCGGCGGCCGGGACGTTGGCATCGTTGGAACCCTGCAGTACCAGAACGGGTTTGGACAGTTTCGGGGCCTGGTCGAGCACGGTGGGAAGGGCGCGCCCCGGCCCGTAGATCTCGTAGAATCCGCCGGGCTGTAGGGCACGATCGAGGTAGTCCTCTGTCGCAGGACGGAATTCGAGGTTCACGTCGAGCTTGCCGTCGTGGTTGAGGTCGAGTTCCGGCCTGACCGTGAAATCGCCCGCCGGGGCGTCGACAGAGCTGATGATCACCCCCAGCCGTGCCATCAGGCCCCCGTCACCGAACCCGAGCAACTCGTCCTCGACCTCACGCCCGTGGAACCAACCTCATGAGACAACACAGCTAGCTCGATAGTCGTGACGTATACAAGAAAAATTGTCAGGCTAGAGTGATGGATCGAAGGCACTTACGCGCGTGACAAATAATCTTGTAATAGTCATGCGGATAGAGGTAGTGTCGAAGTCTCATGTCCGGGCTATCGTCGACATATGGCTGCGCGCGGGCCGACCGACCGATCTGGCCGCCCGGTAGACGGTGTCGAGCACTCATGGCCATCGGTCACGCGAGATGGGATTCTAGAGTGCGGGCGGAACTGTCCTGGTAATTCGGGATCCGAGCGACAACGATTCCGCTAGTCAGCGGCGTCGTCGGCAGTCGGCACCAGGTGGGTGATCTCGGTCGGCCACCGATACTTGCCGGGCGCACCGTCGGGCAGCTCGACGGTCTCGATCATTGCTGTGTTGCCGTCGATCTCGACGATCCTGAACACGGGGACGCCCGCCGTGGTTATCCGAACCAATGAACCTACTTCCACGGCAGTCAGCGTAGCCGCTGGAACCGACTGCACGGTCTGCCTGCTCTCGTAATCGGACCCGGCTGCCGATTTCCGACCGTGTCGGCCCCGCGACCACCGATGCCGCATGCCGATATTCGGAGCGAAGGTGTCTGTTGTCGGAAACTCCTCGGCTGCGAGGAGGTGTCGGTAAGAATTGCGAGGGTGGACGCGCTGGTGGTCGCGGGTGGAGCAACGCCGGGCGAGTCCGGCCAGGGAGGTGCGGCGGCTTTACCGGCGATACACACTGGAATCTGCTGGAGTGTGTATTCTGTGGTGGTGCGGATCAATATCTCTATCCCCGATGACCTTCATGCCGAGATCAAGGCGCTCTCCGACGACGGTGACGCTGAGTCGGTGAGTGGTTTCCTTGCGACTGCGGCGCGGAAGGCGCTGGCGTACTACCGTGATGCTCGCATGATGGATGAGCTGTTCGGGCCCGCGGGGCTTGAGGAGCAGGCGCTGATTGAGTCGATGCGTAGCGCGGGTAGCGCTGGTCACGCCGCGTGATCACTGGCTACGTTTTCGATACCACCGCGCTCGTCAACTTCGTAACTGGTGCGGGCATCTACACCAGGGCCGCAGTTCGCGCTGCTATCGCCGATCAGGGGACCATCGTTGTGCCCTCCGCCGTGCTCGCCGCTGGATGGCGGAGCGTGCCCGAGCCCGCCCGCAAGGTGCTCGATCGCGTCAGTTCCATGGAGGTCTTCCATGTCGACGATCTTGATGACGTGATCGCCCAGCAGGTCGGCCTACTTACAGCGGGTACCGACCTCGGCGTCGACGAGGGGCAAGCTGCCTGGTCCGCACGCATCCGCCAGTGGCCCCTTGTCACTGCGCGTGGCGACCGCTATGCCGGCATCACCCGCCTCACGATCGATCAGATTCCTTGAGGCTCCAATCCCAATCCACCTCCAAGCCGAAGTGAAGAGTTGTGCCGGTGAGGAGCTGGGTG
>NZ_JBITDI010000019.1:0-172787 GCF_044454005.1 Nocardia sp. NPDC051570 | reverse complement strand
CCGTTGACGGCCAAGGCGATCGCCGACGAGGCCGGTGTCGACGACTTCCTCGCCGAGGCCACCCCGGAAGACAAACTCGCGCTGATCAAGAAGGAGCAGGACGGTGGCCGGCTGGTCGCGATGACCGGTGATGGCACCAACGATGCTCCCGCTTTGGCGCAGGCCGATGTGGGTGTCGCCATGAATACCGGCACCTCGGCGGCCAAAGAGGCCGGGAATATGGTGGATCTGGATTCGGATCCGACCAAGTTGATCGAGATCGTCGAGATCGGTAAGCAGTTGCTGATCACTCGTGGTGCGTTGACCACGTTCTCCATTGCCAACGACATCGCCAAGTACTTCGCGATCATTCCCGCGATGTTCGTGGTGCTGTTCCCCGGCTTGGATGTCGTCAACATCATGCGGCTGCACAGTCCGCAGTCGGCGATCCTGTCGGCGGTGATCTTCAACGCGCTCGTCATCGTGGCCCTGATTCCGCTGGCGCTGCGTGGGGTGAACTACACGCCGTCGAGCGCCTCGAAGCTGTTGAGCCGCAACCTCTACATCTACGGTATCGGCGGCATTGTCGCGCCGTTCATCGGTATCAAGATCATCGACCTTGTCGTCCAATTCCTCCCTGGGATGTCCTGATATGCGTATGTCAACCTGGATCCGGCAACATATCGCGGCGTTACGTGCGCTGTTGGTGCTGACGGTGATCACCGGAATCGTTTATCCCGTGGCGGTTTTCGCGGTCGCTCAGTTGCCCGGGCTGCATGACAAGGCGGAGGGGTCGCTGATCACTCAGGACGGGAAGATCGTGGGCTCGAGTCTGATCGGGCAGGCGTTCACCGATGGTAAGGGCAATGCGCTGGTGCAGTACTTCCAGAGCCGCCCGTCCAACTCGGTCCCGGCCGACGGGAGCATCCCGGACGGGTACGACGCGTCCAACTCCTCGTTCGGCAATATGGGCCCGGAGAGCATCGTGGACACTCTCGATGCTGATCCGTCGAAGACGAAACTCGCCCTGCTGTCCACGGTGTGCTCGCGTAGCAAGGCGATCGGCGAGCGGGAGGGCGTGGACGGCAGCCGCCCGTTCTGCACCTCGGGTGGCGTGGGATCGGTGCTGGCGGTGATCGGTCCGCGTGATGCGCACGGCAACGTGATCAAGCCGACCAAGGTGGTCAGCGTCAACGAGGCCTGCCCGGCCAAGCCGTTCCAGGATGCCTACCAGGGTGTCAAGGTCGACTGTGCCGTCCCCGGCGAGAGCTACGCGACCGGCCAGATCGTTCCGATCGCCGGTGACACCTCAGCCGACACCCCGGTGCCCGCCGACGCCGTCACCGCCTCGGGCTCGGGCCTGGACCCGAACATCTCCCCGGAGTACGCGGCCATCCAGGTAGCTCGAATCGCCAAGGCGCGCAGTGTGTCTCGAGATCAGGTGAAGACTCTGGTCGACGCGCACACCAGCCAACGCGATCTCGGGTTCCTCGGTGAGCCGCGGGTGAACGTGCTGGAGCTGAATCTGGATCTGGACAGGCGGTACCCGGTCCGGCAGTGAGTCCCAGTCGTAGAGACCGCCTTCCCCGGCTTACCGGGGAAGGCGGTCTTCGCCGCGCTCGGGCCGAGCGTGTGTCGATCCGTCCATGTCATCCGGCGTCAGCGGTCCGGGCAATAGCGATAGCCCATCGCGGGTTCGGTGAGTAGGTATTGCGGCCGGGCGGGGTCGGGTTCGAGCTTGTGGCGCAATCGACCCAGGTATTCGCGTAGGTATTGAGTTCTGCCGATGGCGTCAACCACAGCCACAGTGTGATCAGCCAGCCGAACAGCGTCGGATCGGCGATCGTCATGGCGGTGGTCAGGACCGCGCCCACCTCGGTCACGAACATGACCGGGTTGCGGTACAGGGTACGGGGATCCAGCTTTCGAAATGCCTCGGGCAAGGCTGTGAGCAGCTGCCGGGGTTCGAGCATGCCGCCGGCGACCCGGCGGCGGGCGGCGTATTCGATTGTCACTGCGTTGTCACCAGATTCTCGACGTTGTTCGATGTCGGACCCGAATCGAACGCCGATACACCAGGTTTCGCGACGCCGTTGACGCGCTACCAACGCCTCGCCCACCGATCCTTGCGATATTCGGACAGTGCGGAATGACGAAGCCACCGCGGTCCCTTACGGGTACCGCGGTGGCTCCTGTCATCGGCGCACATCGCGATGCTGCTCACCGGATGTGTCGGAGGCCGATCAGCGCTGGTTGGGCCGGTGGCCGTGGTTGGCCTTCTTCAGTCGGCGGGAGCGCTTCTTCCTCGCTCGTTTGGACATGTTCTCCTCCTGTCAGGGGTGTCGGAAATTCGGGCTGTCTGTGCGAGCTGATCGATCCACGCCGCCAGGCGGGCGCGAGCGCACGAATTGCGCACGAGCGCAGCGGTGTTGGCCTGTTCGCGGCCTTCGTAGTGCACGCGGCCGACACCAGAAGGCGGGCAGCCGCGCGAAGGGCTCGCGAGGAAAGTCGCGGGGGTGGTGTGGAACGCCGCGCGCTCAGCGGCGACAGTGCACGGCGCAGATCGACTGCGCGGTACAGGATTCGACGGACCGGCTAGGCCGGACTGGGCGGCTCGTCCTCGCTCCCGAAGCCGAAGAGCTCCAGGGCGGACGGCATCCGCTCGATGCGGTGCCCGTCAGCGTCGGCTACCGCGCGCATGGCGCGGTAGGGGCCGACGGCTGCAGTCATACTGCGATATCAACCCATCGCGAATCCCGGAGCAAGATTTCCGCACCCGCTTTGACGAATCCTTGACAGCCGCTTGCGTTGTCGGGAGGCCGCGGGCGGGTCCTCGATCTCGATCCGGGTATGGGTGGCTTCGAGTCAGGACGCGACTCGTTCTTCGATCGGGCCGGCGGCCACCTCGAAGTCGTCGACGGCCATACCGCGCGCCTTGCGGGTCTCGCTGGGCGGCTCGCCGTTCCACCGGACGTAGGCGCGGCGGAATTCGCGCGCATCGCTGTAGCCGGTCTGGGTCGCGATCTGGGCGATCGTCATGCCGGTCTCCCGGACCAGGAACAGCGCCCGGCGCTGTCGCACCCTGTCGCGGATATCGCTGAAGCGCTCGCCGGCGACGGTGAGCTGTCGGCGCAGGGTGCGCTCGGTGACGAACAGCCGATCCGCTACCTCGGCCATGGTGATCACCCGGCGCAGATTCTCGCCGAGGATGGCCTCGACCGAGGCGACCGTGTCGGTGCGATCGGGGACCGCGTCGACCATGCGCTTGAAGGCGTCCAATGAGGCATGGAGGTTGGCCTCGTTACAGGTGCGGATGGGGCGGCCGAGCAGGTGGCTGGGAAAGGTCAGCTCGGTGACGCCACGGCCGAATTCGATCGGGCATCGGAAGTATCTGCGGTAATAATCGGCGTGCGGCGGTTCCGGATACGCGATGCGCACGCGTTGCGGGCAGATATCGTCCTCCAGCACCCACCGTGCGGTCATCAAGGTGGTGAATATCGCCTCCTCGGTCAGGAATCGCACCGTTTCGGGATCGGGAATCCGCTCGAGAACCCGCAGGGTGCTCGATTCCGGCCCGCAGTCGAACTCGAAGTCGAGCATGCTGCCCACCGACCGATGCAATTCGACGCCGAGGCCGAATGCCTCCCCAGCGATGCGGCAGGAACGCATCGCGGTCCCGAGCAGGCCGAAGCGCACGGTCGCGTTCTTCACCCCCATCTCGACGCCCCACGGGCCGTCCGGCAGGGCGCGCAGCGCGCGGCGCAGAATCGTCGCCGCCTGCCGGAAGGAGACTCGGGCGTCGGATGCGTCGAGCTGGTCGGGTACCACGCCTATCCCGTCGAACCACAGCTCGGTGTCGAAACCACGGTCCGCGGCGAGCCTGCTCAGGTGCAGCAGGATCGTCGGCGGGATTACGGCGGCGCTGAACTGCGGATCGAAGAGGTCCATCGCGGGTGAAACTCCTTTTGTCGAGCTTGCGAGCTTGCAACAGAAGTCCTTGCGGGACCGAACCGATGGTTCTCGGACGACTGCACCAGCGTCAAGCAACCTATCGGCAACATTTGGATCCGAGCAGGTCAGCGGCGCGCGCAAAAGATCGCCTGGCGATAATATTGACGAGTTCCTAACGGTCCAGGCCTTGACAGTCGCCCACTCGCGCGAGCTGCGCGGCCTGCCGGGTCTGCTCGGTCACCTCCTGGGACGCCATGAGCAGACTCCGGGATCCGTTGCGCAGGATCCGTCCGGCATGGGTGAGCGTCACCCGCCGCGTCGTCCGGTCGAACAGCATGACGCCGAGTTCTTGCTCGAGACGCCGCACGGAAACGCTCAGGGCCTGCTGTGTCATGTGCAAGCGCTGGGCGGCCCGGGTGAAACTCAACTGCTCGGCCACCTCGAGGAACTGGGTGATCCGATACAGATTGAGCGGTTCTGCACGTGTCAACAGTGGAATCGGCTCCATAACACTGCCCTTCTCGGTCCGGCACGGACGGGCCGGCGACGCTGCCGACCGGGGAAACCTTCAGGGCCGTAGCTTATTTTGCCAAGTTTGCGACACGGGAGGGCATTGCAGGCCGAAAGGGTGTGCCGCCCGGACGATCCGACCTCCGGTTCGTCCCTAAGTTTGCGACACGGGAGGGCATTTCAGGCCGAAAGGGTGCATCACCCGGACTGTCTGACCTCCCGTTCGTCCCTCGGCGGGCGTTCGGATCGGCCACGACGGCCGCGATGTCGGAGCCGGAAAATCGGTCGGGAATCACAAAGAATTGCGAGAGTCAAGGGGATTTCCGGGCATTCGACCGGACAGGCCGACCGATTTCTATTGACGTGAGTATGTGGATTATGGAATATCTTTTGCATTCGCTGGCTCGTCGACGGTGAGGGGATTCGCATGCTTGATTATCGGGCTCCGCGGCGATCGGATTCGCCACCGGTCATCCGGTCGCGGCGCGACCGGCCGAAGCGTGATCGGAACGGTTTGATTCGCGTGCTCGCCGGAATCTTCATCGCCTACCTGCTCGTTTTTATCTCGAGCGTGGTGGTGATCGTCGCCCTGGTGTGCCGCTGAACGCCCCGATTCACAAAGAATCTGCGTAGGCCGGCCGTCCAGTGTGGAAGCTGGCTCCCATTCATCAATTTTATTTGTATGGAAACGTACGTCACATGGATATTCGTTGCCCTTTTCGTATGCCCCACTATTATTTAGCTGGAAATTAGCTCCACCGAATATCGGAATTCTGGGCGTCACACGCTATGGACAGGAGTCCCCGATGGGCTATCTCGATTACGAACCCGGCCGGAAAACACGAACCACCAAGGCCTCGGGCCAGCACCGGAGAAACACCGACAGAAATCGCCGCGGCCTGTATACGGCTGCCGCGTTCGCCTCCATAGCGGCGGCGTCGTTCGGCGCCCAGAGCGTCGCGCAGGCGGAGACCACACCGGCCACCGCCACGGCCACCGATACCGGCGGCGGGCCGCTCGGCCGGCTCGGTGCGGCGGTCGGGACCCATCTCGATCCGGGCGCACGCGCTCAGCTCGAGTCGGCTCTGAACGGTGCCCAGGGGCTGGCGACGGGCAGCCCGCTGGCCGCACCCCTCGGCACATTCGCCGACGGGGTGAGCGAGCCGGCCCCGCAGCGCGCGGTCGATCCCGCTCCGCCGGTGTCGGAGGCGACGTCCACCCCGGCCACGGCCGCACCCCTGATCCGCCCGGCGGTCCAGGCGGCGGCCGAGCCCGAGAACGAGGGGGTCGCCAGCAACGGTGACACCGGTCGTGCCCCGCTGGCCGTCGAGAACATCGCCGGTGCGGTCGGCCAGATCGCGACCTCGGGCCTGAATCTGACGCAGGTCAGCGCATGGGCCGAACAGATTCCGGTCGGCCCGCTGCGGCAGCCGGCGGAAGATGTGCTCGCCTTCGTCCGCGATGCCACCGAAATGGCCGGCGCCCGAAGGGATTCCGGCGATTCCGTGATCGATACCCTGATCGCTCAGGCGCGGGAGGTCTTCGGCACCCCGCAGGAGGGCGGGGAGGATCCGACCAGGGCGCTGCGCGAACTGGTCGAGCCGGTGCTCTCCCACGCCACCAGCGCCGACTGGTCACCGGTGCTCGCGCAGATCGCTCCGGCGTTGCGGGACATCGCATCCGGGGCCGACATCAAAACCGTTGTCGCCGATCGCCTGACGCCGCTGCTGCAGTCCGGGCCGCTGGCCGATGTCGTGCGACCGATCCTCATGCACTTCGCCCCGGTCCTGCGAGAGGCGGCCCCGACCCTGACGGCCGTCGCCGCGGGATCACAGCCGCTGAGCGCGCTGCTCGGCGCGTTCGAGCAGGTGGTCCGGTCCGGAACGCTGATGGCCTCGCTCGCCCCCCTCGCCGGATTCGTGAGTCCGCTGCTCAATGCCGTCACCAGCCCCGGCTCGATCTTCGCGCCGCTGCGCGACATGGTGCTGCGCGGTGTGCGGGGGCTGCTGCCGGGCCAGATGCACAACACCGCGGTGTTCCTATTCGGCGGCGTGGCCATCGTGCCGGGGCTGCTGATCGTGGCCGCCGTCGTGATCGGTCTGGTGGTCGTGGGCGCGATCGTGCTCGCCCCGGTGCTGATCATCGGTGCGATCATCGCGCTGCCGGTGGTGCTGGGCCTGGGCGCACTGGCCTTGGGGCTGGGTGCATTGGTCCTGGGCGCGGTGGTGTTCGGTGGGCCGATTCTCGCCGGTATTGCTGCTGCGGTGCTCGGGCTGGGTGCGCTGGCGTTGGGTGCGGTGGTGTTCGGTGGGCCGATTCTGGCCGGTATTGCCGCCGTGGTGCTGGGTCTGGGTGCGTTGGCTCTGCCTGTGGTGCTGGGGCTGGGTGCACTGGCGTTGGGTGCGGTGGTGTTCGGTGGGCCGATCCTGGCCGGTATTGCTGCTGCGGTGCTGGGGCTGGGTGCGCTGGCGTTGGGTGCGGTGGTGTTCGGCGGGCCGATCCTGGCCGGTATTGCCGCCGCGGTGCTGGGTTTGGGTGCGCTGGGTCTCGGAGCGCTGGGTCTCGGTGCGCTGGTGGTGGGCGGGCTCGTTCTCGCCGGTATCGCCGCCGCGATCGTGGCCGCACCCGTGGTGCTGGGTCTGGGTGCGCTGATTCTGGGTGCGATCGTGTTTGGTGGGCCGATTCTCGTTGCGCTGGGTCTGGGTGCGCTGATTCTGGGTGCGATTGTGTTCGGTGGGCCGATTCTCGTTGCGCTGGGTCTCGGTGCGCTGGTGGTGGGCGGGCTCGTTCTCGCCGGTATCGCCGCCGCGGTTGTGGCCGTGCCCCTGGTGCTGGGTCTGGGTGCACTGGCCTTGGGTGCGGTGGTGATCGGCGGGCTGATTCTGGCCGGTATTGTCGCCGCGGTGCTGGGTTTGGGTGCGCTTGTGCTGGGTCCGCTGGTGCTCGGCGCGCTTGTCCTGGCTGGTATCGCTGCCGCGGTGGTGATCGGTGTGCTCGTGCTGGGCGCGATCGTATTGGCGCCGATCGCGTTCGTCGGTTCGATCATCTTCGTATTCGTGCACCTGGCGTTGATGATCGTCGGGTTGGCGATATTGATGGTCGCCGGTGTCCTGATCGCCTACACCGTGGCTTTCGTGGGCAAGCTGCTCGCCATCGCCGCGCTGGTGGCGATCGTTGTGGCACTGGGATTCGGCACGGTCGCCTCGGCGCTGCTGATCCTCGGCCTGCCGATTATCGGACCGTTCCTTGCGCCGCTGTTCTTCCTCGGGCTGGTCGCGCTGCCGGTCGTCCTCGGGGTGTTCGGGCTGCTGGCCAGCCTCGCGGCGGGCATGGTGGCCACGGTGCTGACCGTGGGTATCGGGCTCGTGGTGATCGCAGGCCTGACCGCCCTGCTACTACTGCTCTCGCTGCCCCTGATGGTGATCATGCCCTGGGCCATTCCGTTCATCCTGATCGCGGATGTCGTATTGGCCGCGGTCGTGGCGGTCGCGCTGGCCGCGCTCTGCATCGGAGCGGCCGCTTCGACGCTGGTCGAGGGCGGCGCCTTCGTCTTGGCGGCGCTCGTCGCCGCGGTTGTCGTCGTCGGCGGGTTGTTCGTCGCCGGTTCCGCCCTGGCGGTGGTCACTGTCGTCGCAAACCTGATCGCGGCGGTGTTGCTGGCCATCTTCTGCCCGCCGCTCGCCGTGCTGGCCTCGCCGCTGATCTTCGGCGCGATGCTGTTCAACGTGCTCGCCATGGTCGGAACCGCGATGCTGGTCGGCAACGCGGTGGCCGTCCTGCTGGCGATCGGCGCCGTCGGAATGGGAATCGTCTGGGGCCTGACCGTTCTCGGGTTCGCAGCGGGCCTGCTTCTCGTGAGCGCGCTGTTCCCGCCGCTGTGGTTGATCACGATCCCGGTCGCGATCGTGCTCGTCGCCGCGATCTGGCTGGTCGCCGCCGTGGGCATCGGCGCGGTCCTGATCGCGCTGGGCGTGGTGGCGCTGGCCGGCAATATCGTCGCCATTGCCGTCGGGATTGTGGCGGCCGTGGCTGTTGCGGCGATCGTGCTGGTGGCCACCGTGTTCGCCGCGGTGCTGACGATTCCGTTCGTGCTGTTCCTACCGGTCGCGATCTTCGTGTTCCCGCTCCTCGCGATCGGTCTGGTGGTGCTGGCCTCGCCGGTGTTCCTCGCCCTGCTCGCGGTCGCCGCCCTGGCGGCGCTGGTGGTGGGGGCCGTCTCGGTGGTGGCGGGCCCGGTGGCCGTGGTCGTCGGGCTGGGCGGGCTGTTCGTGCTCGGCTGCATCATCCTCCTGGGGTCGATGATCATCGCGCTGCCGATAGTGGTGGTATCGAAATCGACCGGCGGATCGGGCACTCGGGGCCTGCGCAAGCGTGGCAACGGAAAACAGGTGGCCGCGGATGTCGACACCGCACAGGTCGTCGCCGGGCTACAGAATCTGCTGGCTCCGAAACCGGCTGCGACCGAGACCGTTTCGCCCGAACCGGGCATCCCGACCGTCGGAGCCGGTGCGGCCGACGGCCCGGTGCGCGAATCGGCCAACCGGTTGGTGTCCGTAACGCTGTGATCCGTTGACCGCGGTACCGGGGCCGGCCCATCCGGGCCGGCCCCGGTCACCCTCCGACAACTCCCGAGGTGCGAACGATGACTCGTATCCAGACTCACATCGTGACAAGGGTTTTCAGCTTCGTCGTCGTCGCAGCGGCGATGTGCGCGGTCGATCTCGTTGCGCCCGTGGCCACTGCGTTGCCGCCGGTACCGGGACTTCCGAGCCCGTCCGATGACCCGTTCTACACGCAGCCCGCATCGTTCGAGGGTGCCCGGATGGGTGAGGTCGTGGACAGCAGACCGGTCGAGATACCGGATATCCCCGCGGGGGAACCGCTGACCTCCTGGCAGGTGAAGTACGTGAGCCAGGACACCAAGGGCACACCCTGGACGACGGTCGCGACGATCATCCAGCCGGTCGGCGGCGCGCAGTCGACGAAGCTGGTGGCCTTCGATCCGTGGGTCGACGCGCTGAGCGATCGGTGCAATCCCTCGTATCAACTGCGGGCGGGCACCGCGTACCTGGCGTCCACGGGAATGGTTACGGAGCTGCCGAATCTGGTCGCACTGCTCGGTCGTGGCTACACGGTCGTCGTCCCCGATTTCCTCGGTCCCGACAACCAATTCACGGCCGCCTACGTCGAGGGCCGCAACACCCTGGACGGCATCCGCGCCGCGCTGAACTTCGCACCGGCGGGACTGTCGCCCGGAACTCCGGTCGGGATGCTGGGCTACTCCGGTGGTGCGCGCGGCACCGAATTCGCCGCCGAGTTGGCACCGGAATACGCGCCGGAGCTGAACCTGGTCGGTGCGGTCGCCGTGGGATTGCCCGCCGACCTGAACGCCTCGGGGCGGCGAATGAACAAGAGCCCCTTCGCCGGAATCGACTTGACCTCGATTTTCGGCTTGGCCCGGGCCTATCCGGAACTGAATCTGCCCGGCCTGTTCACCGATCCGGATCTGGGCCGCGAACTGAGCAGTATGTGCAATGGCGAGGTGCTGGCCCGCTATGCCTTCGCCGACGGCCGTGACACCACGGTCGACCGGATCTGGCCCATGGACCCGCCGCAGGTCGCGGCCGTCGTCGAATCCGTCCGAGCCGGTCGGCTGGGAACACCGCGGGTGCCGCTGTATCTGGCCGTGGGCGAGAACGACAGTGTCGCGCTGCCCGAGGCCAACGACCGCCTGGCGGCGGATTACCGCAGCCGAGGTGTCGATCTGACATACGTGAAACTGCCCCTCGCCGAGCATCTGTCGTCGGCCGCGATGGCGGCGCCGATGGCGCTGGCCTGGCTGTCCGACCATCTCGACCGGGCCTGACGAGGGGTGTGCGGGTGCGCGACCGGGGTCCGGGCGGACAACTCGGTCCGCCACCGGAAAGGTAACTAATAGTTAGCCATAGGCTGGCCGGGCGCTATCGCTGGAACTGAATCGGGCACGTTCGACGCTGGAAGGGTCTTCGATGACGGTGAAACGGAGCGCTGCGCTCTTTCCCGGGCAGGGGGCATATGCCCCTGGCGCCCTGGCGGCTGTGCGGGATCTGCCGGAGGTCCGGGAGACGCTATGTGAGATCGACGCGGTGACAGGCCGATTGGCGGGCGGAACCGTCTCGGATCTGCTGTACGACACCGACGCCCCGGATATCGATGAGCTCCTGCGGTCGAGTCCGGATCTGCTGCAGGCGGCGATCTACGGCACCTCGGTGGCCGCGTATCGCGTCCTGCTCTCGCGCGGACCGCGCCCGGATGTCTTGGTGGGGCACAGTTTCGGTGAGATCGCCGCACTGGTGTGCGCCGATGCGTTCTCCGTCACCGCGGGTGCGGAGATCGTCTGCCACCGCGGCGCGGCGTTGGACGCGGCGGGGGAGCGCGACGGATGTCAACTCGCGTTGAGCACCGATGTCCGTGCGGTCGAACAGATTCTGCTGCTGATCGGTGATCCGCAGGCGGTCGTCGCCGCGGAGAACCATGCCGCGCAGACGGTGATCGCGGGCCCGGGCGGCTCGGTCGAGAAGGCGCACGCGATCGCCACCGCGCTCCGAATCGGCACGGCGGCACTGAAATCGGCCTATCCGTTCCACAGCCCGATGCTGTCGGCCGCGGCCCTGGACTTCGCCCTGCGGATCCGGCACATTCCACAGCAGCGGCCGCGGGCCGAGGTCTGCTCGCCGATCCTGGGCCGCGCCTATCGGGACACCGACGATCTGACCGCGGCACTGGCCGGACATCTCACCCGGCGGGTGCGTTTCGCCGATACCGTGCGCGCGCTGCGCGCCGGTGGTGTCGGTACTTTCGTCGAGTGCGGTGCGCTCGACGCGCTGACCAAGATCACGCGAGGTGCCCTTGGCGATGGCCCGGAAATCGTTTCGCTGCTGCGAGATTCGGTCCGGCCGGAGATCTTCGCGGAGGTAGCGGGACAGGTACCGCAGCGTGAGGCGGACGAATTCGATCGGCTGTGGCAGACCCGTGTCGAACGCATCGCGCAGCTCACGATCAGTGAATTCGTGGCCGCCATGCACGACGACGCGCCGGCTCGCGCGGTATCCGCCGCCGTATCCGACGAACCGCCCGCGCCGGCCCTCACGCCCCGCCGGGAATCCGTGCCCGAGGACGAAACACCTTCTCGGAAGGAACTTTTCCAGCAACTGGTCGTCCTCTACGCCAACGCTCTGGAATACCCGCCGGAGGTCTTCGACGAGGACACCGATCTGGAAGCGGAGCTGGGTGTCGACTCGGTGAAGCAGACCGAACTGCTGATGCGGATCGGGGACACCTATCGGCTCGGCCCGCTGCCGGCGGACTTCAAGATCGGAGAGTTGAACACTCTCGGACGTATCGCCGACCTCATCGTCGCGACGTAGGCAGCGGAGAAGGCTGTGTACCTCGACGGGAAGATCGCGTTGGTCACCGGCGGCGCACGCACTGTGGGCCGGGCCATCGCCCTGCGCTTGGCGGCCGAGGGTGCGCTGGTGATCGTCAACCACTTCCGCTCGCCGGAGCAGGCGCGTGCGACCAAGGCCGAGATCGAGGCCGCCGGTGGGTGTGCCCACATCATTCGGGCCTCGGTGGCGGACGCGGCCCAGCGTGACCGGATGTTCGATGAGATCGCCGCGGAATTCGGGGCGCTGGACGTCTTGGTCAACAGCGCCGCCGACGGTCGCCTGGCCACCGGGCCCGAGGTCGACGAGGCGATGATCGACCGCGCGATCGATACGAATCTCAAAGGCGGGCTGGGCTGTTCGCGCCGGGCCCTGTCGCTGATGAAACACCGTCCGGGTGCGAGCATCGTGAACGTCTCCACCCTCGGCGGCGGCCAGTTCGTCATGTCGGGATATCTGGCCTGTGGCCCGGCCAAGGCCGCCGTCGAGGCCCTGACCCGCTACCTCGCCGTCGAATTCGCCGAATTCGGCATCCGGGTGAACACCGCCGCGGCCGGAATGCTGAAAAGCCCAGTGGCCGACCAGTTTCCCGATGCCGCCGCCATGCAGCAGGCGACGATCGCCGCGACACCACTGGGCCGTCTCGGCACCCCCGAGGAACTCGCCGCAATCGTCGCCTTTCTGGCCTCTCCGGACGCGAGCTGGGTGACCGGACAGGTCCTCCTGGCCGACGGCGGCCTGTCGACCGGTGCGGCATTGCTGTCGCCGCCAAGGGATTTCGTGCCGCGCGAGGCCCCGACCGCTCCCGCGGCCACTGTGGCTCCGACCGCTCCCGCGGTCGCTGCCGCACCGGTGGACGACGAGGACGACGGGGACGCCATCGCGATTGTCGGGATGGGTGTCACGGTCTCCGGAGCGAACGATCCCGAGGAGTTCTGGCGCGAACTCGTCGCGGGGGGCGAGCGTTTCATGCGGGTTCCCGTGGATCGGTGGGACAACGAGAGCTTCTACTCGCCGGATCGCGGTACCGAGGACAAGTCCTATTCCCGGCATTCGGCGTTCATCACCGACTTCGTCCCGCATCCGGACCTGGCCGCGGAACTCGCCGCCGCGGGGCGGCATCCGGGCGATATCGAATCGACCACGCTGTGGCTGCGTAATTCGGTGCTGCAAGCGCTGGACTCGGTGGTCCGGCGGCCGTCGGACAGGTTCGGATTCCTGGTCGGGTACACCGCCGACGGCAATCAGCACGCCGAGGAGGCGACGGTTGTCGCGGGCATTGTCCGGCGGGCTCGACAAGCGCTGCGGGACAGGGGAGTCGACCGGATCGAAGACCGGCTGGCCGCAATCGAGGCCCGGCTGCGGGCGCGGTATCCGCGCAGCATCATCGATCCGAATCGGATGTTCCCGCATCAGGTCGGCGCCGGGGCGATGGCGGGCCTGCTGCCCGACGAGACCGAGATGATGATGATCGATACGGCGTGCTCGTCATCGCTGTACGCCGTGGATCTCGGTCTCGAGGGCCTGCTGGCGGGCCGGTACGACATCGCGGTCTGCGGTGGCGCGTTCGCGGTCGGGCCGCGGGGTTCGGTGCTGTTCGCGAAGCTGCGGGGCCTGTCGGAACGCGGTGAGGTGCGCAGCTTCGACAAGACCAGTGACGGTGTGCTGTTCTCCGACGGCGCGGCCACGGTCGTGCTCAAGACCTTGCGCCGCGCGCGCGGCGACGGTGACCGAATCCTCGGAGTGGTCAGGGCTTTCGGCGCCTCCTCCGACGGTAAGGGTAAGGCGATCTACGCCCCGAGCGCGGTGGGTCAGGAGCTGGCCATCCGGCGCGCGGGGACGACGGTGCCGGACTGGGTCGTCGCCCATGCGACGGGTACCCCGGCCGGGGACGCCGCGGAGTTCGCCTCGCTGCGGGCCACCATGTCGGGTTCCGAACCGGTACGGGTGACCTCGAACAAATCGGTCATCGGCCATACGGGCTGGGCGGCGGGGACATCCTCGCTGATCCAGATCCTGCTCGGCTTCGCTCACGAACTCATCCCGCCGCAGCACCGATTCGACCATGCCCCAACGGAATTCATGATCGATTCGGGCAATCTCGAGATCCCGAAGACGGCCGTGCCCTGGCCTGCCGGCGGGAGGAAGCCGCGGGTGGCCGCGGTATCCGGCTTCGGATTCGGTGGCACCAACGCCCATCTCGTCGTCGAGGAACCACCGGTGCCCGGACAGTGGGCCGTCGACGCCGCCGACCGTTCGGAAAGGCCCACCGCCGCCGGGCGACTCGCCGTGGTCGCCGTCGCCTCGCATCTGCCCGGCGCGACCGATCCGGACGAGTGGCTGGCCGCGCCGGAACCCGCGACGACCTTCGGTGACCAGTACCCACTGCCGACCATCGACGAGGTCAAGTTGCCGCCGGGGCTGATGCGTGCGATCGACCGCTGCCAGCTGATGATTCTGGCCTGCGCCCGGTCCATCCAGGCCCGCATCGGCGACTTCTGGACCGCGAATCAGGCCGAAATGGGCGTGATACTGGGCCATTTCGGAGAGACCCGCAATGCCACCCTCTATGCGACCCGCTGCTATCTCGACGACGCCGCCACCGCGCTGCGCACCGATCCGGCACTGGCTCGCGAACCCTGGCTGGAGCAGATGCTGGCCGATATCGCGGCGGATGTGCGGACCCTGATCCCCCCGGCGACCGAGAACACCTTCCCGGGCATGATGCCGAATGTCATCCCCGCCCGGGTGTCGAACTACTTCGGCCTCAACGGTGTGACGATGACCGTCGACACCGGGTTCACCGCCTCCATGAGCGCGATCGACGTGGCCGCCCGGTATCTGCGCACCGGCGCGCTGCGCATGGCATTGGTGGGCGGTATCAACGGCAACACCACCGCTGAGCACCGGACACTGCTCGGCGATCTGCTGCCTCCCGACGCTCGTATCGCGGAGGGCGCCTTCCTGCTCGCGGTGACCACCGAGGAGACCGCCACCCAGGCCGGACTGCCGGTGCTCGGCTTCCTGGACCCGATCGCCGCCGACATCGCGGGCGATATCGAATGCGGCGCCCGCAATGACGGCGGCCGCCCGAACTTCCTGGGCGGTGAGGGAGCGTTCGGCATCATCTCGGCCCTGCGCTCGGTCGCATCGGGCGGCAGCGCGGTCGTGCGCTGCCACGGCGAGGACGGTGCGCCGGACGCCGCGGTCCGCGTCACCGGCACCGAAAAGCACGCGGTCCCAACCCGTGTCGACCCGCACGCCTGGAGTCTGGAGCCGGAGCCCGGTGTCGCGGTGCGCCCGGCGATCGACTTCCTTCCCGAGGCGCCCACCCTCCTGATGGTCGAGGACCCGTCGGTGTTGCGCGGGATCGCGGTGCCCGAGCGGACCACGGTATTGTCGTTGCGGCCCGGCGCGGGTGTGCTGCACGTGCCGGATGTGACACCGGAGGCAGTTGCCGCGGTACTGGAACGCACGGCCGGGACACGGCATGTACGTCTGGTCGCCGACCTCTCGGGTGAGATCGGCATCGAGCGCACTCGAACCCTGTGTGCGTTGCACGATCTGTGGTTCCTTGTGGCACAAAAGCTTTCGGACCCGCTGGCCGAACCCGATTCGTCCACCGTAGTCCTGCTGACCCATGCCCTGAACGCGACCACACCGAACCCGTATGTGGGCCTGTTCACCGGGGCGATCAAGGTCGCCGCCCTCGAACGACCCCGCAGTACGACCTTTGCCCTGGTGACCGACGGCGATATCGCCGATGGTCGCTCGCGGGTCGCGGCGGAATCCATGCTCGACCGATCGGCCCCGGTGGCGTATTACGCCGACGGCCTCCGATACCGGGCTCGCCTGACGGTGCTCGACGACCCGCAGTCGGAAATCTCGCCCCTGGACGGCAATTCGCTGGTCGTGGCGGTCGGCGGCGGCCGGGGCATCACCGCCGAACTCCTGGTGGCCGTGGCCCGGAACTTCGGCAGTCGATGCTATGTCCTGGGCAGCACCGAATTCGACGCGCTGCCCGCGGAGTACCTCGACCTCCCCGATGCCGAATTCGCCGCCGCGAAACGGGAGTACATGCGGCGACGGCGGGCCGAGGAGCCGACGGCGACACCGCGGGACCTGAATCTCGAATACGAGCGAATCGCCAACGCGCGCACCGTGATCCGAAATCTGCGCCGAATCGAGGAAGCGGGCGCGGCCGTGGAGTATCTGGCCTGCGACGTGCGCGACAGGGACGCGGTACAGCGCGCGATGGACCGAATCCACGTGGCGGCAGGCCGAATCGATCTGCTGATCAACGCGGCCGGCCTCAACCGTCCCGCACCCATCGCGGCGAAGGACTTCGGCGAATTCCGTGCGATCCGCGATATCAAACTGCTCGGCTACACCAATCTCGCTGCGGCCCTGACCGATCGGCCACCACGCCTCTGGTGCAACTTCGGCTCACTGCTCGGCGTCACCGGGCAGATCGGTGAGGTGGACTACGCCTCGGCGAACGATTTCCTGGGCACCGCGGCACTGGCGTCGGCCGGAGGGGGCCGCGACGAGTTCACCATCGGGTGGACGCTCTGGGGGCAGGTCGGGCTGGGCGCCAACGATTTGACCAAGGCATACTTCGATCGCACCGGTCAGTACTCGAACATGTCGACCGACGAGGGCGTGCACCATTTCCTGCGCCAGTTGCGGGCGGCGCGACCCAGTCCGTATGTGGCGCATCTGGGTATCGCGGAATACGGCGCGGTCGACGCGCTGCTGCCCGGCTTCCTCGGGCCGACTCCACGTCCGTTCTACCTCGACCGCGAGGTGGCCGGAGGTGTCGTGGACGGACGACCCTGGGCGGTGCACGAGCACACCTTCGATCTGCGCAGTGACAGCTATCTGACCGATCACCGGGTCGGCGATGTCGCGACCCTGCCCGGGGCGTTCGTCGCGGAGATCGCACTGCAGGCCGCCGCCGCGCTGGTGCCGACGATGCGGGTATACGCCCTCGAGGATATGACCTTCGACCGGTTCCTCAAGGTGTACGCGCCGGATCGGCCCGCGCTCAAGAGGATTCGGGCCGAGGTGTCGCAGCGACGGGACGATCTCGGGCAGGTGCGCGTCGATGTCGAGGTCACCGGCGATATCGTCGCGCCCAACGGCACCGTGCTGGTGCGCGATATGGTCCACTTCCGTGCCACGGCCCTCATGGCGGCGACCATGCCCGCGGCCCCGCCCTGGCGGTCGTGGTATCCGGCGGCCGAACAACCGGTCGCCGACCCCTACCATCGAGACGGTTCCCCGGTCCTGCTGACCGGCGTCTTCGAATCGACCTCCGGCACCAGGCTGCATCCACTCGGCCGGCGCTCCACCTACGACCTGCGGCTGGCCCCGGACGATCCGGTCTTCTCCCGCTTCCGCGTTCCGGTCGTCCTCCTGGACGCACTGCTACGCACGGGTGTGCTCTCGGCCGGTGACGCCGAGGGTTTCGTGCCGATCGCCGCACCGCTGCGGATCGATCGACTGGATCTGTACGAGCACACCAACGACGCCCTCGTGGCGAGCTCCGGACCGATCGACCTGTACGCCGTCGGAACGTCCGCGCCGGACAACCGATTCGTGGCCGTGCGACCGGACGGCCGGGTCGTCCTGTCGCTGGCCGGACTGGATTGGACCACCACCGGATATCTGAATCCGGCCACCGGCGAAACCCGCCCGGCCGGCATCCATCCACGTAAGGGAGCCGAGTGAGATGACCGCCATCGATATCGGTACGGCACGCCGACTGCCCCCGGGACCTGTGGGGGCCCTGCAGATCGCGAAGCACGTTCGAGCGCTGCGCGGCAACGGCCCCGGCCTGTTCGAGGCCATGCGCCAAAGCTACGGCGATACGGTGCGGCTGCCGCTGGGCCTGATGACCGCCACTCTGGTCTACCACCCGGACGGCATCAAACACGTCCTGCTGGACAACAACGCCAACTACGTCCGTGGCATCGGCTACGAGCGGTTCAAGATCTTCATGGGCAACGGGCTGCTGACCACCGACGGAGAGGCCTGGCGAGTCCGGCGGCGGGTGGTGAACCCGCTGTTCCACCGGGATGCGATCGCCGCCATGGTCGATGCGATGGTGTCCTCGACCGCGGCGGTCCTCGACGGCTGGCACCGGCGCGAGCGCGCCGGATTCACCGGCGACGTGATCCCGGCGATGATGCGAATCACGTTGGACGCGTTGGGCAGAACCCTGTTCGACACCGGTCTGGACGGTGATGCCGAACGGGTCGGCCCGGCCATGGACACCGCCATCGAAGCGATCGTGCACCGCGGCCGGGTGCCGGAACTGCTCCCCGCATGGCTGCCGTTCCCGTCCACTCTGCGCACGGTCCGCGCCCGGAAGACCCTCTACGACATGGTCGGCCGGATCATCGAGGCCCATCGCGGCGGCGCCCATGCCGATCGGCCGGATCTGGTCAATCTGCTGCTGGCGACCGACCGCACCGATGCCGATGTGCGCGACGAGATGATGACGGTCCTGATGGCCGGACATGAAACGGCCGGAACGGGTTTGGCGTGGGCGCTGTGGGAGTTGGCCGATGCGCCCGAGGTACAGGACCGCATGGCCGACGAGGCCCGGCGGGTATTCGGTGGCCGCGATCCCGCGGCCGCGGACGTGCCCGGGCTCACCTATACGAGAATGGTGCTCGACGAGGCACTGCGGTTGCATCCGCCGATCTGGGTGTACCCCCGCGCCACCGTGGCCGCTGATGACATCGCGGGCTGGCACGTCCCGGCGGGCGAGTGTGTCTTCCTGAGTCCGTATGTGACGCACCGGCATCCGGACCTCTGGGCCGCGCCCTACCGCTTCGATCCGGAGCGATTCACCGAGGCCGCCAAGCAGGACCGGCCGAAGTACAGCTACTTTCCGTTCGGTGGCGGCCAGCGCAAATGCGTCGGTGAGATGATGGCCGTGACCCAGATGTGCCTGACGCTGGCAATGCTGGTCTCCCGGTTCAGGATTCGGCGCGTGCCCGGCAGCACCGTGACACTCAGGACCGCCGCCTCCCTGCGGCCCGCCCACGGCATCGAATTGCGGATCGTTCCGAGGGACTCATGAGCGGCGTGCTGCCCGTCCGGCGATTCGTGTGGCGCCCACTGGAAGTCGCGGCGGTACCCGACGAGCCGAGCCCGCAGCTGCCCGGCCGCCGCATCGCCGTCCTCGGCGGCAGCGATGCCTCCGCGGATCGGGTGCTGGCGGCGCTGCGCGGAGCCGGTGCGATGCCGTGGCGCTTGGCGCCCCCGAACGAGGGCGGTGACGTCGCCGAGTTCTGTCGAACCATGGGCCGGATCGACGGCATCGTCGATCTGAATATCGAAGGGACTTTCGGCCTTTCACATCCCGGGGGCTGGGAGGCGCCGCTGCTGCAGACGATCGAACTGCTGCAGCGGTGTTACGACGACTGGCATGCCGAATCCAGTGCCGAGCGGCTGTTCTATCTCGCGGTGACTCGGATGGACGGCTGCCACGGCTATTCGGGCGGCCCCATCGCCCAGCCGCTGGGCGGACTGTGGGCGGGCCTGGCGAAGGGACTGCCGCGCGAATTCGACACTGTGAACATCCGCGTGCTGGACTTCCCGCCCGGCGACACGGCGGTCGAACCGCTCGATGCCGAGATGGCCACCATGATCTGCCGCGAGCTGTATCGGTGGGGCCGCTTCGAGATCGGCTACCACGAGGGTCGGCGCTATACGCTCGCCGCCGAGCGGGCCGAGGTCCCGGGTCCGGTCGTCGACCTCGGGCCCGGCGATGTCGTGGTGATGTCCGGTGGTGGCCGGGGGATCGGATTCGCGCTGGCGCGGCATCTGGCCCTGCGGCACCGCTGCCGCGTGCTCATCAGCGGCAGGATGCCGTTGCCGCGACCGGACGATCCGATCATCGGTCTGTCGGACAGCGAGTTTCGCGAGTACCGGGACCGCAGGCTCATCGAGGCTGCCCGGCAACGCACCCTCGCGCAGACCCGTGCGGAGTTGTCCCGGGCCGCATGGAGTCGGCAGCTCGTCGAACGGCTCGACGATGCGCGTGCCGAGGGGCTCGACATCGGCTATCACCGCTGCGATGTCACCGATCCGGACCAGGTCCGCGCACTGCTGGCCGCGGCGGGGCCGCGGCTGGCCGGTGTCGTGCACAACGCGGGTATCGACGCTCCGGTCCGGCTGCCCGCCAAAACGCCCGAGGTGGTCGGCCGGACCGTCGGCGTCAAGGTCATCGGCCTGCTGAATCTGCTTGCCGCACTGGCAGATCACCCTCCGCTGCGCTTCTTCAGCAGCGCGGGCTCACTCGCGGGACGCTGGGGTGGGATGACCGGGCAGCTCGAGTACGGCGCGGCCAACGACGCGCTGAGCCGGATCGGATTGTGGGCCGCGGGCAGCGGCCCCGGGCCGTCTGTTCCGGTGGCGACGATGTGCTGGCCGACCTGGGAACGACTGGGCATCATCAGCAATTACGAAGCGGCCCTGACCTATACATCGGCGATGCGGGTAGACGAAGGCCTGCGGCACTGGGAGAGCGAGATCCTGGCGGGCACGGCGGGCGAGTTCACCTTCGTCGGCGAAATGGGTAAGGCGCTGCTGCCGTCGCTGCTGCGCGGATATCCGCCGACGGCGGAGCTGGCCGGTATCGGGAATCTTGCCAATCGCCTGCTGTTCCTGGGCGATCCGATCCGGTTCGCGGCCGGTGCGGTGCTGGAGACCGAGGTCGATTTCACCGCGGATCTGCTGTCGGCCTGCGCCGATTTCCGGGTCGACGGTGCTCCCGCGATACCACTGAGCGTCCTATTGGAATTCCTACGCTCACTGGGTGATTGGGTCCGGCCCGACGGTGGTGAGCGGCCGCTGTCGGAGATCCGGGACGTATGGATCGATCTCGCCGCCATCCGGGTCGACGGCGCCCGGCTGCGGGCGACCGCCGAAGGGCGATGGACCGCGGACCGGATCTGGGTGGTTCACGTCTGGGTCCGCCACGGCACGGTGCCCGTGGCCCGAGCGACGCTGCGCTACGGCGCGGGCACCGGAAACGAGGATGTGGCAACGGAAGCCATCGACCACACCGTGTCGGACCCGGACCGCTCGGTGCACGACCTGCGGTGGAACGGCCAGGTGTTCCGGCTCGGCCGATGGACGTCCTCCGGTGCCCGGACCGCCGAGGTGGAGGCCGATCGCCCCCGCGATCTGGTGCTCGAAATCCCGGCGCCGGTACCGGAACTGCCGCTGAATCAACTGGAAACCCTGCTGCGCGATGTATACGAACGCCGGACGGTCCCCGCGGTGCGCTGCCTGCGGATCGGTTCGATCGACATTCCGGCGCCACTGTGCGGGTCCGGGGGCCCGGTCGCCGTCGAAGGCGAGACGTCGACCGCGCACACCCCGGAAGGCCGGGTGCGCCTGGCTGCTCATGGAATCCGTTACGGGAAAGGATGATCCGATGGTGGACCGAACCGAACGATACTGCGTCATCGGCGCGGGCGCCGCGGGCCTGACCGCGGCGAAGAACCTGCTGGAATACGGCTTCGCGGTCGATGTCATCGAGCGGGCCGCGGATGTCGGCGGCACCTGGAATCCGGACTGCCCGACCAGCGGTGCCTATCCGTCGGTCCACCTCATCACGTCCAAACCGTTCATCCAGTATCCCGACTTCCCGATTCCGCGCGACTATCCGACCTATCTCGGACAGCGGCACATCATGTCCTATCTGCGTTCCTACGCAAACCATTTCGGTATTCGCGCACATATCGAGTTCGACAGTTCGGTGGAATCGGTCCGCCGGGTCGACGGTGGATCGGACTGGCTCGTACGGATACGCAACGCCACGGGCGTCACCGAACGGCGTTACGGCGGAGTGGTCATCGCCAACGGGCACCACTCGTCGCCGCGGCAACCGCAGCTTCCGGGCGTCTTCGACGGGCTGCAGATACATGCGATCGACTACAAGGGCCCGGAGCTGCTGCGCGGGCGGCGGGTGCTGGTCATCGGCGCGGGCACCTCGGGCTGCGATATCGCCGCGGAGAGCTGCCAATCCGCCGCGGAAACCTTCCTGAGCGTCCGGCGTGGCAACTACATCTGGCCGAAGTACATGTTCGGTATTCCCACCGATGTCTACTACGAGTTCATGTTGAAGTTCCATATGCCGCGTCCGCTGGTGCGGACCTTCGGTAAGCCGCTGCTGCGCATGAACAGCGCGGGCAATCCGGTGCACTACGGCCTGCCGCGCCCCGAGCACAAGCTGCTGGAAGAGCATTTCGTCATGAACTCGACGCTGCTCTACCACCTCGGGCACGGCGATATCGGTGTGAAGCCGGAGGTGACCGAATTATGCGGGGACCGGGTGCGTTTCGCGGACGGCTCGGAGCAGCGGATCGATGTCGTGGTCTATGCGACCGGCTACCACCAGGCCGTATTCCCGTTCATCGACCGGAAGTACCTGAACTGGACCACCGGCCCGATCCCCGAACTACATCTGCACGCCTTCCACCCCGACTACGACAATCTGTTCGTCATCGGCTACTTCCAGACCGCGACCGGCACCTGGCCGCTGATGGACTACCAGTCTCGGATCATGGCCAGATACCTGTACCTGTCGCATACCGACCCGCGACGGGTGGCGGAATTCCGTGCGGCGAAGGCGAATCCGGTCTTCGGCCCGAGATTGAACGGCGGTATCGACTTCTACCGGTCCGAGCGGCACTGGCTGCAGGTCGAACACGTCTCCTACCGGAAGCGATTGCGCCGCTTGGCGAAACACCTCGAGGTCGCACCTCGTCAGTCCACCGCGACCGGCTCTATCGGCCAGGCCAATTCGGTCCGCCGAACGCCCGAGCCGCCCGCGATCGTGGGCGCGTCCAGGTAGGTCTCCCAGCGTAGGGCCGCGGGCTCGAGCCGGCGACCATCCATCCACTGCCGCAGGGCCTTCCATGCCTGCGCGAGGTCGGCGGGAGTGCCGGTGTGCACGGCCTGGGCGACGTGGCCGGTCGGGAGCAACCCGACGGTGAAGTAGTCGTCGGAGGGGACGCGGCGGTCGATCGGGAAGCCCAGTTCGACATCGATCAGGCCGTCGGCCGCGGGACGATAGAGGGCGAAAGCGAATCCGGTGATCGCGGCGCCCTGGGCGACGATGGAGACCGGCAGGGTTCGCCGGACCCAGTCACGGAAGTCGGCGAGTTCGGTGTCCGGTAACACCGTGTGGATCACGCCCGTGGGGGTGATCCGGGTGCGGCGCAGGATCTTGGGGTCGAGATGCATCATGGTCGTTCACGTTCAGCCGGGGTAGACGCCCGCGACGAAGGCGCCTCTGGTGGTGTACTTCTCGAGCGGTTGCAGGGTGTCGGTGTCGTAGGCGGTGACCGAGGTGTCGAGATCGGCGAAGTTGGCCATGAAGGGATCCCACGCCTGTTGTTTGGAGTGGTACCAGCCCGCCAGCGGACTGAAGTAGATCAGCGGCACGCCGTCCGACACGGTCGACAGGTATGCGGTGTGGCCGTCGGAGGAGAACCCGGCGTAGACGGCCGCGCCGTCGGTGGGGAAGCGGTTCAGTTCCGCGCCGGTGTGCGCGTCGAGGATGATCACCTCGTCGGAGTTGTAGTCGCACACCCACAGCCGATCACCGTCCGGGGTCAGGGTCGCCGAGATCGGTTCCGCCCACAGATCCATGAATGTGGTTGTACGCACGGTCCAGCTCGGCACATCCACGATCGTGACGCCGGACCAGAAGTTGACCGCGTAGAGCGTATCGCCGTTCGCCGACAGCGCGCCCCAACCGGGTGCCGCTCCGTTGAGGAATAACGGAATTCCTTGGACCGCACCGGTGTAGGCATCGTATTCGGTCAGGATTCCGGCAGCGGACAGCACGTAGAGCGATGAGCTGTCCGGCGATACCTCGATATGAGCGGGACCGGGCGGCAACATCACCGGAATGGTCCGTACCACCTCGAGGGTCGTGGTGTCGATGACCTGCGTGACCGACAGCGCGGTCGGCGCGAACAAATAGCGACCATCGTGCGACAGGGTGATCGTCGCGTAGGGGGCGCCGAGTGTCGGAATCCGTTTCACGACTTGGCCGCTCGGCATGTCGATCACCGACACGTTCCAGGTCAGCGGATTCGCCGGGCCGAAATTGCCGACGAATATGCGCGATCCGTCCGGCAAGGCCTTCATGACCATCGGATGATCGCCGACATTCGGTATCTCCTGCTGGACTGCCAGGGTGGCCGGATCGAGCTTCACCACCGATCCGGTGCCGTAGTTCGGCACCCAGATCGATCCATCGGGACCGCTGGTGGATCCCGGGATCGATGGATTGGCCAGTGCCATACCGGAGGTCGCGCAAAGGGCGATAGCGCACGCGGCGATGAGGACTGCGGCGCGACGCATCAGCCCGTGGGCGGCTCGATCGATGTCGATGAACAAGACAGACTCTCTTCGTCGTTGCCGGGCGGGCGGTGCCGCTACTTCAGGGAGGGGAGCCACACCGGAACGCCGGGACCGACATTCACCGGAATGGGGTCTCCGACAATCTGATCGGTGCGGGGATCGAAGACGATCACCTGCCCCGGAGTGAGCCCGATACCGGCGGTCACCAGATTGCCGAACAGGAGCGGATCGAGAATCGGGCCTGGATAGGCATTCGACGACGGACCCATATCGGAGATGTAGCCGCGGGTGCCGTCCGCGCTGAACATGACCGCGGTCGACGCGCCGGTGGTCGGAATACGCCCGATCACTTCGTCTTTCGCGGTGTCCACGATCAAGACGTCCGTGCCGCCGAACATCGTGACGTACAGTTTGCTGCCGTCGGGGGTGAGCGTCGAGACGAAGGCGCCGGGATTGCTCAGGTGGTAATCGTGGTCCTCGCCGGTGTGGATCAGCTTGGCCACCCGCCAATTTCGCAGATCGATGACGCTGATCGTGTTGATCGAGTTGGCGTAGAGCTTGGATCCGTCCTTGCTGAAGGTGTACCAGAAGGTGCCGATGCCACCGACGATGAGCGGTGGGCGGACGACGTTTCCGGTGATCGGGTCGATCGCCTCGACCATGCCGCTCTGCATGAATCCGACGTAGAGCAGGCCGTCGGGTCCCTGGATGGCACCCGCCGGAATATCCGGAATCCGCCCGGAAGGCAGATCGGGATAGTGGAAGCGGCGCACGATCGTATCGGTGGCGACGTCGAGAACCTCGATCACGTAACCGATTTCGGGTATAAAGATCTCCCTGCCGTCGTTGGACGTGAAGATGCCCAGCGGCGGGCTTTCCACCGGAACGGACCGGGTGGTGTTCGAGGGCCGGTCGATGACCGTGACGCTCGGCGGGGTGAAGCCGAAGTTGTCGACGTAGACCTTTCTGCCGTCCGGGGTCGCGGTCAGGACGCCGGGTTTGGTCGCCGGACCCGTCGGTATCCGCTCGGTGATGGTGTCGGTCGCGGTATCGATCACCGCGACGGTATTGCTCTGCACCTCCGGCAGATACAGCTCACCGGGTGGTCCCTGCGGCTCGGCGGGCGGGTCCGCGTGCGCTGTGCCCGCCACGACGCACAGCGCGAGGATCGCCGAGATGGCGATGCGGTTGCTGATGATTCGCATATACCCCTCCGGTCGTCAGATGTTGGTGCTGGTGGGAATGCGGCTGGGGAGCAGGTACGTATACGGATCGCGCCCGGAATTGCGATCGTTGATCGTGGCCTCGACCGCCTGCAACGCCGACCTGAACTGCTCCAGAGGGCCACCGGGGCCGACGATCCGGGGATCGTCGAACGCGTTCGGGAACGGGGGGTGATTGGTGCGGTAATCGCCCAGCGGGCGGTAGAGGACACTGCCGAGGCTGTCCAGGGTGTACAGCTGGGCGATCGCCGTCAACAGCGGCGGCAGCATCCGAACCCAATCGGGTTCGGTATTCCCGGTCAGGTCGGATGGTGGCGGAGCCGAGGCGATACCCGCCGAGAACGGCGGGTATTCCATCACGGTTTTCTGCGGGAAGTTGACGGCGGCGTGCTGGGCACTGGCGGTGAAGATGATCATCGCCACGACATCGGCCAACTGCTCGCTGGTATCGATTCGCCGGAAGCCCTTGACCTTTCCGGTTCCCGCGATCTCGTCGGCCCACGCGGTCAGCTCGAAATCGTCGCGCACGTCGCCGTCGGACTGGTAGTACGTCCGGATGTACCCGTCGGCCCAATCGTGGATGGTCGTCCAGATCAGCAGCGCGTCGTCGCGGTACGGGTATTGCAACTGGGCGCCGTCGACGCCGCGTGCGGAGAATTCACTGGGCGGCATGTTCTCGTAGAAGTCCCAGCCCAATCGCGCTTGGCCCGCTCCGGCGATGATGTCGTCGAGTTGCGCGGCGAGGATCAGGTCACCGGTGAGCTCCGGTGCCAGGATGAGGTAGGTCGCCAGCTCGTTGATGAACAGCGACCCCTCGAAATGTGGTGTCAGCAGGACGTTCAACGGGTGATTCACGCCCAGGTGCCGACGGGTGGCCACACAGAACGCCTCGGTGACCAGATGGGTCCGGGCAAGGTGTGAGAACATCTCGTGGTGGTTGAAATCCGCCACTTGGACAACCGTTTTCGCCATCTGCCAGCCCCAGTAGCGGTCGGCGGCGCCGGGATCGGGGCGCAGGAACATCACATGCCTTCCGGGATCCTGGCCACACTGGATCGCCACCGCTTGCAGTTCCCCACCGCCCGCGGGGACCGCGAATGCGGCCATCGGCGCGGTGTTGTATCCGGGCCCGGTCAGCAACTTGTAGGTCGCGGATTCCGATGCCATCGGTCCCAGCTCCGCATAGTCGGCCAGGTACAAGCGGCTCTGCGAGATCGCTGCGCTCAAGCTGTCACCGGGGCCCATCACCGACTGGTAGCCGCGGTTGTCGAGCGGGAAGTTCGCCGGTAGCGAGTCCCGAACCTGCCGCAGCACCATCGGATTCGGGCCCGCGACCCGCATGCGCGCGAAAACCTGGTCGTCGTGGATGACGTCGGCGATCGCGGGCACCGGCAGGGTGGCGTAGAGGAGCCGGTAGCGCTCGACCCCCTCGGGGGTGCCGAAGTTTCCGGTACCCGGACTGTCGAACATCTTGCGCAGGGTGATGAACAGCCCGTCACGAATCTGGTCGAGCGTGCGCAGCGCGGTTTCCGCGGTCTGCATCGCGAGGAATTCAGCACCGCGGGCGACGGGGTCGAGCGGATGGAATACCGGGCCCCCGACCACGGGTGCGACCGTGCGGGCGACGTTGTCGAGCGTGGCCTGCAGACCGGCCAGCTGATCGACCAGCGGTTGCAGCAGATCACCGGCCAGGTGGTTGAAGTGCCTGCTCAGTGCCACCATGATGTTGGAGATCACGTCGTACTGCTGTTGGAGGGTAATCGTCAGCCACTCGAGGGTCGGATAGTCCTCGAGTGACAGCGAGGCGGCCATCGGGACCCCGTGCACGAAATTGGCATCCTCGGTCCACACGTACTTCGACTGCAGGCGGACGAGTTCGCCCGCGCGCGGGGCGGGGTTCGGATCATGCTGTGGGAGTAGCGGATTCACCGGCCCCGGTGCCGCTGGATCACCGAACGGCAGCGGTAGGGGCAGGTCGAACGGCGGCTGGCCGGCCGCGCGCGACCCCACGGTGCCTGCCATCGAAGCTCCGGCTGCCACGACTGATGCTCTGAAGAATTGCCTGCGATCCATTATCAATCCTGACGTGTTCGATTTCCGAAGATTGGATGACCGGAATCGGTCATCCATCACGACTGGACAGCAATCGTTCAGCAACAGTAACTATTGATGATTTGCCGGACAGAGATATGTGAACTAAGACACTATGCAAGTAAGGGTGTAACGGATTCGAAGAATCAAACGATAACCGATCTGGATCAATCTCGTACGAACGAGTCGGATGATCCGGCGATCCCGGCGGTTCGTCTCTATCAATTGCACTCTGCATCAACATGATTCGACAATGGGATGCTCGGCCGGAGCATGTCGGAACGAATGCCCAGTCGTGCCGGCGCTGCCTGTTCGGGTGTGCGGAGCTGAATTTCCGGAAGACCGGATGGACCACCCGACTGACCGGTTGCACCCCCCATTTTCATTCGGCAATCGAAGGCCCGTCACGCATTATCAGCATCTCATTTGTTAATGCGTAGCAAATCTAAATCCGATGTACCGGATCGGAGCGACAGAGGGGAGCGCACCCGAAGAAGACTCACGCGCTCCGCTCCTGAAAGCCGCCGAAGTCCGGCGGCATCGCATGTGTGCTCTGTCAGCGCGGTAGCGGAAAGATGTCGCCGTCACGGGCGATGCTGAGCCGCCCTCGATAGTGCCGGCCGATGCGGTCGGCCCAGCGTGGATCGTCCGGTGGCGCACCGTAGTAGTGACTGAGCACCAGATGTTTCGCCCCGGCCGCGGCGGCCACCGCGCCGACGTCCTCGGCGCTGGTGTGCGAGGCCCGGCTGTAGTCGTCCTCATGGTCGAGAATGGCTTCGTGCACGAGAATGTCGGTGCCGGAAGCCAATTCGATCACGTTGTCGGATTTCACGGTGTCGCCGGAGAAGGTCACCGACCCGCCGTCGATCAGATCGAACCGGAAAGCGAACGACGGGTAGACATTGTGATGCGGTACCAGCGTCGCGGTGACGGCCACGGTCTCGTCGCGGTACACGGGAAACGGGGACATCCGTGGCGCGGTGTGGATGAAATCCGAGCCGGGCGGGACCGCGATCTCGTGGGCTGCGATCAGCTGCCGGATATCACCCTGATGCATGGATCGGATATGGACGTTCACTCCGTAGGCGTAGCCGGCGATGAGGTGGTCGGTGAGGGCGCCGAGCCCGGGTTCGCCGCCGAGGTCGATTCCAGCCGCACTCCCGACGGTCGGCGCGGCCGGATCGAGGCCGGGCTGCAGTCCGCGCGCCGATCCGGGCCCGTACACCTGGAGGGGTCGGTCGGTTTTTCCGTCCCACCAGTAGCCGAGCAGGAAGCTGGGGTAGTCGACGATGTGGTCGATATGGAGGTGGGTGATGAACATCGTTCGCAGCCGGTGGATGTCGAGCCCGGCGTGGTGGAACCGGGGGACCGTGCCTCGGCCGCAATCGACCAGATAGATGTGTGCGTCGTCGCCGTCGCCGATTGTCAGTGCGGTAGCGAATCCGGCTCGGTCGCCGATCGGCGGCCCTGCCGCGGTACCGAGGGTGATCAGCGAATCGGCGGGTGTGGAAACGGATACGTTCCGCGGGGCCGCGGCCATCGCGGCCGGACCGGCTCCTGCGGTCGAACCGACGACCGCTGCCGCCCCACGCATCAGCGACCGCCGGGACACGAGTCCATGATCTTGGCACATGAGGCGCCAACGTAGCGGCCGATCCGAGATTCCGAAAGATAAACGGTCACTGAGATTTTGGGTATTCGGATCGACCGAGTGCGGGTTGCGCAGGGGCTCAGGGAGTGATTGCTGTGACGCCGGGTAGCTGTCCGAACCGTGCTTTCGCATCGAGGGAGACCACAGTTCGGGCGGTTTCTGCTGCGTGGGATGCGATGATCAGATCGTGGGCGCCGCGCGGTGCACCCGCTCGGCGGACGTGGGCAAGAAGTTGGGCGTGGTAGTTGACCGTGCGTTTGGTGTATTCCAGCACGTCGATATCCGCGAGGAGCAGATCCAGTCTGCGTGACCTCGCCGCCGCGCGATCCGGGGTGTCGGCCAGTTCGATGCCGACCCGGAACTTCGCGACGGTCACGGCTGCGACGGCGAGTTCGTCGTCGTCGTAGGCGGTCCGTTCGATGGTTCCCCGCTCGTACGCGATCAGTACTCCCGTGTCGAGGATCAGTGTTCGGCCCACGGGTCCTTCACCTCATCCGAAACCAGCGACAACGCGTTCGCGATGTCCGACTCGTAATCTTCATCGAACGGTGGCACGTCGGTGTCTTCCAGAGCCAAGCGCAGGGCCCGGCCGGTCCGTTTCGGAGCTGGTGTGATGGTCGCGACGGTGCGTCCGTGCCGGACGATCGTGATCGTCTCGCCGTGCTCGGCACGATCGAGCACCGCCGAGAAGTTTCTCGATGCCTCGGCTGCCGTCATCGTAGTCATGAATTCAGAATATCTGATTTTGGGATCCTCGGGCAGGTAGGCAGCAGGGCCTCATAGGCGGCGACGAGGTCGTTGCGGGAGGGCGTTGCCGCCGACCGTCGTCGTGCGTGTGGGTGTGCTGCCACGCCGAAGCGGGTCTGTTTCTACTGGAAAGGATTTCAGGGGAACTGAAATCGATCATGATCCGAAAGGGCGGTGTAGTTTGCTGGAATCTCTTCTGCTGCTTCAACTTGGTTAAGGAGGACCTAAACCGAGTTGGTTAAGCAGGACCTAAAAGGGAACGGACCGGTCGTGCTCTGCGCCGGGGCGTGAGCGGGAGGGTGAAACCCCAGGTAGCGCGGATTTCGGAGGTTCGGGGGCAATGTGCGCCAATGGCAAGTTCATCTTTACGTTGTGTTCTGGGAACGCCATTCCTTTGCGGAAGCGATAAGCTCCCGCGAGAACGGCTGCCGGACGCTGGTTTTCATGTGTCGTGGTGGCTATCCGCAGGAAGCGGCCGAGGTTGGCCGTGCGAGGGAAAGGCCGAACAGAGTATGCGAGGCGTGACTGTGCGCAAGGAGCAGGGAAGACGTCCGGGACGGTGGGCCGGCTGGCTCAGGCGATCCGCGGCATGGATGGCGTTGGCGACGCTGTTGCCGTTCGGGGTGTCGGTGGCCGATGCCGGCACTGCTTCGGCCGCGTTCAATCCGTCGGGCGCCGACTTCTGGGTGACGTCGCCGACCATGGGGCCGATCAAGACCCGCGTCTTCCGTGCGGCCGACGGCAACACCGGTCGCGTCGTGTACGCGCTCGACGGGATGCGCGCCGGACAGGATCTGTCCGGGTGGGAGATCAACACCAACATCGTCGACGCGCTCACCAAGGCGAACATCAATGTGGTGATGCCGATCGGCGGCCAGTCGAGCTTCTATGCCGACTGGAACTCGGCGAGCGAGTTCTTCGGTATGGCCCCCTCGGGTGGAGCGCCGGGCGGTCCGGGCATCACCCAGGTGGCCGCCGGTGGCCCGGGCAAGAGCTACCGCTATACCTGGGAGACCTTCCTGACCCAGGACCTGCGCAACGCCCTGAAGGATCGGCTGGGCTTCAATCCGGTCCGCAACGGCGTGTTCGGCCTGTCCATGGGCGGCAGTGCCGCGCTGACGCTGGCGGCCTACCACCCGGACCAGTTCAGCTACGCCGGTTCCTACTCCGGCTACCTCAACAACTCCGCGCCGGGTATGCGAGAGGCGTTGCGCGCGGCCATGATCGATGCCGGTGGCTACAACATCGACTCGATGGCTCCGCCGTGGGGCGCGGCATGGTTGCGGATGGACCCGTTCGTATTCGCACCGCAGCTCAAGGCCCACAATACCCGACTGTGGGTCGCCGCCGCGACCGGTATCCCCGCCGCGGGCGATGTGCACAGCGCCCTGGACGTGGTTCAGGGTGTCCCGCTGGAGACACTGGCCATGGCCGGCACCCGGGCCTTCCAGGTGCGGATGATGAGTTTGGGTGGGGGCAATACGACCTACGACTTCCCGACCGTCGGCATGCACAACTGGCGCAACTGGGAGTCCGAGGTCTACCGCATGCTCCCCGATCTGTCGGCGAACATCGGCTGATCCGCCGGGAGCCGCCGGCCTAGATCCAGCCCTTGTCACGGGCTTTGAGGGCGGCCTCGTAGCGATTGGATACGCCGAGCTTGGCCATGGCCGAGGACAGGTAGTTGCGTGTGGTGCCCGCCGACAGATGCGCGCGGCGCGCGATGTCCTCGACGGGTGCGCCGTCGATGGCGTATTCGAGGACATCGGCTTCGCGTGCGGTGAGGACGGTGTTGCCGGAGCTGATGGCTTCGGCGGCCAGTTCGGGGTCGACGTAGCGGCCTCCGTTGTGGACGGTGCGGATCACCTCGGCCAGCGTCGCTGCCGAGGTGGTCTTCGGCAGGAAGCCACGCACTCCGGCCGCGAGGGCTCGTCTGAGATAGCCGGGTCTGCCGTGGCTGGTGACGATCAGGCTGCCCGCGCCGGGTGTGAGCCGCTGCAGTTCCACGGCGGTCTCGATACCGTCGATGCCGGGCATCTGGAGATCGATGACGGCCACCGCGACAGGCTCGCCGCTGTCGCTGTGGCGCCGCCACGCGGCGAGGAGCTCCTCGCCGGAGCCGACGTGGTCGACCACGTCGATATCGGCCTCGAGACCGAGCATGGTGGCCAACGCGGACCGGACAAGCGTTTCGTCATCGGCCAGGAATACCGGAATCATCTGTTCTCCCAACGAATTTCGAGCATGAACTCCTCGCGTGACGCGATGACGCGGTTCGTCATCAGTAGTAAGCGCAGTCATCGAATCCCGGTGAGGGACTCCATGATTCGGTGATGACAAAAGTCATCACCGCCGTCCCCGGTCGCGCGCCCGTCGGCTACTGTCCTCAGCTGCCGGTGCTGCCGGTGCCGAGTGCGTCGGTCAGCAGTTGGAGGACGCTCTGACCGACCGACACCACGTCGTAGCCGAGTGTTCCGAGCATCGTGGTGAAGTCCTGCATGGTGGTACTCCTGTCGGGCAGATGACAACGTCGGCGAAACCGCTTGCTCGGCACGGTAATCAGCGATCCGACGCTCGCCAAGTCCGGCGATTCGCCCGCGAGTTCGCCGCTGCGAGATCAAAAGCCCTTCTCGTGCACCAGTTTCCGGTCGGCCGACCCGGTGCTCGTGACCTCTTCCGCCGGGAACCTCTCATCGGACTCCCAGCGGAATTCGCAGCAGATCCGCAGCATCTTGTCGCGGTGTCGCCGACACGCCGATCTCCACCCCGTCGCGGTCTTCGATGCCATCGGATGGCCTCAGGGTGCCGCGTGGAAGGCGATGCGTTCGAGCATGGCGTCGAGTCCGGCCTCGAGTGCTTCGGTATCGCGGTGGGCGCGAGTGAGGATCAGCCCGCCCTGCAGGGCCGCCACCGTCGCGAGCGCGAGGTGGTGGGGGTCGGTGTCGTCGCGCAGGACGCCGCGGTCGACCATGGCGCGCAGGCCGTCCTCGATCGCGGTGGTCCATCGGGTGAAGCTGTCGGCCAGCGCGGCACGGGCGAGCGGATCGCTGTCGGCGAGTTCGTTGGTGAGGCTGCCGAGCGGACAGCCGCCGCGGCAGTCCAGGTCTCGGACGATCGAGACCACCGCGTCCCGCCAGGCGCGCAAGGCCCGCATACTGTCGAGCCGACCGAGTAGGGCCTGCTGTCCGTCGAGGATCCGGGCGGCCTGGAATTCGATCACGGCCCTGGTCAGGGCGCTCTTATCCGCGAAGTAGTGATAGATCTGCGACGAGCTGACCGCGGCGGCATCGCGCACGTCCGGTGTGCTGGTGCCCGCCACGCCGCGTTCGAACATCAGCTGCGCGGCGGCGGTGACGATCCGTTCTCGGGTCGCCTGCCCGCGCGCGGTGCTCGGGCGGGTGGCTGTCTCGCTCATCGCTCCAGGGTACGAGAGATCCGGAAAACTGGATTTGACTATCCAGTCACAGCTCGGTATTACTGGATTGTTCGATCCAGTCAATGACGAAGCCCGAAAGGCTCGATATGACAACCGAAATCGACACGATCGCCCAGCGAGTAGCGACCCTGCATGCGGAATCGGTCACCCGGCTCCCCGGTGAGGTGCTGGCCGCATTCAGCGCCGAGCAGGCGCTTCTGGACGAGGCGGGAATCCCGGCCGGAGTCCTGCCCGCCGGATCCGCGATGCCCGATGGTGAACTGCTCGACGTGCACGGCAACCCGACCACACTCACCGAGGCCCGCCGGGGTAAGCCCGCGGTGGTCGTCACCTATCGCGGCGCGTGGTGTCCGTACTGCAATGTCGCCCTCCACGCGTATCAGGAACAGCTCGTGCCCGTCCTCGCCGACCGGGGAATCGAGCTGATCGCGATCAGCCCGCAGAAGCCGGACGGCTCACTGACCATGGCGGAGAAGAACGAACTGACCTTCACGGTGCTGTCGGATCCGGGCAACCGGATCGCCCGCGGCCTGGGCGTGCTGACCGCCTCGACCGAGGCAGCCCGCACCGCGCAGCAGACCCTCGGACTGGATCTGACCCAGGTCAACGCCGACGCCACGCACGACGTCCCGATGCCCACGGCGGTGCTCGTGGACGCGACCGGGGTGATCCGCTGGATCGACGTCCACCCCAACTACACCACCCGCACCGAATCCGCCGACATCATCACCGCACTCGATCTGCTGGCGTGACACCGTTCAGTGCTGGAGGGTTCCGTCCGGGCTGAGCAGTACGGTCGCCGCCTGCGCGCGCTGGAAGTCGAACATGCCTGTCAGATCACCGGATTCGGTGTCGGAGGCGCCGTTGCCCAGCGCGGGCAGGCTCCAGTTCTGCTCGATGAACTTCACCACCGACGACTCCTCGGTGAGCGTGTGATCGACGTAGTTCGACTTGGCGTAGGGAGAGACGACCAGCAGCGGCAACCGCGGACCGACACCGCAGCGGCCCTGATGGCCGCCCATCGCCGGTGTGGTCCCGCAGGCGGCGTAGGCATCGGATGAGGTCTTGGAGCCGTTGATGATCGGCCCGGCGACGTGGTCGTACCAGCCGTCGGAGTCGTCGTAGGCGAGGACGATGGCGGTCGAGGCCCAGTCCGGCGACTGCTCGACGGCGTTGATGGTGTCGACCAGGAAGTGCTGTTCGTCGATCGGATCGGAATAGCCCGCATGCCCGTTCTGGTACGCACCGGCTTTCACATAGCTCACCGCCGGCAGCTTGCCCGCCTTGGCGGCCCGGGTGAACCAGGTCGCGTCGTATTGGTGATTGGCGGGGCCGCCCCGGCCGATCTCGTCCAGTGATCCCGGTTCCGTGTGGTGGGGGTTGGCCGTGGACTTGTAGAACTGGAACGGATCATGGTGCGGCACATAGTCGATGACCTGTTGTCCGCCGAGGTTCTGATGTTGGGTATCGCAGACGGCATAGCCCGCGGCGTTCTTACCGGTCGCGGTGAACCCGGCCTGGAACCAGCCCCAGGAGATGCCCTTGTCGTTCAGGCCGTCGCCGATATTCCTGCCCATCATGGTCAGCAGGTTGTCGGTGCTGGTGTGGCTCTTGTCCGAACAATCGTCGTAGGCGGGGTCGGCGTCGTCGATATCGGAGCCGACGCCCTGGTCGTCGGCGGCGGCCACCAGATTCGGATCCTCGACGACCTTGCCGGTCTTCGGGTCGGTCGCTCGCGCGCCGTAGGTCTGTGCCGCGGTGACTTCGAGTGCTCCCGGGGTGGACGGGCCGAAGGTGGTGCCGAACGAATTGTCGTTCAGTGCATAGTGCTGGGCGTAGTTCCACAGTGCGGTGACGGTGTTGCCGTCGTAGTAGTCCATCACGATGCCGTTCGGGCCGTATTCGCCCTTGCAGTCGGCCACCTGGGTCTTCTGGACGAATTGGTCCATCTTGCCGTTGTCGTAGGCTTCCTGCTCCGGTTTATAGGAGTGGTCCTGATCGCAGGTCATCGCCTGTGTCGGTGAAAGGCGTTGCGGTGGAAACAGATTCGGGTTGTGGGTGAGTAGATCCGGCGTCAGGCCGTTGACCTGCGGCGTGCCCGCGGTCGCGGTGAACGGCACCCCGTCGGTGTTGGCCGCGTTCGGGTAGGTGCCGAAGTAGTGGTCGAACGAGATGTTCTCGTCGTAGAGGACCACCAGATGTTTGATCGGCGTCGTGGTCGCCGCCGCTGCCGGTGGGGTGGTGGTGGGCTGGGTGCCGGTCGACGACGAACATCCGGCGGCGGCCAGTAATCCGGTGGCCGCCGCAGCGGCCACGATCGCGCGGGGCGTGCGCCGTCGTGCCCCGTCGAGCACGGAGATGCGCTGTGCCCGAGGATTTCTGCCCATGGAGTCCTCCTGTGAAGCAGTGTGGTGCAGCCAGCTGATCCTCGTACCCGCAGCTGTCGGCCCGGTGAACGGGCGGCGACCGGCAATCGTCACCGCAGTAGTGCGCGCCCGTAGTAGTCGTGGTCGTCGCGTACGCCCGGCAGTATGAAGAAGTATCCGCCGCCGAAGGGTGAAATGTAGTCCGTCAGTGGCTCATCGATCAGTCGCCGCTGCACCGTTTCGAACTGGTCGATCGGATTGCGCTGGTAGCACAGGAAGATCAGGCCCTGGTCGAGGTCGCCGACGGTGTCCATACCGCGGTCGTAGTTGAAGCTGCGGCGCAGGATCCGGCTGTCCGCGGTCTGCGGTGTGCGCGGATTGGCCAGCCGGATATGCGAATTCAGCGGGATGACCGAACCTTCCGGATCCGTGGCGTAGTTCGGTCGGTCCTGCTCGTGATCGCCGTCCAGCGGCGCACCGTCGCAGCGGCTGCGGCCGAACATGTTCTCCTGCTCGGTGATATCGACCCGATCCCAGAATTCCACCAGCATCCGGATGAGTCGGATCACCTGATACGTGCCGCCCGCCGCCCAGGCCGGCTCTGTCTCGCCGGCCCAGACCAGCCGGTCGTATTCCGGCGGATCCGGATTGGCGATGCCATCTTTGAAGCCCATCAGGTTTCGCGGTGTTCCGGACGGTCGCGGTGGACTGACGAAACCGTCCATGCGCCACCGTGGTTGCATCGCACCGCGGGTGGCGCGGGTGATGGCGCGCAGGGCGTGTACGACGGTATCGGAGTCCGGCGCGCTCACCTGCAGGCTCAGATCGCCATGGCAGTACTTCGGTCGCAGGTTGTCGTTGGGGAAGCCGCGCATCGCATGCAGTGCCGCGGGACGCCGGTCGGCCAGGCCGTACCGGTCGTCGAACAGCGATGCGCCCACCCCGACCGTCACGGTCAGGCCCGCCGCCGGGGCATCGGGTCCCAGCAGCCCACTGTCGGCGGGCGGTGCGGAGATGCCGACGGCGGGTGCGGGGCCGCCGGTGGTCAGGGCGCGCGCGGTGTCGGTGAGAGTCCGCAGCAGGTCGGCGAGTTCGGCGGGATTCTCCGCGATCATGTCGTAGGCCGCCACGATCGTCCGCGTTCCCGGTCGCGGTGGATCCGCGATGCCCGCCTGATGAATTCCGTGGAAGGCGGGTGTGGGCGGTATCGCCCCGTGCTGCTGCGGCGCCGCCGACGCGGCGCTGGCCGCACCGGCGACTCCGGTGGCGAGCGTGCCGCGCAGGAAGGATCGGCGATTCACCGAAGGCGGTGTCATTGGAAGGTTTTCCGAGGGGTGCAGATGGTGGCGATCGGGGCGAGGTATTCCAGGAGTCGGCCCAGCGTGCCGTCCAGGTGTTGCCGGTCGGCCTCGCTCAGGTCCGCGACCGGGGTCCAGTGCGCGTCGTGGTGCTGGGCGGTCAGCAGGGTCCGGAACCGGTGCAGCCAGGTGGTGGTCTCGGGCAGTGGCGAATAGCGGGTTCTCAGCAGCGGATCCAGCACCGACAGCAGCTCCTCGGTGCCGTCGACATTGGCCTGCGCGGTGGCCAGCGTGGTGCCGCTGCCGTAGTCGGCATCCCCGGTCAACTGGAATTGCAGTGTGTTCTCCAGGATCTCGTGGGTGCGCAGCCCGAGATCCCGGATCGGCACCTGCATGGTGGGGAAGTCCGCGACCAGGGCGTGCACGTCGGTGTCGAGTCGATTCGCCGGTCCGATCAGGTCGACCGAGGGTTCGGTATGCCACAACCCGTATTCCATCCGGTGGAAGCCGGTGAATCGCGGGTCGTGCACCCCGCCGGGCAGGCCGTCGGCGCGCCCGTCGAGTCTGTCGTCGTACTCGCCGAATGCGTCGTAGGCCGCGCCGAGGCGCTCGTAGTCGAGGTGGGCGGTCAGCCATGTGGTCCTCGCCGCCGCGGTGTCGCCGCGATCGATATCGGCGCGCAAGGCGTCGGTGTCGATCGCCAACTGCCGCAACCCCTTCGAGACGTACGCGGTGTACTGGGCATCCGGACCGTACAGATCGCCCGGGGCGACCGGTGCGATCGCGGGCCCGGCCGCGGCGCCGGGGAGGGTGATGACCGGACCGGTGATCATCGGATTGTCCGAATTCTCCATGGCGCAGCGGAAGGCGAAGCGGCCGCCGCCGATTCGCACCCGGACGCCGCGGGTGGTGTTCGGGCCCATGTCGACGACCTCGGCGTAGATCGCGCCGGTACCCACATCGATCAGGTCGACGGTCGTCGGATTGCTGCCGGTGTTTCGGAGATACAGCGTCTGCTCCCCGGGCCGCGGATTCTGCCAGCCTGTGCCGCAGTCGTTTTCGGCGACCTGGATGGTCTGCAGGTTGGGTGTGCCGGTACACGAGGCCGTGGCCGTCAGCGCCGCCGCCACGGCCACGGCGGTGATGCCGCGCCGCGGCCGACTCATCCTGCCCATAACCAGGCCAGCCTAGGACTTCGGTTCATCGGCTCACGCCGCCGTCACCACCTGTACAGCGGGAATTCATATCCGCGGCGAAAGGCGAACCTTCCGCAGGTCATGGCGACCTCACGATAGGCCCCAATAATGTTGCGGTACAAGGGATTCGGGGTCGGCAATAGGGGATGCCTTGGAGCGGTTGACCAACCGATGCTTCCGTGCGAAAGTGGTTGGGCGAGCGATAGTTTCGAAGCAACTTAAGGTCTTCCTAGACGTTCGATCGGCGTCATTACCGAGGCGCATTCTCCGGCCTGTGCCGAAACCAGTGAATACCTCCGCGCTGCGCGGAAACTCGCGACGGCCCGGTGGAAGAAAAGAAGTAACCAGAAGAAGTGATAACGACGGAATGGAGTTCGCTCATGCAGGATACGACCGCCAAGGAAGCAGTCTCGAAGCGCTACGCGCCTCCGGTCGCCGTGCGGGTCGGTCGCGTCGCCACCGACACGTTCGGCACGATTCACACCAAGAAGGACGCCACCACCTGGGGTTTCAAGAAGCAGCACTGAAACCGATCGGGGCCCAGTGATACAGGCCCCATTCCCGGGAACCACTTCGGGTTCTGAGCAACACCGATGAAACACGGTGGGGATCGAGACTCGTCGATCCCCACTCGTGCGCCACATCGTCCCCGTCATCGCCCGGCATTACCGTCTGTTTCGAGGCTGCCTATGTACGCGCTGACCACAAGCCTTGTCGTCCTTCCCGATTCGTCGGGTGGCGTCCGGGCCGGTCGACAGGTTCCCCATCACGACCCTGAAATCGTCACCCATTCGTCCGGGCGACCGTGGCTGATCGGCCAGTGGGCGCCGGAGAATCTCGTGGTGGCCGAGGCGGGCGGTGTGCGGATCGCGGTGTTCGGGCATTGCCCGATGAGTTCGGAGCGACTGACCGCATTCGCCGCCCGCATTCGTACGCCGAGCGATGTGGACTCGCTGGCTCGGATATTGCCCGGCAGCGCGCATCTCATCGCCTCGATCCACGGCCGGGTCCGGTTCCAGGGCACACTCACCGGTTCCCGGCAGGTCTTCTCTGCCCGCCTGGAGCAGATCCCGATCGCCGCCGACCGGGCGGATGTGCTGGCGGCGATGATCGGCGCCGAGCTGGACGAGGATATGCTCGCGGTGAATATCGCATGCCAGCAACTGATTCCACCGCTGAGCGAGCGCAGCTGGTGGCGCGGAGTGCAGCGGGTCGCCCCGGATTCCTATCTGGTGCTCGACGATACCGGCGCGCGGCCGGTGCGCTGGTGGAGCCCGCCGGAGCCGACCCTGACCCTCGCCGAGGGCGCGCCCGAAGTGCGTGAGGCATTGCGGGAGGCGGTGGCGTGGCGCAGACCGGCGCAGGGGCGGCTGTCGGCCGATCTGTCCGGGGGAATGGATTCCACCTCACTGTGCTTCCTCGCCGCCGAGCACACGCCCGATCTGCTCGTCTTCCGCCGGACCGAGGGCAGCGCGATCAACGACGACCCGCACTATGCGGGCGAGGCCGCGCGGCTGCTGACGCGGGCCGAACATATCGAACTGCGCGATGACGACGGCCCGACGGTGTTCGCGCCCCCGTACTCGTTGCCCGATACCGAAGCTCCGCATGCCCTGGTCCGAGGCATCAACACCATCAGAAACCAGATCCAGCGACTGGTCCGGCACGGCACCACCCTGCACCTGGCCGGACATGGCGGTGACGAACTGTTCACCGGCAGCGCCGTATACCTGCACTCCCTGCTCTGGCGGCAACCGGTGACGGCGTGGCAGGATCTGCGCGTACACCGGGCCTTGGGACGATGGCCGCTGCTGCCCACGCTGGCCGCACTGTGCCGCAGCGGCGACCTGAACTCGTGGTGGCGGCACAGCGCCGACCATCTCACCGACCCGCCACAGCCGCCGAACGCCCCGAAGCTGGACTGGGCCTATCCGCTGCGAGTCACGCCGTGGGCCACCGCCGATGCGGTCGGCACCGCGCGACGAGTGCTCCGCGACGTCGCCGAGCAGGCCGTGCCGCTGGCGCGTGATCGCGGTCAGCACGAGGCGCTGACCTATCTGCGTTTCGCGGGCCCGCTGTTCCGGCAACTCTGCCGCGACTACGCCGAAGGCGGTCTCCGCCTTGATCTTCCGTACCTCGACGATCGCGTGGTCGAGGCCGCGCTCATGGTCCGGCCCGCCGAACGGTACAGCCCGTGGCGGTACAAACCCCTGCTGGCAGAGGCGATGCGCACCCATGTTCCCGATTTCATCCTCGATCGTCGCACCAAGGGCGACTACGAGGAGGAGGTCGATCATGCCCTGCACCACCATCTTCCCGACCTGCTGGATCTTTTCGAGGATTCGGCCCTGGCCGCCCGCGGGCTGATCGACGTCGATGCGCTGCGCACCAGCCTGTACACGCCGACAGGCGGCGAGCAGGACGATCCGGCGCCGAATCTGGAGATGACGCTCGGCTGCGAGATGTGGCTGCGGCACGTCGCACAGCCCCGGCAGGCCCGCGCGGAGGAGAGACTATGAGCACGCCCTACGCCGCACCCGAACGGATCCGATTGCCCTGGCGGAACAGGGTTGTGCCGCTGCTGGCCGTCGCGGTGGCCGCACCGCTCACCCGGCTGCCACCCGCGGTGCTGCGCGCGGTGCTGGCATTCGTCAGTCGCGGCGCCCGCCCGGCCCGGGCCGACCAGGCCTCCGCGGCGCGCCGGGCGGTCATGGCGGTCAGCATCCGCTGCGCGGTCAACGGCTGTCTGCAGCGGGCGATCGCGACGGCACTGCTGTGCCGGGTCCGCGGCAGCTGGCCCACCTGGCAGCTCGGCGTGCGTACCGCACCCTTCGGCGCGCACGCCTGGGTGGAGGCCGAGGGGCGGATGATCGATGAACCGCTGCCCGAGGGGTACTACACGCCGTTGATGACCGTCGCGCCGGCGCGATCCGGCGCCACACCGGACCGTCCTGCCCCGCTGGACACGGGCACGGGGATCTTCCGTACTCGTGCCCCACGGGGCACGGGCACGGGAACCTTTCGTATGCATCGTGACGTGCTCAGCGCCGAAACGAACGCCGGGGCGGTGCTGCTCAATCTGCGCACCGGGCAGTACTGGCAGCTCAACGACACCGGGCTGGATTCGTTGCGGCGCATGCTGTCCGGGCAGTCGGTCGACGATATCGCCCTCGGGCTCGCGGGTGAATACGATATCGAACCCGCGCGCTCGCGCCACGACCTCACCACGATGGCCGACCAGCTACTGGGCGCCGGATTCCTGGTGAAGCCGTAATGCTGCGCCAACTCTGGCGGATGACCGGGGGGCACCGTGTCGCACTCGCCGCGGCCCTGCTGCTGACGCTCGTGGCGGCCGGGCTCGGGATCGCGCAACCGATCGCGATGAAGGCCGTCATCGACGCGCTCGGCACGGGCCGGTCGATCACGCTGCTCGTGGTCGGACTCGTGAGTCTGCTGCTGCTCGAGGCCTGCGTCGGCGCGGGGGCGTCGTATCTGCTGGAACGCACCGGGGAACGGTTCCTGCTGCGGATGCGCACCCGCCTGTTCACGCATCTGCTGCGGCTGAGGATGCCCACGTTCGACCGATTCCGCCTGGGGGACTTGATGTCCCGGGCGTCGACGGATGTGATCATGGTGCGCGAGGCCGCGACCCGGTCGGTCGTGGATATCGCGACGAGTGTGGCGATGATCGTGGCCACGATCATCGTCATGTTCCTGATCGACCCGGTGCTGATGGGTGTCGTCGTCGGTGTGCTGCTCGCCGTCACCGCCGCGACCAGCGGCATGACCGTCGGGATCGGCCGGGTATCGGCCCGGCTGCAGCATACGGTCGGCGCGATGTCGGCGGATCTGGAGCGCGTGCTGGGGGCGATCCGGACGGTGCGGGCCAGCCGCGCCGAACACCGTGAGACGCAACGTCTGATCGGCCTCGCGCACGACGCCTATGACGCCGGGGTGCACAGCGCCCGTCTCGTGGCCGGGGTCCACGCGCTCATCACGATGGCCGTGAACGGTGCCTTTCTCGCGGTTCTGCTGGTCGGTGCGGTGCGGGTCAGTCAGGGCGTACTCACCTTCAGCTCACTGGTGGCGCTGCTGTTGTACGCCAACCAGCTCGTACTGCCCGTCGCCCAACTCGTCGAGGGTGTCGCGACGGTGTACAAGGTTCGGGGCGCGGCCGAACGGGCTCAGGAGGTGTTCGCACTTCCCGTCGAGGAGTCCGCGGCCGTCGGTGCCGCCGTACCGAGCGCCGCGGATTCCTCGGCGGTGCTGGAGATCCGGAATCTGCGCTTCGGATACTCCCCGGCCGCGCCTGTGCTGCTGGACCTTTCGCTGACCGTGCCGCGGCATTCGATGGTGGCGCTGGTCGGATCGTCCGGAGCCGGGAAGTCCAGCACCTTCGCCCTGATCAACCGCTTCTACCAGCCGTGGCAGGGCAGTATCCGGCTCGACGGGCATTCGCCGGACGAGCTCGATCTCGCCGCTTGGCGTGCGCGCATCGGCTGGGTCGAGCAGGATTGCCCGATACTGCACGGCACGCTGCGCGACAATCTCCGTTACGCCGCTCCCGACGCCGACGACGAGGCCCTCTGGCACGCCATCGATCTGGTCAATCTGCGGCAGAAGGTCGAGAAACTGCCGGACGGGCTCGATGCCCAGGTCGGCGAGCACGGCGCCCGGCTGTCCACGGGGGAACGCCAGCGCGTGGCCATCGCCCGAGCCGTTCTCACCCGGCCCCGCCTGCTGCTGCTGGACGAGCCCACCGCACATCTGGATCCGGCCAACGAGGCGGCGCTGACCGCGACCCTGGGCAATCTTCGCCGGGAATGCTCGCTGCTCGTGATCGCCCACCGCATGTCCACCATCCGGTCGGCAGACACGATCCTGTTGCTGGCCAATGGAACTGCGCGGGCGACGGGGGCCTGGCCGAAGCTGTTCGACACGCATGTCGAGTTCGCCGCGCGATAATCGTATTCCTCGCCGCCGTAGCGGTGTCGATGGTCATAATGTTCATGCTCTTGGCGGGTTCTCGCCGAACAATCGCTCTGCCGTCGTTCGAACTATCGAAATGAGGTGAGCTGGATTGCTGTGTGCCACACGCTCGACCGGGAAGACAGTGTCGCGTTGGGGTCTCGGTGTGATCGCCGCGCTGGCGGTCGCATCCTGTTCGAGTTCACATGCCAGCGACGCCGCCGCGCCGGGGACGCTGGACGCCGGATTCGGGTCCGGCGGGAAGGTGTCCACCGATCTCGGTTCGCCCGCCGATCACGCGCGGGCGGTCGCGGTGCAGCCGGACGGCAAGATCGTGGTCGCGGGGGCGACCCAGGATCCGGCGCAGGGGGATAACTTCGCCCTTGTCCGCTACACGACCGACGGGAAGCTCGATACCGGATTCGGTGATGGCGGCAGGGTGTCGACCGATTTCGGTGGGAAGGCCGATGTGGCCAATGCGGTGGTGATCCAGCCGGACGGCAAGATCGTCGCGGCGGGCACCAGTCATGGCACCGCGTCCGGCGATAACATCGCGCTGGCTCGCTATACCTCGGATGGCAAGCTGGACAGTGGGTTTGGTGATGGCGGCAGGGTGTCGGCCGATCTGGGTACCCAGGCCGATCATGCCAATACTGTCGCTGTGCAGTCCGATGGCAGGATCGTCGTCGCGGGTTCCACGCACGATCCCGTCCAGGGCGACAACTTCGTGGTACTGCGCTATAACGCCGATGGTAAGCCCGATGCCGGATTCGGTGATGGCGGCAAGGTGTCGACTGATTTCGGTGGGAAGGCCGATGTGGCCAATGCGGTGGTGATCCAGCCGGACGGCAAGATCGTCGCGGCGGGCACCAGTCATGGCACCGCGTCCGGCGACAATATCGCGTTGGCTCGCTATACCTCGGATGGCAAGTTGGACAATGGTTTCGGTGACGATGGCAAGGTGTCGACCGATCTGGGCGCGCAGGCCGATCATGCCAATGCTGTCGCTGTACTGTCCGACGGGAGGATCGTCGTCGCGGGTTCCACGCGCGATCCCGTTCAGGGCGATAACTTCGTGCTCGTCGGCTACACCACGGATGGCAAGTCCGACAATGGATTCGGCGACAAAGGCAAGGTGTCGACCGATTTCGGCGGCAAGGCCGATATCGCCTACGGATTGGCGATCGCGCCCGGTGGAAAACTCCTCGCCGCCGGGACGAGCACCGGCACCGCGACCGGCGACAACGTCGCGGTGGCCCGCTATACCCCGGAGGGCAAGCTGGACAACGGTTTCGGTGATGGTGGCAAGGTGTCCACCGATCTGGGCACCAAGGCCGATCGCGGCACCGCGGTCGCCGTCCAGCGCGATGGGAAGGTCATCGTGGTCGGCAGCACCGCGGATCCGCAGCAGGGCAACGACTTCCTGGCGATCCGCTACAACGGCTGACCGGCCGGTCGCTCGCGCGGCGTGCCGCGCAGCACCTGAAAACCGGCACGCGCCACCACGACCGGGATCCGCCGCGCGGCCTGCATATGCCGCACCCGCGCGGCGTCCGGCAATTCGTCCCATGGCAGCGGCACGGCGTCATCGAGGTCGTGCTGTTCGGACAGATTCGCGAAGCGCGCGGCGATCTTCTGCTCCATCCAGCGGTCGTACTCGAGCCGGGCCAGCGAGCGCACCTCGCGGTCGTCGAAGACCGCGTCCAGCCCGGGGGCGAATGTGGGCACCATGAAACAGCCGATCGCGGCGAGGTTCTCACCGAGGCGGCGGGCCTGCACCCGATTGGCCTCCCGCGCCCGATCCGGCAGCTCCTCCCATCGGCGCAGGACGTCGGCGTCGGCCGGGACCGCGCCGGTGGCCATGGCCTCATGGACCCGTGCCTGATGGGCCAGCCGCTCGCTCGTATCGTGCACCGCCTGCGCCAACTGCTCGGTGACCCGGACGGTGACATATCCGGTGAGACTGTCGAGCACGCGGTCCTGCGCGATCAGCCGCTGTTCCATCCGCCGGCATTCGTGCAGCACCGCCTGGGCATCGAGGAAGGTCTGCTCGGAGCGCCGGTCGCCGGTGCGGCCCAGGACATCCTGGCCGACCATGATCACGATCATGAACGCCAGCTGGGCGAGGCTGGACAGAAACGTCATGAACAAGAACGGATACCGATCGAACCGCTGAATTCCGGCCTCGGCCAGTACTATCCACACCACCTGTGTCCCGGCGGCCAGATAGAACGCCCACACGCTGCCCAGCCGCGTGGTCAGCCAGGCCGCGATCCGGTCGTTGCGCGTGACCGCCTGATCGGCGGCCTGGGGCGGATGCTGGACCCGATGCTGTTCGATCCAGGGATGTGGGCTCGACTCCAGCAGACTCAGGCCCCGGCTCAGCACCCGATCCTGTCGATCGAGATGCGCCTGCAGGTCCGCGACCTGCCGGAAGATCGTCTCGGTGTTCTCGTAGGTCTGCACCGACCGCCGGTCGGCGGCCGCGCTGAGCACTCGCTGACCCACCAGAATGATCAGACACAACACCAGTTGCGCGACGTTGTTCAGGAAGAGCAGGAACGGGAACGGATACGGATCGATCCGATGCAGCGGATCCCACCAGGTCGCCAGCGCCATATATCCGCTGAAAACCACCAGCACCAGGTACAGGGCGGGCATCGATCCCACCCAGCGGGTCACCGTGGCGGCGACGGCGTCGTTCGCGCCGATCCGCTCGTCGGCCATCAGTACCGGAGAGTGTCCCTCGATCGCGGTGCCGCTGCTCAATGGTTCGTCTCCTCGCCACGCAGTTCCGTAACGCCCCACAGTAGTTCGGCACCGCCGCCATCCCGCACTCACCATCACGGTAGCCGCGCACCGTCGGATCCCGGCCCGGATCGAGTTCCTCCGCCTACCGGCCCCATACTGGGAGCTACCTACTACCGGAGGTGTCCGATGGAACGCCACGAGGATCTATCGCAGGACGCACGCCGCAAAGCAGAAGACGAACGAGCCGCCGCCCACCGCGCGGAACGCCACGACCAGACCGCCGAGATGAATGCCGTCCGCGATGCCTCGGGTGGCGATTACGCCGAAGAGACCCGCGATATGTACCGCGAGGACGGCGACGAGAACCCGACTTAGTCAGCGGACATACTCGTCAACGGCGTCCTTGCGTGATACGCATTCTCCACGAAATCGAACGCGTCTCCGGTCACGCGGCTACCGAGAATATCCAAGTGGTGTAAGCATATTGGAGCATGGTCCATCGGTACCGGACCGTGGAGCGCGAGCGACGCGACGCCCGGTTCAGCCCGGCTGGTTGATCGCTCCGTCGACCACCTGGGCCAGCACCGTGTCGGTGGGGTAGATACCGATCCACAGGGCGGGGGAGCCGGTGCAGTTCAGCATGGCGATGCCGTGCAGGGCCGCCGACAGGCCCGCGGCGATCACACCGGAATCGCCCACGGCCGCCTCGGTGCGGCAGCGGGCCAGTGCGTCGGCCAGGACCTGCATGGACTTCGCGGCCGAGGACTCCTCGTCCACCCGCTGGGTCATCACCTGATACCGCAAGGGATGTCGGCGCGCGAATTCGACGTAGGCGACGCAGCCGAGCATCAGGCGCTCGCGCGGATTGCGGCCGTGTTGGGCGTTGCCGGTGATGGTGCCGACGAGGTCCTCCCAACCGGCTTCGGCCACCGCATCGATCACCGCGTCACGGTCGGGGAAGTGCGGGTAGATCGCGGGTGCGGATACTCCCGCCGCGCGCGCGATGCTGCGCAGCGTCAGCTCCGATTCGGTATCCGCCTCTGCCAGCAGGCGAGTGGCCGCGTCGACGATCTCGTGACGTAGCGCACTCCCCTGGCCTCTAGCGTTGCGCTTGCGCGGTGTCGGTGCCATGCTCCCAGCTTAACAGCTGTAAACTAACACTTGTTAACTTAGGGGCAAGCATGAAAGTCGCACGGGCCTTCGGCCGTCACCCGGGTACCTGGTTACCCCCCTTACTGGTCGTTCTGTTTCTGGCGGCCGCGCTGCCCGCCGTCTATCTCGGCGGCAGCGTCGACCCGGCCGGGAATCTGCGTGATCTCCCGATCGGCCTGATTGTCGAGCCACAGACCAGCGCCGCGAACACCGCCGCCGATCAGGTCGCCACCGCGATCCGCAATAGCGTGAACCACGAGGCGATCGACCTGATCTCGATGAGCGCCGAGGAAGAACAGCGCCAGATGGGCGCCGGTAAAATCTTTGGGGCGGTGCGCATTTCGGCCGATTTCAATGCCGAGATCGGACGCCTGGCCAGTGGTGCGGCCGGACCGCCCGCCCATGCGGTTGTGCATCTGGACACCGCCCCGGCCACCGGCGGATTGACCACCGGACTGTTCACCGGGCAGGTCGCGCCGGTCGTCGCCGCCGTGAACGCCAAGTTCGGGGCCCAGATGGCGGCCGACGCCGCGACCGTGGCCTCGGCGACCGCCCTCGCCGCTCCGTTCACCGTCGCCAGCGCGCCACTCACGCCGCTGGCCGGCCATACCGGTCTGGGAACGAGCATCTTCTACTACGCGATCGTGCTGGTGCTGCTCGGCTTCGTCGGCGCCTCGGTGATCCACCCGACCGTCGACTCCGCCAGCGGCTTCCAACCCAGCGAATTCGGCCCGATGGTGCAGCGCCGCAAGTATATTCACCTGCTCCGACTGCATCTGCTGCTCATCAAATGGGGGGTCATGCTCGCGGCGGCGCCGCTGGGGGCCGGGATCATCCAGCTGATCGCGGGCACGATGCTGGATATGCCGATTCCGGCGCCGCTCGAGCTCTACCTGTTCTCCACGACCACGATCGCCGCCATCGGCATCGGCGCACTCACCGTCTTCGCCGTGTTCGGCTCGCTCGCACCGCTGGTCAACATGTTCTTCTTCGTCGCCCTCGCCATGACGACCTCGGCGGGGACGATCCCGCTGGAAGCGACCCCCCAGTTCTTCCGGACCATCGCCGCGATCGAGCCGATGCGCCCCATCGTCACCGGGCTTCGCTCGATCCTGTACTACGACTCCTCCGTACTGTCCGGACTGCGCTCGGCGTGGATCCGCATCGGCATCGGCGCGGCCATCGGTGCGGCCGTAGGCGCCGTTGTCACAAGCCTTTTCGACGCTCACCCGCCCTTCAGCCGGGATCCCGGTCACCCCGTGGCGCAATCCGGATCGTCGGCTGCCGAGCCCGTCCATACCCACTGAGCCCCAGATCAATTCAATTGCAGAGAAAGGAACGACAATGACCATCAACATCCGCAAGGTGACCGTCCTCGGAACCGGAGTCCTGGGTTCACAGATCGCCTACCAGACCGCCTTCCATGGTTTCGAGGTCACCGCCTACGACATCAACGACGAGGCCCTCGACGCCGCCCGCACGCGCCTGAGCCATCTCGTAGCCACCTATCGCGACGAGGTTTCCGGGGCAGGCGACGGAAAGGCCGAGCACACGGCGGCGGCGATCGTGCTGACTTCGGATCTCGCCGAAGCAGTTCGCGAGGCCGATCTGGTCATCGAGGCCGTGCCCGAGACACTCGCCATCAAACAGCAGACCTATGCGTTCGTGAACGCGGCCGCACCCGAGCACGCCATCTTCGCCACGAACTCCTCGACCCTGCTGCCCAGCGATATCAAGGACTTCACCGGCCGCCCCGACAAGTTCCTCGCCCTGCATTTCGCGAACCAGATCTGGAAGCGCAACATCGCCGAGGTCATGGGCACCCCCGAGACCGATCCCGCGGTGTTCCGCGCCCTCGTCGACTTCGCGGGCGCGATCGGCATGGTTCCGATCGAGATCCACAAGGAGAAGGCCGGTTACGTCCTCAACACGATGCTCGGCCCGTTCCTTATCTCCGGAATCGAGCTTGCCGCAGGCGGATACGCCACACCGGAGACGATCGACCGCACCTGGCGCATCGTCACCGGTATGTCCGCCGGCCCTTGCCAGATGCTCGATATCGTCGGCCTCAACACGCCCTACAACATCCTGCTCTCCCGCGGCAATGACAAGGCGGATGAGCTCGCGGCCTGGCTGAAGGCCAACTACATCGACAAGGGCAAGCTCGGCGTCGCCACCGGTGAGGGCTTCTACCGATACGACACGGCGTCCAACTGATTCAGACCTCTCGGCGCACCGCGGTGACGGCCTTGCGGGCCGCGACCAGGATCGGGTCCCAGACCGGGGAAAACGGTGGGGCATAACCCAAGTCGAGTGCGGTCATCTGTTCGACGGTCATGCGGGCGGTCAGCGCCACCGCGGCGATATCGATGCGTTTGCCCGCACCCTCGCGGCCGACGATCTGGACGCCGAGCAGGCGGCCGGTGCGGCGTTCAGCGAGCATCTTGACCGTCATGGGGGCCGTGCCGGGGAAGTAGCCGGAGCGGCTGGTGGATTCGATGGTGACGGTGACGTATTGCAGCCCGACGCGGTGAGCGTCCTTCTCGCGCAGGCCCGTTCGGGCGACCTCGAGGTCGCAGACCTTGCTGACGGCGGTGCCGACGACACCGGGGAAGGTGGCATAGTCGCCGCCGACGCCGGAACCGATGATCTGGCCGTGTTTGTTGGCATGGGTGCCGAGCGGGATGTGGCGCTGGGAGCCGGAGACCAGATCCAGCACCTCCACGCAATCGCCACCGGCCCAGATGTTTTCGTGGCCGAGCACGCGCATGGCCAGATCGGTGAGCAGTCCGTCGTGGACGCCCAGCGGTAGTCCGGCGGCGCGGGCGAGGTCGGTGGCGGGGCGCACGCCGATGCCGAGGACGACGACATCGGCCGGATACTCGGCCTCATCGGTCGCGACCGCGCGGACCCGGCCGGTCCCGTCGGTGCGGATGGCGGTGACCTCGGCATCGCCGACGATGCGAATATCCATGCCCTGCATGGCCTTTCGGATCAGCACGCCCATATCCGGATCGAGGGTGGCCATCGGCTCGGCGCCGCGGTTGATCATGGTCACCTCGTAGCCGCGGTTGATCAGCGCCTCGGCCATCTCGACGCCGATATAGCCCGCGCCCACCACGACCGCGCGCCGCCCCCGGCTCGTATCGAGGGTGTCGATGAGGGCCTGGCCGTCGTCGAGGGTCTGCACGCCGTGCACTCCGGCGGCGTCGATGCCGGGCAGCGGCGGCCGGATCGGGGTGGCGCCGGTGGCGAGGACGAGTTTGTCGTAGTGCCACCAGGTTTCGTCCCCGCTGGCCAGATCGCGAGCGCACACGCGGGAGCCGGGCACATCGATCTCGAGCACCTCGGTGCGCAGGCGCAGATCGATGCCGTGGGCCCGATGCTCCTCGGGCGTGCGGGCGATGAGGTCGTCGCGCTCGGCGACCTGGCCGCCCACCCAGTAGGGAATGCCGCAGGCCGAATACGAGGTGAAATGCCCGCGCTCGAATACCACGATCTCGAGTTCGCCCGCATTCTTCAGCCTGCGGGCCTGCGATGCCGCCGACATCCCGGCCGCGTCGCCACCGATGACCACCATGCGTTCGCTCATATGATCACCGTACGAGGGCTCCGGCGCCGCGGTGCGCGCGGCCGCGCGGATCGGTCAGTCGTTCTGGATTCGGTGTTCCAATTCCGTTGCGACAGCGGCCATTCCGGCCTCGGTGGGGTGGTAGGAGGAGGCCATCGACAGCGGCCCGGTGGTGACGGGGTTGTGGAAGCCGCCGACCCAGGGCTCGGGAGAGCAGGCGGTATGCGCGTCGGCGTCGGGGATCGCGATGCTGCCTGCCCCCGCGTCGCGGGCCGCGGCCCGGGTGGCCGCGATCAGGCCCTCCCAGGTGTGGCGGGCGGTGCGGGCGTCCGGTGCGGTCAGGGGGACCGACGAGCAGGTCGCGGCGTCGGGGCTCAGGGCGGGCAGATACTCCACCAGCAGGACCGTCGCCGACGGGGCGATGTCGTGGATCCGATCGACGATATCGGCCATCGCTTGCCGAACGGCCGTGAAATCCGCTGCGGTGGACTGCTTCTGGTGGCCCAGCGCCCGCTTGCAGGCCGCCGATACCGGATCGTGCAGTGCCGGTGCGCCGGCCACGATCGCCGGACAGCTGTCGGCGATCATGCCGCCGATCAGGCCGAGATCGTTACCGCCGATGGTGACGGTGACCAGATCGGTATCCGGTGTCACCGCCTGAATCTGCGGCGGGACGGTCGCATGCGTCGGCACCCGCTGCGCGCGATGCAGCACATCGGCGGTCGTGGCTCCGGAGCAGGTGGCATCGACCAGATCCAGGCGCAGCGCCTGGGCGAGGCGATGGGGGTAGTCGTTGCCCGAGCGGGCGCAGCCGATATCGATCGTGGGTGCCAGACCCGGTCCTGCGGCGTAGGAGCTGCCCAGGGCGACGTAGTGGGTGGGGTGATCCGGCTGCGCATGCGCGGAGGCGGCGGTCGCGGCCAGTGCGAGCGCGGCGAGCAGGAACGCCGTCGGGCGGGACGTGGTCAACGTGGCTCCCTTCGTGGCGGATCAACGATAAACCGGTGGTCGCGGATGAGCACCCCGGGGGCGGCCGATTGACGACAAGTACTCCAATTGGCAACAAGGCTTCTTGTTGGAGTGGGTGTTTTCTGCTGTAATGGCGCGGATCGGCCGACTAGCGGAGAGAGTGCGAGCGATGCGGGTGCAGGACAGTGTGGCCCTGGTGACCGGGGGCGCTTCGGGTTTGGGGCTGGCCACCGCGCGGCGGCTGACGGCTGCGGGGGCGCGGGTGGTCGTGGTGGATCTGCCGGACTCCGACGGGAAGCAGATCGCCGCGGAGCTCGGGGGGATCTTCGCGCCCGCCGATGTGACCGACGAGGACGAGGTGGACGCGGCGTTCGACGCGGCCGAGCGGCTCGGACCGGTGCGAATCGTGGTGAACTGCGCGGGAATCGGGCTGCCGGGGCGGGTGCTGACCGGCGATCGGGTGTTGCCACTGCACGCGTTTCAGTTGGTCGTGGAGGTCAATCTGGTGGGGACCTTCAACGTGCTGCGGCTGGGGGCGCAGCGGATCAGCCGGACCGAGGCGATCGATGGCGAGCGCGGGGTCATCGTGAACACCGCCTCGGTGGCGGCATTCGACGGGCAGATCGGGCAGGCGGCCTATGCGGCGTCCAAGGCGGCGATCGCGGGGATGACGCTGCCGCTGGCCCGGGATCTGGGCGACCACCTGATTCGCGTGGTGACGATCGCGCCCGGGATGTTCGATACGCCGCTGCTGGCCGCGCTGCCGCCGGAGGCGAGGGCCTCGCTGGAGGGGCAGGTTCCGCATCCGAAGCGGCTGGGCGATCCGGCGGAGTATGCGGCGCTGGTGGCGCATATCGTCGAGAATCCGATGCTCAACGGCGAGGTGATCCGGCTCGACGGGGCCATTCGGATGGGTCCGCGCTGAACCGTCCGGCCCTTCCCTCTAGCTGGAACAGGTTATAGATTGATCCGGCGATACCGTTGTCAGCGGGAAGGGAAGCCATGTCCGCCACCGCATCCGGGGCCGAACTGCTGGCGGCCGTCGAGCAATCGCCACGGGCGGTCGCCGCACACGATCGCGCGGCGTGGGTGGGACTGTTCACGGATCGGGCGCTGGTCGAGGACCCCGTCGGATCGCGTCCACATATCGGAACTGCCGCGATCGAGCGGTTCTACGACACCTTCATCGCGCCCAATGCCATTACCTTCCGGGTCGACCACGATGTGATCTGCCCGATGGGCGTGTTCCGCGATCTGACCATCGAGATCGCCATGTCGACCGGGGTGACGCTGCGGGTGCCGATGCATCTGCGCTACGACCTCGAGCGGATCGACGGGGAGCTGAAAATCGCTGAGCTGCATGCCCATTGGGAGCTTCCGGTCATGGTCTCCCAGCTGCTGCGGGCCGGACTGCCCGGGCTGGGCGCGGCGGCGACGCTGGGGCCGCGGCTGTTCGCCAACCAAGGGGTCGGCGGGACACTGGGTTTCGCGCGCGGGTTCGTCCGGGTGGGTGCGGCGGGTCGGCGGGTGGCGACGGAACTGTTGGCTGCGTCAGGGCGGGGCAGCGTTGCGGCTGTCCGAAATGCCGTGTTGCCCGGGGCGGTTCTCGAATGGCCGGTCGGAAATCCGGTCACCGCGGACGAATTCGTCGCCCGCGGGGCCGGAGTGCGGGTGAGCAAGGTGATTTCGGCCGGGCGCTTCGTCACCGCCACCGTGGAGACCGCTGCCGGGCGCGGCATCGCCGAACTCGAGGTCGCGGTGGGCGGCAGGCATATCGTGGCGGCCCGGATCCATCTCGCCGACTGATCGCCGGACGCCCGAATCGGGGCGAAATGGGCATTTGTCCAGGTAGCGGCGTAGATTTCGTTCGAACGGGTCGGCTTGTTGTGCGGGCCGGATGCGGGAGCGCCGGGCAGAATGCCGGGTGTGGATGGCTGGGGCGGGCAGGCATCGGAACACCGGCGGGCCGAGGGGTCCGGCGGGGCCGGTGCGCGCAAGCGGCACGGCCGCCACTACACGCCGGTGCGGTTGGCGGAATTCCTGGCGGAGCGGCTGTTCGAACATGTGGCGCCGCGGGATCGGGGCGAGCTGCGGGTATTGGATCCGGCGTGCGGGGACGGGGAACTGCTGGTGGCGGCGCGCCGGGTGGCGCGGCGGCGGTTTCCGGGACTGCGGCTGCGGCTGGTCGGATACGACCTGGACGAGGCCGCGGTCGGCGTCGCCGCCGCGCGCGAGCCCGAGATCGACTGGCGGGTCGGCGACTTCCTGCAGGCCGCAACGAGTTTGGCCGATGAGGGATTCGACGCGGTCATCACCAATCCGCCGTATGTGCGCACCCAGCAGCTCGGCGGGGCGACCGCGCGGCTGCTCAGCAGGCAGTTCGGGCTCCAGGGCCGGATCGATCTGACCCATCCGTTCGTGGCGAGCATGCCTCGGCTGCTACGGCCCGGCGGGGTGCTGGGGTTGTTGTGCGCCAACCGATTTCTGACCACCAAGGCCGGGGCGAATCTGCGGGAGCTGCTGAGTTCGGAGCTGTCGCCCGTCGAGCTGTACGACCTCGGCGATACCCGGCTGTTCGAGGCCGCGGTGCTGCCCGCCGTCACGATCGCGGTCCGTGGGGCGGGCGTCCCGCGATGCCGGTATGTGTCGGCCTACGAGATTCCCGAGGGCGAGGCCGGCGACGATATGGATCTGTTCGCCGCGCTGGCACATCCGCGTGAATGCCTGATCGATCACGAGGGACGATGTATCGCGGTCGAGGTCGGATCCCTCGAGATCGGAAGTGCCGCTGCGCATTCCGTGTCGGGACCGAGAGTGGCCGATCATACGGTCCCGTGGCGCATGTCGCGGCCGGGGACCGACGAGTGGCTGCGGCGGGTGGGGAACGGGACCTGGCGGACCTTCGGGGAACTGGCGCGAATTCGCGTGGGTATCAAGACAACCGCGGATCGGGTGTTCATCTCCGATCAGTGGGACGAGCGGTCCCCGCGCCCGGAACAGGCGCTGTTGTTCGATCTGCTCACCCACCACGATATGGCCGCCTGGCGGGTGGCTCGGGAGCGCGCCACTCGGGTGCTGTATCCCTACGATGTCACCAGCCCTCGCCGCACACCCGTCGATCTGGCCCAGTTCCCCGGGGCCGCAGCGTATTTGGCCGAGCATAAGGATGCGTTGGCCGCGCGGGACTATCTGACCGCGAGCGGGCGGGAGTGGTTCGAGATCTGGGTGCCGCAGCGACCGCATCTGTGGCGGCAGCCGAAGGTGGTGTTCCCCGATATCAGTGTGCGACCGCGTTTCGCGCTCGACCGCAGTGGCGCCATCGTCAACGGCGACTGCTACTGGATCTCGGTGCCCGATATCGGCGCGGACAATCTGGCGTATCTGCTGATGGGCGTGGCGAATTCGACGCTGGGCATGCGCTTCTACGATGCCGTCTGCGGGAATCGGCTCTATGCGGGGCGGCGTCGCTGGATCACCCAGTACGTCTCCCGGCTACCGATGCCCGATCCGTACACCCGCCAATCGCTGGCCCTGGCCGAACTGGTCCGGGGGCTGGTCGATGGTCCTGGCGTCGATGCCGGTGAGCTCGACGAGCGGGTGGCCGCCGCGTTCGGAATCGCCTCACTCAGCCGCGGCGGGTGCTGACCATGGGAAACAGGGTGCGGCGGGAGAATTCGCGGGCGGCGCGTTCGTCGCCGAGAGGGATGAGGCCCTCGGGGGTGAGGGCCAGGGATTGGGCCAGGCGGGCCATGATTTCAGCGACCAGGTCGGGGTCGAAGTCCAAGGCGGGGTCGGAGGCACGCAGGTCGTGGAGCTTATCGGCCAGGTAGGCGCGGCCGATGGCCAGAATCGGGGCGGCCTCGGTGGTCAGGCGGGGCAGGATCATATCGGGCTCGGTGCGCAGCAGGCGCTGCAGCAGTTCGTTGCGGGCCAGCAGGGTGATGAATGCGACGAACACCTCGACCAGTTGGTCCTCGCCGTCGGGGATACTTCCGACCCGCTCCTCGATCTCGGCGACGAACAGCTGTGCCTCCCGCACACCGACCGCCTCGACCAGGTCGTTCTTCGATTCGAATCGCCGATACAGCGTGGCCGGGCTGATGCCGGCGCGGCGTGCGATCTCGCCCATACTGGTCCGCTTGATGCCGAAGTCGAGGAATGCCGACAGGGCGCTCTCGAGCAGCTGTTCGCCGTCGGATCGCGGCTTTTCGAGGATACGAGCCAGGATGGGGGGAACGGTGGGCATCGAGTCTCCAGTCGAATCGGCGGGATACCGCGTCGATGCGGAAGGTGGACACTCATTGTCTCATTGAATCGCCGTGCCTGGAGGCACCGCGGCCGCGACCCCTACCGCTCAGCGCGGGAACGCAATCCGTGCACCCGGTGCCGCAGGGCCTCGGGGCATGCTAACAAGGCCTCTTGTTGGACATTAGACCAGTGTGAGGCGTCTCATAGCTGTTTGCCATCTCGATGGACCGCGAGGTTGTGCAGATAGACCGCGGCATTGAGCCGGATCCGTTCCAACTCCGCCTCGCCCAGCTCGCGGCGCACCTTGCCCGGCACCCCGGCCACCAGCGAGCCCGGCGGAATCTGCGCGTTCTCCGGGATCAGGGCGTTGGCCGCGATCAGGCTGCCCGAGCCGATCACCGCGCCGTTGAGCACCGTGGCGCCCATGCCGACGAGGACATCGTCGCCGACGGTGCAGCCGTGCAGAATCGCGTTGTGCCCCACCGAGACTCCGGTGCCGACGGTCAGCGGGAAGCCGGGGTCGGCGTGCAGCACGCAGCCGTCCTGGATGTTGGTTCCGGCACCGACGGTGATGTCCTCGATATCGCCGCGCAGGACCGCGCCATACCAGATGCCGACCTGTTCGGCCAGGCGCACCCGCCCGATCACGGTGGCGTTCGGCGCGATCCAGGCGCTGTCGTCGATCTGCGGCGCGTGCTCACCCAGCTGAATCCTCATGATCGTGAACTTAGTTGTTCCGGAACAGCGCGCGGCGGGCGGCCGGGGGACAGGCTCGGCGAGGAGATCGTGCTGTAGGCAATTCCGTTGGCGGGAAGCGGGATTCGGTCAGATGCGCGATCGGGACGCATGACATGACCAGCTGTGCACCCTGCACAGCATCCAGGCTGATAGTTGCCAATTGATTGCCATCTTGCGAATCGCCGCCTGTGGATCGTGGCGGACGCGGCGCGGGTGGATCACGATGGCGGTATGAGAATCGGGGTGCCGCGGGAGATCAAACCGCAGGAGAAACGGATCGCACTCACCCCCGCCGGGGCCACTGAACTGGTCCGGCATGGGCATCGAGTACTCGTCGAGGCCGGGGCGGGCGCCGGATCCGGCTTCGACGATGCCGACTATCGCGCGGCGGGGGCGCGCATCGTGGGTTCCGCCGACGATGTCTGGGCGGATGCCGAACTGTTGCTGAAGGTGAAGGAACCCGTGGCGGCAGAGTATGCGCGGATGCGAATGGGGCAGGTACTGTTCACCTTTCTGCATCTGGCCGCCTCGCGGGATTGCACCGAGGCGATCCTGCGCTCCGGCATCACCGCGATCGCCTACGAGACCGTCCGCGGGCACGACGGCGCGCTGCCGCTGCTCGCGCCGATGAGCGAGGTCGCGGGCAAGCTCGCACCGCAGGTCGGGGCGTATCACCTCATGGCGTCCGCCGGGGGCGCGGGCGTGCTGCTCGGCGGGGTGCCCGGCGTGCGGCCCGGGGAGGTGGTGGTGCTCGGCGGCGGGGTGGCCGGATCGAGCGCGGCGAGCGTCGCGGTGGGGATGGGGGCACGAGTCACCGTCCTCGATACCAATCCGATTCGGTTGCGGGAGCTGGATATTCGCTTCGGTGGCCGGGTGATCACGGTGGCCTCGCAGGCGGCGGAGGTCGAAAGGTCGGTTCTGGCAGCCGATCTGGTGATCGGGTCGGTGCTCGTGCCGGGTGCGCGGGCCCCGCGGCTGGTGCCCGACGATCTGGTGGCCCGGATGCGTCCGGGTTCGGTGCTGGTCGATATCGCGATCGATCAGGGCGGCTGCTTCGAGAGTTCGCGACCCACCACACATGCGGATCCGACCTTCCTCGTGGCGAATTCGCTGTTCTACTGCGTGGCCAATATGCCCGGCGCGGTACCGCACACCTCGACGGTGGCACTCACCAACGCCACGCTGCCCTATGTGCTGGCCATCGCCGACCACGGCTGGCGAGCGGCCGCGGACGCCGATCCGGGCCTGGCGCGGGGGCTGACCGCGGAGGGGGGACAGCTGTTCTCCGATGAGGTCGCCCGGGCGCACGGCCTGCTCGCGGTGGGCGGCCCGAGCGCGGTGTGACGGAATCTCAGAAGTACCAGTCCGGTTCGGCGGCGGGCAGGTTGTGCAGCTTGTCCGGGTTGCGGACCACGGTGATGCCCGTGATGCGGTCGTGTTCGATGATGAAGGAGAAGACGCCGAGGTGGTGACCGTCGAAGACCATGAGGCCGGGGCGGCCGTTGACCAGAACCCTTCGGCCCCAACCGCCGTCGCCCGCGCGGTACCAACCGAGGAACATCCTGGCGACCAGTTCGCCGCCGGAGACCGGCTGCCGGATCGCGGGCACCTTGCCGCCGCCGTCCGCGGTGAGGGTGACCTTGTCGTCGAGCACGCCGAGCAGTGCGCCGAGATCGCCGGAGCGCCACGCCACCGCGAAGGCCGAGACCGCCTTGGCATGGTCGCCGGGGCTGGCGGGGAAGCGCGGGGTGCCCTCCTCGACGTGTTTGCGGGCGCGTGATGCCAACTGCCGCACGGCCGCCGGGGTCCGGCCGACCACCTCCGCCACCTCCGGCCCGCTCATGCCGAACACGTCCTGCAGCACGAAGGCGGTGCGCTCGGCAGGGGACAGCGATTCCAGCACGATCAGCAGCGCGGTGGTGACGCGCTCGTCCTGGGTGACCCGATCGGCCGGATCCTCCCAGGTGGTCACCTCCGGTTCGGGTAGCCATTCGCCGACGTACTGTTCCCGGCGCGCCCGAGCGGATCCGAGTTGATCCAGCGCGAGCCGCCCGACGACGGTGGACAGCCAGGCCCGCAGATTATCGATCTCCGCACCGGGCGAACGGTTTTCATACCACCGCTGCAGCCGCAGCCAGGCCTCCTGCACCACATCGTCGGCATCGCTGAGGCTACCCAGCGTGCTGTAGGCCAGCCGCCGCAGATACTGCCGGTGTTCCTCGAACCGACGCGCCAATTCCGCCTGATCGATCTCTCCGGTAGCCACGCCACCACCCTTCCGTCCCACCAAGCCTATCCACGCCGAACCCACCCCCGACAAGCCGCCGCACCCCCGGCGTGACCCAATCGCCGCACCCCTTCCCGCACTCCGCACCCGCTCCAGTCGCCCACAAGGGGTGCGGAGTGCGGGAAGGGGTGCGGCGTTGGGGTGGTTAGGCTGTGGCGGTGCGATTGGGGACTGCGGTGGGGGTTGCGGTGGGGTTCGGGGTGGATCGTGTGGTGGGGGATCCGCGGCGGTGGCATCCGGTGGCCGGGTTCGGGCGGGTGGCCGGGGGGTTGGAGTCTGTGGTTTATCGGGAGGGGCGGGGCGCGGGGGTGGGGTATGAGGTGTTGTTGGTCGGGGGGGTTGTGGGGGTCGGCGGGGTGGCGCAGTGGTTGGGGGGCACGGGGTTTCGGCGGGTGGTAGTGACCGCGCTCGCGACCTGGACGGTGCTGGGCGGGCGGTCGCTGGTGCGGGTCGGCGGGGAGATGGCCGATCGGCTGGAGGCCGGGGATGTCGAGGGTGCGCGGCTGTTGCTGCCCTCGCTGTGCGGGCGGGATCCGGCGGCGCTCGATGCCGACGGCCTGGCCCGGGCCGCGCTGGAATCGATCGCCGAGAACACCTCCGACGCTGCCGTGGCCCCGCTGGTATGGGGTGCGATCGCGGGAGTGCCGGGCCTGCTGGGCTATCGCGCGATCAACACCCTCGACGCGATGGTCGGCTACCGCAACGACCGCTACCGCGAATTCGGCTGGGCCGCGGCCCGAACCGACGATGTCGCCAACCTGATCCCCGCCCGCGTGAGCGGCATCCTGACCGCCCTGCTCGCCCCGATCGTCGGCGGCCGCCCCCGCGCCGCGCTCGCCGCCTGGCGCCGCGACGCCGCCGCCCACCCCAGCCCCAATGCCGGAGTGGCCGAGGCCGCCATGGCCGGAGCCTTGGGCATCCGCCTCGGCGGCCTCACTCAGTACCGCCACGGCACCGAACGCCGCCCGACCCTCGGCACCGGCCCAGCCCCACGCGTCCCGGACCTACGCCGCGCGGTCCGGCTGTCCGAGGCCGTCCAATACGCCGCGGCCGCGGTCGCTGTCGTCGCCTGTCTGCGTCGTTGACGCGGAAGATCGGGCGGGCGTTCAGGATTCGCTCGCGCGGGGGGTGAAGATCTCCGAGAGTGCCGGGCCCGCTTCGGGTTCGGCCAGGATCAGGACCTCGTCGGCGCGGCGCAGGACCGTTTCGGCGGTCACGGTGACCAGGCGGCCGCGCCGGATGATGACGCTGACCCACAGGTCGTCGGAGGGGAGGTCGGCGACCGTACTGCCGTCGGCGGCCGAGCCCGCGGCGACGATGAAGCGGTGCAGGCTGTCGGGTTCCTCCTCGAAGCGGGCGTTCATGGTCCACGGGCGCGGGTTCACCGTCTGCAGCGGGATGCCCAGGCGGCGGGCCAGGGCCGGGACCGCGCCACCCTGCACGATGACCGAGAAGGCCACCACCACGAAGATCACCTCGTAGGCGCGCCGGGCGTCGGGGACACCGGCCTGAACGATCGCGGTACCCAGCAGAATCGGCACCGCGCCCTTGAGCCCGGTCCACAGCACGAAGGCGCGTTCGCCGCGGGTCAGCCGCACCCGCCACAGCAGCAGCCCCACCAGCAGCGGGCGGATCACCAGAGCCAGCAGGATCGCGAGCACCAGGCCGATCAGCCACGCCCCGCCCTCGACGATGCCGTGCGAACCGGTCAACTGAATGGTCAGGCCCAACATGACGAACGCGACGATCTCGGCGAGATTGGCCAGCGCCGAATGGAACCGCTCCACCTCGGCTTTGAACGGCGCGCGCTGATCGCCGATCACGATCCCGGCGACCAGCACCGCGAGGAATCCGGACCCGTGCGCGAGCGTGGTGATCGCGAAGATCGCCATCACCGCCATCAGCACCCGCACCGAATACAGTCCGGACGAGGGCAGCGGCACCCGGCGCATGAACCACAGCAGTCCGAGCCCACCGGCCAGCCCGGCCGCCGCGCCCACCACGATCTGCATCGCGAACGTCCCCACGACCCAGCCGGCCGAATGCCAATCCAGGCTCTCGGTGCCCAACAGCACCACCAGCAGCGCGATACCCACCGGATCGTTCGCGCCGGACTCGCCCTGCAGCAGAATGCCGCTGCGCCCGCCGATCTGACGCCGGCCCAGCACCGAGAACACCACCGCGGGATCGGTCGGCGACAGCGCCGTGCCCAGCAGCAGCGAGATGCGCCAATCCAACCCGCAGAGGGCATGCGCGGCCACGGCCAGCGCGACGGCGGTGACCAGCGTCCCCGCCACCCCGATCCAGGCGATCGCGCCGGCGTTCGCTCGGAACTTGCGCCAGCCGATCTGCATACCGCCGTCGAACAGGATCACCACCAGCGCGACGGTGACGACCTTCTCCACCAGATCGACCGGCACCTCCGCCAACCGCGACCAGATATCGGAGGCCGCGGCCGCGCCCAGCAGGAACAGCGCCGACGCGGGGACCGGAAACCAGTCACCGAGGCGATTGGACAGGACCGCGGCCAGACCGATCACGGCCACGATCAGCAGGGCCACCGCGAACGGTGCCGCGTCGAGCACGCGGTGACCTCCCATCGAGCGAGCGATATTGCCGCCGACCAGACTTCCCGGCACACCGGGGTCAACCTTAGCGGCTCGGCGGGGGCGTCTCGTTCGTCAGCGGCGGGTGTTGCCGTATCGGTCGGCCAGTCGTTCCGCGTTGGTGGGTTCGCGCACCGGTCCGGCGGGAGCCGGGACCGTCTCGGATCCGGCTGCGGGATCGGTGGTTTCGATGACCGGGGGCGTCGATTCCGTTGGGGCCGTGCCGCGTTCCCTGCGGCGCTCGCGAAGTTCGGCGAAGACGAAGTAGCCCAGGCCCAGTGGCGCCATGATGCCGAAGGCGATCCACTGCAGCCCGTAGGACAGATACGGCCCGGCCTCGAGCTGCGGCAGTGGGAGCGGGGTGAGCGCGCCCGGCTGCTTCTCGGTCAGCTGCAGGTAGCCGCCGGGGCCGCCGGTCGGGATGGTCGTCAGCGGGCCGCTCAGCACGGTCGAGAGCTGGCCGGTGTCGATCGAATACACCTGCCGATAGCCGTCCTGGATCATCGGATCCTTGCCCGGCGTGACGCCCTCGGATTTGCGCACCCGCGCCTGGATCCGCTGCGGGCCGGTGGGCGGTTCCGGAATCGGCGGCAGGCTGATCGCATCGGCGGCGGCCAGCAGCCCGCGGTCGACGAGCAGGGTGCGGCCGTCGTCGAGGCGGAAGGTGGCCAGCACGCCGAAGGCCGGTTTGTCGTCGAGCCGCTGCAATCGCTCGACCACGGTCGAACCCGGAACATAGCTGCCCGTGGCGGTCACCCGTCGCCATTCGGTGTCGGTGGCCGCCGGATCGTTCAGCAGCGTGGTGACATCGATCGGCGCGGCGTCGACCGAGGCGGCGATGAGCTTGTTGCGATGCGAGGTGGTGATGTTCTTGCCCAGCTGCCAGGGGGCGAGCACGGTGAAACACAGATAGGCGAACGCCACGACCACCGCGGCCAGGATCACCCAGCTCGGTCGCAGCAGGAAGGTCAGCCGGCGTATCGGATTCATCGCGGCAGCTGCTCGCGGACCCAGTCGAGCAGGGCGGGCATGGCCGCCTCGATCTGCTCGCGGACCAGTTCGAAATCGGCGACGCCGCCGTAGTACGGATCCGGGACGTCCGGACCGTCGGCGTCGGGATCGAAACTGCGTAGCAGTCGCCGGCGCTCGCGCGGGACGTCCAGGCGGGCGAGATAGCGGTCGTGTTTACCGTCCATCCCCACCAGCAGATCGGCGTCGAGATGATCCGCACCGACCTTCGCCGCGATATGACCGATCGGATAGCCGTGCCTGCGCAGCACCGCGGTGGTCCGCGGGTCGGCATCGGATCCGATATGCCACGAGGTCGTCCCGGCACTGCTCACCCGCACCCGGTCGGCCAGCCCGGCCCGCTCCAGATGCGCGGCGAAGATCTTCTCGGCCATCGGCGACCGGCAGATGTTGCCGGTGCAGATGAAGGTCACGTGCAGCTCGCCCACGACAGCCATTCTGTCCGGTGCCCGAGCGGGGCGCCCACGTAGGGTGGATGGTTGTGCCCGAGTCCACCGCCCTGCCCGCTGCCGATCGAGACAGGCTACGGCATCACGGGGATGTCGACGTCTCGCCCGGGATGCTGGATTTCGCGGTGAACGTGCAGGGCAGCGGGCCGCCGGACTGGTTGCGGGAGCGGCTGGCCGCGCGGCTGGGCGAGCTGGGCCGATATCCGTCGGCCGCCGACGAATCGGCCGCGCGGGCGGCGGTCGCGGCGCGGCACGGGCGGGCGCCGGAGGAGGTGCTGCTGCTCGGCGGCGGCGCCGAGGGGTTCGCCATGCTCCCACGGCTGGCGCCGCGGCTCGCGGCGGTGGTGCATCCGTCGTTCACCGAACCCGAACTGGCGCTGCGGGAGGCCGGGGTCGCGGTGGCGCGGGTGCTGCTCGAGCCGCCGTACGCGCTGGATCCGGCGTTGGTGCCCGCCGAGGCCGATCTGGTGGTCCTCGGCAATCCGACCAACCCGACCTCGGTCCTGCATCCGGCCGAAACCCTGTACGCCCTGCGGCGGCCGGGCCGGATCGTGGTGATCGACGAGGCCTTCGCCGACGCGATTCCCGGCGAACCGCAATCGGTTGCCGCCCAGAGCCTTCCGGATGTGCTGGTGCTGCGCAGCCTCACCAAGACCTGGGCGCTGGCCGGCTTGCGCTGCGGCTATCTGCTGGGCCCGCCCGCACTGCTGACGCGGCTGTCGCACGGTCGCGCCCACTGGCCGCTCGGCACGCTGCAGCTGGAGGCCATCGCCGCGACCGCCGATCCGGCCGCGCTCGGCGAATCCCGTTCGCGGGCGGTCGATATCGCCGCCGAACGCGCGGTGATGATCGAGCGGCTGCGCGGGCTCGGCATCGAGGTCTGCGAACCGGCGCACGGCCCGTTCGTGCTGATTCGGGTGCCCGACGGGGAACTGCTCCGCAAACGATTGGCAGACAAGGCGATCGCGGTCCGGCGCTGCGATACGTTTCCGGGGCTGGGGCCCGATCATCTGCGGCTGGCCGTGCGTGGGGCCGCCGAGGTCGACCGGCTCGTCGCGGCGATCCGGTCGTCCGGCCTGTGAGCGCGCGGTAACCGTTACAGTGCCCCGGTGACCGAAGCTTCGCAGCGAGCACGCAATCCGTGGGGCCAGGGCGATCGGTTGCGGGTGGAGATCCTGGAGGCGGCCGCGCGGCTGCTGTCCGAGCTCGGTGGTGAGCAGGGCCTGACGATCCGCGGCGTGGCCCGGGCGGCCGGTATCTCCCCGGCCAGCATCTATCAGCACTTCAGCGATAAGGCCGCCCTCGTGGACGGCCTGATCGCCTACGACTACCAGCAGCTGGCGGCCGCGATGGACGCGGCCGAGGCGCAGTGCCCGCCGGAGGCGCCGCTGGATCGGGTGCGGGCGCGGATGAAGGCGTATTGCCGGTTCGCACTGGACAATTCGGGCCACTACCGGTTGATGATCGACAACCGGCCCGCGCCGTCCGCGCGGTCGGGTCCGCTGGTGGATGTCGTGCGGCAGGTGGTCACCCTGTTCGAGTGCTACGAGCGGACGGGCGCGCGGCTGCGGGTCTCGGCCGAACAGGCCGCAGTGATCGTCTTCGTCGGCGCGCACGGCCGAGTCGCGTTGTGGCACAGCAGGGGTGATGCCGCGCAGGCCGAGGCGATCATGGAGTTCGTCGACCAGCTCATCTCACTCGTGATCGAGTAAATCGTTGCCTTGGGGAACCATTCGGACCTACTCTGGATGGAGTTAGTGAACGTTCGTTTAGTAACTCCTGGGGGTCACGATGACCGAAACCCTTCCCTCCTACCCCATGATCCGGGCCGCTGGTCGCCCGTTCGATCCGCCGCCGCAGCTGCGCGAGGTGGATTCCGTTGGCCGGGTGAACATTTGGAACGGCGAGACGCCGTGGCTGATCACCGGCTACGACGATCTGCGCGCCGTCCTGGCCGATCAGCGGTTCAGCGCCGACCCGTACAAGGACGGCTATCCGCATCAATCCGCCGCGATCGCGGCGCGCCGCATGAGCGGCACCCGCGCCTTCATCGCGATGGACGATCCCGAACACGCCTGGCACCGCAAGATGCTCACCCGCAACTTCATGATCAAACGGGTCGAGGAGATGCGGCCGCGAGTGCAGCAGATCGTCGACGAGCTGATCGACGACCTGCTCGCCGGGCCGAAACCGGCGGATCTGGTGACCGCGTTCGCGCTGCCGGTGCCGTCGATGGTGATCTGCCGGCTGCTCGGCGTGCCGTATGCCGATCACGAGTTCTTCCAGGCGTGCAGTAAGAAGCTCATCTCGCGGGAGACCCCCGTCGACGAGGCGCTGGCCGTCAGCGACGAGCTGCGCGCGTATCTGCGGGATCTCATTGCGGTCAAGCGGAACTCGCCCACCGACGACATGATCGGCCGGTTGATCACCGGACAGCTCGCCGCCGGTGAACTCATCGTCGACGAGATCGTGGATATGAGCCTGCTGATGCTGATCGCCGGGCACGAGACGACCGCGAACATGATCGGGCTCGGCACGCTGGCGCTGCTGGAACATCCCGATCAACTGGCCGAACTGCGAGATACCCACGACCCCAAGCTGATTGCCGACGCCGTCGAAGAACTGCTGCGGTATCTGACCATCGTGCACGGCGGCCGTCGCCGGGTGGCCACCGAGGATGTCGAGATCGGCGGGCGGACGATTCGCGCGGGCGAGGGCGTCGTGCTGGCCACCGAGGCCGCCAACCGGGACGACACCGCATTTCCGGATCCGGATCGTCTCGACATCCACCGGGAGGCGCGCCATCACGTGGCGTTCGGCTACGGCGTGCATCAGTGCCTGGGCCAGCCGCTGGCCCGGATGGAACTGCAGGTCGTCTACGGCACGCTGTATCGGCGGATACCGACGCTGCGGCTGGCGATTCCGTTCGCGGATGTGCAATTCAAACATGACATGGTCGTCTACGGCGTCCATGCCCTTCCCATCACCTGGTGAGGATCGAGTGTCATGAAAGTTGTTGTGGATCAAGACAAGTGTGTGAGTGCGGGCCAGTGCGTACTGCTCGCGCCGGAGGTGTTCGACCAGCGCGACGAGGACGGCGTCGTGGTGCTGCTGCTGGATCATCCGCCGGCCGAACTGCACGATGCGGTGCGCCAGGCCGCCCGGGTATGTCCCGCGCTGGCGATCGAGCTGGGCGAGTAGTGATCGGATGCTGATGCCGAACTCGGCCCCGGGGACCGGTGGTCGATCGGGGCCGAGGCGGTAGCTTCGTAGGGTCGGTGTGGGTGCGAGGTGGAGGAGGTCGGCGGTGGCGGGCGTGACGGTCGCAGAGGTGGTCGGAGTGCTGGAGGAGGCCTATCCGCCCCGGTTGGCCGAGTCGTGGGATTCGGTGGGGCTGGTGTGCGGGGACGCGGGGGAGCCGGTCGGCCGGGTGCTGTTCGCGGTGGATGCGACCGCGGCGGTGGTGGACGAGGCGATCGCCTGGGGCGCACAGGTTGTGGTGGTGCATCATCCGCTGTTGCTGCGCGGAGTGGATTCGGTGGCCGCGAGCACGCCCAAGGGTGCGCTGGTCCATCGGCTGATCCGCAACGGCTGCGCGCTGTTCACGGCGCATACCAATGCCGATTCCGCCGATCCGGGCGTCTCCGATGCGCTGGCCCGCGCGGTGGGGCTGACGGTGACCGGGCCGCTGGATCCGAAACCGGCCGCGCCGGTGGACGAATGGACCGTGCAGGTGCCGCGCTCGCAGACCGACGCGGTGCTCGCGGCGCTGTTCGAGGCGGGTGCGGGCGGGAACGACCGTTATCGCGAATGCGCCTCGCGCGCGGCGAGTGTCGGGCAGTTCCGCCCGATGCCGGGCGCGCGTCCGGCGGCCGGTGTGGTCGGCGAGCTCGAGCTCGTCGACCAGGACACCGTCGAGGTGGTGGCCCCGCCGTCACGGCGGGCCGCGGTGCTGGCCGCGCTGCGCGCCGCCCATCCGTATGAGGATCCGGCATTCCATGTGACCGAGCGGGCGGGGCTGCCGTCGGGCCTCGGGCTGGGCCGGATCGGGGAGCTGACGCGGCCGGAGACGTTGCGCGCCTTCACCTCCCGGGTCCGCGCGGGACTGCCCGGCACCGCGTGGGGAGTGCGGGCCGCCGGCGATCCGGACCGGATGATCCGCACGGTCGCCGTCTGCGGTGGCGCGGGCGATTCCTTCCTCACCACGGTGACCCGGCTGGGCGTCGACGCCTACGTCACCGCCGATCTGCGCCACCATCCGGTCGACGAACATCTGCGCGCGGGCGGTCCGGCGCTCATCGACGCCGCGCACTGGGCCACCGAATTCCCGTGGTGCGGGCAGGCGGAGCAGATCGTGCGAAAGGCGCTGCCCGACTTGGAGACCCGGGTGTCCACGATCCGCACCGACCCGTGGACCCTCGGCGCCCTCGACGAGTGATCAGCCCGCCTCGGCGCGGATATCGGGCTCGTGCTCGACGGGGAAGTTCATCGAATTGGCGATGAAACAGCGCTTATGCGCGTCGGCGTGCAGGGCGCGGGCGTCGTCGATGCGGGACGGATCGGTGATGGTCACCCGCGGGCGCAGCACCACGCGATGGAAGCGCTCGTCGTCCATCGCGCCCGTCGCCGGGTCGCGGTACTCGGTCACCACGATCCCGGCCGCGGTGCACAGATGGAGGTACCAGAGCATGTGGCATTCGGACAGGGCGGCGACCAGCAGCAGCTCCGGATTCCAGTGGTCCGGATCACCGCGGCCGATGATCGGGTCGGCGCTGGCGGGCAGCGGTGGGCGGCCCGGTGCGTGTACCTCGTGGTTGCGGGAATAGGCCCGATAGCCGGTGGTCGCTCCGGTCCATACGGTCTCGACCTCGTAGCTGTGCATGTCAATGAGCCTGCCACGGAGTCGCTTTCGGCCGCCGCCGAATAACGGGCCCGATCGATCGGGGAGCAATGAGGTGGGGTTGGGCCGCGACTCGGCGCGGGCGGGGTACGGTTGAGGGTCCGTGCTGGGCGTCCGACCGGGCGTCCGAGAAGTCCACAGTGTCGAGGAGTTAGTCCCGCGTTGAATGTCGAACCATCGATCCAGGCCAAGCTGCTCGACCTTGCCGCTGTCGACGCCGAACTGACGCGCATCGAGCACCGCCGCAAGGTGTTGCCCGAGCAGCAGGAGGTGCAGCGCCTCGAGGAGGAGCGCACCACCCGTAAGGATGCGGCGGTGAAGGTCGAGATCCTGATCGACGACCTCGACCGCGACATCCGCAAGCTCGAGACCGAGATCGACGGCGTCCGCAAGCGGGAGCAGCGCGACCGGGGCATGCTCGACGGCGGCAGCGTCGGGGCCAAGCAGCTCTCGGAGCTGCAGCACGAGCTGGCCAGCCTGGAGCGTCGCCGCTCGGTGCTCGAGGATGATCTGCTCGAGGTGATGGAGCGCCGCGAGGCGGCCGTGGCCGATCATCAGCACGCCGGCGCCAACCTGAGCAAGGCCGAGGAGGATCTGACCGACGCCCTGCGCCGCCGCGACGAGGTGCTCGCGGATCTGGCCGTCGCGAGTCAGCGCTGCGCGAGCGACCGCGACGGACTGATCACCGCGTTCCCGGACGAACTGCTCGCCGTCTACGACAAGCAGCGCGCCGAGCGCGGGGTCGGGGCGGCCCTGCTGCAGGCCCGCCGCTGCGGCGCCTGCCGCATCGAACTGGACCGTGGCGAGATCGCCCGCATCGCCAAGACCGCACCCCAGATCGTCGCGCGCTGCCCCGAATGCGGCGCGATCATGGTGCGCACCAAGCAATCCGGGCTGTGATGCTGGTCGTCGTCGAGGCCGATGGCGGCTCCCGCGGCAATCCCGGCCCCGCCGGTTACGGCGCGGTGGTGTGGGACGCCGATCGCGCGCAGGTGCTGGCCGAGCGCAAGCAGGCGCTCGGCATCGCGACCAACAACGTGGCCGAATACCGCGGCCTGATCGCGGGTTTGGAGGCCGCCGCCGAACTCGGCGCGCGCGAGGTCGAGGTCCGCATGGACTCCAAACTGGTCGTCGAGCAGATGTCGGGCCGCTGGCAGGTCAAGCACGAGGCCATGATTCCGCTGGCCGACCGCGCGCGGCGACTGGTGGCGGGCTTCGATCGCGTTCGGTTCCAATGGATTCCGCGTAAGGAGAACTCCTACGCCGATCGGCTCGCCAACGAGGCGATGGACGATGCGAAGGTGATCGATGAGGTGCGCGAGGCCGAGCCGGTAACCGCTCCCGCGACAACGGCTCCCGGCTGGACCGGCGCTCTCGGGCGACCCACTCGCCTGCTACTGCTGCGGCACGGCCAGACGGAACTGTCGGTCCAGCGCCGATATTCGGGCCGGGGCAACCCACCGCTGACCGCCCTGGGCCGCGAACAGGCGGCCCGCGCGGCGAAGTACCTTGCCGCCAAGGGCGATATCGCCGCGGTGGTGACCTCCCCCCTGGATCGGGCCCGCGAAACCGCCGAGGCCGTGGCCCAGGCCGCCGACATCCCCGTACGAGTTCTCAACGGCCTCATCGAAACCGACTTCGGCGACTGGGAGGGCCTCACCTTCCCCGAAGCGGCCCAACGAGATCCGGCCCTGCACGCCCGCTGGCTGGGCGACCCTTCCCTCCCCGCCCCGCACGGCGAGAGCTTCGACCAGGTCCGCGAGCGCGTCGAGTCCGTCCGCCGAGATCTGGTGGGCCTGTACCCCGACCAGAACGTGCTGGTCGTCAGCCACGTGACCCCGATCAAAACCCTGCTGCAACTGGCATTGGGCGTGGGCCCCAGCCTGCTGTACCGGCTGCATCTGGATCTGGCATCACTGTCGATCGCGGAGTTCTATCCCGATGGGGGATCCTCGGTGCGATTGGTGAACGAAACGTCTTATCTGTAAGCGGTCAGCGCAGTTCCCGCACCATCTCGTTTTCGACGTTCGGGCTGTGCGGGGAGATCAGTTGCCGACGGCCGGTGGGCAGGAAACCCTGTCTGCGGTAGAGCTTTTCGGCGGGGGTGTTGCCCTCCATCACCCACAGTCGCAGTTGTGCGTGTCCGCGGGCGCGTACCCAGCGGGCGATCCATTCGAGGAGCAGGTCCGATGCGCCGGTGCCGCGGGCGGTGGGGGTTACCCAGACCGAGACCAGGACCGGGCCCAGGTTCTCGAACAGGAGTCCGGCGCAGCCGAGGGGGGTGGTCTGCGATTCCACGATGAAGAAGGTCTTCCTCGTCGAATACCATTGGCGCCAGCGCTGATCGTCCCAGGTCGACGCCTCCTCGTAGGTCGACCCGAAGGTGCCGGGCGGGGAGGTGGCCAGTGCGGCGAGCCGGATATCGCGTGCCGCTTGCCAATCGTCGTCGCCCAGTTGCCGCACTCGCATCCCGCCGATGCTGCCTGGATCCGGTGGGGAGGGCAACCGGTTATGGGCGCAGCACCGAGACCAGGAAATCGATTTGGTCGTAGACGGCCTTCTCGAACCAGTCGTCGAAGTAGATATCGAAGTGCCCGATCGGGTAGCGCTTGACCAGAGCGTGTTTGGTGCGTTCGGCGGCCTTGAGCGTCGGGCCGATCGGGGCGACGGAATCGTTGTCGCATACCTGATACAGCACCGGCACCTTGATGGCCTTGGTGCGCCGCCACGGCGAATCGAACATCACCGACAGGCCGAAGCGGGCGGCCACCTTCGGCTGATAGCTCTCGCTGTCCTCGGCGAGGCGGCCGTAACCTTCCGGCACATCCGAGGCGCCCATCAGCGCGGCCGAATGTCTGCGCCCGGCCAGGCGCGCGCCGATCGGCTTGCGCCGGATCGGTCCGATGAGCAGATCGGTCATCGCCAGGGTGCCGGATTTGGCGATGCCGATCGGGCCCTTCGCCAGTGTCGAGGCGCGACCGCTGGTGAACGGGCACTGCGCGACGACCGCGGCGAGATAGTCGTCCTCGTGCGCGATCGACAGCACATGTCCACCGCCGAACGAACTGCCCCACAGCGCGATTCGGGTGGCGTCGAAGCCCTTGAGGGTGCGCCCGAAGGTGATCGCCGCGCGCCAGTCGTCGCGCTGGCGGGCGATATTGATCATCTGCCGGGGTGTGCCACCGCTGGCGCCGAAACCCCGATAGTCGAACGCCAGCACACCCATTCCCGCGGCGGCGAATCGACGCGCGTACCGGTCCAGCCCCATCTCCCGGTTGGCTCCCAGACCGTGCCCCATGATGACCAGCGGCCTCGGCTTGGGCGGCCCGTCCGGCAGATACAGCCATGCAGCACACTGATCGCTTCCCGACGGGAACCCCACCTCGACACGCTCCATGGCGAATTACGGTACTGGTTCACCGCCCGCACCGCTGACCTGGATCCCATGGTCTCGCCCCGATCCGGACAGATTCCGGCATACCGGACCCCGAGAGGTTCGCGGCCCGGCTCGTCGTTTCGGGGTCGCTGCGTAAGCGACGAAGGAGCAAGCAGCGGCCCCGAAACGACGAGCCTCAGGGGGCCGCGAACTTGCCGCGACGAAGGAGCGGCATAATAAACACAGACGAGTCGGTCGGGCGGCCGCGTCGGTAGGAACGGACACAATGTGTCGCTGCCTATCGCCGAGGAAAGTCCGGACTCCACAGAGCAGGGCGGTTGTTAACGGCAACCCGGGGTGACCCGCGGGACAGTGCCACAGAAAGCAGACCGCCGGCGTGCACAACGCCGGTAAGGGTGAAACGGTGCGGTAAGAGCGCACCAGCGCCCCGGGTGACCGGGGCGGCTCGGTAAACCCCGCCCGGAGCAAGGTCGAAGGCCGCACTCCCCGGAGTGCGGCTGCGCAGGTGTCCGAGGGCTGCTCGCCCGAGCCTGCGGGTGGACCGCTCGAGGTGCCCGGCAACGGTGCACCCAGATGGATGGCCGCCCCCGGTCTCGACCGGGACAGGATCCGGCTTACAGACCGACTCGTCTTCACACCTCCACGGACCGCCGCTGTCCGGTCGGTGGGACTGTTCCGGCCGCGGGCCGCACGGCGGCCCTAACGTCGATCGGATGCGCGCTTCGATCTATCACCAGGGAGAGTTCACCGTCGGCGAGTTCCCGCTGCCCGAGCTGGCGGCCCGGCAGATCCGAGTGCGCCCGATCGCCAACGGCATCTGCGGGGGAGACCTGTCGGCCTGGGCGCATACCGGGGAATTCCTGGCCGCCAATCGGGAGGCCAGGCAGGACACCTTCCTCTTCGACGCCGAGCGCCCGCTGGTCTTCGGTCATGAATTCACCGCCGAGGTCACCGAACTCGGGCCGGGGGTGGGCGAATACGCGGTCGGGCAGCGGCTTTTCGTGCTGCCGTGGGTCGCCGACGCCGCGGGCGTGGTGCGCTGCGTCGGCTATGCCAACGACTATCCCGGCGGGATGAGTACCGAGACGATCGTCGGCGCGGGTATGCATGTGCCGCTGACCTCGGGTGTGGATCCGGTGCTGGCCGCGACGCTGGAGCCGATCGCGACCGGAACCAACGGCGTTCGCCAGACCGGGATCTCGGCGGGGGAGGGCGCGCTGGTGATCGGCGCGGGGCCGATCGGACTGGGTGCGGTGGTGGAACTGGCCGCGCGCGGGGCGAATCCGATCGTGGTGTCCGATCCGTCCGCGAAGCGCCGCGCGATCGCACTGGTCTACGGCGCGCATACCGTGATCGATCCGCGCACGGCCGATCCGGTCGAGGTGTGGCGGGGGCTGGCCGGGAAGGGCCGGCGGCTGTATGTGGTCGAGGCCTCGGGCGCGCGGCTGCTGTCGGAGCTGATCGCCACGGTGCCGCCGCATACGGTGATCAGTGTCGTGGGCGCGAATGCCGAGCCGGAGCCGATCCGCTCGATGACCGCGGTGGTCAACAACCTCACGCTGAAGTTCGTCTGCGGGCCGGTGTACGGCGAGACCCGCTACGAGGGTGTGTGGCGTGCGTACCAACATCTGCGCGAGGGCCGCTACGATCCGGCGCAGATGGTGACCGCCTATACCGGATTGGCCGGAGCCCGTGCGGCTTTCGAGGCGCTGCGGCCCCGCGACGGCGCGACCGAACAGGTCAAGATCCTCATCCTGCCCGAGCTGGACACCGACGAGCTGCTCGCTCCCGAGCAGGCCGGATTCGCCGCCGCGCCGAGCTAACTCGGACCGGCGACGCGCGGTCCGGCGGCACGGATGGCGACCGTGGCCCACGTTCGCCAAGGGCGCCAGGCCTGCGCGAGGCGCTCCAGCTCCTTCTGCGTGGCCGGGCCCGGCTCGCCGAGTAGGCGTCCGAGGGTCTCGAGCAGGCGTGGCTCACCCTCGGCCAGGACGTCGGTGTGGCCGAGCGCCCGCACCACCACCAGCATGCTGTAGAAGGGCCCGATCCCCTTGATGCCCTGCAGCGTTCGCAGGCATTCGTCGGGATCGAGCGCGCGCAGCCGGTCGGTGTCCAGCCTGCCCTCCAGGGCCCACCGCGCCACCTCGTGCAATCGGGTCAGTTTCTCCTCCGGCAGTCCCGGAAACGAGCCGACCCGCAGCAGTTGCTCGGGAGTGGGGAAGGCGTGCAACGTCTTTCCGGCGATCTCGAAGCTCGCACCGTGCGCCTGCGAGAGCCGGTCGCGCAGCGCGCCCATCGCCGCCGCCGGTCGGCGGGCGGACAGGACGGCCCACGCGGTGGCCTCGTACGCGGAGTGGAACAACGGGGGCCGCAGACCCGGCCGGGCGGCCTGCAGGGTCCGGATGAGCCGATCGTCGTGGCCGAGTCCGTCCCAGCCGGTGCCGTCGACATCGATGGACAACATGCGCGCGACCTGGCGGAGCACCCGTTCGGCATCGGGGGCCGCGACGATATCGACGCGGATATCGTCGGCGGCTCGTTGCGTGACCGCCACCGCGGCATGCTCGTCGTAGCCGTCGGTGACGAACGCCAGGCGCATCGTCTGCTCACCGGCCTCGGCTCGGCGCGCGCCGAAGCCGAAGTCGATCGATTCGGCGAGGGAGAATCGCCCGCGCACGGCGATCCTCCCCAGCTGGGTGTCGATGCGTGGTGCGCGCGAAACATCGGATGCGCGAGCGTCTGTCATATCAGGCCGGGGCCGACTGCGGGCGGGAGGCGATATCGAACAGCGATTTCATCGCGTCCGGGAAATCGGCGCTGATCTGCGGGCCGAGTTCCGGCCCGATCTCATCGACCCCGGGACCGTCGATGATCAGCTCGTGCGTGACGGTGAGGCCATCGCCGCCGGGCTGGAATCGATGCCGGAACGTGAGCTCGAGACCGTTGAATTCCGTACGGTCGGCATAGGTTTGGTCCTCGACCAATTCGACGATGACCGACCGGAACGTCTCCTGCCCCTGCGGCGTCACCGACAGCTCGGTACCCAGCTCGTACGGGCCGTGAATCTCGAACACGTCACCCCCGCCGCTGGCCACCACGCCGGTATGCACATCGCGCAGGGCATTCCACACGGCCCGGACGGGCAGATCGGTGGTAGCGCTGTATTCGGTCTTCCACATCATGATCTCCTTGGATTGCTGCTTTTCGCGGCGGTGACCCCGCCGCGAAATCTACTAGAGGCGTCTGACAATTCGGCGCGGATTCAGGCCCTACTTCGGACTCGCCTATGGGGACACGCCGTGGCCATATCCGCCATCACACCGGCGAGGTCGAGCGGCGTGCCACCGGGTACGCCGCGCAGGTCGGCCATCGCCCGATGCACGTTCGCCACATGCCGCTCGGCGTCGATCCAGTCCGGGAACGGTCCCGGACCGGCTTCGCCGACCACTCGAAGTGGGCTGCGGCCGTGGAGAATCGCCAGTTCGGCGAGTGCGAGGATCCACTCGAGATAGGTGATGTTGTCGTCGATGACCCGGGCCCCGGTGACCGTCCCATGGCCGGGCACGACCACCCGCGGCCGCAGGTCCCGCAGGACCTCCAGCACCTCGAGGCCACCGACGACCGATCCGAACAGCAGAAACGGTGTGCAGCCCGACATCACCTGATCACCGGCGAACAGCACGCTCTGCTCGGGCAACCACGCCACCAGATCGTGGTCGGTATGCGAGACGCCGATATGCCGCAGCTCGATCCGATGCGAACCGGTATGCAGGACAGCGAAATCCGATACCTCCACATCCGGAAGCCGGACGCGGACCGCTCCCCACTCGACCTCGGGCCACAACTCGGTGATGGCCAGCCCGGTCTCCGCCATCAGTGCCCGCATCCCGACATGTGCGAAAACCCGTGTGCCGCTGTCGAGAAACGCGTTACCGAGGGTGTGGTCGCCGTGGAAGTGGGTGTTGACCACGACCCGTGGCAGGTCCGGCGCGAGGGCCTGGACCTCGGCGAGCAGTGCGCGCGTGCGCCGTTCGGTCGCCGCGGTATCGATCATCACCGTGAGATCGGACCCGACGACGATGCCGACGTTGTTGAGGCACCAGCCACCGTCGGGCTGGAGGTAGGCGTAGATCTCGTCGCCGATCGACCGCATCCACCCCAGCGGCGCCGTCATGGTCGGTGTCCCGCCACCCCGGCGCCGGTGAGTGCGGCCAGCGTGGCCCGGCTGTTCGCGCTCAGCGCGGCGCCGGAGCTCGCCCGCAACCGCGCCGCCTGCTCGCGGTCGGTCACGGTTCCCGGCGCCAGCAGGGCCACGTGGCTGCTGGTCACGGTCGAGGTGTCCCGGTCGAATTCCCAACTGCCGCTGTGCCCGGCCAGTCCGGCGGGGGTGCGGAGCTGCTTGTAGCGGATCCGTTGTCCGGCCGTGCAGAGCCGGATCGATCGGGTCCGATGCTCGGCGCCGTCGATGGTCCGCACGCTCATCCGCAGATCCTGAATGCCGGGTTCGGGTTCGGTCAGCGCGACCTCGTGCACATGGGGGAGCAGGTCCGGCCAGGCCGCGGCGTCGTCGATGGCGCGATAGGCGCGGTCGATATCGTCGACCCGCACGCTGTCGGTGCAGCGCACGATCAGATCGTCGACGGGCACCGCCGCCGCGCAGATCTCGGTGAGCGCGCCGAGTTCCCGCGCGGAATTGGCGTCCAGCGCCGCCCGCAGCCAGGCGTGGTTCTCGGGCCGATCATCGGTGAGCCGATAGTCGTGGCGCAGCTCGACCCGGGTGCCACCGGGCTCGGGGTGGAACGACCAGGTGCCCGCCATGGATTCGACCGGCGCGCGCGTGTGCTCCTGGCGGAACGCGATCGTGCGCGCCGTCGCGTCCAGATCCCGTCGCGAGGTCCAGGCGCGCACCTCATCGTCGACCAGCGCGACGATCCGGAACGATTCGGCGACAAGCGGACCGCGCACATCTCGGCTCAGCACATCGACGGCGACGGTCGGGCCGAAGACGACGGGCCAGAGGGTGACATCGGCGACGATCCGGTAGACCGTCTCCGGCGCGGCCTCGCACCGGATCGAATGCGGCTCAGCCATTCGCCCGCTCGATCAGTTCGCGAAACGTCCGGCAGTCGGCCACGAGATGGTCGGGAATCTTGACGGCGAACCGCTTTTCGAGCCGGGACACGCTGTCGATCAGGGCCAGCGAGTCGTAGCCGAGCTCCTCGAAGGTCGTGTCGAGCAGGCCCTCGGCGGGCACCTCCGATTCGGGTTCGCCGGCCGAGGCGATGAGCGCGGCCAGGACGTCGGATTCAGTGATCGTTGCCATGATTGCCCTTTCGGATATCGGTGGATGATCCTCGCGTGAGGACCAGGGCGGAGTTGAAGCCGAGCCGGCCCCGGGCGAGGACGAGCGCGACGCGGATCCGCACCGGGCGCGGTGCCCCGAGCACCAGATCGACCGCGCAGTCGCCCCGAATCACCGTGGTGCCCAGGGTGGGTGGCAGCACACCGTGCCGCATGCTCAGCGCCGCGGTGGCCACATCGAGCGGGCCGCCGCCGCTGTAGAGCCGGCCCGTACCGCTCTTCGGGGCGGTGACCGGCGGACCGCATGTACCGAAGACCTCGACGAGGGCATCGGCCTCGCTGCGGTCGAGCTCGGGCACACCGGCCGCGTCGGCGAAGATCGCGTCCACGTCCTCCGGCACGAGTTCGGCGTCGGCGAGCGCGTTGCCGATCGCACGGACCAGACCGGATGAGCCGCCCTGCTCGTCGACAGCATCGAAGGTGGACGCGTGACCGGCGATAACGGCGTACCGGTGTGCGGCATCGCGCGCCGCGGCCGCATCGCCGTCCTCGAGCACCAGCAGGGCGCCGCCCTCCCCGGGAACGTATCCGTCGGCGTCGGGAGAGAACGGCCGATAGGCGCGGTCCGGATCGGTGGCGCGGGTCAGCCGTCCACCAGCGATATGCGATACCCATCCCCACGGATCCATCGAGGAGTCGACGCCACCGCACAGGACCAGCGGTGTGCCCTGCCGCACCACATCGCGTGCCCGCCCGATCGCGTCCAGACCGCCGGCCTGCTCGGCGACCAGAACCGTTCCGGGCCCGCGCATTCCGTGCCTGATCGAGACCTGGCCGGTGTTGACGGCATAGAACCAGGCGAAGGATTCGTACACGCTGACCGCGTCCGCCCCCTCGGTCCAGAGCTTGCGGAACTCGCGGTGGGTGAACTCGAATCCGCCCGTGGCGTTGGAGGTGATGACGCCCTTGTCGAAATCGGCGACGGCGTCGAGGTCGATCCCCGAATCGTCGAGCGCCAGCTGCGCCGCGGCCAGCGCGAACCGGGTCGAGATATCGGTCTGATGCAGCAACCGATTCGACACCCAGCGCCCGGCGTCGAATCCGTCGATCCGGCCCGCCAGGGAGCTGGAGTAGCGCCGCGTCCCCTCGTCGATCCGGCGAATACCGTGGCGGCCGTCCAGGATTCGGCTCCAGTACTCGTCGATGCCGATGCCGCTCGGACAGACGATGCCGATGCCGGTGAGGACAACGCTCATGCGCACAGGCCTTCGACCGACCGCAACACCATCGCGCTCTGGAATCCGCCGAAGCCGCTGCCCACGCTGAGCGCGATATCGACGGTCTGCTCCCGCGCGGTGTGCGGGACGTAGTCCAGATCGCATTCCGGATCGGGAGTATCGAGGTTCGCCGTCGGCGGGACACAGCCAGTGTGAATGGCCAGCGCCGAGGCCGCCAGCTCGATCGAGCCGATCGCGCCCAGCGAATGCCCGATCATCGATTTGATCGAACTGATCGGCACCCGATAGGCGTGCTCACCGAGACTGCGCTTGTACGCGGCGGTTTCGTGGCGATCGTTCTGTTTGGTGCCGGAGCCGTGCGCGTTGATGTACTGCACCGCGGTCGGATCGACCCGCGCGCTGTCGAGGGCCCGGCGGATCGCCTCGGCCATCTCCCGGCCGTCGGGCCGTAGCCCGGTCATGTGATACGCGTTCAGTCTGGTCGCGTACCCGCCGATCGCGGCGTAGATCGTCGCGCCGCGGGCCCGGGCCGCCGCGAGATCCTCGATGACGAGGATCGCGGCGCCCTCCGCGAGCACGAAACCCGCCCGGTCGGCGTCGAACGGCCGCGAGGCGGCCTCGGGTGGATCGTTGTGCGGCGTGGTCGCTCTGATGGCGTCGAAGCTGGCCAGCACGATCGGGGTGATCGGGGTCTCGGCCGCGCCCGCGACAACGATATCGGCCCGGCCCAGCCGGATCATGTCCGCGCCCGTGCTGACGGCGTCGATTCCGGAGGTGCAGCCGTCGGATACCAGTGTCACCGGTCCCTGCGCGTGCACGGCCCAGGCCACCTCCGCGGGCATGGCGGCGGGGCAGAGGTAGTCGAACATGTAGGGGGACAGGTGTTCCTCGTCGACATCCCATTCGCGGCCGCTGTCGGACAGGACGAGATACTCCCGTTCCAAACTGGTGGCGGCGGCCGTCGCGCTGCCCAGGCTCACCCCGACCCGATGCGGATCGGTCGCGGCGAAGTCCAGTCCCGAATCGGCGACCGCCTCCCGGGCGGCGGCGACGGCGAATTGCGTCGCGCGATCCATTCGCCGGATCTCGCGCGGGGTCAGTCCCTCGGCGGCCGGATCGAAATCGCAGTGCGCCGCGATTCTGGATCGAAAGGGTGCCGGATCGAAGTACTCGATGGTGCGAAACACCGGTTTGCCGTCGATCAGCATCTTCCAGAACCCGGCGCGGTCGGTGCTCCCGGGAGCGCGCACCCCGATTCCGGTAATGACGGGAATTCTCATTGCACAGTCGTTTTCGGTAGAGCGGATACGGTTCGGGCGGCCCGGGTGAGCAGCAGCGAGCACGCGCAGGCGGCCGCGGAGACGACGGCGAGCATCAGGAATACGGCCTGGAATCGGCCGGGATCGTGAAATCCGTGAATGGCCTGGCCGCCGATGACGACCACGACGAGGGAGGCGCCGAGCACGCCGCCCACGCGCAGCAGCACGTTGATCACCGTGACGGCATCGGGCATCTGCGGCGGCCGCACCGCGACATAGGCGGCGGTGGACGCGGGCACGACCGACAGCGCCGAGCCGATCCCGAGCACGATCAGGCAGATCTCCGAGACCACGACGGATCCGCCGGTCGAACTGAGCACGCGGGGAAGGAAACTCACCGCGAGAATCGCCGTGCCGGCCACACAGACCGGCCCGCCGCCGATCCGGTCGGTCAGCCGCCCGGACACGATCAGCATCGCCGACCCCAGCGCGAATCCGATCATCGTCACCCCCGAGGCGACCAGGCCCTGCCCGGCGACGATCTGCAGATACAACGGCCACGCGACGAGCGAGCCGAACTGCACCACACCGACGAGCAGGCTGACGAGCGCGGCGGCGCGGAATGCCGGGGTCGAGGCGACCGTGAGATCGATCAACCGGCCCTGGGCCGCGGGCCTGCGCAGGAATACGACGGTCAGCGCCAGACCCAGCAGCAGCGGGACGGCGACGAGGACCACCTGGCCGGACCCCGGCTTGCCGATCCGATCGATCGCGAAGGCGATCAACGGCAGGGCCAGACCGATCAGCACGAATCCGAACGCGTCGAACCGGGCCCCCGCACTGCGCTCACCCGGCGGCACCACCCGCAGTCCGATCGCGATGGCGATCGCACCGACCGGCAGATTGACCAGGAACAACCACGGCCAGCTCAGATGCGCGAGCATGGTGCTGCCGACGATCGGCCCGAGCGCGGGTGCCAGCACCAGCGCCGACCCGACCACACTCATGACCCGCCCCATGGCATTCCGGCCCGCCACCATCGCGATGACCGTCTGCCCCGCGGGCAGCAGAATGCCGCCCGCCAGTCCCTGCAGGCACCGGCCGGCGATGAGCGCTTCGATATCGGGCGCGGCCGCGCAGGCCGCCGAGACGAGCGTGAACGCCACGAGGGCACCCATCCAGACTCGCCCGGCGCCGAAGCGGCGGCACAGCCACGAGCAGGCGGGCAGGCCGACGGCGAGGCCGAGCAGATAGCCGCTGACGATCCACTGGGCGGTGGTCAGCGTGGTACCCAGATCGGCGCTGACGGTCGCCAGTCCGATGTTCACCAGCGCGGAGTCGAGCTGAGTCATGAACGCGCCCAACACGATCGTCGCCGCGATGATCCACGTGCGCTTCGCCACCGCCGGGGGCGTCCGGTCCGACGTTGTCATAGGGCTCCTCATTCGATCAGGCGGGCGTGCATCCAGTCGGCGGCGCGGCCCGCGGCCTGTGCGATCCGGTTGAGGCATACGTGCGCCTCGGACTCGTACACCAGCGATTCGTGCCGCCCCGCCCATCGCTCGTCGAGCGCGCGGATCTCGGCGACGGGGAAGATGTCGTCGAGCGCGCCGTGCACGCTGAGCACCCGGGTATCCGGGATCAGTGCGGTATCGAGCGCCGAATCCCGAAGGAACTCGGTGAGATCGGCGTCCGGGGCCCGCCCGAACGCGAACCGGAAGTCGTCCTTCAGCCGTCGCGGCAGTCCCCGGAACGGCGCGACCCGGGGGCCGCCGGAGAAGTTCAGGACGCATGCGAAGTCGTCCGGCCGCTGCTGAGCCACGCGCAACGCGTGATAACCGCCGAAGCTGATACCCGCGTAGCCCAGGCGCTCGGCCGCGATCCCCGGATGGGAGCGGACGAGATCGACGACGGCGCCGACGATCTCGGCGATATCCACCCGCAGCGGCGTGTGACCGAGGTTCAGACCCTGTCCGGGGCCCTCGAACAGCGCCACCGCGAGACCTCGCGCCAGATAGGTCTCGGCGAGGGCCAGCGGTTCCACCTCGGTGATCGAGTCGAGGCCGTTGCCGACCAGCACGCAGGGGTAGGGGCGGCGAGATGTACCGGGAGGCAACAGAATCCACACCGGGATGGTCGTATCGTCGGCGAGCCGCGCGACCGCGGTGGTCAGCGGCTGCCCCGCGCCCGCCATGCCGCGCTCGAAGCAGCGGCGGACCGACTGCCGCAGCGACCGTTTGAGATCGCGATCGTCGAAGTACATGAACTCGGCCCAGTGATAGCAGGCCGCCGCGCTGCGCCACGCCGCGCTCCGACCGGCCGCGGTGGTCGACTCCTCGGCCGTCTCGACATAGGTCTCGGCCACGATCACCCAGCGCCGCAACCATTCCCGCCAGAATTCCGCCGAGGAGAGATCGAGATCATCGCCCGGGAAGCCGTCGAGCGCGGTCGTGACGTCTCCCCAGTGAATCTGCGGAGCGATCCGGGAGTTCAGGAACATCAACCGCGGCAGGAAGTATCCGCCCGCCTCGAAGACCTCGACCGGAATGCGCGGCGGCCTGCGGACGACAGCGGTCATCGAGCCACCGCGACTCTGTCGGCGATCACGCGCATCTCCGCCCCGGCATTGGTGTCGACGTACGACCGGACGACATGCGCTGCCTGCGAGACTGTGTCGATACCGTCTCGAATTCCGGTGACATCGTCGAGCATCGACCACCAGCGGTCGACCACCAGCAGACAGCGGTCGGGTGCCACCGCGATCACTCGCCATTGCCCGGCCATCTCCGCCACGAACGGCATCGGAACCAGGAGCTGATAGTCGACTCGACGCAGATCGGGATGGTGGGTGCGCCTGGTGTCCCAGCTGACGCGGCGCCCGTCCTGCATCGCCCACACCCGGACATCCGTGGTCTCGCCGTCGATCCGCAGGATGTCGACGTCGACGCAGGCCTCGAACAGCTGGGGCCAGGCGCTGGTATCGCAGACGATGCGGTAGACCGCGTCGGCGTCGGACTCGCACCACACGGTGTGCCGAATCCTGTTGTCGGGCATGGCGTCTTGCGATAACGGCGTCATGTGCCGATGCGCGGCCGCCCGGTAGTCGGCCAGGGCGACGGCGACGTTGCGGTGGATCATGGCGCGCAGCCGGTCGGCCGCCTCGGGGTTGTCGTCGGTGAGCTCTACGGTGTGCTCGGCGAGCAGGACGCAGGCGAACTTGTTCAGCCCCACCACCCGCCAGCTCGTGTGGATCCGCTCGACCAGCGGCATCGGCCGCCGCTGCACCTCTTCCACACCGTAGAACTCGGGCCGCAGTTCCCGCTCGGACACCCAGGTCACGGTCTCGGGTCCGGCGGCCATCGTCATCTCGACGGTCTGTGTGGTCGCGGTCGCGGACCGCACCAGCACGGCCTGGCACGGGGTGAGGATCTCGGGCCATCCGGCCGGATCGGTGAGCAGTGCGTACACCCGCTCGGCCGGGGCCGGGCAGACGATGTTGTGCGACAGTTCGACAGTCACGATCGGTTCGCTTCCACAGGTAGTGCCAAGGCAATGAGCAGGGTCGGGTCGAGGCATTCGACGATGCGGTGGCGATCCACCTTGTCGCCGACATTGACCGGTAGCGGGTCGGGGTGGGGAGACAGCAGATCCGGCCACAGCTCCTCGCTGAGCACGCCGAGCAGACCGGCTCGCACTCGATCGCGAATCTCGGTGGCCGAATGCGACAGCAGCGGTCCGCGGATCGCCGCGACCACGCGTTCGGTGACGCCATCGCTCTCGCGCAGACCGACCACGGCGATCTCGTCGATACCGTCGAGCGTGGCGAGGGCCGCCTCCGTCTCCTCCGGGTGGACGCGATGGCCGTTCTCGCTGAGGATGGCCGCTTGAATCCGGCCCTTCAGCAACAGATCTCCGCTCGGTGCCCACTCGCCGATATCGCCGGTGGGAAACCATTCGCCGAGGGGCCGGGCCAGGCCCGCGGCCGGATCGTAGTATCCCCGCATGATCCGGTCCGAGCGAATCAGGATCTCCCCCTTGGGATATGGGTATTCGGGCGTGGATTCGAGCCGGATATCCACCGTGTCGTCCGGGCGGCCGACGCAGTAGACGCCCGCGCGGTAGCGCCCCTCGGCGTGGCCGGTCTCGTCCAGCCAGCAGAACGGTCCGAAGGTCTCGCTCAGGCCGTAGCCCTGGACCCACTGGCAGTCGGTGCGGGCCCGGGCCTGTTCGAGCAATCGGCGGGGCAATGGCGCCGCCCCGTAGGCGATCACCTCGAGACAGCCGAGATCGGTACCGTCCGCGACGGCCGTATCCACGAATCGGCGCATCGCGGCCGGGCGGAGCATGATGTGGGTCGCCGCATGCGCGGCGACCGCCGCGGGCCAGGTCTCGACGCGACGGTCGGGCGGATAGACGAGCGTCGAGCCGTGCAGCATCGCGCCGAATCCGAAGATCACCCCGGTCGTGTTGTTGATCAACCCCGACATGAAGGCGCGCGCCGCCGGGCCGAAGCGCAATTGCGCTGTGGCGGCGTGTATCCGGCGGCACACCAGGTCCTCGGAGACGCAGATGGCCTTCGCCGGTCCGGTCGTACCGCTCGAGAACAGCACGAGGAATTCGTCGACCGGATCGGCCGATTCCCGCAGCAGCACAGCCGGATCCGTGCCCTCGATGCCGGTGGTAGCCGAAAGATCCAGCAGCGGAACGTGTTCGGCGGCGAGCGCCGCCCGCACCGATTCGCCGACCTCGCGCGTGGTGACGACGCATTCGGGCAGTGCGGCGGTGATCAGCCGCGCCCACTCCGGCGCGGCCGCCCGGGTCAGGTTGTAGGGCATGAGCACCTTGACACCGACCGCGCTCGCGGCCGCGAGGAAGACCAGCCCGCGCCAGTCCTGATCCAGCAGTGCCAGCACGCGCCGGCCGGGACCCAGACCCGCCGCCCGCAGCCGCTGTGCCCCCGACGCCGTGGCGGCGACCAGATCCCGGCGGCTGTGGCGGCGCGGCCCGTCGATGACGGTGAACGCGTCGTCCGCCCCGGCGTCCGCCAGCATCGATACGAGTTTCATCCGATTCCTGTCACGTCGGGGCTAATCGGCGGCGAGATCGACGAGTTCGGCCAGCGATTCCGACAGCGACGCCTGCATCGTCGGCCAGATTCCGGTGCCGAATTCGGCGACGGCCTCGGCCTCGACGTCGGCCTCCACCCGATGCGTGATGACGACGAGATCGCCGAACATCCGCATCCGATGGTCGTTACGGATCAGCCCGAAGGTCATGGGCGTCTCGTCGGTGAATCCCTCGCCCTGGGAGATCTCGGTGATCGTGCCGACCGCCGTCAGGCCGTCCTGCAGGGTCAGATCGAATGTGCTGCCGGTCTTGAAGTTCCCGTTCAACCGGCTCGCCTTGACGCCCGAATTCCACGAGGTCCATCCGTTGACGTCCGCCCACAGGGCCCACACGTTTCCGCGCGTGGCGACGACGGTGGCGGTGGTCGCGGCGAGGAAGCGTTGCCGCTCAGCCATGGTCGGCCGCCTCGGCCTCGGCGGGCCCGCCGGTGATCGGCGGATAGGACAGCATGTCGTCCTCGCCGAGCCAGTAGGCGCGCTCATGCGCCCCGACCTCGACCATCACCCCGTTGAGCGACCAGTTGGGCTGGCGCAGGGATTCCTCGTCGTGCCAGAACTTCTCGTTGAAGAACTCCAGGATCACGTTGGTATGCCAGATGAGGCCGAGCTTGGTCAGCGTCATCCGGTCGTCGGTGAGCTCGATCAACCCCTTGCGTTCGAGCCGGGCGAGTTCGGGGGCGAAGTCGTCGAGGAACGAGGTGCCGAACTTGCTGCGGTAGAACTCGTATTCGATCTCGTAGTACAGCAGCGCGAAGATCACATAGCGTTCCCGCTGCACCCGCGGCGACATCTGGTCGGTGATCGAGCTGATCAGCAGGTCGCCATTCTCCACCCGCTCCATGTACTTCTCCGGATCGGCCTCGGTGCCGAGCCGGTAACCGTCGAAGTAGCTGTAGGAACCCGGGCCGATCGCGAGGGTATCGATATAGACCTTCCAGTTGTAATGGTTGTACAGGTTCTCGTGGCCGGGCCGGCAGAAATGGTCGACCATATACATGCGGTAACCCATGCTCTCGGCGATATCCACCGCCTCTCGATACATGGCCTTCACCATCGGGCTCTCCGGGGCGTCCGGGCGGGGGATCTTGCCCTTGACGATGAGCTTGTCCTGGATCGTGTCCTTGTGGATTCGATACAGATAGATGGTGAAATGCGGAACGTTCAGCTCGTTCAGCGTTTCCAGATCGCGATGCCAGACATCGAGCGTATGCCCGGGCATGTTGAACATGAGGTCGAGCTGGATATTGGTGAAGCCGCGTGCCTGGAATGCTCGGATCACCCGCGCGCTGTCGTCGGCGGCGTGCGGTGAACCGATGATGCCGAGAACCTCCGGCTGAAAGGACTGCACGCCCAGACTGATTCGGTTGATCTTGGATTGCACGACGTAGTCGATCTTCTCGTCGTCGTAATCGCGCGCGTTGCCCTCGAGGGTGAACTCGGCGTCCTCGGCCACGGTGAACACCTCGAAGACGGTGTCCACGATCCGCTTCAGATTGGCCGTCTTGAGAATGCTTCCGGTGCCGCCGCCGATGTAGATGTTGCGGATCAGGCCCTGGGCGAACTTCGGATATGCGGCCCATCGCTTCATATCGATGATCAGCGCATCGACATACCGTTCCTCCCGGCCGCGCGAGTCGTTCTCGGAGAGCAGGCTCGCGAAGTACGGGCACGATTTGCAGCGAGTGCGGCAGAATGGGATGCCGATGTAGAGGACGAAATCGACACCGTCCTGCTGCATATCGATATGCTGTTCGAGCCATTCTCGGCCGCTATCGATGCGGTGCATGCCGGGCGGGTAGAGAATGAATGGCAGATAGCACTTGTTGGGGTAGGGATCGCCGGTTTCCGTCGGTTGCAGTTCGGTGGTGGTCATGCGGTGTCGCCTTTCGTGAATGTCAGTAGTTGCCGAGTCCGCCGCAGACGTTCAATGCCTGGGCCGTGACACCCGCGGCGCGGGGAGATGCCAGGTAGGAGACCATGGCGGCGACCTCGTCGGGTGCGATGTAGCGGCCGAGTGGCACGCGCTCCTCGATGCGCCGGCGGGCCTCGTCGACGGTGGTTCCCCAGATCGACGCGTAGTGCTCGCGCACGCGCTCGGCCATATCGGATTCGACGAAACCGGGGCAGACCGCATTCACCGTGATGCCGGATCCATTGCGCGCCAACTCGAGTCCGAGGGCCTTGGTCAGGCCCACGACGCCGTGTTTGGACGCCGAGTAGGGGACGGCATGGATGACACCCTGTTTACCGCCGGTCGAGGCGATGTTGATGATCCTGCCGCCCTCGCCCATCCGGGAGAAGCGGAGCAGATCACGAATGACGTAGAAGGTGCCGTTGAGATTGGTGGCGATGACGTCGTCCCAGAGTTCGTCCGATATCTCCGCCGTGTAACCGCCACCTGATATTCCGGCGCAGTTCACCAGGATGTCGAGTTCGATGTCGCGAGACGTCAGCGATTCGAACAGTTCTCGGACGGCATGCGGGTGCCGCACGTCGCATATCTCCACCGTGATGGATCGGCCGGGATGCTCCGCCTGGAGCTTGCTTTTGACGCTGTCGAGCGGATCCGCCGATCTGCCTAGCAGAATCACGTCGAAACCGTCCGAGGCCAGTTGGTCGGAGATCGCGAAACCGATGGATCCGGAGCCTCCGGTCACCAACGCCGTATTCATATCTAATCTCTCTAGGGCAATGGTTGTTCACGCCGCGGTCGCGGCCTTATCCTAGGTCGAGTTTCCTGATTTGCAGCGCACGCGGGAATTCTCGATCGGAAGGAAAGCCGTCGGCTACGGCACGCTGATAGTCGAAATTGGAAGTAATCCCCCACGCCTTCTAACTCAGAGAATCCCGGTGATTCACAGGCCCCAACCCTGCAGTTAGGGTATGTGTGTGCCGAGGGGGAGTCAACCCCCCAAGTTCTCAGGTCTAGAAATGCTGAACGGCCGATTCGTATTAAAATAAAGTACCGACTGCCATGGTTTTTCGTCCGGTAACCAAGGGGTAGGAATTGTTGCCCCGATTGTCACCGGCGTGATCCACTCGCCCCCGCGTCCTCGCGGTGCCATGATCGATGGACAGCCCGGTTTCTCTGGCGTGCCGGGCATTTCGCATGGCGGTGCGGTATGGACCTGGTAGCGATCGTGGGCAGTCTCGTCGGCGCGGGGGTGGTGCTGGGCGGGATCGCCATGGGCACCGGCCTGCGGGTGGTCGAACAGTTCGAGCGCGGGCTGGTATTCCGGTTCGGGCGGGTGCGGGGGGTGCGGGATCCGGGCCTGCGGCTGCTGATTCCGTTCGTGGACAGGATGCGCAAGGTGCCGATGCGGATCGTCACCATGCCGGTGCCCGCGCAGGAGGGGATCACCCGCGACAACGTCACCGTGCGGGTCGACGCGGTGGTGTACTTCCGGGTCGTCGATCCGGTGCAGGCGGTGGTCGAGGTGCAGGACTATGTGTTCGCCGTGGCCCAGGTGGCGCAGACCTCGCTGCGATCGATCATCGGCAAGAGCGAACTCGATGATCTGCTGTCCAACCGCGAACAGTTGAACAAGGGCCTCGAGCTCATGATCGACAGCCCGGCGCTGGCGTGGGGCATCCACATCGATCGGGTCGAGATCAAGGATGTGGCCCTGCCGGAGGCGTTGAAGCGATCGATGTCGCGCCAGGCCGAGGCCGAACGGGAACGCCGGGCCCGCATCATCACCGCCGAGGGCGAACTACAGGCCTCCCAGAAACTCGCCGACGCCGGCGCCACCATGGCCGCCGCCCCGGCGGCCCTGCAACTGCGCCTGCTGCAAACCGTGGTCGAGGTTGCGGCGGAACGGAATTCGACGCTGATCCTGCCGTTCCCAGTGGAACTGCTGCGTTTCCTGGAGCGGGCGGCTCCCGCACCCGAGGCGGGACAGCCGCCGATCGATCGGACCGAGCCGTCCTAGAAAGACGAAGGGCGGCACTCGAGATCGAGTGCCGCCTCTGGGGCCGGTCCGCGGCCGGCCCTGGCCTGTCGGGCCGTATCAGCCCACCGGGTTGATGACGAGAATCTGAGCCCAGTAGGCGGCCTGTTCGGGGCCGAGCAGCGGCAGCAGGTAGTCGTAGACGATCGTCGACATACGGTGCGGAACTCCCTTGTTTCTCGACATGCGCATGATGAGGTCGGGACCGACCGGCCCCAAGGACATCGGTCACAGTAACAGCGGGCCGGGAATCCCGCAGGCACAGTGGAAAACGGTCGTATGTGCCAGGTGTTTCCGGGTGGAATTGGCAGAGTTGGCTGCGAGGTGGCCGCGTTCGCGGACCGCGGGGGGATCGCTGCGGATCGACGCGCCGGGGATTCATGCGGTTTGGCTCTTGATCATGGAGTCGGGGACGCGTCACGAATTGCCGTGGACGGCATCGAATCCGGCAATTGGTACCGATCGGTCTGCCGTACCTCGGGCGGCCGCCGGATCGATCACGGTCGTGCCGCCGCGCGGCCGCACGCGGACGTGAATGCCGAGGCACCCGGGGTTGCGACCCTCCTCCGGCGTGGCGTTGGACACGTTTGAAACGCGCGGAATCCAATTGAGCCCGAGTGGGACTGGATACGGCACGCCGGGCCCGCCCCGGTGATCTGTGCTCGAGTGGCCTTATCCGTGACAAACGTCATAGAGTGTTGCTCGTTGGAAAGTTCCGTTGCCTGGGGGCGGCAACGGGGCTGTGGGTGTCAACGACGTCGGAAAGCAGGTTCTATCTCTATGCGCTTGGTTCGCAAGTTGGTTGCCGGTGCCATGATCGCCGGTGCTGCTTCGGTTTTGGCCGTGTTGGGGGCCGGGTCCGCTTCGGCGGTCGCGGTGACACCATTGCCGGGTGGGGTGCAGGTCGACCTCACCCCCGGTGACACCCAGTGGGTGCACCAGACCCACATCGGGAATGCCATCGGCGCATTGCCCCATCCCTCGGCCGCGTCGTTCGGGCAGGCGCTCGATTCGGCGGCCGATCTGTCCTCGAAGTACCCGGATGGTCGGGTCGTGTTCACGGTGTACGGTCCGTTCGACCAGTTGAGCGGCACCATGCTGGCGCTGCAGTAGCTCAGCGTCTCCGCGTGGAACTCCATCAGCGGATCGTGTCGGCGCCGGTCGATTTCGGCGTCGTACGAACCGAATTCGGATTGGCCTCGGAGTATCCGGCCGAGGCCGTCTCGGAGGCCCGCGACGCGGTCGACGCGTTCGCGGGCTCCCGGGCCGATCGCACCGACATCCCGTTCGTCACGATCGACCCGCCCGGCGCGCTGGATCTGGACCAGGCGCTGTATCTCGAACGAACCTCCTCCGGCTTCCTGCTGCGGTACGCCATCGCGGATGTGGCAGCCGTCATCGCGCCCGACGGGCCGCTGGCCCGCGAATCCCATGCGCGCGGCGAGACCTTCTATCTGCCCGACCTCAATGTGCCGCTGCATCCGACGGTGCTCTCGGAGGGTTCGGCCAGCCTGCTGCCGGATCAGGACCGCCCGGCGGCGCTGTGGACCATCGAATGCGATGAAGCGGGCGAACCGCAACGGTTTTCGGTCGAGCGCGCGCTGGTGCGCTCCCGTGCCCGCCTGGACTACGCCGCCGTCCAGGCCGATGCCGACGCCGGTCGGCTCCATCCCTCGATCGCCGCGCTGCCCGAATTCGGGCGGCTGCGCATCGAGGCCGGTCTCGACCGCGGCGCGATCGGGCTGCGGCTGCCCGAGCAGACGGTCGTGCGCGACGAACACGACGACGGGGTGACCCGCAACTGGCAGCTGGTCCTGGAACCGCGCACCGCCGCCGACGATTGGAACGAACAGGTCTCGCTGCTGACCGGCATCTGCGCGGCCCGCATCATGCTGGACGACGGTGACCGGCTCGGCCTGTTGCGCACGATGCCCGCACCGCAGCAGCCCGCGATCGACTCGATGCGGCGCACCGCGGCCGCGCTCGGGGTCCACTGGCCCGCCGAGGTTTCCGTGGGCCGGATGCTCGCCGGGCTGGACCCCACCACGCCCGCGGCGCTGGTGCTGATGTCGGAGGCCACCGGCCTGCTGCGCGGCGCGACCTACACCGTGGTCGACGGCGAGCTGCCGAATATCGTGCAGCACAGCGGAATCGGCGCTCCCTACGCCCATGTCACCGCGCCGTTGCGCCGATTGGCCGACCGCTACGCCACCGAGATCTGCCTGGCCCGCTGCGCCGGGACGCCCGTACCGCGCTGGGTGCGCACCGGACTGGCCGAGGCCGCGGAGGCGATGCGCCGCGGCGACGGGGTCGCGGGCAAGCTCGAGCGCGCATGCCTGGATCTCACCGAATCCATGGTGCTCGCGAGCCGCGTGGGCTCGGTGTTCCGCGCGGTGGTGGTCCGGGAGGCCAACGGCAGTCGTCCCGCGGAGATCTTCGTCGCCGATCCGCCGGTGGTGGCCAAATGCGTCGGCTCCCCGCCGGAGGGCTGGCGGGTGCGGGTGCGGCTGGTGGAATCCGAACCCGCCACGCGCACGGTCACTTTCGCCTTTCCGGCGGACTGACGTTCACTGCCGCGCCGCGACGCGCTCCATCGCGATCTCGACGCGATAGCCGATCATCACCGTGACGATCAGGGCCACCGAGATGATGCCCTCGGCGAGGAAGAACGAGGCGAAGTCGATGACCGAGCCGATCGGCGGGTTACCGGGGACGGCATTGCGCAGCGGTACCACCGCGAACAGCATCACCGCCATCAACGAGCACGCCGGGAACAGCAGCCCGCGCCGCCAGCGCAGCACGTAGTAGGCGGTCGTGACGACGGCGATCGCCAGTCCGAGCATCAGGACCATGAGGAAGACGGCGAAGGTCGTGGTCGGGGTCGTGCGCCGGGCGTCGAGCGTCAGGTCGACCAGCGTGGGATCGCCTCCGTCCGCGGCGCTGAACCTGCTCGCGAGCTGGAAGAACGCGTCGTTGTTGGCGATCGTGACCATGGTCGGGACCGCACGGCCGTCGCTGCCGAGCACCTGAACCACCGGACGGGTGTGGTAGGTGTCGAAGGGGTAATCGGTGGTGGTGCCGAGCAATTCGAGCCTCGTATCGATGGTCGATACCGGATGGCCCGCCTTCAGCGGAATCGGATCCGATTTCGCGGCCGTCGGCATGAGAAGCACCGCATCGGTTCGGAAGTCGCCCGCCTCGTCGGCGAGCGCGCCCCGGGCGAAGACGTTCACCGCGATCGTCGCGGTCTGCGTCGCGGTATCGATCCTGCTGATCGATAAGCTCACCTCGGCCCGGTCCGGCGCGTCGATGCCCCCGAAAGAATAGACCTTATCGGCGCGGTTGCGGCCCACCTCGTACATGCCCAGGCTGGCGGCCATGATCGCGATCAGCGCCAGCGCGGCGAGGGCGGCCCAGAGCCACCCGCGGATTCCGTTCTTCGCCCGATGCTGCATCCGGCGATGGTAGCCACGCGGCGCTGCCCAATCCTCGCGACACGGCTAACAATTGGCAAATCACTAGCCGAGCATGTCCCGATGTCTGTATTTGGTCTGCAGGAACTCCGCGGCGACGGGATAGTTCTCCAAGGCCTTGCGGGCCGCCGCGGCCTCGGACATCGACAGCGCGTCATAGACGTCGGTCTCGGCTCCGCGTGTGCGCGCGGCGGCGGCGCGGGTCTGGATCATGGCCACGGCCTCGATGGCGTCGCGATGATCGCCGAGCACCGACTGCAGCTTCTTGGCGTTGCGGGCCAGCTCCTCGGCCGGGCCGTTCAGCACCCCGATCGCGGCGTCGGAGGAATAGCGCAATCGCTTGGCGGCCTTGCGGATCTCGTGCAGATGTTCGACGCGATCGGTCTCCGGCACCTCCGGCTCGGCGCGCACCATCGTGCGTAATCGCCGGAAGTCCTTGCGTAGCACCGCGGAGAAGATATCGGCAGCCTCGGCCTTGGCGCGTTTCTTGTGCAGCGGCGGATCCGAGCGCAGCTGCGTCAGACGTTCGCGCAGGTTCGCGTAGCGGTCGCCGTCGAGGGCGCGCAGCACGGCCTTGTGCGCGCGGGTGTACTTCGCGCGTTCGGCCGAGACCAGGCGCCGCCCGATGCGCCGCTGTTCGGTGGGCTGCTCCTCGGTCAGCGCGGCGAAGCGTTCGGCGCGCACCTCCGCATCGCGCGCGACACCCAACAACCCGGCCAGCCAACGCAATTCGTCGCGGATCTCACCGATCGGCTTGTCGTGGAACACCTTTCGATACGAGCGCAGCACGCTGCGCAGGCGGCGGGTCGCCACCCGCATGCTGTGCACCGAATCGGGGCGGTCGGCGCGCACGTCCGGCTCGGCGGACAGCAGCCGGTCCAGATCGTCGGCCAGGGCGGCGACGAGGGCGGGACCGGCTGCGGTGCGCATCAGCTGTTCCGGAACTTGTCGGTGGCCTCGATCAGGTAGTGGGTCGTACCCGGCTCGCTGGCCGCATGTCCGGCGTCGTCGACGATGTGCAGTTCCGAATTCGGCCACACCTTGTGCAGATCCCAGGCGCTGATCGCCGGGCAGACGATGTCGTGGCGGCCCTGGACGATGACGCCGGGAATGTGGGCGATGCGGTCGATATCGCGCAGCAGCTGCCCGTCGTCGAGGAAGCCGCCGTGCATGAAGTAATGATTCTCGATCTTCGCGAACGCCAGCGCGAATCGCGGATCACCGGATTCGGCCACCCGATCCGGTTGTGGCAGTAACGAACTCGTCGCGCCCTCCCAGGTGGACCACGCGACGGCCGCGGCGGTGGCCACCTCGGGATCGGGGGAATGCAACAGCCCGTGATAGACGCTCACGAGATCTCCTCGGCGCTCGGATTCCGGCACCGGTGCCAGGAACTTGTCCCATTCGTCAGGGTACACGTAACCGGCGGGCCCGTTGTAATACCAGTCGATCTCCTTGCGGCGCAACAGGAATATGCCGCGCAACACCAATTCGGTGACGCGATCGGGATGGGTCTGCGCATAGGACAGCGCCAAAGTCGAACCCCACGAGCCGCCGAATACCTGCCAGCGCTCGACGCCCAAATGCGTTCGCAGTCTTTCGATATCGGCGACCAGATGCCACGTCGTGTTCGTATCCAGGCTCGCGCCGTCGGCGATATGCGGGACCGAACGCCCGCAGCCGCGCTGATCGAACAGCACGATGCGATAGGCCCGCGGATCGAAGAACTGACGCTGGAACGGGGAGGTGCCGCCGCCGGGGCCGCCGTGCAGGAACACCACGGGCTTACCGTCGGGGTTACCGCTCTCCTCCCAGTAGATCTGCTGGCCGTCGCCGACATCCAGCAGACCCTGGCGGTTCGGTTCGATGGGCAGGTACGGGGCGCGCATCAGAACGCGATCCCCGCCGCCAGATCCTGCAGCTCGAGCGCCTTGAGCGCCTCGGTGCGGACATCCGGGCAGTTCTTCGTGGTGATCCGGTCGACGATCGGCTTATCGGCCAGGACCTGCAGATTGATGCCGCCGTTGCGGGCCGCCCAGTCGTGCACGGTGATGTTGAGCGCCACCCGGCCCAGCGTGGGGCCCTGCACGCGCCAGTCCGACAGCTGCGGGGAGATCGCATCGCACAGCTGCTTGCCGATCTCGTCGGTGACCTGCGCGGGGGCGGGCTTGACGCCGGTCCCGGGCGCGGCCGAGCCGGTGGGACGGGCCGTGGACGTGATCGACCCGCTGGATCCGGCGGGCGTCGTCGATTGGTTCGCGCCACCCCCGCATCCGGCGATCAGTGCGGTCACCACCACGGCTGGGGCGGCGAACGCACCGCGAGTCCTCCAACGGCTCTGCGACATCTGTACCCTTTGTTCGGTTTACTCTGGCGTCGGCCTCCGAGTCTGCCATTGATCGGTATCGCTCGCCCGAACCTCGAGCCGTAATCGGCACGGCCCCCAGTAATCTCTGCGGTATGGCACGGGATGAGCGCGGGGTAACCGCCCAGAGTGAGGACTTTGCTGCCTGGTACAACGAGGTGGTCTTCAAGGCCGGCCTCGTCGATCGAGGCCCGGCCAAGGGCACCATGGTCATCCGACCGTACGGATACCGGTTGTGGGAGCAGTTGCAGTCCGAACTCGACCGTCGCATCAAGGCCACCGGCCACGAGAACGCCTACTTCCCGCTGTTGATCCCGGAGAGCTATCTGGCCCGCGAGGCCGAGCACGTCGAGGGCTTCGCGCCGGAGCTGGCGGTGGTCACCCACGCCGGCGGTAAGGAGCTCGAGGAGGCGCTGGTGGTGCGGCCGACCTCGGAGACGATCATCGGCGAGATGATGGCCAAGTGGATCAGCTCGCACCGCGATCTGCCGCTGCTGCTGAACCAGTGGGCCAATGTGGTGCGCTGGGAGCTGCGGCCGCGAATGTTCCTGCGCACCACCGAGTTTCTGTGGCAGGAGGGTCACACCGCCCATATCGATGCCGACGATGCGCACCGGGAGACCATGCTGGCCTTGGATCTCTATCACGAGGTGGCGCGGGATCTGGCCGCGATGCCGGTGATCGCGGGCGAGAAGACCCCGGGGGAGCGCTTCGCCGGGGCGGTGGCCACCTACACCATCGAGGGCATGATGCGCGACGGTCGCGCGCTGCAGGCGGGCACCTCCCATTACATGGGCACCAACTTCGCTACGGCGTTCGATATCCGCTACACCGGTGAGGAGGGCCGAGAGGAGCTGTGCCACACCACATCCTGGGGTATGAGCACCCGGATGATCGGCGGCGTCGTCATGACCCACGGCGATGACAAGGGACTGGTGTTCCCGCCGCGGCTCGCACCGCATCAGGTGGTGATCGTCCCGATCACCCGCGGCGGCAATACCGCGGTGGAGGAGGCCGCCCAGCAGTTGGCGGGGCGGCTGCGCGGGGCGGGTGTGCGCACCCATGTCGATGCCCGCCCGCAGCTCACGCCCGGATTCAAGTACAACGAATGGGAGATGCGCGGCGTGCCGATCCGGCTCGAACTCGGGCCGCGCGATCTCGAGGCGGGCACCGCGATGATGGTGAAACGTCTTGGCGGCGAAGGGAAACAGGCCGTCGCGATCGATGCGTTGCCGACCGTACTGCCCGGGATCCTCGACGAGTTCCAGGACTATCTGCTCGCCCGCGCGACCGCGTTCCGCGATGAGCACACCCATCCGGCCGACACCTGGGACGAGTTCGTCGCGGCGGTGGCGACGGGATGGGCGCTGAGCCTGCACTGCGGCGCCCCGGCGTGTGAGGCCGATATCAAGTCCGTCACGGCCGCGACACCCAGATGTATTCCGCTGGAAGGTAATCCGGCCGCGGGGGCGTGTGTACGCTGCGGGGCCGCGTCGGCGTACGGGAAGCGAGTGATCTTCGGGCGGGCCTACTGAGGCCCTGGAGGTCCCGGCGAAGAGCGTGCCGGGACCTCCAGGGACCGGAGTGGGGCTCGGATCAGAAGCTGTGCTCGGCGGCCGGATAGGTGCCCCTGCGTACCTCATCGGCGTAAGCCGCTGCGGCGCTGCGCAATTGATCGCCGATCTGGGCGAAATGCTTGACGAACTTGGCGGTCTTACCGCTGGTGTAGGCGGCCATATCCTGCCAGACCAGCACCTGGGCATCGCAATCCGCGCCGGCGCCGATGCCGACGGTCGGAATGGTCAGCTTGCGGGTGACCTGGCCGGCCAGTTCGGCGGGCACCATCTCCATGACCACCGAGAACGCGCCGGCCTCCTGCACCGCCAGCGCGTCGGCGATGAGCTGCTCCGCGGCGTCACCGCGGCCCTGTACGCGGAAACCGCCCAGGGTGTTGACCGACTGCGGGGTGAAGCCGATATGCGCCATCACCGGGATGCCGGCCGCGGTCAGGGTCGCGATCTGCTCCGAAACCCGTTCGCCGCCTTCGAGTTTCACCGCCTGGGCGCCGCCCTCCTTCATCAGGCGCACGGCAGTGTCGAACGCCCGCTGCGGGGACACCTCGTAGCTGCCGAACGGCAGATCGGCCACCACCAGCGCATGCGGCGCGCCGCGCACCACGCCGCGCACCAGCGGGATGAGCTCGTCCAGCGAAATCGGCACGGTCGTGTCGTAGCCGTAGACGACATTGGCCGCCGAATCGCCGACCAGCAGCACCGGAATCTCGGCCTCTTCGAACAGTTTCGCCGTGGAGTAGTCGTAGGCGGTCAGCATCGCCCACTTCTCGCCCGCGGCCTTCATCTGCTGCAGATGCTGTACTCGAATCTTCTTCTTGGAAGGCTGGGTCTTTGTCCCCCAGCCCGCCCCAACAGCACCGTAGGCAGCGTTTTCCTGATCGGACATCATCGTCCCTCTCGTTGTCGCCTCGAGGCCCGATACGGGTCCCCGGGTTGGTATGACCCCCTCAGTGTGCATCGGGCCGATCACGGATTTAAGGGATGAGAACCATGGAATTGGTCACAGGCGACGGGATGGCAGGATCGGACCATGTCGTTGTTGCGTTCCGGTCGTGTCGCCGCCCTCGTGGCCCTGACATGTGTGGCTGCCGCCTGCACCATCTCCGGTAAGGAGGAGCCCGTGCAGTCCTCGTCCGCCCCGACGCCCGCCGCACTGGATCGCTTCTACAAGCAGACCCCACAGTGGAGCAGCTGCACCGGAATCTCCAGCGATCCGCAGGACCGGTTCCCGCGCGATGCCGAATGCACCCGGATCACCGTCCCGATCGATTACGCCAAGCCCGACGGCGGCACCGCCCAGATCGCGGTATCGCGAATCAAGGCCACGGGCCAGCGGATCGGCTCGGTGCTGATCAATCCCGGCGGCCCGGGCGTGGGCGGTCTGGCGATGGCGACGCAGGGTAAGGGCACGCCGCTGGCCGAGCGATTCGATCGGATCGGCTTCGATCCGCGCGGCATCGGGGCGTCCACACCCGCCATCGCCTGCCTGACCGCCAAGGAATGGGACGATCAGCGCGCCGAACCGCAGAAGGACAACTCGCCCGCGGGCATCGCGGCCGCGGAGAACGAGAACAAGCAGTACGCGGTGCATTGCACCGAGCGCACCGGCAACGACTTCCTCGCCCATGTCGGCACCCGAGAGGTGGTGCAGGATATGGACGTCATCCGGGCGGTGCTGGGCGATCCGAAGCTCACCTACGTCGGCTACTCCTATGGCACCCGCCTGGGCTCGGCCTATGCCGAGAAGTTCCCCGATCGGGTGCGGGCGCTGGTGCTCGACGGCGCGGTCGATCCCGAACAGCAGCCGGTGCAGGAGTCGCTGCAGCAGGTCGCCGGATTCCAGAAGGCGTTCGACGCCTACGCCGCGGATTGCGCGAAGGATTCCGACTGCCCGCTGGGCACCGATCCGGCGCAGTCGGTGGGACGATTCCGCGCGCTGATGGCGCCGCTGTGGGATCACCCGCTGGCAACCAAGGACGGCCGCCCGCTGACCTACAGCGATGCGATCACCGGCGTGCAGAACAGCCTCTACGCCGAGGACCGCTGGGAGGTGCTGACCGCCGGGCTGACCCAGGCGATCGGCGGGCACGGCGATATCCTGCTCGCGCTGGCCGACGATTACGACGGCCGCCGTCCCGACGGCAGCTATTCCAATGCCCAGGACGCCTTCCTGGCCATCCACTGCGTCGACGATCCCGCGGTCAAGGACCGGGCGGTGACCGATCAGGAGGACGGCGAGATCCGCAAGGCCGCACCCTTCCTCGACGACGGCCACGCCACCGGGCACGCTCCGCTCGAGCTGTGCGCGTTCTGGCCGGTGCCCAATACCGAGACCCCGCACAAGATTTCGGCCCCGGGCCTGCCCAAGACCGTGGTCATCTCCACCACCCAGGACCCGGCCACCCCGTATCAGTCGGGCGTCAACCTGGCCAAGGACCTGGGCGCGGCGCTGATCACCAACCGCGGCACCCGGCATACGGCGTTTCTGTCGGGCGGCGTGTCGTGTGTCGACAATGCGGTATTCGACTACCTGGTCGAGCTGAAGGAGCCCCCGGCCGGGCTCACGTGCGGATGAGGATGGTTGCTGTCCCGACACGCTTTCCGTCGGGAACTGGCTATGTAACACGGATTTAACGCCGCTTGCTTACGCTCGCGGCTATGGATCGCCAGAAGGAATTCGTGCTGCGGACGCTCGAGGAGCGGGATATTCGCTTCGTACGCCTGTGGTTCACGGATGTCTTGGGGTATCTCAAGTCCGTCGCGATCGCTCCCGCGGAGCTGGAGGGCGCCTTCGAGGAGGGTATCGGCTTCGACGGTTCGGCCATCGAGGGCTTCGCCCGCGTATCCGAGGCCGATATGGTGGCCCGGCCCGATCCCTCGACCTTCCAGGTGCTGCCGTGGTCGACCAGTAAGGGTCATCAGCATTCGGCGCGCATGTTCTGCGATATCGCGATGCCCGACGGCTCGCCGTCGTGGGCCGATCCGCGCCACGTGTTGCGGCGGCAGCTGAACAAGGCCGGCGATCTGGGCTTCAGCTGCTACGTCCATCCGGAGATCGAGTTCTTCCTGGTGAAATCGGGTCTGGTGGACGGCAATCCGGTGCCGGTGGACAACGGCGGCTTCTTCGATCAGACGGTCCACGACGAGGCCCCGAACTTCCGCCGCCACGCCATCGACTCGCTCGAGTCGATGGGCATCTCGGTGGAGTTCAGCCATCACGAGGGCGCGCCCGGCCAGCAGGAGATCGATCTCCGCTACGCCGACGCCCTGTCGATGGCCGATAACGTGATGACCTTCCGCTACCTCATCAAGGAGGTGGCGATCGATGAGGGCGTGCGGGCGTCGTTCATGCCCAAACCCTTTGCCGCGCATCCGGGTTCGGCCATGCATACGCATATGAGCCTGTTCGAGGGTGAGCAGAACGCCTTCGCCGATCCCGACGATCCGCTCAACCTGTCGGAGACCGCGCGGGCGTTCATCGCGGGAATCCTGGAGCACGCCAACGAGATCAGCGCCGTCACCAATCAGTGGGTCAACTCCTACAAGCGGCTGGTGCACGGCGGCGAGGCGCCGACCGCGGCGTCCTGGGGCCGGTCGAATCGCTCCGCGCTGGTTCGGGTTCCGATGTACACCCCGAACAAGCAGTCCTCGCGCCGGGTCGAGATCCGCAGCCCCGATTCGGCGTGCAATCCGTATCTGACCTTCGCGGTGCTGCTGGCCGCGGGCCTGCGCGGCATCGAGAAGGGCTACACGCTGCCGCCGGAGGCCGAGGACGATGTGTGGTCGCTGACCTCGGCCGAGCGGCGCGCCATGGGTTTCCGTGAGCTGCCGGGCAGCCTGGACGAGGCGCTCAAGGCGATGGAGCGTTCGGAACTGGTCGCCGAGGCCCTCGGCGAGCATGTCTTCGACTTCTTCCTGCGCAACAAGCGCCGCGAATGGGCGGGCTACCGTGCCCAGATCACCCCGTACGAGTTGGCGGAGTACCTGGACTTCTAGAGCGGGCACGAACCGGGAACAATGTCCGCATTGTCCGGACGCGACCCTGTAGGTTGAAGGGCATGGTACGGCCACCGACTGCCCGTCCCGCGGTGCCAGGTGCCGGACGGCTCGGGTTGCTCGAGCCGACGGCCGCCGATTCGCTGCGAGAGCTGGCGTGGGACAACGTCGAGAGTATTCCGCTGCTGTGGGCGTTATCGCGTTCGCCGGACGCCGATCTGGCGCTGCTGACGCTGATCCGGCTCCGGGAGCGGCTCGGATCCGAGTGGGCCGCAGTGGATTCGGCGTTGCGCGCCGAGACCGCGCTGCGCGGGCGGCTGTTCGCGCTGATCGGCTCGTCGAGCGCGTTCGCCGATCATCTGGTGGCCGATCCGGAGTCCTGGCGGCTGTTGCGGCGCGGTGATCTGCCCGCCCGCGACGAGTTGATCGCCGATCTGCTCGACGCGGTCGCGGCGACCCCCGAGCAGGGTGACGGCGCCGGGCCGATGCTCTATCGCGCGGGTAATGCCGGTCCGGACGTGATCGCGTTGCTGCGCAAACGATATCGCGATCAGCTGATGCTGCTGGCCGCGCACGATCTGGCCGCCACCGTGGAGAACGAGCCGGTGCTGCCCTATCAGCAGGTGGGCTGGCAGCTGACCGATCTGGCCGATGCCGCGCTGACCGCGGCGCTGGCGGTGGCGGTGGCCCGGGTCTGCCCCGACGGGCCGGTGCCGGTGCGCCTCGGCGTGATCGCGATGGGCAAATGCGGTGCGCGCGAACTGAATTACGTCTCCGATGTGGATGTGGTGTTCGTCGCCGAACCCGCCGACACCACCGCGACCCGGCTGGCCGCGGAGACGATGACCGTGGCGAGCAACGCCTTCTTCGAGGTCGACGCCGCGCTGCGCCCCGAGGGGAAGGCCGGCGCGCTGGTGCGCACGCTGGATTCGCATGTGACGTACTACAAGCGGTGGGCGCGGACCTGGGAGTTCCAGGCGCTGTTGAAGATGCGCCCGGCCACCGGGGATCTGGAGCTGGGGCGGCAGTACCGCGACGCGCTGATGCCGATGGTCTGGAATGCCTCGGAGCGCCCGGATTTCGTCACCGATGTGCAGTCCATGCGCCGCCGCGTGGAGGATCAGGTGCCCGCGGATCTGCGCGAGCGCGAGCTCAAACTCGGGCACGGCAGCCTGCGCGATGTCGAATTCGCCGTCCAGCTGCTGCAACTGGTGCACGGTAAGGCCGATGAGTCGCTGCATGTACAGGGCACGGTCGAGGCGCTGACCGCGCTCGCCGCGGGCGGTTACGTCGGCCGCGACGATGCCGCCAATCTCACCGCCTCCTACGAATTCCTGCGCCTGCTCGAACATCGGCTGCAGTTGCAGCGGCTCAAGCGCACCCACACCCTGCCCGCCGCCGACGACGAGGAGGGTATGCGCTGGCTGGCGCGCGCGGCGCATATGCGGCCCGACGGCCGCCAGGACGCGGTGGGGGTGCTGCGCAGCGAGATCAAGCGCAACACCATGCGGGTTCGGCGCCTGCACGCCAAGCTGTTCTATCGGCCGCTGCTGGAATCGGTGGCGCGCCTGGACGCCGACGCGCTGCGACTGTCCCCGGCCGCGGCCGTGCGCCAGCTCGCCGCCCTGGGCTACGCGGCGCCGGAGAATGCGCTCGGCCATCTCAAGGCGCTCACCAACGAGGTCGGGCGCAAGGGCCGCATCCAGGCGCTGCTGCTGCCGACACTGCTGGAATGGCTTGGGGAGACGCCGAATCCGGATGCCGGACTGCTGGCGTATCGGCGGGTGTCGGAGGGGCTCGACGATCAGATCTGGTTCCTGCGCGAGCTGCGCGACGAGGGTGCGATCGCGCAGCGGCTGATGATCGTGCTCGGCTCCTCGGCCTATCTGCCGGATCTGCTGATCAACGCGCCCGAGACGATCCGCATGTTCGCCGACGGACCGGAGGGTCCGCTGCTGCTGGCGACCCAGCCCGATCAGGTGCGCGAGGGCATTCTCGCCGGGGCCGCGCGCTACGGCGATCCCAAGCGCGCCGTCGCCACCGCGCGCTCGCTGCGCCGCCACGAACTCGCGCGCGTCGCCTCGGCCGATGTACTCGGCATGCTCGATGTGCCGCAGGTATGCAAGGCGCTGTCGGCGGTGTGGGTCTCGGTGCTGGAGGCCGCGCTGCAGGCGGTGATTCGCGCGAGCGAGGCCGAACTGGGCGGACCCGCGCCCGCGGCGCTGGCGGTGATCGGCATGGGCCGGCTCGGCGGCCTGGAACTGGGCTACGGCTCCGATGCCGATGTGCTGTTCGTCTGCGATCCGCGGCCCGGCGCCGACGAGACGGTCGCGGTGAAATGGGCGATCGGCGTGGCCGAACAGGTGCAGCGGCTGCTGGGCGCCCCGAGCACCGATCCGCCGCTGCAGGTCGACGCGGGTCTGCGCCCGGAGGGTCGCAACGGCGCCCTGGTGCGCACGCTGGCCGCCTACCAGGCCTACTACCAGCAGTGGGCGCAGTCCTGGGAGGTGCAGGCGCTGCTGCGCGCACATCAGGTCGCGGGCGATCAGGAGCTGGGCGTGCGGTTCCTGCACATGATCGATGTCGTGCGCTATCCCGAGGGCGGCGTCTCCGGCGATGCGGTGCGCGAGATCCGGCGCATCAAGGCGCGCGTGGATTCCGAGCGGCTGCCGCGCGGCGCGAATCCGGCCACCCACACCAAGCTCGGCCGCGGCGGTCTGGCCGATATCGAATGGACCGTGCAGCTGATGCAGTTGCGCTACGCCCACGAGGTGGTCGAACTGCACAACACCTCCACGCTGGAATCGCTCGATGTGATCGAGGCGGCCGATCTGCTCGATCCCGAGGACGTCGCCCTGCTGCGCGACGCCTGGCTCACCGCGACCAAGGCCCGCAACGCGCTGGTGCTGGTCCGCGGCAAGTCTGCCGACCAGCTACCCGGCCCGGGCCGCCTACTATCGGCAATCGCACGCGTCGCGGGGTGGCCCAACGACGATGGCAGCGAATTCCTCGACAACTACATGCGCGTCACGCGCCGGGCGAAAACGGTGGTGGAGCGCGTGTTCGGCGGGGACGGGTAGACGAGCGGGTGTGGCGCAGATCGCTGTATGTCTGCGGTAGGCGGCCGGGTCGGCGGGTACCCGCTGGCTGAGACGAGAATGGGATGATTCGGATGGCTCGGGGGCAGGCGGATTCTCCGTCGGATGAGTGAGAATTGGTTTGCGGGGAACAGGCGCGGCGCGATATCCGTTGATAGTCGTCTGGAGCGCACGCTGCGCCGCCGAGGTCTCCTGCACTCCGGCGCGCGGGTCCCCGGGGTGTCGAACACCCGGAACCTGCGTTCCGCATAGTGTGTTGGTATGACCATCGGGAGGGTGTTATGGCGGATACCAACTCGGCGCTGACGGGGTATCGAACTTACCGATACGCCGCGCTCTCGCCCACTCGCGCGGTGCGGGTGCCACTCATCGCCGTGCTGCTGCTGGTCGGGATGGTGCTGCTGTACGCCGCCGACCGGGCCGCGCAGGAGGGCGTGAACCGCAGCTGGTTCGTGGCGGTGTCGATCTCCGGACTGGGCGTGGCGCGCGGACTGCATCTGCGGCGGCCGATCACATTGCCGCACTTCACGATCGCGTTCATCGTGCTGGGCGTCTCCAATATCGCCTATCGCGGCGACCATCACGTGGTCGGCTTCGTCTGCCTGGCCTCGACCGGATTCGTGCTGATGCTGCCGCAGAGTTCGCGCCCGCAGCCCGATCAGCGGTTCCGGATCGCGGCGCTGGTGGATCGCACGGTCGACGATCCGATCGCGCCGTTCGCGCTGCATTCGTCGAAAACCTACTTCTTCAACGCGAATTCGACCGCGGCCATCGGCTACCGCACCCGCTTCGGCATCGCGGTGGTCGCGGGCGATCCGATCGGTAATCGTGCCGAATTCGGTGCGCTCATTCGCGAATTCTCCGAGTTCGCGGGCAATCACGGCTGGCGCATCGCGGTCCTGGGCGCCAGCCCCGCCCTGAGCGAGCTGTGGCGCACGCAGGCCGAGGGACACCATGGGCTGCACGCGATTCCGATCGGGCGCGATGTGGTGATCGAGGTCGACGGCTTCGATATGGTCGGCCGCAAGTATCGCAATCTGCGCCAGGCCGTCAGCCGCACGCACAACTACGGCGTGACCACCGAGGTCCTCTACGAGCGGGAACTGGATCCGGCCCTGCGCGCCACCCTGTTCGAGATCGTGGACGAATGGCGCTCCGGCCGCCAGACCCGCGGCTTCTCGATGATCCTCGATCACCTGCTCGACGGCCGCAATCCCGGTCTGCTGCTGGTACTCGCCCGCGATGCCGACGGGCGAGTGGTCGGCTTCCAGCGCTATGGCGCCTCCAACCACGGCAGCGAGCTGAGCCTGGACGTCCCGTGGCGGCGCAAGGACGCGCCCAACGGCCTGGACGAGCGCATGATCGTCGACCTGGTCGCCTACGGCCGCGACAAGGGCGTGCAGCGAATCTCGTTGGCATTCGCGGCCTTCCCCGAGCTCTACAGCGATAAGGACCGCTCCCGCACCAAGCAGAGCCTCTACGTCCTGGCCCGCCTGCTCGACCCGATGATCCGCCTGGAATCGCTCTACCGCTTCCTGCGCAAGTTCAATTCCTTCTCCGACCAACGCTTCGTCCTGATCCGCTGGCGCGAAATCGTCTTCACCGCAGCGGCATTGCTGACATTGGAATTCGTCCCGCACCGCCGCCAGGACTGACTCACGTCATCCCTCGCCGCGCCCGGGCCTTCGGACCGAGTACGGCCATCGCCACAGGCGGTATGGAACCCGTCGGCGAGGCCGGGTGGGGTGTTGGCCCCCGGGGTTGTTCAGAGCTCCTCGACCAGCCCGATGATGATGCCCTCAGGGCCGCGGATATTGCAGTATCGGCAGTAATCCTCGTACCGCACCACCTCGCCCACGAGTTCGGCGCCGTGGGCGCGCAGGCGGTCGAGGACGGTGTCGACGGCGTCGACAACGAACGTGAGACGAGGGATGCCCGGGGTGTTCAGCGGTGCCCTCGGCGCCGCGCTGGTGGCCACCGGCCTGTGGAACGTCGACAGCTCGACCCGGCCGTGGCCGTCCGGGGTCCGCACGACGGCGATATCGGATCGGACGCCGTCCAGCCCGACGAGCTGGTCCACCCATTCACCCTCGACTGTCGTCTCGCCCTCCAGCTCCAGGCCCAGTTCGACGAAGAACGCGATAGCAGCCGCAAGATCCTCGACCACGACGCCGACGTGATCCATCCGGTAGATCGTCATGCCCACGCAGTGTAGGAACACGCGACGACGCGTGTCAGCGTTCACGGAATTCCCCGGGTTGAGCAGGTTTTCGTTCAGGTAAAGGTCGCGGCGCCGTGTTGCACGATTCGACCGCGCATCGGCCATCGGTCATGCCAACGTCACCAGCCCCTTGGAGAGGCATACTGAAATCGGCAATCTCGTGCGTTGGTGGCCGCGCCGGAGGACGTGTCAGCCAAACGATTTGGAGCATGAGAGTTAGGTGTTGTTCACCCAGTTGCTGAAGGAGCTCACTCGGACCCCAGGCCCCACAATGGGGCCTGCCGTGTACAGCGCTGAAGGGGTGCCGGACCCGTCAACGGCTGTGATGGTTTCCGGAGCTGTTCCGCCGGTGACGACGAGCACGGGCACTCCGTCCATGTATCGGATGCTCAGCATGCCTGTTGTCTCCGGTGTGGTCGCAGTTGCCGGAATCTCCCCCAGGTCGGTGATTTCGGGTGTGGCTTGCTCGTCGGACATGGCGTCGCCTCCTCCCGGTCGGTCCGCTACCGACCGACACAGATCATCCCACGGCGAAGCCCGTTCCGACTTGAGATCGGTTGTGTCCCAAGATCAACCAAAGCCAAGCATGGAATCTCCGCGCATCGGCAACATGGTGCGTCCGGCCGGCCTCGGATGAGCACGGCCCGTCGATCTTCCGCGGGCCAGCGCTGGCGGCTCGAGACAGCGCGGGTCGCGGCAGAAGACGTTCGTTGCGGCCGATTCCAGCCGACACTCCCATCCGGAGTCTCGGTGCCGGGAACCATCCACGTCGTGTGCGGCAACGAAGATGAAATGGACTGGTTCGGATGGTTGGCGTGTGAGGCCCGGGATCCGATCGGACAGGCGCTCGAATAGTGCAGCGTCTGTGCTGAATTCGATGCGCGGAAAGGGACATGATGTTGCTGTTCGGTATCGGTGAGGCACGTCGCGCCGGCCTGCTAGGTGTGGCGGTCACAGCGGTGCTCGGAGCGGGGAGCCTGATTGCGTCCGCACCTGCCGACGCGATTGTCGGTGGTGTGTTGGAGAAAGACGGTGACTCCCCGTGGCAGGTGTCGGTGCAGGCGAAGGGCTGGAGCGGGTATACGCACGCCTGCGGGGGTTCGATCATCGACGCGCGCACCATCGTGACCGCGGCGCACTGCGTGCAGGGCAAGACTGCCGCGGACCTGCGGGTGGGTTACGGCAGCCTGAAGTACTCGCAGACCACGCCTGTCGCGGTGTCGGATGTCCGAGTCCACGAGAATTACGAGGCGAGAACCTCTTCGGACGAGGCCGGAACAAAGGACTATTCGAATGACGTTGCGGTGCTGAAGCTGGCCCAGGACATCCCCGTGGATTCGGGCGACCCCAACATCGGCACCGTCGCGTTGGCTTCGAGTGGCAACGACCCGGCGAAGGGCACCCCGGTGACGGTCTCGGGCTGGGGAGTCACCAGATCCGGCGGATCCATCCCGGCGGACCTGTACAGGGTGACCGTGCCGATCGTCGACCGACCCACCTGCAACACCGCCTACGCTCAATACGGCGGAGTCGACGACAGCATGATCTGCGCCGCCGAGGAAGAGGGCGGCCACGACCGTTGCCAAAGCGATGACGGTGGACCGGCGGTCACCATCGACGGCGGCACCGCGACATTGGTCGGCATCGTCTCCTGGGGCTATGGCTGTGCGGTCAAGGGCTACCCCGGCGTCTACGCCAGGATCGGCAACCTCCGCTCCTGGATCGACGCGCACCGCAGTTGACCCCGTCGGACCGCGCTGTCGCCGACGCCCTGACGTGAACGTTTCTGAGTTACTCGGACATGAATTCCTATGCTGGACAGGGCATTCTCCGCACACAAGTGCGTGGTGGCGGATGTGAGCAACCGGCGCCCGCACCCATTCTCTGTCGTCGATCAATACGGAGCCACAGAGCTACACACCCCAGAGAACCGTCGTAAAACCCCGCCGTGGTGTCCGTGGCACGACATCTCACCACAGGCTGTGAACCCAGAGAACGCGCGATATTCGGCAGAAGCGTGCGTTGGGAATTGCTGCCAGCCAACCAATTTGAACGGCCGACCAACGCCCGGAACGCGGCTTTTACCGTGCGTTGGCCGCCGGGAACGCGGGCGCTTACCGGCGGCCAGGCTAGGCTACTACCAGCTGTACTGCCCGTACGACGAGCCGTAGTACGGGGGGTAGTTGCCGCTGCGAGCGGCGCTATCCGGGGGACGACGGCGGGGGGCTGGCCGTCACCAGGGCGTAGGCGCGTGCGAGTGCTTCCAATGCCTCGGCGGACTTGCCCGCTTGCTTGGCGGTGATGGACTGGGCCTCGGCGGCGATGGCGGCGAGGAGCTGATCGCGGGCATCGACGGCGGTTTCAGGTAGTTCGGGGGGCTGCGATGGTGAACGGGATCTGTTGTACCCCATCGGTCCACCTAGTTCTCGGTACTACTGGCGGGTGACAGTAAGTTACCCCGTCGGAGTGACGACCCGAGAGCGGACGTTCCTTACCGTTGGCGATCATGAATTCTCGACGATTTCATTCGCTCACGTTCGGTATCGGTGTCGCCGCGGTCTTCTCGGCCGCAGTCGCCGTGACAGCACCACCGGCAGCCGCGACGGATCTCGCGCCCGGAGTTCGGTGCGACTGGCAAACATGCCGAAACGACACCGACGACACCTACCGAGTCACCGCTGATGTCGCATGCTGGTCAGCGGGAACCCGCTCGGAAGTCAGATATGTACGACCACACGAAACGAAGTCGATGACATTCGTTTGCCCGGATCGCACCGAAAGAGACAGCGACGGTCACTCGAAGAGCTGGCCCGAGTTCCCCAGGAGTATCAACTACCGAGGTGCCGCGGTCGAACACAACCCGCCAGCCCCATCCGGTTCCGCCGGCTCCTGATTCATCGCGGCACCACATTCGAGCGAATCTCCATGATCGACCGCCTGGTCCACCACGCCGAGGTCATCTCGTTGAAAGGCGACAGCTATCGACTCAAGGACCGTGACCTCGGCCGCGTGCCTGCCGCCAAAGCCAACGACTGAAGCAGAGACCCGGCCCGCCGGGCAGGACCCCGGCCGCAGGCGAGCACCTTCTCGTCGGCATGAACGCGTGTTGGAACACCATGTCGCCCAGCCGATCTGAACGGTTGACCAACACGCGATATGCGGCATGAGAGCGCACTTGCGTCGACTGAAGTCAGCGGGGCTGGAACATCAGAACCCGCTTGATGTAGAACGACTTACGCTGATGAGAGCGCATTCCAGCGACTCGGCGAGTCCTCGGCGGAAGTGGTGTCAGAATTCGCGCTTACGGCCATGTGCGCGGATACAGCAAACCAGACGACACCTCGAACTCATGATCGCGCCGTAACCCCAGTTCAGGTCCCTGTGTATGTGCCGACCGAGACCCCACACCGCCGTCCGGTAGGAGGGGCAAGGCTTCGACCACCCCAGGGGGCCACCCCGCACGGCCGAAACGCCCCGCCCCAGGCATACGTGCCAAACACGCACGCGACCCAGGGTGGGGTGGGTCGGAACCAGCGCCGCCGAGTCGGCAGCACTGGGCACTTGATCTCGGTTCGACATCGACCCACTACAGCTAATCATCAGCAAACTATCATGGCGTTGAGGCCGGATCGGCCCACGGGGGAGCCAGAGGAGACGATGATGGTCACAGGTCGTGGATATCTCCGCAGATCGCTGTTCGGGTGTCTGGTTGCTGCCGGAATCGGTGCTCTGATCTCCTTTGCGCCCGTCAGTTCCCCGGTCGCGCATGCCGATGCCGACTACGGAGGCGGCTGCGTTCTGTTCGCCGATAGCCGGGCAGCAACACTGGATTCGCTGCGTTTGCGATGCACGCCCGAGCAACAGGAGTCGATCTTCCGCGAGGCCCGGCGAGGTGATGTGCCGGTCGGCGTCAGGGAGGGCTGGCTGATCAGCCCGCGGGATATGCAGTCGTGGGCGTCGGCGGCATGGCTCGGCAAGTCGTTCCACACAGGCCCCGACGGCGGATATCTGCTGAACCGGGTCAGTCCGGCCGGCATCGAAGCCTGGCCCGCCAACGTCTATTCGGGTTCGTCGGTACTGGATGGGCAGTCGGCATGGGAGATCGACTACGCCCCCTCGCCGACCCCCCAACTGTTGGACGAGATCCGTGAGATCACACCCGGGGTATGGTTCGGCTACTGTTGGTCACGCGACCCAGCTGGACCGCAGTACCGGCTGACGTTCGCTCTGGCGTGAGCGGCAGATCCGCGCGCTGCTGGGTGTCAATCCCGGTTGGTTCGTGGATCAGGCACACTTTCCGTGATCGTGTTCGCCGGATTGATCACGGTCGCACGGGCGAGTAGCAGGCTCGCGTGCTTCGTGGCATCAAGTCTGTCGGCCCCTCGGTCCATACTGCATCTCATGACAGTAAACCCCTTGGTAGAGGACGGTTTTGAGCTGAGACCAGGTATTCCGGCTGTTGCCGATTACCAGTATTTGCGCACCGCCTGCGGACTGAGCGCCAAGTCCATCGAGGCTGCGCAACTCGGCTTACCCAACAGCTGGCACGGCATCACAGTGCTTCATGGCGGCGTGCCGGTGGGCATGGGACGCATCGTCGGGGACGGCGGCTGCTTCTTCCAGGTCGTCGACATCTGCGTGCTCCCCGAACATCAGGGGAAAGCGCTGGGAAGGCGCATCATGCAGGCACTCACCGACGAGCTCGACCGCCGGGCCCCGTCCTCGGCCTACGTCTCCTTGATCGCCGACGGCGACGCCCATCAGCTGTACCGCAAATTCGGCTTCACCGACACAGCACCGGCGTCGATCGGCATGTACCGCACGCTCAGCGAGCGTGCCGTGCCGCGCGCATAGCAATCCGTCCTCACCGCGCGCCGGGCCGCACCGCAATGCCGTCGGGTGCCGGTCGCCGCCGACCTACGCGAGGACTGGCCGACGGCGTTGCAGGCTGCTGGACTGCGGGACGAGCCGACCGCCTGGCTTGCCGAAGGACTGTTGTTCTACCTCACCGAAGCCGACGGCCGGCGACTGCTCCGTCAGGTGGCAGAGCTGTCGCCGCCTGTGAGCAGGCTCGGTGTCGAGCACGTCGACACCGAGATGGTGAAACTCCTTGCTCCGATCACCGATCTGCTGCGGCATCGTGGCGCGCCCTGGGTTTCAGCGGTCGACGATCCGACCGACTGGTTAGCTCAACTTGGCTGGCGGGCCGAGATTTCCGCCCACATCCAAACCGCCGCCCGTTACCGCAGACCGGTGCCGGAGACGTGGACGGGTACCAGTGCCCGCGCGTGGCTGATCCAGGCCACCCGCGATACCGAAGTCCCGTGAGCCCGCGCGACTGCCACTCCGGATGAGTACCCAGTTCCGCCGACAGACCTTCGGTCCTCGATACCGCGAATCACCACCCGTTTTCTACTCCGCCTCACCTCACACGGCCATCCGCACATCGGCATGGGCGGGCACTGGCCGGCGGCCCGAGATGATCTCGGCCCGTTGATTCCGCGTGGCCGTTTAGAACCGCGCTCCACGCGGCTATATAACGGACGTTCGCGAGATCGGCTGGCGGCCAACGGTTACGGCTCGCTCGAACGCTCGGAACGCGGCATGTGCGTGTGTCGGTTTGTCATGTGTCGGAGCGAACGTGCCGAACTGTGCGTTCCTCAGCGGAGATGGTTGGTGATCCATCGCTGTGCTATGGCGAACCAGTGGTGCGCGTTCGGGGCGTAGTTCAGGTCGTGTCCGGCTCCGGGGAGCACATAGGCGTCGACCGATGGAACGTCGGCGCCGAGAAACCTGCGCTCGTAGGCCGAGAGGCTTGCCGAGTCGGAGCAGTTCGGGGCGATCGGCCCGCCGCAGAACAGTGGATCGTCGCTGCCGTCGGCGAGGAGCACAGGGACGCGGATATCGACGGGTTCGAGCAGGATTTGTGGGAAGTTGTCGATTTCGCCGACGGTGACAGTCTGCTTGTGTTGTTCGTCGTAGTCGAGCAGGGTCGGATCGACCCGCCCGGGTGCGTGGAACATGAGTTGGCGTAGTCCAGGGCGCGAGGTGAGGTAGCCCAGATCCGGAACGGTGCCGGACAGCTCGGGATCCCATTGAGCGGGATACAGGTTCGGGAGCACCGCCAGCGGGCTGAGGGGGTTGAGTCCATGGGCGGCACCGGAAAAGACAACGGCATCGACATCGTGGTAGGCGCCCGCCTCGTGCCACGATGTCCACGAACCATAGGAGTGGCCGACAAGGGCAACCTTCGAGTATCCCGGCGCCCCTGCGATACCGTGCCGAAGGGCCTGCACGACCTCGTGCACGACATAGGAATTCGAATCCAGGGTGACTGCCGCGCCCGGGGGGTGTGAGCTGCGACCGATGCCTATCCGATCGAGTGCGAAGGTCGCCATGCCGGCATCGGTTGCCGCATCGATGTATGAATAGCGCTCGTGGCCGACCGAGTCGGGCAGATCCCAATAATTGTGGTCGTAGGTGATCCCCGCCACGAGCAGCTGTACCGCACGGCCGCCGCCGTCGGGCGGCCTGCACAATCGCCCGTACACCTCGTATTCGGTCGCCGACGCCGCGGTCAGTGACACCGGCACTTCGACATCCTGACAGGTTCTCGCCGACGGGGACGCCGTCGCCGCCGCGTGGACCAGGCCGGACCAAACCGTGGCGAGAACCATCGCCGACGCGATTCGGCTGTATCGGTATTTCATGAGGAACTTCCGTGGTTGCCGCGAGGGGCGACAGTGAGCGGGGTTGATGTCGTATTCAGAGTCGATCCGGTCAGGGCAGCGTCGATTCGGCGGTACATGCACGAGCGGCCTTCGAGAGTGGCAGGGATCGAGCAGTGTCCGGGTACCCGCACGGTACGAACAGCCCCGTTCACAGGCAACCGACTATTCGGATTCGAGCACTGCACGGCCGAGCACATTCCCGATATTCGCTCTACTGTTCAGCGCTGTCACCTGCCTCGTCGCCGATAGCGTTCTCGGAGAAGTTCGCTCGCTGTCGGTTCGAGATTCCATCTACCACTTCGTTGCTCGTGCGCATACCTCTGTCATCGCAATCGGATCGATGTATCGCGCACGATATCGCTGGACGAATGCCCATGTGCCGCAACGGATTACTGAGGACAAACATCCTGTAATTGGTGATTGATTGGAGTGCCATGGACCGATCTGCATCCAACGGCGCGATTGACGGCCCGACCATCGCCGCGGTGATCTTCATATCCGATCGGTCAGCACAACCTACGCCGAGCATGGTGTACCCGACCATCATGGGGCTGATCCTGGGAGCCTGTTCGCATCAGCACCGCCAGGATGATCGCGCCCGCGGCGAGGAAGCCCGCTGCCCACCAGAAGCTGGTGATATAGCTGTGGATCTGGGCTTGCGACTCGAGCACTGGGCTCGGCGCCTTGCCCACCAGATAGTGGGTCATCGCGGTCGCGGCGAAGGTGGACAGCAGCGCGGTGCCGATCGAGCCGCCGATCTGCTGGGAGGCGTTGGTCATCGCCGAAGCGACACCCGCGTCGGCGTGGTCGACTCCCGCGGTGGCGCTCTGCATCGCCACCGAGATCGCGGCTCCGACGCCGAGCCCGAGCAGGATCTCCCCGGGCAGGAGGTGGCCGTAGCCGGTGTCCAGTCCGATCCTGGTCAACGCCGCCATGCCGGCCGCGGCGACGAGGAGTCCACCTGCCACGGTGAGCCTGGTACCCAGCCGCGGCAGCAGCACCGACGGTGTCGTGAGCGATGACAGCACCAGCGCGGCCACCATCGGCAGGAATGCGACGCCGGTCAGCAGCGGCGAGTAGCCGCGGATCAGCTGCATGTAGTAGGTGAGGAACAGGAACACGACCCAGAGCCCGATCCCGATGGTGAATACGGCGAGATAGGCGCCGCTTCGAATGCGGTCGAGCACGATCCGGGGCGGCAGCAGCGGGTCGGTGACTCGGGTTTCCACGATGACGAACGCGCAGAGCAGTGCCACGCCGACGATCAGGAATCCGATCGTGACGGTGTTGGACCAGCCGTTCGTCTCGGCGTGGGAGAAGCCGTAGACGATGCTGAACAATGCGGCGGTGACCGTCACCGTCCCGGGCAGGTCGAGTACCGGTTTCGGGTGGGCGGCGTGCCGGGCCAGCAGCAACGACGCACCGACCAGGGCGACACCGGCGAACACCAGATTGATGTACAGCGCCCAGCGCCACGAGGCCCATTCGGTGAGCGCACCGCCGAGCAGCAGACCGGTCGCGGCGCCGCCGCCGGTGATGGCGCCGAAGATGCCGAACGCCTTCGCCCGCTCGGACGGCTCGGTGAAGGTGACCGACAACGTGGACAGGATCGCGGGCGACAACACCGCGGCGAAGACGCCCTGGGCCACCCGGGCACCGATCAGCATGTCGAGGTTCACTGCCGCACCGCCGACCGCGGAGGCGATCGCGAAGCCTGCCAGACCGGCGATGACCATGCTGCGCCTGCCGAACAGGTCGCTCAACCGACCGCCGAGCAGCAGCAGGCTGCCGAATGCCAGCGTGTAGCCGATCACCACCCACTGTCGGCTGGCGTCGGAGAAACCCAGATCGCGCTGCGCGTAGGGGAGGGCGATATTCATGACCGTCGCGGTGAGCGTGATCGTCAGCTGCGCGGTGCCGAGCACCGCGAGCACCCACCACCGCCGGACAGATGAATCGTGAGCAGCCCCGGAGTCGCCGACAAGACTGTCCTGTGTCCCCGGTGCGGTCGTGATCGTCGCCATGTTCACCTCTCGAAGTCGGTAGCGGACAGGCCCTCCGCATAGCTCTGAGTGCTTTATCCAGCAAGCCGAATGTTCACCGCATGACCTTCCCGCCCGGCTCGTACGTGGGTGATTCAGGCGGCGATCTTTTCCTGTTCGCCCGGCTTTCCGTGGTGCCTGGCCATGTTGCGTTCCAGCAGTGCGAGCGACGTGCTGACCCCGACGCTTGCGTCGTCGGTTTCCGGCAGCCGGCCGTCGTTGGCGCGCAATTCGAGGAGTGCCTCGGTGATCGCGGTGTGCGCTGCGAACAGGCACGGCGTGGAGTAGATGGCGACATCGACGCCGAGGCCCTGCAGTTCCGACAGCGACAGCCGCGGTGACAGACCGCCGGCGATCTGGTTGAACAGCAGCGGTTTGTCGCCGATGACCTTGCGGATCTTGCGGATCCATTCGACGCTGCGGACGCCGTCGACCAGCAGGACGTCGGCGTCGGTTTCCGCCAGGGCCGCGGCGCGGCGAAGGATCTCTTTTTCCTCGGTGGCATCGGTGCGCGCCACGACGACCAGATCGGATCTGGTCTCCAGCACCAGGTTCAGCTTCTCCAGATATTCGTCGAGAGGAAGGATCTGTTTGCCCGCCACATGGCCGCAGCGACGCGGCCCCTTCTGATCTTCGAGGATGACCCCGGAGGCCCCGATCCGTTCGAGGTGGGTGACGACGTGGCAGGCGACCTCGGGGTCGACGTAGCCGTCGTCGATGTCGACCAGCAGATGCTGATGCGGGAACGCCAGCCGCAGCCGCTGAACGAAGTCGACCATGTCGGGCCAAGCGATGAATCCGATGTCGGGCAGCCCGTAGTGCGAAGCGGCGAATCCGAAGCCGGAGACGAACATTCCGTCGTAGTGCTGGGCGGCCAGCGAGGCAGAGTACATGTCGTAGACACCGATGAGCGGTGTTATGCGATCATCGCGAATTTCTGTGCGTAGTGCATTTCCGTAACTCATTGACGTCTCCTGATCCTGATACTGCGGCTTGTGAGGCCGGTTCTTGGACGAATGAGATGGCCCTTCTGTCGCGGGCCGCTTCTGGATCCTGTCCGTGCTGCGTCTCGGATCGAGACCGGGTTACTCCCTGTTCTCGAGGCTGGCGTCCGACGAGTCCGATGCCCTTGCCGCCTCTGGTACAGCTGCGGCGATCACCTCGCCACCACACTGAAACTAGTCACTCATCAGTCTGGTGTCAACACTGTTGTCACCAATGGTGACAGTGATAGAAATCTAGCGCACTGGTGTGTTGAACGCGACGAAGAGAAGCACCGGGCGTCCCCGGAACAACACGGCCCGCGAGGGGCAGGTGGTGAGAAGGCTCGGTTCCTGCTCCGGGAGGCTTCACCCACCTGGTACTGGTATTCGAGCAATGTCGCGCGTGGATCACCGACGAGCTGTCACACCGAGCGTCGACCACGCTCAATGGTGAGAAGCTGAATGAGTTTCGAGGACTGAGCGAGGTCGGAGGGCTGCGCTGAGTGAGCGGTCGGCATCGGCGGTTTGCGGGGTCAGCGCCGCTGCGTCCAGTGCCGCCAGGTCCTCGGCGGTCAAGGCAAGCCGCGCGGCGGCGATGTTGTCCTCCAGATGGGCGACGGTGGACGTCCCGGGGATCGGCAACATGACGGGGGAGCGGTACAGCAGCCACGCCAGCGCGAGCTGAGACGGGGTGGCGCCGTGTTGACGGGCGAGGGCGTCCAGCGGCCCGCCGGGCCGGGCCAAGTGTCGGTTCGCCAGCGGGAACCACGGAATGAATCCGATGCGGTGCGCCGCGGCGTATTCCAGCAGTGGTTCGGAGGACCGGTCGGCGACGTTGTAGAGGTTCTGGACCGTGGCGATGGGGGTGATCTGTTGGGCCTGGCGGAGTTGGTCGACATCGACCTCGGATAGGCCGATGTGGCGGATTTTGCCTTCGTCCTGCAGGAGTTTCAGCTCGCCCATCTGGTCGGCGAGGGGGACCCAGGGGTCGATGCGATGCAGCTGTAACAGGTCGATGCGTTCTACGCCCAGGCGTTGCAGGCTTTTCTCGGTTCGCAGGCGCAGGAATTCGGGTCGGCCGACGGGCCACCAGTCGCTGGGTCCCATGCGGGTCATTCCGGTCTTGGTGGCGATGACGAGGTCGGCGGGGTAGGGATGGAGCGCCTTGTTGATCAGCTGCTCGGCGACGCCCGGCCCGTAGGCGTCGGCGGTGTCGATGAAGTTCACACCGAGCTCGACCGCGCGCCGTAGAACCCGTACGGCTTCGTCGGGGTCTTTGGGATCACCCCAGACTCCGGGCCCGGTGAGTTGCACGCTGCCGTAACCCAGTCGGGTGACGGGCAGGTCGTTGCCGATCAGGAACTGACCGGACGCCTTGGCGGATTGCTGCTGTTGGATGCCGACCATTTGGGGGACCGCCTCTCTGCGTAACGACAACCATGAGCCACCTCGCTCTTTGAGCGAAGGGATGGACATAGCACCTCAGGAACATGTGCTGGGACGTCGGTTGATTGCTCAGCCGTAGTTCGCACCTCGCTGTGATCACGCGGGTTGGTCAGCCGCCCAGGCGGCCAGAAGATTGCGACGAATCTTGGAGTTGTGCCGGTAATCGGTCGGGAATTGCGGGTGGAACAGGACCCTTTGGATGTCTTTGGTCTGCGGGAATTCGGCGGCCAGCCGATGAACCTCGGCGGTAATGCGGTCACGATCGGACGAGCCGGGCTCGGTCACCGATTCGATGATCAACACGGGCACCTGGTTCGGTGCGGCACCCAGCCCGACCAGCGCGCTTCGGCGCACGCCGTCGATAGTGTCGAAGATCGGTTCGACCTGATCGGTGTACAGGTCTCCGTCGGAGGTCTGCACTCGATCGGCTTTGCGGCCGCAGAGCCAGATTCGGCCCCTGTCGTCGAACCATCCGAGGTCGCCGGTGCGATGCCACACGCGATCGCCGTCCGGGATTTTCGCCAAGGCTGTCGCCTCGGGATTGCCGACGTACAACTTGCTGACACTCGGCCCTTTGACGGTGATTTCGCCGACGGTGCCGGCCGGAACCACGAGTTCATCGGTCCATTCACGGACCGGGTCGTCACTGATGCGAATGGCCCGCACGGTGAGGTCGAGCGGCGAGCCGACACAGACACCCGCCCCGCGATCGGTGGCTCCGCGTTCGGCGATTATCTCGCGACTTTCGATCATAGAGATGCCGATGGATTCGGTCGCACCGTAACCGACAAGGACGTCGGCATCCTCGGGCAGGCACCGACGCATCCTCGCGATGATCTCGGGGTTCACCGTCGCCCCACCGCCGCCGACGCGCTTGACACCGTCGAGTACGACCCCGTTCTCGACACAGTAACGGGACAGCTGATCCAGTACAGCCGGAGGAAGCATCAACGCCGTCACTGCGAACTGCCGGATCGTCTCGATGATCACCTCGGGTGCGAGCTGCTCCGGGTCGAACCCGTCTCCCAGAAACACCACGGTGCCCCCGGCGGCGAACACCCCGGGCAGATTCCAGTGAAGGACCGCCAAGAAGGTCTCGCCCGACATATCTTGTCCCCCGCTTATCAACCGGTTGAAGTACTGCTGCGCTTCCCAGCTCCACGCCACCCCCTTCGGAGTTCCGGTCGAACCGCTGGTGGTGAGGATCCGGGCCAGATCGTCCTTGTCCAGCGTCACCGGTTCCGGTATCGGATCGGACGCGGCCTCCGCACGCAGCCCGTCCAGCGTCGGCTCCTCATCAACCGGCTCGGGTCCGACGGTGACCGCGGTCCGGATACTGTCGCGTGCCCAGCCGTTCTCCAGTCGCTGACGTTGCACCTCGGCGTCGCCGATGAACGCCTGAGGCTCGAAGTTGGCCAGAACTCGCGCTACGGCATCGGCGCCGATCTGACGTTCCACCTCCACCGGCACGGCGCCGAGTCTCGGCAATGCGAGGTTCAGGGCGATGAAGTCGACTCCGACCGGGCTCATCAGCGCTACCCGCGTGCCCTTCCGGATCCCGGTGCGAGACAAGGCCGCAGCCGTGCGCTCGACCAGCTCCTCGAATTCGGGGTAGGTCAGACGGCGATCGGGTACACCAGGCCGAACATGCCATAGTGCGACCGTGTCCCTCGGTCGGCCCTCATCCAACCTGCGATTTGCTTCGACGGTGCTGGTGCCCATGTCTACCTCCGACCGCACCGATGAATCCGGATCGGCACCCACCTCGTTCCGACTTCTCCGACCTCGAAACTTGGCGGCCGGGCGCTCCACTCGCGCGATCACACCGCCGTCGACCTCATGCTTGGAATTCATCGCCGATCACCAGCTTTCTCTAGTCGTACCTACCAACGCATTACGGGGCACATATGGCTGCCTGTGTTACGTCTCGGTTCGAGACCGGATACTGCCTGTTCGCGGGGTCGCGATCACCTCGCCACCACACCGACGCTAACCATCGCCCAACCCGGTGTCAACATTGGAGTCACCAATGGTGACAACAATGGTCGGGATCTGGCACACTGGTGTGGTGAACGCGACAAACAAAACCAGTGGCCGTCCCCGCAAGAAACCGGCCCGCGAGACGGGCGGTGGCGAGAAGCCGCGTTTCCTGTCCCGGGAGGTGCTGCTCGACGCCGCCATGGCGGTCGTCGAGCGCGACGGGTCCGACAAACTCACCATCCGCGCGCTGGGCGCCGATCTCGGCGTCGATCACACCGCGATCTACCGGCACTTCCGCAGCATGGACGAACTGCTGCTCGCCTTGGCCGACCGGCTGCTGGCCACCGCCCTGGCCGACTTCGAGCCCGCGCCCGACTGGCGCACCACCGTGCGCGAGCTCAGCATCAGAGTCCGGCGCGCCTACCTGACCCACCCGCGCCTCGCTGTCTTGGCTGCGGCCAGAGTTACCCGCGGCGACGCCGAATTCCGGATCGTCGACCTGGGCGTGGCCGCCCTCAAAGCCGCCGGGATGGACGATCGCGCCGCCGCGCGCTACTACTTGGCCTGGGCGCACCTGGTGCTCGGCGCGACCGTGCTGGAAGCCATCACCCTCGGCCTCGACGAGCACGCCCGCGCCGGCGATCTGGCGGCAACCACCCGTGAATACCTGGCCGCACCCCCCTCCCAATACCCCCACCTCGCCGCGGCCGCACCCTACTTCGCCGACGCTGTCACCGAAGACCGCTTCGAACTCGGGCTGGACCTCCTCCTCGACGCTGTCGAGCTCCACGCCAACAAACAGACCCCCACATCAACCTCGGAGTGATTCACCGAAACCGTTGGCGGAGTGTGTCGGGACGGAGAAACCGGTCAACGAAGTTCGGCTGGAGTACTGGTGCACTACATGCCCTGTGTGGGGTGGTGTTATGTGTGGGCGGGGATGTCGAGGCCGTCGGCCAGTTCGGTCAGGACGGAGTCGGTGATGCGTTGTAGCGCGGTGGTGCTGTGATCATCGGAGTTTATCCAGTGGTCGAAGCCGACACTCAAGGCGGCGAAACAGGTTTCGGCCGTCAATTGCACGTATAGGTCCTCCTCGGGGCGGCCACAGCGCTGGGCGAAATGCGCGGCCAGCTCGCCCGCACGGCTCTTGGCGCCGATGAAGTTGGCTTGCCGCAGTTCGGGATTGGTGGTCAACAACCGACGGACGCGGCGGAGTGTGTCGACCTGGTCGGGGCTCAGCGACACGGGGGAATAGCCGGTGAGCATGTCGTGCAGGGCCCCGCGGAGGGCAGCGATTGCGGATTCGGTGGGCGGGCGCTGCTGTAACGCGGAAATCAGATGCGCGCCAAGGTCTTCCTCGTGGGTGAACACGATCGCCGTCTTCGACGGGAAATGCCGGTGCACGGTGCGGCGCGCAACATGAGCCTCGTCGGCGATCTCCTGCACGGTGGTCTGCTCGAAGCCTTGCCGCTCGAACAGCCGCAGCGCCGTGTGGATCACCTCCCGCCGCACTCGAGCTTTCGCCTGCTCACGCAGTCCACGCGATGGTGTCATCGGGGTTTCCCTGTCGCCTTCCTCACATCTGTCTCATGGTGACACTTCGGGAGTCTACATTCACTGAAGTGTCTCAATGAGCCACTAAAGGTATCTGTGAAGACGAGCCTTCCACTTCTCGACCAACTCGATGAGATAGGAGTTCTGCGATGTCCACAGCTGTCAGTTCGACGAGAAACAGCACGCTCGAGACCCTCGAGGCGGTGCGGGCGATGATCGGGGCGGACCGGGTGGATATGGTCACCGACAACGCCGGAGAACTTGTCCCACTCCCGCCGTTCGCCGATGTCAGCATGTCGCCACCCCACACGGTGCTGGGAGTTGTTCGCCCGCGCAGCGCCGAGGATGTGCAACGGATCGTCGCCCTGTTCGATCAATCGCCGTCGGCCAGCGGCTTGTACGTGTACAGCACCGGCCACAACTGGGGCTTCGGTTCCCGCGGACCCGCGGTCGACAACGTCGTCGCGCTCGACCTCGGCAACGTCGACCAGCTGCGGGGCATCGACATCGAGAGTGGCTGGGCGATCGTCGAACCGGGCGTCACCCAAGCGACCCTGGCGACCCGCCTGATGGGAACCAGTCGTGTCGCGAACCTGACCAGCTCCTCCGGACACACCAGCCTCGTCGGTAATCTGTCCGAACGCGGCGTCGGGATGCGCCGCCACCGAGTCGACGATCTACTCGGCCTGGAAGTCGTGCTGCCCGACGGGCACATGGTGCGCCTGGGCTGGTGGCCGGAGACCGGTAAGCACAAGGCCCTCTATCAGCACGGGTTGGGCCCCAATCCGTTGCACCTGTTTCTGCAATCGAATCTCGGCATCATCACCGCAGCGGTAATCCGGCTGATGCCTCGCCCCCCGAGGGAACGACTGGTCACCCTGCCGTTCACGCGGGCCGATCTGACAGCCGTCGCCACACTCGTCCGGGAATGGATGGTGGTCGGCCTGGTCAACGGCGTGCCGAAGTTCGCCGACGCCACCTCTGTCGATCACTACGGCGTCGCCGGCGTGCAGCAGGACCAGATGGTCGTCATGTATGTCGACGGCACCGCCGCCACCATCGACACCTCGGTGCAACTGCTCCTCGACGAGGCAGCAGCGACGGGGCTGTTCGGCGATCCGATCGTCGTCGACGAGCCCGAGCCCGGCACCGTGGCCGCGATGATGCGGGCGCAGTACTCCGGTGATCCGTCCTACAGCGAAGCGATCTTCGAGAACGCCTACCACGCCACCGCCGAAACGTTCGACGACAACGGCCCCGGCTGGATGTTCTTCGCCACCGTCGTCCCCTTCGCCGGCGCAGACATGATCGCCGCCTATGAACTCATCGAGCGCATCGAGCAAGACACCGGTGTGAAGTTCGGTGCGGTGTTCAACATCGTCGACGCCGACAGCGGCGATTTGGTTCTGAACTACATCTTCGACCGCACCGAGGAGGAGGCCGCCAAGGCCCACCGAGGCCGCGACCGCGCCTATGAACTGTTCGCCGAAGCCGGCTACTACCCCTACCGGTTGGACAGCGGCCACGGCCAGTTGGCCGACAAAGTCAGCCCCGGCCCCGAAGCACGCGAACTCATCGCGCGATTCAAAAACTGGCTCGACCCCCACCACACCATCGCGGTCGGACGATACGAGACACCCCCAGCAAACCGACACTGACACCGCCCACCCCGAACAGCCACGGCACCCACAGTGACGACACTTGACCAAACCTTTCAATACCAGCAGCCGATTACCGGACACCAGACACACGTCCGGTATTCGGCTACTACCGGACATTCTGCGCCGCAGTCGATCTCGCCGTGCATAACGCCGCCCCGCGGCACAGAGCTCACCCCTGCGGGCTATGGCCAGCATGCGGGGCGGGCTGGTGAATCCCACCGAGGATGCGGGATCCAGCACCGTGGAGTGATGAGTCATCGTGTCTCGTGATGTTGGAATGACGGTATGCGGGAACGGATTCCGGGTACCGATGTGGTGGGTGATTTCGGCTTCGGCCGTCCCCCGAAACCGCCCCGGCTGCCGAAAGCAGCCTGGATCAACGAGCCACCGAAGGAGAACATCAACACGGAATTCGTCGCCTGACCGGTCTCACCGGGATTGACAGGTTCCGCCCTCGTGACTGCCTATTTCCGTTCGTCTTTCAGTTTGTCGACGATCGCCTTCGCTAGGGTGATCTTCCTGTTCAGGAATTCCTTCAGATCGGCGAATCGGGTGTGGTCGGTGCTCTCCACTTCCCATACCGGGGCCGAGGCGCACTGCTGTTCTCGGCAGCCGACTGTGACGTAGACGATGCCATCGGCAGTGCCGCCGATGATGATCAAGTTGTCGAAGGAGTCCATCTCCAGATCGCTGGGCTGGATGGAGTATTCGTGGAAGGTATCGAGCATGACCTTGTGCTCGGGGGAGTCTTTGGAGATGTCGCTCAGCGCGTAGAGGTTGCCGCCGCCGGAGAAGGCTGTCCAGCCGTTGGCGTAGGCGAGCCACTGTTTGTATTGGTCGTCGAAGCGGATTCCGAGTCGCGCTTCGGCCGTGCGGATGTCTTCGGGTGAGGCCGCAGGGTTCGGCTCGGTCAACATCCAGTCAGATTTCCGGCCGAGCGCGAGATTCGCGTCGTACCAGTGCCTTTGCTGCTGTTTCAGCGACGAGATCACCGGCGGTACCCAATCACCCGGCTGTCCGGCCGGTTTGTCCGAACACGCACAGGCAGCTATGGCCATGAGAATGATCAACGACCATCGCGTGGACCGCATGCGCTGCTCCTTCGCTAGAGGTTGCCACCATCTTCGTTACTCACTGCTGTGTTCAGAATGACGTTGGTGGGGGTGAGGCCATTACTCGGGGGTTGGCGCTGGGCACGCAGACTCCATCTTCCCAGTCGCCGGGTACGAATGCGCGGGCCTTGTAGTTGATCGGATACTGTCTGCCCTGCGCACCGATCGACCGGTTCAGCGAACTGTCCATCGCTTCCCACGCGTACGGCATCGGTTTGGGTGGCGGCGGTCCGGTCCACATAGTGTCGGGAACGTGCCCCGGCTCGGCCTTCCCCGACGGGAACTGAGCCGGGTCAGGGTTGCGGAATATCTCGGGATGGGCCTCTTTCCACTGGGTTGCGAGTTGGGACGCGATGCCCCGCTCCGGAGTGTCTGTGGTGGCGATGCGCCAGGCAGGGAACATGTTGGAAGCGATATACGCATTGCCGCCGGTGATGTAGGCGTCACGTTGGCGGGTCACGTTGGACTTCTGCGGTTCGGGCAGGTTCTCCTGGCCTTTCGCGAGGCATACGGCAACCAAGCCCTCACAATCCTTGGAGGTGTCGCCCTTGTAGGCGCATTCCTTCTTGGAGCGGTCACGGGTGCGGTTGCGTTCGCGATAGACCCGGTACCACTCGTCGCGTACCTCCTGCCAGACGATCTGTTTGATCTGGTCCTTCGTCCCGGCGCAGCCCTTGTTGAGCTGGTTGGTGCGGTCGATGATCCGCCGCACGAAGGGATCGTCCGGGCCCAACTCTTCCTCGAGCGGTCCGACGATCGACGTGACGACCTCGTGGACCTCCGCCGGGCTGAGCACCCGAATCCCTGGCACACCGCAGGACGCCGGGTGGATCAACTCCGGCGGAATGACCCCGCCGTCACCGCTGGTCGATGCCGGGTTCTGCTCGCCGCCGTGTAGAAGGCGTTGCTTCAGGGCGTTGAACTCGTCGTCGGACAGCACGCCCTGGTCATGGAGTTGGGCGGCGTGTTCGAGCTGAGACACGATATCCCCGCTGGGCGCACCCGGCTCGGCGGGCGGCGGTGGTGGTGGCGGTTCTGGTTGCCCTGGTGGCGGATTGGCCGGCGCCGGTGGTACACGCGGCGGATTGCCTGGTGCCGCTGGTGGTGTGTCGCCGGGGACCGGAACAATCGGAGTGCCGTTTCCTGGTCCAGGATTCGGCGGCGTCAAGGCCCCGGGCCCGCTCCCCGGACCGGGGGCGGGTGAGTTGGTCGGGAATGCCGGTGGGGTAGGCACCGGCGGTATGTCGTTCGGTCCTTGCGGTCCAGTCGGTGGCCCGGGCGGGGGCGGCGGGCAGGACACCGGGGGAATGGGGATGCAGATCGGCTGGGCATTTGCTTGCGGGGTATGACGATCGGGTGTGGTCACGATCGCCATAGCGACCAGCGCGGCAAGCGCGGCCGACAACGCCGTCAGCCATCGACGCACCGAGCGGGAGAACATCAGTGGTCTCCTCGAGGTCACCGCCAGGCAGACGGCTGGCAGGTCGTTATCGCTGTTCGAAGCGACAGCGACAGTGCAGCAACAACTACAACAGCCTGGCGATGCGACTCGAGTGCAGTGAAGGACGTGCGGTTCAGCGAACTAGTCACAATCTGGAGCTGACTGTACAGAGGTGATTGGTTCTGTACAGAAAGTTCCTTGAGACACCCCGTGGACCCGATGAAGTTCCCTGTCACGTCACTCGAACGGTGGGTCGCGCACCCGCCGGATTCGATGGCTGACACGACGAGGATGACTTCGGGTTATGCAACGCGTAGGCGGGCTGGAGCCACATCGCGTCCCTTGACACAAGACACGCGGCGCGCTTCCTCCTTGTTATGGAGAGGTTGAACCCGCGGGCGTAGGCGGACACTGTCGCTGCCGCCGGTCGACATCACATAATCGGCTACGTGCGTGCGTTCGCCGGGCCGAGATGATCACTGCTCGTTGAGCTTCCAAAGAGTCGCGTGGCCGTTCGGAGCCGCGCGCCACGCGGCATGTGAGCGCATTCTCCCGGCGCACACCGAGGCTGAGATGCCGGGCAAATGCAGGCAACGCGAAACACCCCTCCTCGTCGAAGTACTGCCGTGATGGGAGCGAATAGTGATTGCCAGTCGATAGCTGTCGGGTCGAATGCAGGTGACACAGTCGAACCTGAACTGCGCAGGAGGGAGCTCGGTTGTGAAGCGCGTCCTCAGTGGTGCTGCCGTCTTATCCGCCGCGGCGTTCGTCTCGGTGCCGGTTCACACGAGCCCCGGCTCGGCAGTGGTGCCGGTTGCTCGGGGACCATCGCCCTGGCCGGCTGAGCGATCCATCGCGCTGCTGCGGCGTCACTGTCGGTGGTTCTGGGGGCATCGAGACACAGGACGGCTCGGCTAAAATGGCTTACCGGGGGGATGGCTCAGCGGGAGAATGCCTTTCGGCGGAAGGCGACCAGAAATGGTTGGGGTCGGGGATAATTCGTTCGGTAATCCATCAGGCGGTGCCGGCGACGAGGCGATCGAGGTCGACCCAGGCGACCTCCATATCATCGGGCACCAGTTCACGACAGCGGCCTCCGATGCCGTCGAGCACTTCGCCAGGTACCACACCGACCTGGAAGACTATTCCAGCACGGTGTTCACCACCACCCGCGCGGCGCTCATGGACAAGGTCGACGGCTGGCGGGCGCGGACGACGAGACTTCTGCACACGGTCGACAGCCATGGGCGCGAACTGCATTCGAGCGCGATCGAATACCGGGCCGCGGACGGCAACGCACAGACGGATATCGAGAATGTCGTCGGGCAGGCTTGATACGATGGTCACATTCGGCGATGTGCTCGGCTTCGACCCGGGGCAACTCCAGGAGATATTCCGTATCTGCACCTCGGCCAAGGGTTCGTGCACTGATTTGCACGACACGCTCCACGGCTTGAATACGCTGCAGACTTGGAACGGCCCGGCGTCGACGGTCGCCAGAGCCTCCGTCGGAAAGACCCGGGTGGACATCGACAGTCACGGCCAGGAGGTGTCCCAGGTCGGCGCGGCCGCGCTCGACTGCTACGAGGAGGGCGTCTCGCTGAAGAAGGAAGCCCTCGACTGTGAGCAGCAAGCCGGGGCGGCACATCTCGCCATCGATCCCGCCACGGGCACGGTCACCGAGACATTGATGGGGCCGTTCAACGACTCTCGGCGCGTGCTGATCGCGAATCTGCAGACCCGTGTGAACAATGTCGTCACCGACGCCACCCGGTTCGACGAGGACCTTGCCGTCCTGATCCAGGGCGCGGACGGACAGCTTCCCCTTACCCCGCCGGGCTCGCCGGGCGAGAACGAACTCGACCGTCGCGCCAACGAGATCGCCGCATTCCGCGCTGTCTACCACCGTGATCCGATTTCCGAGAACGACTGGCGCATGGCCGACGCCCTGGACCCGCACACCTATGACCCGAAATACAAAGGCGTCAAAGCCAATATCGTCATGCAGGCGTTCGATCCGATCCCCGGTGCCGGCGTGTACCGGCAGAACATGTACATCCCGTCCCCTGGTGTCCACAACGTCTTCAATCCCTTCGACGGTGGGTCGATCATCGGTTTCCTCGTCGATCAGAATGTCTTTCCCGAGAATCACGGAGACTTTCGCGGTCCGTCCTCGACAGTGCCCGCCGAGGAATCCAGGGTCTCGTTCTATGCCGATATGGACAACGGCATTCTGATCGGCCGGCAGAATCCGACGGTGAGCGAATACGGTGAGGTGCGGGCCGGTGTGCCCAACGTCTATGCGGTGCAAGGCAACGACGGCTCGTTGGCCGTCCATTACGACGGTACGGATGCGCTCGCCCCGCCCGGCTCGGAGTTGTTTCCCGTCCAGGGCGACATGACCCTGACACCGACGGGCGGGGGCAAAATCGCCGCCGGCGGAAAGGTCACCTCGTATCCCAGTGTCGAGGCCTATCAGTACAAGCCGGACGGGACCATCACCACGTTGTTTTCCCGGCAGGCGACGATGTCCTCCTGGGGGCCGATCGAGCACTTGCCGTTGGGCGAGGGCGCGAGCGTCGGGCATGAAGCGCCGAGCGTGGTCTCCGAGGTTCCGCATTACCCGGACGACCCGCCCGTTCTGACCCAGGTCGACCGCACACCCGGACATGTCCCGGAGGTGACAGGACCGATACCCGGCGCCCCCACGCCGACACCACCCGCCCCCTCACCCGGCCCCGCTCCAACCCTGCCGCCAGGCTGAGGCTGCGGGCCACTGCCACCGCCTACGAGCGCAGCGCGGTCACCTCCGCTGAGACGGACGCCGCCCGGCTGGTGGTCGGATCCTGAATGCGGCCCTGCATCACGGCGAGTCGGGTGAGCAGGGTCTGCGCGAAGGCGGCCTGCAGGGCGGCGCTGCCCCGCTGGACGGTGTACACGGTGAGCAGTGCTACGACACCGACGATCGTGTAGAAGACTGTCCGGTTGTGGGCAGTGTTCGCGCCCATGATCGTCTCGATGACGATGTCGTGGCTGTCGCCATAGGGAATGAACCTGCCCCAGAACCAGTACGTCAAACCACCCAGCGTCATTGCCCACCACACGATCGGCAGCACGAACGTGATGATCGCGATCGGTAGGTTGACGATGGCGTACAACAGATCCAGCCAGCTCTGCCCCTGCCCGATCGGCGCGGTGATCCGACGGAACCATCCCGCCCCCTCCGGTGCCCCGGCGTACCGAGGCCGTGGTGTCGCCCTGCCCGTCAGCTGCTGAAGGCGTAGGCGTTCGATGTCGGCGAAGCCGCGCGCGAGCAGCAGCGTCAGCGCGAGCAGCGGAATCCCGATGAAGATCACCACTGTGCCGATGCTCGCCGAGAAAAGGGCCACAAAGAGGCTGAAACTGACCACTGCGAGGGGCAAACCCAAGAACGTGTATGCGAAGTCGAGGCCCAAGCGCCGGATAATCATCACGCCGACAACGCTAGGACCGCGCACAGTGAGATCCATCCAGCCCTGGTATGGGATCGGGCTACCCCCAGGGAGGGATGGCCGTACATCGGAGTCAGCGGATATCTTGCGCCGCAACTGATCTCACCCCGTCGACCGACCCGTAGGCGGCGTTGGCGTGGTCGATCTCGGCCATGTGGTCCTCCGCCCAGGTCCGCAGTGCCGCCAACGGGATCTCCAGGGACAAGCCCAGTTCGGTGAGCCGGTAGTGCACGCGGGGCGGGACTGCCGGCTCCACTCGGCGGGTGACCAGACCGTCCCGGACCAGGTTGTGCAAGGTCACCGACAGCATCTTCTGCGACACACCGGGCATGCGCCGCCGCAGCTCGGCGAACCGTACTTCGCCCGGGGCGGCCTGTGCGAGGACCTTGACCGCCATCGACGTCCATTTCGTGCCGATGCGGTCCAGCAATTGACGTGTCGGGCATTGGCGATCGAACAGATCACCGCGATCGGTGGCCTTCGCGTGCGCTGATCGAGTAGTCACCTGGACCTCACCACCTGTAGCCAATGTGCCGTCTTGGCAGCGCAACTGAGGTTACCTACCGTTCTCTGGTAACCAATGGTAACTACTGAGAGATTCCATGTCCCGCACGCCCTTCCATGCCGCGTCGATCGAGCTGCGCCGGATCGAAACCAACGGCATCCGCGCCAATGTCGCCGTTGCCGGCACCGGCCCCGCGGTCGTTCTGCTGCACGGCTTTCCACATACCTGGCGACTGTGGAGCGAGATCATCGGCCCGTTGTCCGCGCATTACCGGGTCATCGCCCCGGACCTCCGCGGATTCGGCGCCACCAGTCGTGCACCGGACGGCTACGACGCCGGCACGCTGGCCGCCGATATTTCCGGGATCCTCGATGCCCTCGGCGAACCCACCGCGGCCGTGGTCGCGATCGATGCCGGCACCCCGGTCGCGGTCCTGCTCGCCCTGCGGAACCCCGATCGGGTACGGCAGTTGGTGGTCATGGAAGCACTGCTGGGCACACTCCCCGGCGCCGAGGACTTCCTTGCCGCGGGCCCGCCGTGGTGGTTCGGATTCCATGCCGTGCCCGGCCTCGCCGAAACGGTCCTGCTCGGCCAGGAGGCGCGGTATATCGAATGGTTTCTCACCACTGGCACCCGTGGCCGGGGCGTGCGGGCCGATATCCACGACGCGTTCGTCGACGCCTACACCGGACACGATGCCCTACGCTGCGCCTTTTCCTATTACCGCGCACTGCCGACCAGCGCCCACCAGATCAACGACGCCGCGGCGGCCGGTCGGTTCACCACACCCACCCTGGCCATCGGCGCCCACCCGGTCGGCGATGCGCTCGAGCGACAACTACGTCTCATCGCCGAGAATCTCACAGGACACGTCATTCCGGATTGCGGTCACATCATCCCGTTGGACCGGCCCCCGAGAACTACTCAGCCTCATACTGCCCTTCCTCGCCGCCGACCGCCCCGCCTGATCGCGCAAGCCCCGTCATGCGGCACCCCCTCCTCGGCCGCCAGACGTTCTGCGCCGCAGTCGATCTGAGCGGCCACCGTATTCGGCGCTGCGTGCCGGGGTGTGCTTGTGGTCGGGTAGCGAGGGCCGAGGCTGGATCCCCGCTACCCGATCATCAAGGGTGGCAATGTGACTGCTCGCCTTGCCGCCGTCCGATCTTCACACCGCTACCTCGAGCCAGGTTGCCAGCGGTCGTGATTCGCGGTCGACAGGTCCAGGGCTAATTGACAATGGTGCACTTGAGCGACTTGGACACCTGCTGGCCGTTTTTGGCGGTGATCGTTACACCGACCTCCGCGGTCCTGCCGACGAGATCATCAGTTGCCTTGAACTGGGTCTGCTGAGCGTTTGCGGGCCACTTGTAACCTTCGGGGTACGTGGGCAGCCAGTCAGGCCAGGTCCAGGCATAGGTCGCGTCCATCGGCTGCACGGGCTGGTCGTTATCGTCGATTGCGATCGCGCTGATCATGACGGGATTACCTACGACGAGGGTCGCTGTGTCGTCGTTCACGCCTGCACCGCCGAGAAATCGGATCTGCATTATTCGCTCCGTTCATCCTTGATGAGACTGTCTCCACTCCGCCGCTGTGTAGCTGCTCAGGTAACCGGCGAGTGTCGGTGCGCACGAAATGCCTGGCACCGCTTCATGATCCAGTCTGTTCGGGCATCGAGTCTCGGTATCCGCGAAATTCGTCAGCCCGGGGTCGGACTCGCCTGAGCGACACGCCCTCCCATGCTCACCGCGCCTTGCGGTTGGTGCCGACGAGGTGGGCGACCTCCCGCATCGGCACGCCCTCCGCGGTCGGGTTCGGCTGTCAATGCCCGGGTTTCGTGCTGTCCGTCGTCCTCGAGTCGCTCGAGGGGCCGAGCCAGGTGGTGAGGGCGTCGAGTAGGGCCGGGGTGTTGTCGGATTCGGTGGCGGCCCAGGCGATGTAGCCGTCGGGGCGGATCAGGAGGGCGGTGGGGAGCTCGATCGGGCCGATGTCGGGGAGTCTCGGGTGGATGTCCTCGGTGCGGGCGGTGATGAGGTCGAGGCGGTCGGACCAGCCCGCGGTGAGGGCGGGGAGGTCGGCGGGGTGGCCCAGGTTCAGCAGGACGGGGCGGGCGTTGTGCAGCAGCGTGAAGGTTCGGGTGTCGCCGTCGGCCGTCTTCAGGTCCAGGTCGGGCATGCGGCGGCCCAGGAGAGCGTGGGCGTCGCCGAGGGGGTAGTGGAGGTCCAGCGCGTTGATCATGCCGGCCAGGTAGCGGTTGACGTCGTCGAAACCGACGAGGGTTTCGACGGTTTCGCGGAGGGCTTCGGTGTGAGGGCCGGGGCGGCCGAGGGCGGTTTGGGCGCGGGTGTTGTGCAGGACGCGGGCGGCGACGGGGTGGCGTTCGCTCTCGTAGGTGTCGAGCAGGGTGTCCGGCGCGTGGCCGGTGGCTACGGCGGCCAGCTTCCAGCCGAGGTTGACCGCGTCCTGGATGCCGAGGTTCTGGCCCTGACCGCCCGCGGGGAAGTGGATATGCGCGGCATCGCCGGCGAGCAGGACGCGGCCCGCGCGGTAGCGGTCGGCCTGGCGCGCGGCGTCGCCGAAGTGGGAGATCCAGCGCGGGCTGTGCATGCCGAAATCCGTTCCGGCGATGCGGATCAGCGAGCGGCGCAGCTCCTCGACGTCGACGGTCGTGTCACGATCGAGCACCCGGTCGTATTCGGTGGTCACGACCCGGTACCAGCCGGGTTCGAAGTCGAACACCAGGAGACCGCCGTGCTCGTACCGCTGCATGGATCCCAGATCCTCAGGGGGAGAGGCCAATTCGACGTCACCGAGAATCGAGGTCAGGGTGGCGTCGGTGCCGGGGAAGTCGATGCCCGCCAGCTTGCGCACCGCGCTGCGGCCGCCGTCGCAGCCGACCACGTAATCGACTGTGAGCGTGTCGATTCCGGCGGGAGTGCGCACCGTCACCTCGACACCGTCGTCGTGCTGATCGATGCCGATCACCTCGGTCGACCACCGCACCGTCACGCCCAGTTCGGCGGCGCGTTGCTCGAGCAGTCGCTCGACGCGGTACTGCAGCAGCACCAGCGTGTAGGGATAACGGGTCGGGAAGTCGCTGAAATCCAATGCGAGGCCCGAGTAGTGCCCGACCTGCAGCGGGCGACCCTCGGCCAGGAAACGATCCAGGATGCCGCGCTGATCCAGCACCTCCATCGTGCGCGGATGCATACCGCCCGCCCGTGATTCCCCGCTGCGCTCGGCGAGCCGGTCCACGAGCACGACATCTACTCCGGCCGTACGCAATTCGGATGCCAGCATCAGGCCCGTCGGACCCGCACCGGCGATCAGTACGGTCGCCATCGCGACCACCTCCTTAACAACGTTAAATCGAACGACGTTAAGGATGCGCTGAACGATGTTAAGCTGTCAAGTGTGCCGAAGCCGAAGACCGCCCCGCCCGCCAAGCTCACCGTCGAGCTGATCGCGCGCACCGCCCTGGACCTGCTCAATGAGGTGGGCCTGGACGGGCTGACCATGCGGGCGCTGGCCACGCGGCTGACTGTGCAAGCACCCGCGCTGTACTGGCACGTCAAGAACAAACGGCAACTGCTCGACGCGATGGCGACGATGATGTTCGTCGATGCGATCGGGGGCATCGAGGCGCCCCGGCGCGGGGTCGACTGGGATGAGTGGTCGGCCGAATGGGCGAGGCGGTTGCGCCGCACCATGTTGCGCTATCGCGACGGCGCACGGGTCTTCGCCGGAACCTGGGTCACCGATCCGTTCGTCTTCCGCACCACCGAACTGGCCCTGGGCACCCTGCAGGACGCGGGTTTCGAGCTGCGCACGGCCGCGCGCACCTTTGGGGTGCTCCTGCACTACACCGTCGGATTCACCATCGAGGAGCAGGCCCGCACCGGGATCGACTACGGCGACGTCAATCCCTATGGGGACGAGCAGATGAGCGCGATCCTCGATCCCGAACGCTTCCCGCTCAGCGCCGCGGCCCGTAACGATCTGTTCGATCCCGACACCGACAGGGGATTCGAGGACGGACTGCGCGTGGTGCTGGCGGGGATGCGCTGCATCGGACTGGGTGAATAGTGTTGTCAGGCACGGCCTTTCGGGGAAGCGCGCAGTGCGTGTAACACCATCTCGGTGAGCTCGTCCAGATATCCGGGATCGGTCGTACCGCCCCGCAGCGTCTGCCGCCAGAACAGCGGCGCGACCGTGAAGTCCAGGGCCAGTTCGATATTCAGATCCCCGGGCAGCTCACCGCGCTCGATACCGCGCCGCAGTAGTTCCGCCACCCGCTCGCGCCGCTGCTCGCCGAGCCCGGTCCCCAGCGCCTCGGCCAGTGCGGGCGTGCGCACCGCCTCCGCGAGCAGATCGGGAATGATGCGGGCCGCCAAGGGATGTGCCAGCCCGGCCGCGGTCACCTCGAGGAAGGCGCGCAGATCCCCGCGCAGCGTTCCGGTGTCGGGCGTCTCGGCCGCGGTCACCGCCACCTCGGCGATGAGCGCGAGCACCAGCTGCTGTTTGGACGGCCAGCGTCGATACAGGGTTGGCTTGCTCACGCCCGCGCGCCGGGCGACCGCCTCCATCGACAGCTTTCCGTAACCGACCTCGGCCAACTCGGTGAAGGCGGCGGCCCGGATCGCGGCGGTGACCTGAGGCTGCATGACCGCGGCGCCCGCGGGGGTACGTCGGGTGCTCATGGAAACACTCTATCAACGAGGAAACGGTTGCGTATCGACGTCCAGTGTTCTACCGTTGAGCTCGTACGAAGAAACGCTAACGTATCGACGTAAGTGACGAGGTCAACGCCATGAAGTTCCTATTCGACGATGAGTCCTATTCGTTCGAGACGCTGCGCGCGGCGGGCTTCGCCTGCTATGGCGGCGCCGAACTGGGCGAGGTGCTCACCACCGCCGCCCGGATCACCGAGGGTGACGACGATTCCTGGCTGCGGGAGTGGCGGGCCACCGCGGAGCGAGTGCACGCGATCGGCCGCGACTGCCTGGCGCGGGGTCATCGGGTGAGCGCACGCGAGGCACTGTTGCGTGCCTCGAACTACTACCGCACCGCGGAGTTCTACCGGCGCGAGCACCCGGTCGGCGATTCCGTGATGCACGAGCTCTCGCGGCTGTCGCGCGAAACCTTCGCCGCCGCGGCGCCCTTGCTCGACACCCCCGTGCGCGCGGTGTCGATTCCCTACGCCGACACCACACTTCCGGGGTATCTGTTCCTGGTCGACGACTCCGGCGCGCCGCGGCCCACGATCATCTTCAACAGCGGCTTCGATTCCACCCTGGAGGAGGCGTATTTCGTGCTCGCCGCGGCGGCCGTGGCGCGCGGATATCAGGTGCTCGCCTTCGACGGGCCGGGGCAGGGTGCGGTGATTCGCGAACAGGGCCTGCCGTTCCGGCCGGACTGGGAGGCGGTGATCACGCCCGTGGTCGACTTCGCCGTCGCGCTGCCGGAGGTCGACGCCGACCGAATCGCGTTGTTCGGCTACAGCCTCGGCGGCTATCTGACCGCCCGGGCCGCCGCCTTCGAACCGCGCCTGGCCGCACTGATCCTCGACGACGGCCTGTTCGACTACCACGCCCCCCACCTGCGCATGCTGCCGCCGTTCCTGAACGAGTGGATCGAGGCCGGTCGCGACGCCGAGGTGAATTCCGTTGTGGCACTGATGACCGCGTACAGCACGCAACTGCGCTGGGCGATGCGCAACGGGAACTGGACCTTCGCCGCGACCGGACCGGCCGATTACATCCGCAAGACCAAGGCATACACCCTCGCCGGTGTGGTCGACCGAATCGCCTGCCCCACACTGGTTCTCGATGCGGAGAACGACCAGTTCTTCGGCGGCGAGGCCGAGCGGATGTACAAGGCGCTGAGCTGTCCGAAGGACTACATCGTCGGCACCGAGGCCGAGGGTGCGGGCGAGCACTGCCATGTGGGTGCCATGCTGCTCACCCATCAGCGCGTCTTCGACTGGCTGGACGGCACCGCCGCCGCGTGAGTCGCGGCGCATCGGGGCCCGGCGCGGGCCGGGCCCCCACGCGGAGTAGCGTGCGCCGCATGGGGTTTGCCGTCGAGCGGTTCGATCACATCGTCCTCAATTGCCGCGATGTGGCGGCCACCGCCGCATGGTACGAGCGGGTGCTCGGCATGCGCGCGCAGACCTTCGGGCCATCCGGCCGCACGGCGCTGGCATTCGGGAATCAGAAGATCAATCTGCGCCCGCTGGGCGCGCTCGCGGCGGATCCGAACTGGACGACCGGCGCGGTGGAGGCGGCGGGGTCGGAGGATCTGTGCTTCGTCACGACCGCGACGCCCGAAGACGTGCGCGCACATCTCATCTCCTGCGGGGTGGAGATCGTCGCCGGACCGCTCGCCAAGATCGGTGCGCTGGGCGAGATGACCTCGCACTACTGTCGCGATCTCGACGGGAATCTCGTGGAGATCGCCGTCTATCCCCCTTCCGGGTCTTGACGTCCGGCAATCCGGACACGGACAGTACGCAGGTGCTATCGGACACCGATGTCTCCCGGAGGACGCTGCGCAAGGTCGGCGTGCGGCTCGTGCCGTTTCTGGGTCTGCTCTATGTCGTCAACTCGCTGGATCGGGTCAATATCGGCTTCGCCGGGCCGAGCGGGCTGAAGACCGATCTGGCGTTGAGCGAGACGGTCTTCGGATTCGCCTCGGGCATCTTCTTTCTCGGATATCTGGTGTTGGAGGTGCCGAGCAATCTGGCACTGCATCGGTTCGGTGCGCGGCGGTGGATCGCGCGAATCATGGTGAGCTGGGGTGTGATCGCCACGGCCATGGCGTTCGTGCCGAATGCGACCGTGCTGATCGTGCTGCGCTTCGCGCTCGGTGTGGCCGAGGCCGGCTTCTTCCCCGGAATCCTGCTGTATCTCACGTACTGGTTCCCGCAGGCCCATCGCGCGCGAGTGGTGGCGCTGTTCATGACGGCCATTCCGATCTCGACCGCGCTCGGGTCCACGCTGTCGAGTCTGATCATCCAGTACGGCGACGGGGTGTTCGGGCTGCGGGGCTGGCGGTTCATGTTCCTGGTCGAGGGACTGCCCGCGCTGGCGTTGGCCGTGGTGACCTGGTGGTATCTCACCGATCGGCCCGAGCAGGCGCGCTGGCTCACGCCCGGGGAAAGGGATTGGCTCGCAGGCGAACTCGAGCGCGAGCGGGTCGCGGTCGAGCGCCGCGAGCACTGGACCGTGCGCAAGGCGCTGACCGATAGGAGGGTGCTCGGACTGGCGGCGATCTACGGCGGCCTCGTCTACGGCCTGTACGCGCTGGCCTTCTTCCTGCCCACCATCGTCGCTGGATTCCAGCAGCAGTACGGCGTGCACTATTCGGTGGTGCAGCGCGGATTGATCGCCGCGGTGCCGTATGCCGTCGCCGCGCTGACGATGGTGTGGTGGGGTCGCCACGGCGACCGCACGGGGGAGCGGCGGTGGCATGTGGCCCTGCCCGCGGTGATCGGCGGCCTGGCCATCCCCGTCACGCTGTACCTGGGTGATCCGTTCGCCGCCATGACCGCGGTGACCGTCTGTGCCGTCGGCCTGATGGCGGCGCTGCCCACCTTCTGGGCACTGCCCGGCGCCTTCCTGTCCGGTGCGGCCGCGGCCGGCGGTATCGCGCTGATCAATTCGCTCGGCAATATCAGCGGTTTCGCCGCGCCCTACATCACCGGATGGCTGCGCGATGTCACCGGCACCCAGCGGGCGGGGCTGTGGGTGGTCGGGGTGTGCATGGTGCTCGCGGGCCTGGGAGCCCTCGCCCTGCGCCCGCCCGCGACGAACGAAAGGTGATGGGGCCCACCACGATTGGAGATCATGCCCAGGTGGTGACGAGCCGCTGGGCCTGCGCGCGCAGATCCCGGCGCGACGGCGGGGTGTCGCCGGTGATCACGAGGAATACGATCGGGCCGCACAGTTCGGCGACGGCCAGTCGATCTTGCGGCAGGCCGGGGAGTGTGGGCGCGAGGCGGTCGAGCACCACGCGGGCCGGTGCGCCGAGGATGTCGGCGGCGGCGAGGAGCGTGCCCACCTCGCCGTCGTGCTGGGCCTCACCCAGCAGGGCGCGGTAGGCCGCGCCCGCGGGTGAGGCCGTGAGGAACTGCGCGAGGGTGACCAGGAATTCGGTGATCATGCGCACCGGATCGGCGTGCGCGGCGATGGTCAGTTCGCCCCGCGCGTCGTCCGCGCAGGCCTCGATCAGGATGTGCGCCTTGGTGGGCCACCAGCGATAGACGGTCTGGCGGCCCACTCCGGCGCGTTCGGCGATGCCCTTCATGGTCATCGCGGCATAGCCGGTCTCGACGAGGAGATCGTCGACCGCGTGCAGGACCGCGGCGCGGGCGGATTCGCTGCGTGGCCGCCCCGGTGCGGCAGACTTACTCATAGCGACACCATATCGGGGCATCGTGTACCGGTATCGCGCTCAGCGGGTGTAGGCGCCGGAGTCGATATCCTCGATCAGGCTCGGCCCGGTGGGCTCCCAGTCCACGGCCTTGCGGGTGAGCTCGCTCGAGGCGGTCATGGTCATGCCGAAGAAGCTGCCCACGATGCCGAAATGCTCCCCGGCATCGGCCGGGGCGACCGAGACGACGGGCAGATCCAGGGCGCGACCGATGGCCTCGGCGATCGCCCGTGTGGTGACGAACTCCTCGGCCACGACGTGCAGACGCGTTCCGCCCGAGGCGTTTTCCAGGCCGAGCCGGATGAGCCGGGCCGCATCGGAGCGATGCACCGCCGACCAGGTCGCCGAGCCGTCGCCGAGATAGCCCGAGACGCCGCGCCGACGGGCCGCGGCCACGAGGAAGGTGACGAAACCCCAGTCGCCCGCCCCGTGGACCGAGGGCGCGAATCGGGTGATGACGGTCCGCACGCCGCGGTCGACGTAGTCCAGCGCGAGATTCTCACTGCCGCCGCGATCGGATCCCGGGCCCACCGCGGGCGAGGGATCGGTCTCCAGCACCGAACGCCCCTCGACCAGACCCGACAGGGCGTTGGCGACTACGAACGGCCGCCCGGTGCCGACCAGTGCCTCGGCCATGGTCGCGACCGCGGCCCGCTCGGCGCGATCCGATTCGGCCGGATTGCCCCAGTCGTGTTTGTTGGCCAGATGGACGACCGCGTCGGCCTCGGAAGCGCCGCGGTGCAACGAGTCCGGATCGTCGAGATCACCGCGCAGGACCGTCGCGCCCCTGCGCTCGAGCGCCGCGGCCGAGGCGTCCGACCGGGCCAGCCCGACGACCCCGTGTCCCGTGTCGAGCAGCTCGTCGACGGTCGCCGATCCGATCCAGCCGCTGGCGCCGGTGACGAATACACGCATATGCCTGTTCTCCTTCGAATGATGTAGTTCCGAGTCACTGTGCATCGAAACGATAGCAGGGAATCGAGACATCGTGTATCGAATCTGCTAGCCTTTCGGTGCACGGTGACTCGGAATGGTTCCGGGCGCCGACGAAAGGAAAGTGCTATGACCACAACGGCATTCGAACCGAATCTGACCGCGTTCATGCTGGTGAAGACGCTGCCTGCCTGGCTGAGCCTGACCGTCGAAGAGCGGTTCCGGGCCTTCGAGACCGAGATCCTGCCCGCCGTCCGGGACAAGGTGGAGGGGGTGCGCTCGCGCTTCTTCGATACCGAGTTCTACTCGGCCCGGGTGACCGATATCTGGGTGTGGGAGGCGCGCGATCACCACTCGTACCAACTGGTGGTCGAGGCGCTGCGCGAGACACCGTTCTGGGACCACTACTTCGAGGTCGTCGACCTGCTGGTCGGCGTCGAGAACGCCTACGCCACCAACTACGGCCGAGACACCGTCGCCACCGTCGAGGCGTGAGGTTTCGCACCGGTTCGCGATGACCGCCGTCCATGCGGCGGCCAACCGGGGTTCACCAGTGGTGCTCAGGATGTACTCATGATCGGATTGGTCGGTGTCGAGGTGGTCGGTGGCGGGTTGGCGCTGCTGTCCGCCTTGCTTTTCGCGGTGGCGGCGGCGCTGCAGCAGGGCAGTGCGCGGCGGGCGGCGCTGGCCGATCCGACGCAGGGCCGCTCGCTCGCGGTGATCGGGATCGCGCGCACGCTGGTGACCAACCGGCGGTGGCTGGTGGGTCAGGGGGCCAGTGCGACCGGATTCGTCTTACATGCGGCCGCGCTGCGGTTCACCGCACTGCCGATGGTGCAGGCGCTGCTGGTGGTGCAGTTGCTGTTCGCGCTGCCGCTGTCCGCGGGGCGGCGGCGTCGGCGACTGCTGCGCCGGGATTGGGCGGGGACCGCGGCGGTGTGCTGCGGGCTGGTGGTGCTGATCGCACACGGTGTGCCGCACGGCTCGGTGCGTACCGATCGGTTACCCCTTGCCGCCCTGGTGGTTCCGGTGGCGGTGCTGCTGTTGCTGGCGGTGGCGCAGACAGTTCGATCCACGCAGTGGCGTGCCGCGCTGATCGCGATGGCCTCGGGGTGGTGCGTATCCACCACGGCCGTGCTGGTGTCGATCTCGGCCGCCGCCCTCCCGCAGCTGAGCTGGGCGCTGGTGGGAGTTCCGCTCTCGACCGGGATCGGCGCGGTCCTGACCCAGGAGGCGTTCGCGCGCGGCTCGCTGCCCACGGCCCTGACCACCATGACCATCACCGACCCGATCCTCAGCTACACCGCGGGCCTCACGCTGTTCACCAGCCCCGCCCGGGTGTATCCGCTGCCGCTGGCCCTGGCCGCCGGGCTCATCGTGGGAGGAATTGTGCTCCTGGCGAATTCGCCTACCCTGCACGATGAGCGCGAGTCGCCGCGGCCGGTGCCCGTCGGCTGAGGGCGTCGGCGGCGCGCAGCGCGTCCAGGGTCATCGCGGCGTCGACCGCGAAGGGTTCGTTGTGGATCGTCTCGCCCGCGGCCGTGGCGCGAATGGCGATGGCGGACAAGGTTTCCGCCTCGGCGTCGGCCAGGCCGAGCGCGGCGAGGGTGGTGGGCAGGCCGACCTCGGTGCAGAAGTTCAGGACGGTATCGATCTCCGCGGCGGGCGCGCCTTCGAGGACCAATTGGGTCAGCACGCCGAAGGCGACCTTCTCGCCGTGCAGGAACGGCCGGGTCTGCGGCGCGGCGGTGAGCCCGTTGTGGACGGCGTGCGCGGCGGCCAGGCCGGAGGATTCGAAGCCGAGACCGGACAGCAGGGTATTGGCCTCGACGATGCGTTCGAGCGCCGGGGTGACGGCATGTTCGCGCACGGCGGCCAAGGCCTGCGAGCCATCGGCCAGCAGCGTGTTGTAGCAGAGTTCGGCGAGCGCGGTCGCGCTGCGCGTGGACGCGCCGCCGCGCATATTGCGCACCCGCGCCAGCGTGCAGGTGCGCGCCTCGAACCAGGTGGCCAGCGCATCGCCCATCCCGGCGGCCAGCAGCCGCGGTGGGGCCTGCGCGATGACCGAGGTATCGACCAGCACGAGCGCCGGATTGCGCTGGACGAGTTGATAGGCCTCGAATTCGCCTGCGTCGCTGTAGATCACCGACAGCGCGCTGCACGGGGCATCGCTGGAGGCAGTGGTCGGACAGCTGATCATGGGCAGCGCCAGATCGTCGGCGACCGCGCGGGCCGCATCGAGCACCTTGCCGCCGCCCGCGCCCAGCACGACCGTGCCGCCGGTGTCGCGCACGGCGGCGGTGATCCGGGCGAGTTCCGCGCGGCTGCACTCCCCGCCCGAATCATGGACGGAATAAACGATTTTCGCCTCGGTCAGCGACCGGTCCCAGGTGTCGGCCAGTAATCGCCGCGCGCTGCCGCTCGCCACGATCAGCACCGGTCCGCCGATCCCGAGCCGCGTCATCTCCGTCCCGAGCGCGGCCGTGGCATCGCGCCCCTGCACGTAATGACCCGGCGAGGAGAACACACTCAGCATTGCGACCACGCTACGCGCTGAGCCAGGCCACCACGGCCAGGACGCGGCGATGGTCGCTGTCCGACGGCGGCAGGTTCAGCTTGGCGAAGATCGAGGAGACATGCTTCTCCACACCGCCCTCGCTGATCTCGAGCCGCTGACAGATCGCCCGGTTGGTGCGGCCCTGGGCCATGAGGTCGAGGATCTGGCGCTCGCGCGGGGTCAGCGCGTCCAGCGGCCCGCGCCGACGGCGGGCGAACAGCCCGGTGACCACCTCCGGATCGAGTACGGTGCCGCCGTCGGCCACTCGGCGCAGGGCGTCGGACAGCTCCTCCAGCTTGGAGATTCGATCCTTGAGCAGATAGCCGACGCCGCCGAGTCCCGCCTCGGCGAGCAGATCGGTGGCATAGGTCTGTTCGACGTATTGGGACAGCACCAGCACCGCCGTACCCGGCACCAGACGCCGCGCCTCGAGCGCGGCGCGCAATCCCTCGGTGCCGAACGACGGTGGCATCCGCACATCGGTGACCGCGATATCGGGTCGATGGTCGACCACCGCGCGAATCAGCGCCTCGCCGTCGCCGACGGCCTCGACCACTGTCGCGCCCGCCTCGTCGAGCAGCCGGACCAGACCCTCCCGAAGTAGCAGCGAATCCTCCGCCAGCACCACACGCACGAGCGGAAATCCTACCGGTGCAGGGGGATCTCGGCGGTCAGCACCGTCGGCCCGCCCGCGGGGCTGTGCACGTCGAGCCGGCCGTCGACCCCGGCGAGCCGATCGGCCAGACCGGCCAGGCCGTGGCCCTTGCCCAGATGCGCGCCGCCGACGCCGTCGTCGGCGACCCGCAGCCACAGGGTCGCGGTCTCGGTGGTCACCGTCACGGTGCAGCCGGTGGCGTACGCATGTTTGGCGATATTGGTCAATGCCTCGCTGACCACGAAATAGGCCGCGTTCTCGACCGATTCGGCGAGCCGGGCGCGCTCGGGCAGATCGCAGTCGAGCGTGGCGGGGACCGGGCAGCGGGCCACCGCCGCGTCGAGTGCGGCGGTGAGGCCGCGATCGATCAGGATCGGCGGTGCGATGCCGCGGGATACCGCGCGCAATTCCCGCAGCGCCTCATGGCTCTGCGTGAGCGCCCCGTCGACGAGAGTCCGTGCGGCGTCGGGGTCGTCGTTCATGCGGCGGCGCACCGCCTCGAGGTCCATGGTCAATCGGACCAGGCGCTGCTGTGGCCCGTCGTGGATATCGCGCTCCACCCGGCGCAGCGTCTGCGCCTCGGCCTGTGCGGCGGCGCTGCGGCTGGTGGTGAGTTGTTCGGTCCGCGCACGCAATTGGGCCTTCTCATCGGCCAGCAGTGCGCGGGCCAGGCCGATCTGGAGGGCGGCCAGCGCGCGCAGCATCCGGGGACCCGTGAGCAGGAAGACGAGGCCCGACAGCGTATTGATCACGATGTTGGCCAGATGACTGTGCATGCCCAGCAGATCGGCCAGGCCGGAGGTCTCGGGATAGCCGGGAAGCATCCATCCGTAGATCGGCGACAGGACCCCCAGCACCGCCGCGCAGACCCAGATGATGGTGACAGCCCAGGTGAACAGGGCGACGGGCATGATCAACACCCCGTGCTCCGCATCGCGCCAGTACTGCGGATCCCGCAGCATCGCCCAGAGCCTGCGCGGCAGACTGCCCTCGGAGGTGGCGTAGTAGGCGGGCGGCAGTTCGTACCCGGTCGCGGCGGCGATCCGCCGTCGCTCGATCGCGGCGAAAACCCGTGCGGCCCGCAGTATGACGAACAGGAGCGGCAGACCGACCCAGATCGCGGACGATGCGAAGCCCAGCAGCAGACCACAGACCAGCGTGGTGAAGCTGACGAGCGCGAGGGGAAAGCCGGACAGCAGATAGATCAGCGTGCGTCGAATCGCGGACATGCCGTTCACCATCCCGGGCGCTGGCTCGGTACTCCACCCGGTAAGCATGCCGACCAGGGTAGGGCTAGCCCCACCCGCGGGCAGCGGTCGGCCTCACGCGGAGCGGGCCTCGGGCTCGAAGTCGGCATAGACCGACAGCAGCTCGGTGACCGTGGTGGACCACGGGAAGCGTTCGGCGCTGCGGCGGGCGGCGCTGCGCCTGGAGTATTCCGGGATCGCCAGCAGCGTGGAGATGCCGGTGGCCAGGCCGGTCGGGGTGCCGTCGCATTCGATGCCGGAGCCGGGCGCGCCGAGCAGTTCGCGGGCGGCGCCCTCGCGCGGGACCACCACGGGGGTGCCGCAGGCCAGCGCTTCGAGGACGGCCAGGCCGAAGGTTTCGGCGGGGGAGGGGCAGACGGCGATGTCGGCGGCGGCGACCATGTGGGCCACGGTGTTGCGGTCGGAGATATGCCCCATGAACGTGACGGGCAGTCCGGATGCCCGCTCCCGCAGGCGATCTCGCAGCGGGCCGTCACCGATCACGGTCAGCTCGGCATCGATGCCGCCCTCGCGCAGCAGCCGCAGGGCGTCGATCGCGCGGCCCGGCCGCTTCTCTCGCGAGAGCCGGCTCACCATCACCAGACTCACCACGGAACGATCGACGGCGGGAAGTGCTGCGGCCCAGTCGTTTCGGTGTTCGTCGACCAGTCGCAGCGGTCCGGCGTCGATGAACGGGTCGAGCGGGCGGAAGGTCGCGAGATCCACGCCCAGTGGAATCCGATGCACATTGCGCGCGCCGATGCGGGTGAACTCGTCGCGGGCGAAACCCGAGGTGACGATGATGCGATGCGCGCGGGCCGACAGCCGCCGATTGGCCAGATCCGCGGCCGCCGTCAGCGGGAATCCGGGCGGCACCCGCGGGCGCAGGATGGCATCGATGCGTTCGTGGGAGAACAGCACCAGCGGCACCCCGGCACGCCGGGCCCACGGTGCGAGCCAGCGCACGCTCAGCTTGTCACTGCATTCGATCAGGTCCGGGCGCAGCCGCTCCAGCAGCGGCCGGGTGCGCCGCGCGGTGAGTACGTGATATCCGGCCCCGCCGAAGCGCGGCCCGCGCACCGTGACGCGGCGTCCGGCCGGGGTGAGCTCATCGGCGTCGGCGAGTCCGGGCACCACCAGCACGCGGTCGTGCCCGGCAGCCAGATAGCCGCGGCCGATCTCGTCGACACAGGTACGCAGCCCACCCGATGCCGGGGTGTAGAAGTTGGCGAGCTGCACGATGCGCATCAGCCGATCACCTCGCGCGGTGCGACGACCCGCATGCCCGCGCACCCGATCACCTCCGCATAGGTCATCGGGCGGGCACCCGCGGTGAGGGCGGCATCGATCGCGCGCAGCGCCGCATCGCGCAGGCCGGGGCGGTGCAGATCGTCGGGGTGCAGGGCGATGCGCACGAATCCGCCGCGCAGCGCCGTGCGGCGGGCCAGCGTCCGCATCAGCCAGGCCGCGGTCTGCTCGCCGCGCCCGCCCGGCCGCTGCGACAGGGCGAAGCCGCGGTGCCGGCGCCCCGACCGCAGATCGCGCACGCCGAAGTGGTCGGTCGTATGCGAGAAGCCCGCGCGGCACAGCAGGCGCACGGCATCCGGGGAGGCCAGCCAGCCTGGCGGGGTGAATCCCGTTGTCGCCAGGCCCAATTCGTCCATGACCGCGATCGCGGGCCGTAGCCGGGCGTCGGCGGCGATCTCGTCGAGGGCGGCGAATTCGGCCGCCCCGCGCGCCACCAGCCGGGCGACGGCCCGGCGTAAGTAGGAGCCGTCGTCGGGAGCGCGATGGTCCCACCCGTGCAACATGATCTCGTCGCCGTGGGCGCGACGTTCGCGCAGGAACATGCCGTATTCGGGCGCATCGGACAGCCGGAGGCCGCGCCACGGACCCGGTATCACCAGAAGCGATACCGGAATTCCGAACGCGTCGGCATCGGCGCACCAGCGCGCGGTCTCGGCCTCACTGGCCGGAGCGACATCATGGATACTCACCACCAGACGTGCGGACACGCGCGCACGCTAGCAGCGCCCGGTTGCCGACAGCTGAACAATCGGGGCGTTGCCGGGCAAATCGTGATCTTGCTGCTTATCGATCGCCGAGATGTTTCTCCAACCACTCGACCACATCGGCGAGCACGGTGTCGCGTTCGGGCTCGTTGAAGATCTCGTGATACAGGCCCGGATAGCGGCGGACAGTGAGATCCTTCGCCGCCGCATTGTGCTCGATGATGTCGGTGCCCGCGGGGGAGGCGAGCTGGTCGCCGGTGCCGTGCATGACCAGGGTGGGCACGGTCAGCCGGTCCAGCCGGCCGCGCACGATCTCGGCGGTCCGCAGGATCTCTGCGGCGGTGCGGGCGGGGAGCGCGCCGCGGTAGACCAGCGGATCGTTGTCGTAGGCGCGCCGGACCTCCGGATCGCGGCTGATCGCCGACGAATCCAGTTTCAGCACACCGAGATTCGGCGTGAACCGGCTCAGCAGCGGGGCCGCCAGCCGCTGCGCGGCATTACCCGCCTCGACCACCAGCGGCGGCGCGGATACCGCGATCCCCGCGACATCGAGCGGCGCGCGTGTGGCCAGCCACAGCGTGATCAGGCTGCCCATGCTGTGCCCGAGCAGGAATCGTGGCAGCCCGGGATGGGCGCCCGACGCGAGGGTGAGCATGGCCGAAACATTGTCCGCCGCACCGTCGATGGAGTCGATATTGGCCTTCGACCCGGCCGACCGGCCGTGCCCGATGTGATCGGGGGCGTACACCGCGAATCCGCTGTCGGCCAGCCGCCGGCCCACGTGCTCATAGCGTCCCGAATGCTCGGCGACCCCGTGGACCAGGACGACGATCGCGCGCGGCTGTCCGTCCGGCAGCCAGGCCCGCCAGAAGATCCGTCCGCCGCGCCCCGCGAATTCGCCTGTCTCGGTTCGACTCATCCCGCCATTGTTCACCGTCCGGGCGGCTCGCATGGGCTGATTTGTCTTGATCGGCGTGGTGAATTGGGCCTACGCCCCCATCCGTTCTGACCGTGTGGAACAAATGTTGTGCGTCCGCTCGCGCGAGACGGGGATTGGCACAGGTGAAAGCCTGAAATGCAAGAAAGGGACGACAGAACAGACCAGGGCGAGTGCGGATATCGGAAACACTCGGAGAACTGGTATGCATTCCGGCGGATCACCGAGGATAACGAGTAGCGATTATCGGCCGGGGAACGGGACGTTCACCGTCGCATCCAGCACGCCCGGGCCCACCGTCATGGTCTTGTCCGCAACCCATTTCACGATGTCATCGGTCACCGCGCCGACCACGTCGGAATGCCGGACGCCGGTCAGCAGCGGCAGCTCCACCCGGGCCGCAGCGCCACGCTCACGCGCTGGGAATCGGTGGGCGGCCAGGTGTTCTCGCCGCGCCACCGACCGTCGAAGCGCCCCACGGTGATCCGCGGTCCGGGCACCGTCACATCCCGCCCCGCCACATGCCGATCGAAGAACTCCAGCAGCTCCGTATCGAATTGTGGTGCGCCGCAGCCGATATGGTAGGTGAACGATCGTCCGGTGGATATCCAGAAGTTTGGATATCGACGATCTCGAAATCGAAACGCTGACAACCGGCCTGGGTGCCGACCCCGCCGAACTTCCACTCCTCGGCCGCGTGCGCGACGAGCACCGCTAGTGGTGCCAGAACTTCCCGTCGGTGTTGTGAATCATGCGCTGCAGAACCTTCATGGTCGTCAGGAGATCGTCGTCGGTGACTCCGCCATGAATTCTTGTGTGGGCTGTGATCTGAACCTCCTTGGCAGCGGCCAGGATTCGTTGCCCCTCGGGGGTCATCGCGACCTGGTCCATATCGTCGACCACGATCACGCCGCGAGCGACCAAGTCATCGATGTCGACGTTCAACTGATCGCCGACATCGAGGTAGCCGCGCAGAGTTCGAATCAGCCCTTCCAGACTGTGTGCACCCGCCGCATCGTCGAGCTGATTGAGCACCCACCACTGTGGTTGCGTCAGACCGACGGTCGCGAGTGCCTGCCGAATATGCGCGACGACGGAGGTATGCGCTGCCCAACTCCAGTAGCCGATAGGTTGTTCGACGAGCTCGCTGTCAGGGTGTGAGAACTGCATGCCCGCCACCGTAGAACCTCAATCTATATTGAGGTCAACAGCGATCGGCCGTCGCCCTCGGTGAGATCCACGGTGATGCCGTGCAGCCATCGATGACCGTCGCTGTCGCTGGTCATGCGGGCGGCCCAGACCATTCTGCGTAGTCGGCCGTCGTAGCGCTCGATCTTCCACTCGTGGGTCAGCTCGAAGCCGGGCTCGCCCGCGAAAGCGGCTTGCAGCGCCGCCTCTTGTTCCTCGGCGGCGGCCGTCACGCCGTACATCGACTGCGCCCGCGAGATCTCCACCACCGAATCCTCGGATGGCATCCGATACACCCGGTGGATCTCCGGGCTCGCCAGACAGGTTCCGCGGTCGATATCCCATACCCACGCACCCGTCGGCAACTCCGATGGCGGCTGCTCGTCCGGCGCGCCGGACCAGACGCTGACAGCGGTGACGATGCCCTGCGGTGTCGAATACGGCCGAGCGATCACCCGGGCGCCCCGGTGCACCGTGTCGGATACGGTCTTCTGCTCGACGGCCCGGGCGACACCGGCGATCGTCGTCTCCCGGACGGACTCGTCCAATGCGGTCAGCGCCGACAGCGGCTCGGGGTTGCGGCCTCTTGCGAGCAGGCGGCTCGAGCTGCCGGGCAGCGTGGCCACCACGATCCGATCTATGCCCATGACTTCGAGCGTAGGGCACGTCGACGGGCGATATCGGCTGTCCGCCAAAGGTTCTCGCTTGGTTGGCGGCGTCTCGTGGTCGGTCGTGCGGGGATCCGGTGTGTAGTGGATGTTCGGTGTTCGGTCGAGGGGAGGGGCCGGAAAGGTTTCGTCAATACGGGGCCGGGAGCTTGCCCGGGGGTGTCGGGACGGGTCTGATGGAGGGATGGTCGATCTGTGCACGAGTGGTCGTGCCCCGCATGCGGATCCGGTAGGTGCCGGGGCGTGCGGGTGGTCGGCATGTCCGGAACCGGCGCCGACGAGTTTGGAGCGCTTCGGTTTCGGGGGTGAGGACGAGCCGCCGTCGTGCGGCCCCCGCCCCGTCTGACGGTCTGGATCGGCCCGATGCGCCGCCGTTTCCGGCGGATTCTCGTTTGAAAGACCCACGGTAGCGGCGGATTCGGAGACTTCCGGATCGGTGCGCTGATCCCTCACCCCTGTCCGCGGGACGCCGTCCCGCCCATCCTCGAGGAAGAGCCATGCCTGATTCAGTTTCCACGTCCCGTATCGCACTCGTCACCGGCGCCACCGGCGGTCTCGGCTTCGCGCTGGCCCGACGTCTGGTCGATGACGGCGCCACCGTGATCGTGCACGCACCGGATCAGGTCAGCGGCGAGCAGGCGCTGGAGGAGTTGGTCAAGGACGGCGCCGAACCGCTGCGGCTGCGGCTGGTGGTCGCGGACTTCGCCGAGAAGGACGAGGTGCTCGCGCTCGCAACGGATCTGGCGCGCACCGTGCCCGCCCTGGATCTGCTGGTCAACAATGCCGCCATCGTCGGACCGGAGCGCCGCACCCGGACCGCGGCGGGCCATGAGGTGACCCTGCAGGTCAACTATCTCGCGCCCTATGTGCTGGTCAGGGCGCTGACCGCGGCGCTCACCGCCGCGCACGGCCGGATCGTGAACATCTCCTCCGATCTGCACCGCGGCGGCAGCATCGCCTGGAACGACCTGGACCGTCGGCAGGGCTACTATCTGCCGCTGCCGGTCTACGCGCAGTCCAAGCTGGCGTTGACCATGTTCACCCGCACGCTCGCCGAGACCCACGGCGACGCGTTCACCGCCATCAGCGTCGATCCCGGAAATCTGAAGACCGGAATGCTGCAGCGCTACGGCCACGTCGGCCGCCCCGCCGCCGAGGTCGCGGCGGAGATCGCCCCGCTGTTCGATCCGTCGTACGCCGTGACCAACGGCGGCTACTACGTCCGGCGCGAGCCCGCGAAACCCGCTGCGCTGGTGGATAACCAGGGCGTCCGCGCCCGGCTGTCCCGGCTCACCGCGCGGCTCACCGAGATCCACTGAACGCGGGATTCACCGAACGAAAGGCATTCGAATGTCCAAACGCGCCCGCAAGAAGCGCGACCGCCGCAAGAGCAAGGCCAATCACGGCAAGCGCCCCGGAGCGTAGCGAGCCCGGAAAGTCCTACCGGACAAAATAATTCGGCGGTGGCACCGGTCCGGCGGCGTATGATCGGCCCATCGGTGAGAAGGCCGCCGGGGGACAGATGAGCGAAGCGATGGCAGCGGACTGGGGTGAGTTCGCGCGAGCGCTCGCCCGCTGCCTGTCCGAACTGCCCTCGCGCGCCACGCTGATCATCGCCGCCCCGGGCACTCGCTACGTGCAGTTCCTGCAGTACGACATCCGGCTGACGGTCGAGCTCACCGGCAATCACTATCTGGCCGAACCGATTTCCATCGCGGCCGATCGGCGATTACGTGAACTCGGCTGGCGCGCACCGGCACCCGCGCAGGACGTCGAGAACTGGCATCGCATGCTGTTCTGGCCGATCGGGTGGACCGGACTGCTGCAACTGGCCGGTGCGGTGGCCTTCGGCCTGCACGACGCGCTGGGGATCGAATCCCCGGCCGATCTGCGGGCGATGGGCTGGACCGAGGTGTCCGGAGATCTGGACCTGACCGTTCTGGGACCGATCGCGCGGCGACGCGTCTTCTGAGGCCACGGCCGATGCGTCGCTGACCTGTGCTTGTCACCCGAAGTTCACCATACGTTTTCATGAAATCTTGACAGAGTTTCCGAGCATTTGGTGAGAGACTTGAAGTCCGCCAACAACCGAGAGGGGAGAGTGAGTTACAGCAATGAACCGTCCGCACTTCCGAAACAGTGACCACGCCCCCTGGCTACCAGCCCTGCGCGACTACGCACGCCGTTCGATGGCGCGCCGCAATCTGACGCCCGAGGAGCGCCGCAATATGGCGGCCGCGCAGCGTCCGGCGGCCGTGTACAACGCGTCGCTGGGATGTCATCCGCATCTGTGAGTCGATGACGTAAGGGCCGAAGCCCCAGTGCTTTTCGCTGGGGCTTCGACTATGGGTACGAGGATCAGCCGACGAGATTCTTGCGCAGCTGCAGGATGGTGCCCGGGTCCAGGCCCAGACCGTCGGTGAGGTACTTGCCGAAATCGCCGATCGCGTTCACCGCGGTGTCGAGGTATTCGTCGCGGACCTCCTGCAGTGGGATCAGCAGATCGGGATCCTGCATCAGTCCCGCCTGTTTCACCTGGTCACGCAGGGCGGCATCGGCCGCCGCGCGGTAGGTGTTGGACAGCAGATAGTCCTGGCGCGCGGTCTGCTCGGGGACGCCGACCGCGCGCAGCACCACATACATCAGCCAGCCCGTGCGATCCTTACCGGCCGTACAGTGCACGAGAGTGGGACGGTCGGTCGCCGCGAGATCGCGAATCGTCTGTCCCAGTTTCGCTGTCGTATCGGCATCGGTGGCGAGGCTGGTGTACATGTTCTGCATGATCCGCTCGGCCCCGCCATTGCCGAGCGCCGCCTGCTGCTTCGCCGGATCTCCCGACTTGATCAGCTGCAGCATCTGCAGATACATGCCCGTATCGGTCACCGGCCGCGCGATGACCGGCACCCCCGCCGGCACCTTGTCCGGGCCTTGGGCCCCCACCTCCGCCTGCGTTCGCAGATCGATCACCTGTTTCAACCGAAGCGATCCGAGTTTCTGCACATCCGCGTCGGTCAGCGCGTCGAGCGCATCGGATCGAATGGCCTTCCCGGATTTCACGGTCTTGCCGTCATAGGTCCGATACCCGCCGATATCGCGCGTGTTCACCGCACCCTGCAAGTCGATCTTCCCCCCGGTCGCGGCGTCGACCGCCGGTTGGGCGGTCGCGGTCGTCGCGGCCATCGCGCACACCGCCAAGGCGGCCCCGAACAAAGAAACGAGCGAGAACTTCATGTGCCGGGACAGTAGGGGCCTCGATATGCGTTTCGAGGTGTTCCGTGGCAGCGGAGGGCATCTACCCCACTGACCGGGACCGGCGACTGTACTCATCGGGATCCGAACTGGACAATCGCCGAAAAGGCCGAGGCCCCAGCCGAATTCGGCTGGGGCGTCGGGGGTGCTACCTACGACTTGCACGTCGAAGTGGAGCTCGGACTCGCACCCGCGCGTCGGCTTGTATCGAGGACTCGAATTTGGTCCTGCGACCAGCAGTTTCATGCTTTGCTCTTGTTGGCTATAACCCACGTTTGTGGCAATGCTGCGTGCTTTCTGCGCACCGACTGCCCTCGAACGGGTCCGTGCTCCGCCGGAGTAGCACCCGCCCTTGCGGGGTGCTCGGGGTTCAGGCTGGCACGGCTCCGACACGTTGGGCGAGCCTGCCGAGTTCGCCGGTGGTGAGTTCGCTTCGCGCCGAACGCATCATGTGCCCGACCAGTTCGCGCACATGCGTCATGTTGCGGACGTGCTGAGGCGCGGCGTGCTCGGCGCGCAGTAGCGCGTACAGCGAATCGCGGTAGTTGCGTTGCATGGCGTATGCGCGGCCGATTTCCACGAAGTACTGTGCCCGACGGCCCTCGGCTGGCAGCTCGGCCGGAGACAGCGTCGGTGCCAGCCGGAGCACCTGTCCCGGCTCCCGGCGTTCCATCGCGGCCGACATGCGCCACAACGCGACGTTGGCCTTGCCGAAGGTCGGATTGCGCAGGATAGAGGTACCTGGTTCAGCGTGCGGAAGCCGGTCGGCCTGCTCGGCAGCTGCCGCAAGATGCGGTTCCGGATCACCCCCCATGGCCGCAGTCACCAATGACGCTTGCAAGTGCAGCATCCCCAGCGTCTCGACTTCGCCGAGCGTCCGCACGTCCGGCGCGATCCGCTCGGCGGTGTCCTCGGCGTACGCCAGTGCGGACGGCAGCGAGCCGGGCCGCGCCAACAGGACTTGACTGCGTGCGAAGGCGGTTGCGGCGAGAGCCGCTGTGCCGCCGATGGCCTCGGCTGCCCGCTCGGCCTGCTGCGCCGCAGTCCAGGACAACGCGGGGTAGCCACGCGCCTTCAATGCTGCCGCCGTGGTGTGCGCGATGGTGGCGAGCACATCCCACGCTCGGTCACGGTCAGCGCCCGTTGCATCCCGCAAGTACCGGTAGCAGTCGGTGAGCATGGGCGCGATCATCGGCCCGAGGGCGGCGTAATCGGTATCTATGCGGAGTTTGGCCGCGTGCTGCGCGGCGGTGGCCAACTCGTCGAGAGTTCGTGGCGGCCCAGTCGGTGTGGCGTTGCCCTCGGTCCATAGCGCGGTCTCGATATCGGGGACAGACATGTGGAACCCGGCGGCCGACGGGTCGAGCTTGTCTTGTTCGTGGCCGGTCAGGTCGCCAACCGTCACGCCCAGGGCCTGGGCCAGCGCGTAGAGAACACGGCGCGAATCTACCGGGCGTTCCCCGTTTTCGTACTTGGCGATAGCGCCACGACTGAGGCCGACCCGATCAGCAAGCACCTGTTGAGAGATCCCGCGCCGGGCACGAATTGCGCGCACCTGGCGGCCGACAAAGCGGCCCTCGTCTGGTTCGTAGTCGGACATGTGTGCACTTCCCTGGGACGGCACTAGAACCTCATGCTATCGGGAGTGTCCCGCTGCGGGACAATCCGCGCCTCTCCCCTTGCCACGCTAATCGTGGCCCCCGCCGCCGGGTCGTGGCTGAAACTTCCGATCCGGCTCCTCGGCGGTGGGTGCCCTCCAACGACGGACGGGGCGCGCGATGGGCGAGAACAGCAAGCTGCCGCAACGAGTGGTGCATGTCGACAACGGCGGGGTGAAACACCCGACGCTCGAATACACCGCCGCACCACATATCGTCTTGAACTTCCTTGCCGCACTACGAATCTCGAACCCCGACTACCGGGTTGAGATTCAGCCCGTCGACGACCCGGACGGCAATGTGCCACCCACTCCGCTGTGGCAGCTGCGGGCTTGGGACTGCCGATGAACGAGTTCATCGCGTTCGGGCTCGGCCTCCTGAGCATCCTCGCGTCCATCGGAGCCGGGTACTACCGCGACGGCCGCACCCGCTCCGACAAGAGGAAGTCGTCATGACCTGGGAATGGGGTTTGGCCATCGTGATCGGAATCCCGCTCGCGGTCTTCCTCGCCGCCACCTTCTGGCCGCAGCGGATTCCGAAGGGCCGCTCCGTGCACGAGATTCAGCAGCGCATCGAAGGCGAAGACGATGTGCCGGGACAGTGAGGGTCTCGATTGCAGCGTCTGCTCGGAGACGGCAGTCGTTTCCTTACCGGTAGACGTCTGATCGCTTCGCGACGATGTAGATCGTGACCAACTGCGCGTCGTCGTCGATCTCGTACACAATGCGGTATCGGCCGATCCGAACACGCCAATCGCTGTGGCTGCCAACCAGTTTCTTCGCGCCGGAAGGCCGCGGCTCGGCACTCGGACCGATGATGGCCTGCAGGGCGGTTTCGAACACATCGCGCGGGAGCTTCTGGAGCTGTTTGAGCGTGTCGGGATGGAAGGCGATCTTCACGACGCGAGGACCGTCTCCGGGTCGATGCCCAGTGCCTCGATCATCTCCGACATCGACATCGTCTCGAAGGGCGTTTCGCGCATCCGGCGCAGCCGCAGCGCGTCGGCAACGTCGGCGTGCTCGTGCAACCGCTCGTAGTCGGCCATGCTGATGAGCACGGCCACCTCGGTACCGCTGTCGGTGATCACGACCTCCTCCCCGGTCGCGGCGACCTCACGGACGATCGTGCCGAGCTTGGCTCGCAGATCCTTCAAGCTCTGTGTACTCATGTTAAACCCGAGTCGTTCGTGTCGGGTGGACACCGACCAACCTCCCCTTCCTCGACCGGGACCGTACTCATCGGGATCCGAACTGGACAACCGCCGAAAATGCCGAGGCCCCAGCCGAATTCGGCTGGGGCCTCGGAGGTGCTGTCTACGACTTACACGTCGAAGTAGAGCTCGAACTCGTACGGGTGCGGCCGCAGGTTCACCGGCGCGATCTCGTTATCGCGCTTGAGCTGGATCCAGGTCTCGATCAGGTCCTCGGTGAACACGTTGCCCTCGGTGAGGTAGTCGTGGTCCTGTTCGAGGCGGTCGATGACCGAGGCCAGGCTGGTGGGGGCCTGCGGGATGTTCTTGGCCTCCTCCGGCGGGAGCTCGTAGAGGTCCTTGTCGACGGGGGCCGCGGGCTCGATCTTCTTCTTGATGCCGTCCAGGCCGGCCATCAGCATCGCGGCGAAGGCCAGGTACGGGTTGCCCGAGGAGTCGGGGGCGCGGAACTCGATGCGCTTGGCCTTCGGGTTGTTGCCCGTGACCGGAATGCGCACGGCCGCAGAGCGGTTGCGCTGCGAGTACACCAGGTTGATCGGGGCCTCGTAGCCTGGGACCAGGCGGTGGTAGGAGTTCACGGTCGGGTTGGTGAACGCCAGCAGCGACGGGGCGTGGTGCAGGATGCCGCCGATGTACCAGCGCGCCAGATCCGACAGGCCGCCGTAGCCGGCCTCGTCGTGGAACAGCGGCTTGCCGTCCTTCCACAGCGACTGGTGCACATGCATGCCCGAGCCGTTGTCGCCGAACAGCGGCTTCGGCATGAAGGTGACGGTCTTGCCCTCGGCCCAGGCGGTGTTCTTGACGATGTACTTGAACAGCATCAGATCGTCGGCCGCGCCGAGCAGCGTGTCGAAGCGGTAGTTGATCTCGGACTGACCGGCGGTGCCGACCTCGTGGTGGCCGCGCTCGAGCTCGAAGCCCGCGTCCTGCAGGTTGGTCGAGATCTTGTCGCGCAGATCCACGTAGTGGTCGTACGGCGCGACGGGGAAGTAGCCACCCTTGTTGCGGACCTTGTAGCCGCGGTTGAGCGTGCCGTCCGGGTTGAACTCCGCGCCGGTGTTCCAGGAGCCCGAGACCGATTCGATCTCGTAGAAGGCGCCGTTGATGGCCGAGTCGTAGCGGATCGAGTCGAAGATGTAGAACTCCGCCTCGGGACCGAAGTACGCGGTGTCGGCGATACCGGTCGAGCGCAGGTACTCCTCGGCCTTACGCGCGATGTTGCGCGGGTCGCGGCTGTAGGCCTCGCGGGTGAACGGGTCGTGCACGAAGAAGTTCAGATTCAGCGTCTTGGCGGCGCGGAACGGATCGATGCGGGCGGTGCCGAAATCGGGCAGCAGCAGCATGTCCGACTCGTCGATCGACTGGAAGCCACGCACCGAGGATCCGTCGAACGCCAGACCCTCCTCGGCCAGGTCGGCCGTGAAAGCCTTCGCCGGGATCGAGAAGTGCTGCTGCACACCGGGGAGGTCGGTGAACCGGACGTCGACGTACTCGACCTCCTCCTCCTTGATGTACTTGATGACCTCGTCGGCCGTGCTGAACGCCACTTAGTACTCCTTACGGATCGGTTCCCAGCCGGTGCAGCATGCTGGGTGTCGTCGTCGCAGAACGCTATGGATGCGGTGTTTCCCGGCAATCAAGATTGTGTTTCGCCAGTGTTACGCGTGCCGCTCAGCGCGAGACCACGATGTTCTCGCACCTCGCGCGGGGTTTGGCCGGTGGCCCGATGGGTGCCGACCGGTATGCATATCCTGCCATCAGTCGAGCGCGGGCGCTCGGTATCAGCTGAGCCAGCCCAGGTCTCGCGCGGCGGCGGCTCGCTCCGGGTGCGCGATGCCGCCGCTTGTGCATTCGTAGCCGGGCGGGCCGCGGATGTGTCCGCATGGCGGCGCTGCCTAAGCTGGAACCCATGGCACGAATCACCGGTTCCTGGCTGTCCGGGCCGAATGCGGCAGATCCGGGGGAACCCGCGCCCGACGAGTACGCGGGCAAGTTGCTGGGTCTGCCGCGGTCCGGCGCCGGATCGCTGGCCTCGATGTTCCGCCGCATCGTCGCGCTGTTCGTGGACTGGTTCATCGCGATGGGGATCGCCGCGCTGATCGTGCACGGCAGCGGTTCGCTCAATACCGTCACGCTGCTGGTGTGGTTCGTGATCGGCGTGGTCACGGTGACGCTGTTCGGCTTCACCCCCGGCCAGTTCTTCCTGCGGATGCGCGTGCTCCGCATCGACGCTGATGCCCCCGTGGGCTTCGTGCGCGCCCTGGTCCGTCAGGTCCTGTTGATCTTCGTGGTGCCCGCCCTGTTCACCGATTCCGACGGGCGTGGCATGCACGACCGCGCGACCGGCACCGCCCTGATCCGGCTGCGCTGAAAAGCGTTGCCCGCGTTCGGCTGGGGTGGATTTCCCAGTCGAACACGGGCAACGGGTGATCAGCTGGCGACGAGCCGGCCCATCGAATGGATCTCGTTCACGTCACCGCCGGTGATGAACGACCAAGGGGCGGTGAAGAATCCGCTGTCGCCCCAGTTGGCGCCCCAGGAGTTCTCGATGGTGACGCCGTTTTCGCCATAGGCCACGATCGTCACCTCGTGACCGCCGAGAATCTTCTCGTTGTCGGACGGATTGTAATACGAGTTGCTCTTGTTCAGGCTCTCGAAACTCTGCCTGACCTGGAATCCGATCGGGACCGGCAGGCCGGAGGAGATCGCACGCTTGATGTTGTCCACCCGATCGCCGTGGGTCAGATCCTTGTTGCCGGAGATCTTGTAATGCGCGGCGTTGGCGCGTTCCTTCGCGGTGGGCTGAGTGGTGTAATCGAAATCGCCCTGCCAGTAATCGGATTTGGTGTCGATGCCCTGCTGCTGTTCCATCGGCAGCGCGACCGAGGCCCAGGTGCCGTTGTCGTTGCCCTTGGCGATCTGCGCGTAGATGAACATCGGGGCCATCGGGCCGCCCTTGATGTTCTGCTCGTTCATCAGCAGGCCGTAGGCGGTGTATCCGGTCGCCCACGTCACGCACGACCCCACCTGACCTTGATTGCCCGGGGACAGTGCGTATTTCCGTAGCGAATAGGTCGCCGGCGGTGTGACGGAGCCGACGCGGACCGGCAATGCCGTTCCGACGCTGGTATCGCCCTTGGCCTCGGCGGCTTGGGCGCCTCGGACGTCGAGACCGAAGGAATGACCAGTCGACGGGGCCGGGGCCGCGGATGCGATCCCCGCCGACACGATTCCTACGCCCAAGGCGAACGAGAGCGCGAGAGGTAAACATGAATTGCGCATTGAATCTCCTGGGATGAATACGCCGGGGTGGTGTTCCCGACGACATCAATATCTGCCCGGATCGCTTGTGGGACAAGGATGTTCAAAACACCCGCGCTATCGCCGCGCGGATCGGGGGAGATATCGTGATTCACAGGGGATGGGTGCGCTTGTGCGGCGTCGATACGACGAAGGCCCGCGTCCCCGATGGGACGCGGGCCTTTCTACGACATCAACTCAGCGGCGGCGGATCGTGCGCTGCACGCCGCGCATCTTCGCGCCCGCGGGCAGCGGACCCTTGGGCAGGGCCGGGCCGCCGCGGGTGGCCAGCGCGGACAGGCGGCCCTCGATGAGGTCCATGCGCTTGGTGTCGATGTTGCGGGGGAGTTTGGTGAGGTAGCGCTGCAGCTCCTTGAGCGGGATCTGGCCCTCGTCGTTGCCGATGATGATGTCGTAGATGGGTGTGTCGCCGACCAGGCGGGCGGTGCGCTTCTTCTCCTGTGCCAGAAGGGATTTCACGCGCTGGGGCGATCCCTCGGCGATCAGGATGACGCCCGGCAGGCCGATGGCGCGGTGCACGGCGTCGAGCTGGGTGGTGGCGGCGATGCCGTTGGTGACGCGCCACTTGCCCTGCAGATTCTCCAGCACCCACGCGGCCGCGCCCGCCTGGCCCTCGGCCTTGGCGTACACGTTCTTCTGCACGCGGCGGCCGAAGATGATGAACGCCACCAGCGCGCCCAGCAGCAGACCGATCGGCAGCAGGAACCACTGCAGATGCACGAACAGGCCGATCACGAACAACACCAGGGCGATGCCGAGGAATGCGCCGATCATCAACGGCAGCAGCAGTTTGTCTTCCTTGCGCTGCATCTGGAACGCCTGCCAGAGCTGCTGACGCCGCTCCTTCGACGCCTGCTTGCGCGCCGCCTTCGCCGCGGCCTTCGCTTCCTTCGACGGCTTACCGCCCTTACCTGCTGCCATGGCTCTCAGGATAGTGGGAACCGCGCGCTGCTCACGCCGAGGCCCTGGCCTGGGCGCGGACGGTATCGGCGATCGGGGCGGGCATGGCCTCGTGCCGGGTGTAGGCCCGGGTGAACTGGACCGCGCCGTGCGAGATCGACCGCAGGTCGATGGCGTAACGGCTCAGTTCCAGCTCGGGCACCTCCGCGCGGATCACCGTGCGCCCGGCGCTGACCGGTTCGGTGCCCAGCACGCGACCGCGGCGGCTGGACAGATCCGACAGCACCGCGCCGACGTAGTCGTCGGACACCGTGACCCGCACCTCCGCGATCGGCTCGAGCAGGTTGAGCTTGGCCGCCGCGGCGGCCTCGCGCAGCGCCAGCGCGCCCGCGGTCTGGAACGCCGCATCCGAGGAGTCCACCGAATGGGCCTTGCCGTCGTAGAGGGTGATCCGCACGTCGACCAGCGGGCAGCCGGTCACCACGCCGCGGGCGGCCTGGGCGCGCACACCCTTCTCCACCGACGGAATGAACTGGCGCGGAACGACTCCGCCCACCACCTTGTCCACGAATTCGATGCCCGAACCCCCCGGCAGCGGCGCCACCTCGATCTCGCAGATGGCGTACTGGCCGTGACCGCCGGACTGTTTGACATGGCGCCCGCGGCCGATCGCGGTGGTGGCGAAGGTCTCGCGCAGCGCCACCCGATGATCGACCACATCGACCTGCACGCCGAACCGCGACCGCAGCCGTTCGAGGGCCACCTCGCGGTGCGCCTCGCCCAGACACCACAGCACCAGCTGATGGGTCTGGCCGTTCTGCTCGAGGCGCACGGTCGGATCCTCGGTGACCAGGCGGCCCAGGCCCTGGGACAGCTTGTCCTCGTCGGCCTTGCTGTGCGCGCGGATGGCCACCGGCAGTAGGGGTTCGGGCATGGGCCAGGGCTCGATCAGCAGGGGAGTGTCCTTGGCGGACAAGGTGTCTCCGGTCTCGGCGTGGCCTAGTTTGGTGACGCAGGCGATATCGCCGGCGATGGCCTGACCGAGCGGGCGCTGCTGTTTACCGAACGGGGCCGAGACCGCTCCCACCCGCTCGTCCAGGTCGTGACCGCGCTCGACGTCGGGGCCGTGGCCCGAGACGTGCACCATATCGTCGGGGCGCAGTGTGCCGGAGAACACCCGCACCAGCGACAGCCGCCCGACATAGGGGTCGGAGGCGGTGCGGATCACCTCGGCGGCCAGCGGTGCGGCCGGATCGCAGGTCAGCGGCGTGGGGCCCGATCCGTCCGAGGGGCAGCTCGCCGCGACGGGATGTTCTGCGGGCGTGGGGAATCCGCGCGTGGCCAGATCGAGGATCTCGACCATGCCCAGGCCTTGGCGCGCACCCTCCGGCGGGGGCGCGGCGATCAGGATCGGATGGAAGCTGCCGCGCGCGACGGCGCGTTCCAGATCGGTGACGAGCGTGGTGAGATCTATCTCCTCGCCCGCCAGATAGCGGTCCATGAGGGTCTCGTCCTCGCTCTCGGCGATGATGCCCTCGATGAGGCGGCCGCGGGCGCTGTCGATCAGCTCGGCCTGTTCGGCGGTGGGTTCGGTGCGGGTGTGCTCACCCGCGGAGTAGTCGAAGACCCGCTGGGTGAGCAGATCGATCAGGCCGGTGACGGGCCGGTGGCCGTCGGCGGATTTGGGGCCGTAGACCGGAAGATGCAGGGGCAGCATGCTTTCCGACGCGCCGCCGCCGAGGATGTCGCGGCAGGTGCGGGCCATCTCCTCGAAATCGGCGCGGGCGGCGTCGAGATGGGTGATGACCAGTGCGCGGGGCATGCCGACCGCGGCGCATTCCTCCCACAGGGCCAGGGTCTGACCGCTCACCCCCGTGGCCCCTGCGGCGGCCGATATCACGAAAAGGGCCGCATCCGCTGCTCGCAGACCGGCCCGCAATTCGCCGACGAAATCGGCATATCCTGGAGTATCCAGCAGATTGATCTTGATCCCGTCCCAGTACACGGGGATCACCGACAGCTGGACCGAACGATGTTGTCGCTGTTCGATATCGTCGTAGTCCGACACACACGTGCCGTCCTCGACCCGCCCGGCTCGGGTCACCGCGCCGGTGGCCACCGCGAGCGCCTCCACCACGGTGGTTTTCCCGGATCCGCTGTGGCCGACCAGCACCACATTGCGGATATCCGCCGGACGCTCGACCGTCGCCACTCTGCCGTTGCCGCCGACAGCTGCGCTCGCCTTCTCGACCATGACACCCTCGATCCCCGGGTACGACATGTGCGGTTAATCCGAGCTTCCCACCGTGGACCACAGATTGTCAGCAATTCGAAAGATCCCGCGACAGCGTGGGATCCGGGGATGCGGATAACAAACCCGCGGGTCGGCGGCGAACCGGACCCGCGGGTGTGGTGTCGGATCGGTCAGGAACCGAAGCGGGCCAGCACCGAGGTGGCCTCCTGCGAGGCGCTGCCCTCCGCGGCGAGATGAGCCATCTCCGCGGGCAGTTCGCGGCCGTGGTGGGCCAGGGCCTGGGCGTAGAGGCGACCGGCGCGGTAGGAGGAGCGGACCAGCGGGCCCGCCATGACGCCGGCGAAGCCGAGTTCCGTTGCGACGCGGGAGTGTTCGACGAACTCCTCCGGCTTGACCCAGCGGTCGACCGGATGGTGGCGCGGGGAGGGGCGCAGATACTGGGTGATGGTCAGGATGTCGCAGCCCGCCTCGTGCAGGTCGCGCATGGCCTGGGTCACTTCCTCGGGGGTCTCGCCCATGCCGAGGATGAGGTTGGACTTGGTGACCAGTCCGTCCGCGCGGGCCGCGGTGATCACGGCCAGGGAGCGCTCGTAGCGGAAGGCCGGGCGGATGCGCTTGAAGATGCGCGGGACCGTCTCCACGTTGTGCGCCAACACCTCCGGACGGGAGGAGAAGACCTCGGCCAGCTGGTCCGGATCGGCGTTGAAGTCGGGGATCAGCAGTTCCACGCCCGTATTGGGGTTGAGCCGCTTGATCGCGCGCACGGTCTCGGCGTAGAGCCAGGCGCCGCCGTCGTCGAGGTCGTCGCGGGCCACGCCGGTGATGGTGGAGTAGCGCAGGCCCATCGCCTGCACGCTCTCGGCGACGCGGCGGGGCTCGTCGCGGTCCAGCGCGGCGGGCTTACCGGTGTCGATCTGGCAGAAGTCGCAGCGGCGGGTGCACTGTTCGCCGCCGATCAGGAAGGTGGCCTCGCGGTCCTCCCAGCATTCGAAGATGTTCGGACAGCCCGCCTCCTCGCAGACCGTATGCAGCCCTTCCCGTTTGACCAGGCCCTTGAGTTCGGAATACTCCGGGCCCATGGTCGCGCGGGTGCGGATCCACTTCGGTTTGCGTTCGATCGGCGTTTCGGCGTTGCGTGCCTCGATGCGAAGCAGCTTGCGTCCGTTCGGCTGAGCTGGATTCAGCCCGCCGTCCTTCGGTGTCGGGGTGTCGACTGAGGTCACTGGACCGATGCTACGCCGCCGTCATCCGGCCTTGGCGGGTGCTCCGGCACCGGCGCCGACGGGTGTGACGCGCGCAATAGTGTGATCGGTGACGGGCAGCTCACCGTCGAGGGCGCGAATGATGGCCTGGGCCACCAGCGGTCGCACCTGCGCCACGGTCACCTCGCGGCGCAGCTCGGCGCTCAGGGTGGTGACCCCGGCGTCGCGAATGCCACAGGGCACGATCGCCTGGAAGCCGTCGAGGGCGGAGTTGCAGTTGAGCGAGATGCCGTGCAGGGCCACGCCGCGCTGCACGCGCACGCCGATCGCGGCCACCTTGCGTTCGGGTTGCAGATCGTTCGCCGGAACCCAGACCCCGGAGCGGCCCGCGACCCGGCCGCAGCGCACGCCCAGGCTGGTGCATACGCAGATCAAGGCCTCCTCGAGGCGGCGCACGTAGTGGACCACGTCGACCGGTTCGGCCAGTCGCACGATCGGATAGCCGACCAACTGGCCCGGACCGTGCCAGGTGATCTTGCCGCCGCGGTCGACCTGCACCACCGGGCTGCCGTCCATCGGCATATCCTCCGGTTCGGTGCGGCGGCCCGCGGTGAAGACCGCCGGATGCTCGAGCAGCAGCAGCCGATCGTGCCCACGGCCCTCGGCTCGTTCGGCGGCGATGCCGCGCTGCAGATCCCAGGCCCGCTGATAGTCGATGACGCCGAGGTCCTCGACGGCCAGGGGAGTCCGGTCGTAGCGGGCGGATTCGACCGCATGCCGCGGCACCGGGATCACCGGATGGGCCGAGGTATCGGTCGGGGATGTGGACGGCTCGCTCACGACGTCGACGGTACGCCATCGCCGTCGGCCGCTGTGACGGGACCGGACAGCGTGAGCTGCATGAGCGTGAGATCCAGCCAGCGGCCGAACTTGTGCCCGACCTCGGGCAGCTCGCCGACCGTGCGGAAGCCGAACTTCTCGTGCAGGCGAATGGATGTCGCATTGGCCGATTCGATCGCCGCGACCACCGCGTGGACGGCACCGGACCGCCGCGCCCGTTCGAGCAGTTCGGTGAGCAGCGCGGTGGCCACCCCGCGCCCCTGGAACCGATCGGCCACATAGACCGAATTCTCCACAGTGAACCGGAATCCGACCTTGGGCCGCCACTGCGAGTATGTGGCGTAACCCACGACCACACCCTCGATCTCGGCCACCAGCACCGGATACCCCGCCGCTACCCGCGCACGCCACCACGCACTCCGCTCGGCGAGATCCACCGGCTCGGAGTCCCAGATCGCCGTCGTCTCGGCGATAGCCGCGTTATGAATCACCACAACCTCGGGAAGATCCCCCTCCCGAGCATCCCGAACAACCACCTGCCCAACCACCGCCCCACGGTAACCAACCCCCCGGCACACCCCCACCCCCGCACCCTTTCCCGCGCTCCGCACCCTCTGTGGGCGCCCGCAACGGGTGCGAAGCGCGGGAAAGGGTGCGGGGATCGGGGTGGGGGATGCGTTGGGCGGGTTCAGGAGTCGCGGTCGAAGAGCGCGGCGAGGGCCTGGCCGATGGTCTGGTGGTGGAAGGTGTAGCCCGCCTCCTCCAGGACCGTGGGGATGGCGCGCGGGCCGTGCAGGATGGCCTCCTGGGCGAATTCGCCGATCAGCAGGCGCAGGGCGACGGCGGGGACCACCAGGGCAGCGGGGCGGTGCAGGGCGCGGGCCAGGGCGCGGCTGAATTCGGCGTTGGTGACCGGCGCGGGGCCGACCATATTCACCGGGCCGCGAATCGTGTCGTGGGTGAGCGCGAATCGGATGCCGCCGATCTCGTCGTCGAGGGAGATCCACGGCACGTACTGGCGGCCGTTGCCGAGGCGGCCGCCGAGTCCGAGCGAATACAGCGGTTCCAGCATGTTGAGCATGCCGCCGTGCCGGGACAGCACCACCGCGCTGCGCAGCAGCACCACGCGCACCCCGGCCTCGGCGGCGGGGCAGGCGGCGGCCTCCCAATCGGCGCACAGCGCACCCAGGAAACCCGTTCCGGCCGAAGCGGATTCGGTGACCACCCGATCACCGGTGCCGCCGCCGTAGTAGTGCACACCGCTGGCGTTGATGAGCGTCGGCACCCCCGCGGCGGCGACCGCTGTGGCCAGCACATCGGTCGGCGTGATCCGGCTGTCGCGCAGCTGCTGTTTGTAGCCGCCGCTCCAGCGGCGCGCGCCGATTCCGGCCCCGCACAGGTTGATCACGGCATCCGCGCCGCGCAGGGCCCGTTCGGGCACCTGCGCCCGGACGGGATCCCAGCCGAACTCGTCGCGGGCGGCGGCGGGACGGCGCACGAGCCGCAGCACCTCGTGCCCGTCGCGGCGCAGGGCCGCCACGAGCGCCGTCCCGATCAGCCCGGACGAGCCGGCGATCACAACCTGCATGCGGTGGAACTACTTACAGTCCCAGATCGGCTTCGAACGCCGCTTCCTCGAGCCGGTGCTTGATCGTGGTGAGGAAGCGTCCGGCGTCGGCGCCGTCGATGAGCCGGTGGTCGTAGGTCAGCGGCAGGAAGCACATCGACCGGATGCCGATGAACTCGTCGCCGTTGTCCGCGATCACCATGGGCCGCTTGACGATCGCACCGGTGCCCAGCATGCCCGCCTGCGGCGGAAGCAGGATCGGGGTGTCGAACAGCGCGCCCTGGCTGCCGATGTTGGTGATCGTGAAGGTGCCGCCCGCCAGCTCGTCGGGCTTCAGGCCGCTGGTGCGGGCGCGGCCCGCGATATCGGCGATCGCCCGGGCCAGGCCGGCCAGCGACAGGTCGCTGGCGTTGTGGATGACCGGGGAGAGCAGGCCCTGCTCGGTGTCCACGGCGATGCCGAGGTGGACCGCCGAGTGGTAGGTGATCTCCTTGGTGTCCTCGTTGTAGGACGCGTTGACGTTCGGGTGCACGCCCAGCGCCTCGACCGCGGCCTTGGCGAAGAACGGCAGGAACGTCAGGTTGACGCCCTCGCGCTTGGCGAACGCGTCCTTGGTCTTCGCCCGCAGCGCAGCGATCTTGGTGACGTCGACCTCGAAGGTCTGGGTCAGCTGCGCGGTGGTCTGCAGCGATTCCAGGGTCTTGGCCGCGGTGATCTGGCGGATGCGGCTGGCCTTCTGCGTGGTGCCGCGCAGCGCCTGCAGCTGCGGACGCACACCGGCCGGGGCCGAGGCGGCCGCGGCGGGAGCCTTCGGCGCGGCGGCCGGGGCCGACGGAGCCGAGGCGGGCGCGGGCGCCTGCTTGGTCTCGGCCGCCGCGAGCACGTCCTGCTTGCGGATGCGACCGCCGACGCCGGAGCCCTGCACCGAGGCGAGGTCGACGTTGTGCTCGGTGGCCAGCTTGCGGACCAGCGGGGTCACGTAGGGGGCCTCACCGTTGCCCGATGCCTCGGCCGGGGCCGCGACCGGAGCCGGGGCGGGCTGCGGCTTGGGCTGCGGCGCTTCGGCCTTGGGCTGCGGCGCGGGGGCCGGCTTGGGCTCGGGCTGCGGGGCCGCCTGCTGCACCGGTTCCGGCTTGGGCGCCGGGGCCGGTGCGGGCTGGGCGGCGGGCTGACCGCTGCCGATCACACCGAGCTGACCGCCGACGGCGACGACATCGTCCTCCTGCGCGGTGATCTCCAGCAACGTGCCGGCGACCGGCGAGGGGATCTCGGTGTCGACCTTGTCGGTGGACACCTCGAGCAGCGGCTCGTCGACCGCGACATCGTCGCCGACCTGCTTGAGCCAGCGGGTGACGGTGCCCTCGGTGACGGATTCGCCGAGCTCGGGCATCTTGACCGAGGTGCCCGATGCGGCACCGGTCGAGGCGGCGGGCTGGGCCGCGGGCTGCGGGGCGGGCTGCTGGGCCGGGGCGGGCTGCGGTGCGGGTTGCGGGGCCGGGGCCTGCTCGGCCTGCGGGGCCGGGGCCGACTGCGCGGCGGGCGCCTCGTTGGCGTCGCCGATCACACCCAGCTCGCCACCGACGTCGACGACGTCGTCCTCCTTGGCCACGATCTTGGTGAGCACACCTGCCACGGGCGAGGGGATTTCGGTGTCGACCTTGTCGGTGGACACCTCGAGCAGGGGCTCGTCGACCTCGACCGTGTCTCCTTCCTGCTTCAGCCACCTGGTCACAGTGCCCTCGGTGACGCTCTCACCAAGAGCTGGCATCTGGACGGAGAAGGCCATGTCCGTTGACTCCTCTAACTGCTCGACGGGTCTACAACAGTTCGTCTCTCGGCGGGCTCCCGCCGCGGGTTGCGGCGAATGTCCTGACGCCACCGAAGGTTCTGTGTGGCACCGGAGATCTGTGGTTCTTGTTCCGACTTCCCATCCTTGCACTCGCCGACTCGGCCCGTGGCACAGGGCGGCCGTGTTGGGCGGGGATGCCGGACCGGGCGGTCGTCGGGTATGTCCCGATTCCTGGCACTATCGATGCACCGGGTGTGAACATCTCCGGTGCAGGAAGAGGAGGTGGGCGGAGATGGGTTTGCTGGATCGTTTCCGCCGCGGCGGACCGGGCGGCATCACCGATGCGACCGACGCCCGGTACCTGGCGGATTGGGTGCACACCCACATCGGCGTCGAGGCATACATAGAACCGAAGACGACTGTGACCGATGTCACAGTAGTTTTAATAGCCGCGGACGGCGAATGGACCCGTCGCATAGTCGGCGAACAGGGCGCCCGCCGCCTGTCCGGCTGGCTCGGTGTCCCCGTCTACGACGCGGCCCGCACCGGCTACCCGCAACGCATGCGCGACTATGACGCCCGCCGCCGCATCGAGCGCAAACGGGCCCTGGAGAACGAACTGCGCGACCGATCGGACTGACCCCGTCGCCCGGCCTTGCGGCCAGTCGACGGGGTCAACATCCCCATCTCATCCCGCGTGAGGTGCTCTTTCTCATCTCATGCGAGGTGCTTCCCGCTTCCCGCGCGAGTTGCTCCTCTTTTCTTTGTCCCCGCCGAGCGAAGCGAGGCGGGGTGGACGGGGCTATTCCGCGGCGATGTCGTCCAGCACCGCGATGAGGGTGCGGACCGGGACGCCCGTGCCGCCCTTGCCGGTGTAGCCGAACGGGCTGCCGGTGTTGTAGGCCGGGCCGGCGACGTCGAGGTGGGCCCAGCCGACGTTCTCGGGGACGAACTCCTTCAGGAACAGGCCCGCCGAGAGCATGCCGCCGTAGCGGTGCGGGGCGACATTGGCCAGGTCGGCGACCTTGGAGTTGATATCGGCGCGTAGTTCCGTGGGAAGGGGCATGGCCCAGGCGTTTTCGCCGATCCGCTGAGAGATGCGGGCCACCCGATCGCGGAATTCCTCGGTGCCCATCACGCCCGGGGTGCGGGTGCCCAGCGCGACCATCTGGGCGCCGGTCAGGGTGGCGACGTCGATGAGGTAGTCCGGATCGTCCTCGCCCGCACGGACGATGGCGTCGGCCAGGATCAGCCGCCCCTCGGCGTCGGTGTTGATGACCTCGACCGTGATGCCGCCGTACTGGGTGAGTACGTCACCCGGCCGCTGCGCGGTGGAGGACGGCATGTTCTCGGCCATCGGCACGGTCGCGATGACCGTGATCGGCAGGCTCAGCCGCGCCGCCAGCAGCGTGGTGGCGATGACCGCCGCCGCACCGCCCATATCGGAGGTCATGATCTCCATATTCGCGGCGGGCTTGATGGAGATGCCGCCGGTGTCGAAGGTGATGCCCTTGCCGATCAGGGCGACCTTCTTGTCACCGCCGCGATAGGTGATGCGGATCAGCCGCGGCCCCCGCGAGGAGCCCTTGCCGACGCCGAGGATGCCGCCGTAACCGCCTGCCGCCAAGGACTTTTCGTCGAGCACCTCGACCTCGAGCCCGGCCGCCTCGGCCAATTGCTGTGCCCGGGAAGCGAATTCTGCCGGGAACAGATGGCTCGGCGGGGTGTTCACGAAATCGCGCGTGGTCGCGACGGCCTCGGCGATCGCCTGCGCCCGGAACAGCTCCTGCTCACCGGATTCCGGTGTGGGAACAAGGAATTCGACCCGCCGCACCGGCTGCTCGTCCGGCTTGGGCGCGGACTTGCCGGACTTGAACGAGGTGAAGGTGTAGGCCCCCAGATAGAACCCCTCGGCCGCCGCACCCAGATCCAGCCCCGACAGCGTGGTGACCGCGGTCCCGACCCCGGCCAGCGCCCGCCCCGCGACACCCGCGGACTTGCGCACCTGCTCGGCATCCGCCTTCTCCGCGGCACCGAGCCCGACGGCCAGCACGCTGGTCACCCCCAGCCCCTCCGGCGCGGGCACCCGGGTCAACTCCTCGGCCTTCCCCTTGGCTCCCACCGCCCGCAACTGCTCGATCAGCCCGTCGCGCGCATCACCCAACACGTCCTCGAACGCATCCGACGGCGCCAATTCCGGCCCCTCCGCACCGCTGAACAGCCCCACGACAAGCACATCGGCATCCCCGATACCAACCACACGAACCAGTTCCGGCCCGAGCGAACGATCTGCAACTCCAGTCATGCGGACCAGGCTACTGAACGGCCCCGCCGAGCTCGTCCGCCGGGAAGTACCGTCTTGCGACCTGTCGAAGAGTGAGGTCCGCTGGGGTGGAATCGGCCGGTTAAGCTCGCGTCGTGACCGAGACGAACCTGCTGCAAGGCCCGATTCACAACGTGCATGTCGAGCTGGGTGCGAGCTTCGCGCCGTTCGGAGGCTGGGAGATGCCCGTCCAGTACGGCGGGACGGTGGCCGAACATACCGCCGTGCGGACGAGCGTCGGGGTGTTCGATGTGAGTCATCTCGGCAAGGCGACCGTGGCGGGGCCGGGGGCGGCGGCATTCGTGAACTCGGCGTTGACCAATGATCTGGGGCGTATTCGGCCGGGTAAGGCCCAGTACACGCTGTGCTGCACGCCCGAGGGCGGTGTGATCGACGATCTGATCGCGTACTACGTGAGCGAGGACGAGGTCTTCCTGGTTCCCAATGCCGCCAATACCGCGGCGGTGGTGGCCGAACTGCGTAAGGCCGCTCCGGAGGGGATCACCGTCACCGAACAGCACCGCGATTACGCGGTCTTCGCGGTGCAGGGGCCGAAGTCGGCGGAAGCGCTTGCCGCCCTGGGTCTTCCGACCGATATGGAGTACATGGCCTACGCCGACGCCGAATGGGACGGCCGCCCGGTGCGGGTGTGCCGCACCGGCTACACCGGCGAGCACGGCTACGAGCTGCTGCCGCGCTGGGCCGATGCCGAACCGGTGTTCCGCGCGCTGATCGAGCGGGTGCGGGCGCTCGGCGGCGAGCCCGCGGGCCTCGGCGCCCGCGACACCCTGCGCACCGAGATGGGTTATCCCCTGCACGGACATGAACTGTCGCTCGACATTTCGCCGGTGCAGGCCCGCTGCGGCTGGGCAGTCGGCTGGAAGAAGGCCGAGTTCTGGGGCAAATCCGCTCTGGAACAGGAGAAGTCGGCCGGACCGCGGCGAATCCTGATGGGGCTCAAGGCACTCGATCGCGGAGTGCTGCGCCAGGGGCAGGCCGTGCTGCGCGGCGAGGAGACCGTCGGCGAGACCACCTCGGGCACCTTCTCGCCCTCGCTGAAGGTCGGTATCGCGCTGGCCCTGCTCGACACTGCCGCGAATCTCGAGCCGGGCGATCAGGTCGAGGTCGATGTGCGCGGCCGTCGCCTGCGCGCGGAGGTCGTGCGGCCACCGTTCGTGACCCCGCACACTTCGTGAGCGGGGCCAGGGTCGGGATTGTGAGCGGGGCCAGGGTCAGGATTGTGAGCGGGGCCAGGGCCAGGATTGAGCGGGCCAGGGCCAGGGCCAGAGTCGGGATCGTGAGCGGGGGCAGGCTCGGATCGTGAGCGGGCCCGGGATCGAGCGGGGCCGGGATCGTGAGCCGGGCCAGGGCCGGGATGTAGCGCATAGAGCGTGTCGCCCATAGGGAATCGGAGTCGACCGGACGTTGCTGAGCAATCTGCACAGCACGTCCGGTTCCTTCTATCCGGGATGCCGGACCGGGCATCGCGCAGCGGGTGCTGCGTTCTAGGATCAGGATCATGACCGTTGCTGCGCAGTTCACCCGTGTTCCGCATCCCGCTCCGACGCCCGCGCAGCGGCGGCAGGAAATCCTCGCGGCGCCCGGCTTCGGGCGGTACTTCACCGATCACATGGTCACCCTCGACTACCTCGACGGACAGTGGGGCAACGGCCTCGTCGAGCCCTATGCTCCGCTCACGCTGGACCCGGCGACCATGGTGTTCCACTACGGCCAGGCCATCTTCGAGGGTCTCAAGGCCTATCGGCAGTCCGACGGCAGCATCGCGACCTTCCGCATCGACGCCAATGCCGCTCGTATGCAGCGCTCGGCGCGCCGCATGGCGATGGCCGAACTGCCCGAGGAGCTGTTCATCGAATCGGTGCGCCAGCTGCTCGAGGTCGACGGTGACTGGGTGCCCGCGGCGGGCGGCGAGGATTCGCTGTATCTGCGGCCGTTCCTGGTCGCCACCGAATCCGGCCTGGGCGTCAAGCCCGCCGAGGCATACAAGTTCCTCCTGCTGGGATCGCCTGCGGGAGCGTACTTTCCGCGCGGGCTGAAGCCGGTGCGGGTGTGGTTGTCCACCGAATACGTGCGGGCCGCGCCCGGCGGCACCGGCGAGGCGAAGGTCGCGGGCAACTACGCGGCCTCACTGCTGGCGCAGAAGCAGGCCGCCGAGAAGGGCTGCGATCAGGTGGTCTGGCTGGACGCGTGCGAGCACCGCTACGTCGAGGAGATGGGCACCAACAACCTGTTCTTCGTCTTCGGCTCCGGCTCGCAGGCGCGGCTGGTGACCCCCGAACTGTCCGGTTCGCTACTGCCCGGCATCACCCGCGACTCACTGATCACACTGGCCGCCGACGCCGGCTACAAGGTCGAGGAGCGCAAGATCTCCGTCGAAGAATGGCGCAAGGGCGTCGAATCGGGGGAGATCACCGAGGTGTTCGGCTGCGGTACCGCCGCGGTGGTCATCCCGGTCGCCTCGGTCCGCTCGGCCGAGGGTGAATTCACCATCGGCAACGGCGAACCGGGCGAGGTGACCATGGCCCTGCGCGATACGTTGACCGGCATCCAGCGCGGCACGTTCGCCGATATCCACGAGTGGATGCGCAAGCTGGCCTGACGCTAGCCGGGCATGAGCATGTGCCATTGGTCGAGGGTCGTCGGGCGCAGCACGTAGTTGTTGTCGCGCACCGACGACAGCGCGGCACTGGGCTCCTGGGAATACCAATGGCCCGGGTACACGACCGGATCGCCCGAGAGGCCTGCGAGATAGCGCAGGCTGCGGAACATCTCGTCGGAGTCGCCGCCCGGGAAATCGGTGCGTCCGCATCCGTCGATGAATAACGTGTCCCCGGCGACGAGGCGATTGTCGAACAGGAAGCATTGACTGCCCGGCGTATGTCCGGGCGTATGCAGCATCTCGATCTCCAGATCGCCGACGCCGAGCTTGTCGCCGTGCTCGTGTCCGGTCAGCGCGCTCGGCTCGATACCGGTGACATTGGCGACCCACGGCAGTTCCAGCTGCTGCACATGCACCGGCACATCGATGCGTTCCAGCAGTTCACGCACGCCGCGCAGGGTGAAGCCGAGCATCGACCCGCCGACATGATCGGGATGGTGATGGGTGACCAGCACACCGGTCAACCGCAGCCCGTCGCCCTCGGCGATATCCACCAGATCCCCTGCCGCATAGGCGGGATCGACCACCACGCATTCGCCGGTCTCCCGGTCGCCGATCAGATACGCGAAGTTGCGCATCTGAGTGGCGAGCGGATCGCCGACGGCCCAGTCCCGGCCGGACAGCAGCTGACGGAAGTACATATGGTCGGATCCCATGCACACCAGCCTATGGCCCGCCGGCGAATTCGACGCATCCGCCCGCGCTGTGAACCGTCACTGCGCGGGCGGACCAGGATTCGGATATCGCCGCCGGTTTCGCGAATTGCCCGGTTCGGCGTTGATGCGCCGCGAGTCAACCCGCGGCGCAGCGGTTTTCAGCGCAGCACAGTGCTGATTTCCTCGGCCGCCTCGGGGCCGTAGGCCCCGCGAATCCGCTCCAGGGCGCTGTCGCGGTCCAGCGACCACTCCTGCGGACCGTTGGTCTCGAGCACGAGAACGGCCACCAGCGAACCCAATTGAGCCGACCGCTCGAGGCTCAGTCCGGCCGTATGCCCGGTGAGGAATCCGGCCCGGAACGCGTCGCCGATACCGGTCGGATCGACCTTCGCCGACTCCGGTACCACCTCGACGTTGATCTCGGTGCCGTCGCGGTCGGTGATCTGCACGCCCTTCGCACCCAGCGTGGTGATCCGGATGCCGACGCGGCTATCGATCTCCTCGAGGGTCAGCCCGGACTTCTGTCGCAGCAGGCCCAGCTCGTACTCGTTGGTGAACAGATAGGTCGCGCCGTCGATCAGCTGTAGCGCCTGCGCGCCGTCGAGGCGGGCCAGCTGCTGGGAGGGGTCGGCGGCGAACGGGATGCCCAGCTCGCGGCATTCGGCGGTGTGGCGCAGCATCGCGTCGGGATCGTCGGCGCCGACCAGCACCAGTTCCAGCGTGCGGCCGCGGGTGACCTCCGCGAGGGAGATGTCGCGGGCCTCACTCATCGCACCCGGATAGAAGACGGCGATCTGGGCCATCTCCTCATCGGTCGTGCAGATGAACCGTGCGGTGTGCGCCTTCTGCGAGACGTGCACGGCCGAGCAGTCCACGCCGTGCTTCTCGAGCCACTCCCGGTATTCGCCGAAGTCGGGTCCGACCGCGCCGAGCAGCAGCGGTGCGCCGCCGAGCAGGCCCATGGCGTAGGTGATGTTGCCGGCCACGCCGCCGCGGCGGATCGACAGGTCGTCGACCAGGAAGCTCACCGATACGTGCTCGAGCTGGTCCGCCAGCAGCGCCTCGGAGAACCGGCCGGGGAAATTCATGAGGTGGTCCGTCGCGATGGATCCGGACACGGCGATGGTCACTGGGGGAATCCTTCGTGTGGTGCGCTGGGCGCGGGTTGTGCCCCAGGGATTCTCGACCCCCGGGCAGATATCAGCGCGGAGCCTCGACAGGGGGCTCCGCGCTGGGTCGACTCATCCGATCACGGGTGTCAGTTGAAGCTGTCGCCGCAGGCGCAGGAGCCGGTGGCGTTGGGGTTGTCGATGGTGAAACCCTGCTTCTCGATGGTGTCGACGAAATCGATCGACGCGCCCTGCACGTAGGGGGCGCTCATCCGGTCGACGGCCAGCTTGACGCCGCCGAAGTCGACGATGAGGTCGCCGTCGAGGGAGCGATCGTCGAAGAAGAGCTGGTAACGCAGACCGGCGCAGCCGCCGGGCTGCACCGCGATCCGCAGCGCCAGATCGTCGCGACCCTCCTGATCGAGCAGCGCCTTCGCCTTGAGGGCGGCGGCGTCGCTCAGAGTCACACCGTGGGTGGCGGTCTCGTTCTGCACAGTCATGAACTCTCCTAGGGACCTGTGTTACCCGTGAAACGGCTCGCGCCATGTCAACGCCACTTCGCGGGTGGCTATTTCCAATCTTGCCACTCGGATCGAGTCCACGGGCCTGTCGACCCCCCTCGAACCCCGAAACAAAACGGTTGTCGTCCTGGCGGGTGAACCGGATTTCCCGGCCGATCTGCTATCGAATAGCCTGGTCGGCGTGAAGTTCCTCCGCCGCGGCGACTCAAGCACCACCGACGACCTCGCCGACGATACCTCGGCCGCCACGACCGGCGGTTCCGACGGCGGCTCGGCCACCTCGCATCGGGCGGCCGTGCCCGCGACCGCGGGCAAGGGTAAGCCCACTCCCAAGCGTCGTGACGCGGAGAACCGCCGGCGTGGTCCGGTCGCGCCCGCGCCCCTGACGGCCAAGGAGGCCCGGGCCCGCCGCAAGGCCGTGCGTGGCAGTCGCGCGGAGCGTAAGGCGGCCTCCGCCGAGCGTCGTCGCGATGCCGCTGACCGTCGCCAACGCATGCTTGCCGGTGAGGACAAGTTCCTGCTGCCGCGTGATCGCGGGCCGGTGCGGGCCTATGTCCGTGATCTGGTGGACGCTCGGCGCAATCTGGTGGGGATGTTCATGCCGCTTGCGCTGGTGTTGATTCTGACCATGTTTCTTACCCCGGCCGTGCAGGCTTACATCACGCTGGCGATGTTGGTGATGATGGCGTTCATGATCGGGGAGGGGTTTTTGTTGGGGCGCATCATCAATCGGCGGGTGCGGGAGCGGTATCCCGAGCATGTCGAGTCGACTTGGTCGTTGGGGTGGTATGCGTTTGTGCGGGCTTCGCAGATTCGGCGGATGCGGGCGCCTAAGCCTCGGGTTACGCCGGGGACTGCTGTTTAGCTTCGCGTTGGCGGGGCCATGAGGGGTGTCGTTGGGCTGTGTTTTTGGCCTTCGCTTCGCTTCGGCGGGCTCGCGGCCCTGAGTCTCGCCGTTCAGCGCTCGAGACTCGCGCTTCGCGCATGCGCTTCGA